>CAYPEK010000122.1:0-12302 GCA_964409645.1 uncultured bacterium | reverse complement strand
GTCGGCTTCCCTCATCAGCCTGCTGCATTCGACTTCGATCTGCCTCAACTGATCCCGGCGACTCTTGATCCGCAGGTCAAGAATTTCCACTTGCTCGGACTTCCGGCGAATGTCGTCGAGCATCGAGAGTGTGGATTTAACGCGGTCGCGTTCGTGGAGCAGGCCGATCAGGCGTCCGTTGGCGTCGTCGATCCGTTTGCCGATCCGTTCCAGATCGTTTTCCCGCGCCTGATAAACCTGAAGCACTTCCTGTTTGTCTTCGAGGCGTCTTCTTATCTCTTTAAGCTCGACCTCAACGTTGATACGCTTGGAAGCGACCTTCTTCGACATTTTTTCCATGAACCCGACGCCGAGCATGTTGTTCAGGACGAACCGCCGGTCTTCTGCGTCGCTCAGCATTATGTCGAGCTCTTTCTGGGCGATGAACATCGAATATCTGAATTCTTTAAATGAGTATCCGAGAAGTTCCTGAATCCGCGCCTCGATCTGATCCCACGTCGTGGCGAGCACCTTGTTCGGCGCGACGCAGATCATGCGGCCGTCTTTCGTGCCGTCCGCTGAAATCCTGCGCATAATTTTATAAGTTTCACCGCCGGTGGAGAACGTAATCTCTGCGGTGCATGTGTCCGCGCCCCATTTGACTATCTTCCGCGGCTCGCCCTGCGGCGATCTCGTCGTGCGGCCGAAAATCGCGAAGCAGATCAGTTCGCCGATCGTCGATTTTCCGCATTCGTTGTCGCCGAAAATGCCGATCAGCCCGCGCTCGGGCAGCGACTTCATCTCGAACTTGTCGAAACGCATGAAGTTTTCGGCTTTGAGTCCGGCGATTATCACAGGCTTTCCTCTATCTCCTTCACTCCGGCTTCATACAATTCTTCGAGGAGTTTTACTTCCTCGCCGCGCTCTTTCGCTTCGAGAATTTCGCGGCTCACGAACCGTTTGAACTCCTCCGCCGGTGTTCCCACCCGCAACGCTTCAAGCTTGAACTCGTCGGTTTCGTCCACCAGCACGAGCCTGTTCTCGATGTGCACGAACGCGAACCTATCTCTCAGCTTGGAGAGTGTGGCGCTCTTCTGGAAGTTGTTGAATGTATCGAATGTCGATTGCCCGTTCAGCACGATGAAAAGGATTTTGTCCTTGTTGCCGCGCCTGCCGATGTCGCTGAATCCGCTCTCGATGTCCTTGCCGTCCAGCGAGCACGTCACGTTGATGTATTCGAGCGGCCTCGCGGACGTGCGAACCGTCTGCGGCGCCGACACTTTTCCGTCGTCTATCGTGAATGTGATAAAGCATTTCCTCTCGCGGTCTTCCTCGAAGTTGAACCGTTCGAGGCTGCCCGGGAAGATCGCCGTGAAATCGCCCGAGTCGATCAAGTCCAGCTTGTGCCGGTGGCCGAGCGCGACGTACTGGTATCCGCGCTCGTGAAGCGGGTTGAGTATCTTTTCCCTAAGCAGGTCGTTGGTGATGTTCATCAGGTCCTGCCTGCGGGAGTATGCGCAGAGCATGAATATCCCGGCCTTGTCCTTCGGGGCGGGGATGCTTCGTTTTTTGAATTCTTCATCGAAGAAAGCGGCTGCCTGACACGAGCTTATCTGAACCTTGCCGCCGTCGAATTCGAGCTGCACGCTTTCCGGTTCCGCGCCCGCTCCGATCACTCTCACGTAATTCAGGTGGTTGAAGATCGAGAGGCTGCAATCCGGCTCGCTGTCTTTTTTGAGGAGGAGTTCCTCTTGTCCGGGTGTGAGAACGATCCGGGTGTTCGGCAGTGCGTCGTGTATCCGGCCGAACGCGCCGAGCGCGGCGGAGACTGTTTCCCGCGTGGGATGAATCTTGTCGAACAGGCCGCCTGAGATCAGCAGGAGGTGTGTTTTGTTTTTAATGACGTAATCAATGAGCTCGTTGAACACGCGGCCGATATCGCCGGAGCGCAACAGTTCGGCTTCGCGGTCCAGATTCGGGAACCGGCGGCCGAGGTGTATATCTGATGTGTGAACGACTCTTATAGATGCCATCTTTATCTTATTCTTATCCGGGCAACGCAAAAAGCCCGAAAGCAATGTTCAATATAATATCCTTATTTATATTATTTTTTAAACTAACACGCTTTTTCCGACTCCGGAAATCATTTTGGCGGCGGCCTCCGCCAAACCGTTCGGACGTGTCGCCCGCCTATGAAACCGCCGGTACGGACGGGTTTGCAAACCATTTGAAATCGATATCCGGGAACAGCCGGTCCCGCGCCATGCAGTCGCCGAGGAACGTCCATTCGCTCTGTTCGACGAAATTGCCGTGTCCGTATTCGCGCGCCATTCTCGCGAGCCGCTTGAAGTCGTTGTAGTGCATAACCGCCCGCATTTCGGCGTGGTCGCGCGTGCTCCAGTTCGTTATCATGAACTTCCAGTCGGACGACTGCAGGAGCATAAGCTCGCGCGCGCACTGTTTCAGCATTTTTATCAGCTCGGGTTCCTCAGTGTAGAAAAATTCCCGCGCGAGGTTCTGCATGTCGCGTTCCGCGTCGTACTCGCGGTCGATCAGCCACGCCACTTCCTCGTTGATCCACGTCGATGAGTTGTATCCCGCGCCCCATGAGGATTCCGGCAGAAAGAGGTCGGTCACCGGCGGCATCCGCTGCAGATATTCCGAACAGGTTTCCGTTTTGAGTTCGGGGTCTGAGTTGATCCATTTGATTACGTGGTAAATGAAGAGCGGGCCTTCGAACCACCAGTGGCCGAACAGCTCGGTGTCGAACGCCGTCATCGCCATTCCGGCCGCGCCGGTGTCCTCGAAGTGCTTCCTCAGACTGCCGGCGATCATGAATTTGTAGTGCCCGGCGTGCTCGATGACCTTCTGGTCCACCGCATCGTCCGGATAATAGTAATCCTTGTATGCCATGTCGGCTTTCGTGTGGGTTATTTTCCAGTAGCGGAGTCTGCCCGGCATGTGTTTCTTGTGGAAGTCGAGGTAGGTGCCGTCGCCGGGATAGCCGACCTCGTGACGCCACACCTGAAGCGAGAGATTGATGTCGCGCGAGAGGACGGCGACCGAGTCTTTCGGGGTCTGCGCGCCGCGCGCCCAGTATGCGAAAAACGGGTTCTTCACGACATCTTGCGGGTGCGCTTTCAGGAGTTGGTGATTGTCAACCACAAAATAGTGCAGGTCGGCTTCGCTGAGGAACTCCTCAACGCCTTTGCGGGAGTACGGGATTTCGCCGTGCTTCGAGCCGACGGGCGGCGCCCACTTGCAGGCGGGCCGGTAGCCGCACTCCGGCAGCCAGAGCCCGCGCGGCGCGGCGCCGAAGTGCTTCCAGTGCGATTCCACAGCCGTGCGCACCTGCGCCTGAACCGAGGTGTCCTCGGCGGTCGCGGGGAAATAGGCGTGCGTGGCTCCGCACGTCATCAGTTCGATGTGCCCCGCGTCCTGAAGTTTTTTCAGAGATCCGATTATGTCCTTGTTGTAAACATCCGCGAATTTCTTTGCCATGCCGGCGTAGTAATCCTGCCAGCGAGAGGCGAGGTAGGCCAGATGAGGGTCGCTCGACTCGAATTCCTTTTTATCCTTCTCAGCGAAGCTCGATTTTTTCTCGCAGTATTTGATGAACCGTTCCTTGAAGTGCTCGAGCGTGAGTTGTTCCGCGAGGACGGGCGAGATTGTGAAAGTGATCTTCGGCGATATGCCTTCGTCAACGAGCTTGTAAAGGATATCGAGCATCGGCAGGTAGGTTTCCGCGGCGGCTTCGAACAGCCATTCTTCTTCGAGGCCGTCGTGGTACATAACCCACGGCAGATGAGTGTGGAGGACCAGAACGAAACTTCCATGAAAGTCAGCCAAGTTATTTCTCCAGATGTAGGTTTTGCCTCCCGGCCGCGCGGTTTCCGCTTGAGAACGCAAACCGCCGCCGTCAGCAAGTGCCTTTATTGTGTGTGTGCGGGGTCAAAAAATCAACCTGACGAAGCGCCGGCCGCGCTTTTCGCCGTTCGTCCGGCCGTTCCGCATTCATGTTACCGCCTGCTTTTTTACCAACCGGTCGAGGTTCCTCGCCAGCGTCAGCAGGCTTTTCAGGCTTCCGAGCGGAACCATGTTCGGGCCGTCGGAGAGCGCTTCGTCCGGGTCGTCGTGCGTCTCGATGAATAGCGCGTCGAGACCGACCGCGACCGCCGCGCGTATCATCGGCTCGACGAATTCGCGCTGGCCGCCGCTCGATGTGCCCGCGCCGCCCGGCAACTGCACGCTGTGTGTCGCGTCAAAGCAAACCGGATATCCGAACTGCCTGATGATCGGCAGCGACTTAAAATCGACCACGAGGTTATTGTAGCCGAATGTCGATCCGCGCTCGGTTATGATGATCTTCCTGTTGCCGGAGCTGACGCATTTCTCGATTATGTTGCGCACGTCCCACGGCGCTAGGAACTGGCCTTTTTTGATGTTGACCGGTTTGCCCGTTTTCGCCGCGGCGACAATCAGGTCCGTCTGGCGGCAGAGGAACGCCGGTATCTGCAGGATATCGACCACTGAACTCACTTTCGCTATCTCTTCCGGCGTGTGTACGTCGGTTGTCACGTGCAGGCCGAGTTCTTTTTTGATTTTTCTGAACAGCCTGACCCCGGCGTCGATTCCCGGCCCACGATAGGAGTGAACCGACGACCGGTTCGCTTTGTCGTAAGAGGCTTTGAAAACGAGCGGTATGTCGAGTTCGCGGCAGATGTGTTTCAACTCGACTGCGGTCGAGTAGCATCTGTTCTCGTCCTCGATCACGCACGGGCCCGCGATCAGCACGAACGGATTGTCCGCGCCGATGTTTATTCCGTTGATGTCGATAGTGTTCATCAGTTTCCAGCCTTGGGCGACCGCCCGCCGCCATTATTATACGGCATGATTCATCGGCGGAACAGATTTTCGGGCAAAGTCAGGATTCGCTCCACGACATCAGCGCCGTTTGTTACCTTCACGTCGATTTTTGTCACAAGCCACTTGCATCGAGGCTTGAAGTGGCCGGGCAGCCGCGCGGCGTCCTTCTCTGTGGTGACGATGAAGTCCATTCCCGCCCGGATTGCCTCGTCCTCGACCCTTGCGAGCTCGCCGTCGCCGAACGGGTGGTGATCCTCGAAGCGCACAGCGAGCGGCGGCGTGCCGGAAAGTTTGCCTATCAGGCGCTCGAAAGGTTCCGGATTTCCTATTCCGCTGATGCAGAGCGCTTTCGAGCTTTCAATACTGTCGGCGCTTATGATTTCGGATTGTCTGTAAACCGCGAATCCGGCGGGCTCGTAGTGCGACTCGACGATCGGTTTATATGGTTGCTCTTTGGCGAGACGGCCGACGATTTCATTCTTTTGCTTGACGCTGACGGAATCCGTTTTCGCGAGCCAGAAAACATCGGCTCTGGCTATGCTGGATAGAGGCTCCCGCAGAAGTCCGGCCGGCAGCAGCTTTTCGTATCCGAATGGATTTCCCGCGTCGAAAACCAGAATGTCGATGTCGCGGTGTAGCGTGATAAACTGGAAACCGTCGTCGAGAAGGACGATGTCGCAACCGGCTTTATCGACAAGTTCTTTTGCGGCGAGAGCACGGTTGATGTCCACGCCTACCGCGTGTACTGCCGGATCGGCGGCGAAGAGCATTGGCTCGTCGCCGCAGTTGTGCCATGACTTCGCCTCGTTTCCGTCATTGAGCAGTACTGTGCCGCCGCCCTCTCGGCCGTAGCCTCTCGTGGCGATGCCTACTTTGCGGCCGCGTGCCGCGAACTCCCGTGCGAGGTAAAGGCAGACGGGTGTTTTGCCCGTGCCGCCCACGGTTATGTTCCCGATACTGATCACCGGGGCATCTATGCGGGCTTTTTCTTTCTTCTGAAGCCGCGCCATTCTTTTTTCATAAGCTGATTTGTAAACGCCGGAAAGCGCCGCGAGGGCCGCGCGGGTGAGCGCGGCGGACGCGCCTTTCTTCTCGCCCGACATGATCGGGTACATTTTCGCTCCGCGGCGGTTGTCGATCGTCATTTGTAATATTCCTTGAACAGCGCGTAAGCGCGTTCGGTCGCGCCCGCGTTGCTTTCAATCACGTGCAGCGCGTTTCCGTCCAGTTTTTTCATCGTTTCCGGATTCGTCAGGTATTCCGTCGCGCGCGTAGCGAAATCCGCAGCATTTTTGACCGGGATTCCGCCGCCGTTCTCTTCGAGAATCCGCGCGCTTTCAGTGAAATTCATCATGTACGGCCCGTAGAAGACTGCCTTGCCGCACGCCGCCGGTTCGAGTACGTTGTGGCCGCCACGTTCCACGAGGCTGCCGCCGACAAAACATATCGTGGCGATCGAATATATGCAGCGCAGTTCGCCGATTGTGTCGAGCACTACAACCGGGGCGGCCGCGGGCTTCAGGCTGGAGAGCGACGAGCGTAGCTCCGCGCCGTATCCGCCGCCCCTTACAATATCAAGCACTTCACCGGCTCTTTCTATGTGGCGCGGCGCGATCACGAGCCGCAGCGAACCTTCTTTTTTTAGCAACTCGCCAAACACGCTGAGTATTTGCTCCTCTTCGCCCGGATGTGTGCTGCCCGCGATGAAAAGCGGCCTGCCGTCCGGTGCCATAATCGCGCGGAGTTCATCGAGTTTCGCGATGTCAGGCCCGGCGGGGGAAGCGTCGAACTTCATGTTGCCGAGCACGCGCGCTTTGTTGTTTTCCGCGCCAAGGATGGTGATCCGCTCCGCGTCGCGCGCGGTCTGCATTCCGAGTGCCGAGATTTTTCCGAACAACCAAACGTACATTTTTCTTACCGGCTTTGGGGCCGCCTGCATGCGGTCCGAAACACGGCCGTTGAAAAGCAGCACGGGAATTCGCAGCCTGTATGCCGCATTAATCAGATTCGGCCAGAGTTCGGTTTCCATAATAATCAGAGCGCTGGGTCTGAACGCGCGCATCGCGCGGCCCACAACCCACGGGAAATCGAGAGGGCAGAACACGACTGTGATGGTGTCGCCGAAATTCTTCTCGAGAATCTGCATTCCGCCTTTTGTCGCTGTGCTCACGATTAGGCGCGCGTTCTTGTCCTCGGTGAGTTTTCTGATCAGCGGCGTCGCGCCGACGGCCTCGCCGACGGACACAGCGTGGAGCCAGATTGTTTTCGCGGCGGATTTGCGAGAAGGTTTATCGCCGTAAAAGGCGAGTCGTTCGCGGATCGTGCCTGAGAATTTATCCGATTTTGAGGATTGAATAAGCAGGTAAAGCAAAACGCCGGGATACGCGATCGTCATGACGACATTGTATATAATATATAAAAACATTTATTATAATATTACGCCGATTCTCGCGTTTTTTCCCATTTCCGGTTTATTTTGAGCCGCCGGATTGCAACATAAAGAGAGTTGTTTTAACGGCTCTGAATAACAGATTTTGGAAGTCTATTATAATGCTTGGAGATTGTAAAGAATGCCGGTTTCGGAACGCTGAGTTGTTGTTGGAAATCCAGCTTTCGAGCTCACGGCTGTTTTCCGCGATTTGGGGCAAAATGAGGTGTTGTATAAATAAATTGGAATGATGGATTTTTTCCGATTGACTTTTAAATTTTCGTTAATTATAATCAACCACGAATTGCGGGATCGTCTAACGGCAGGACAGCTGACTCTGGATCAGCCGGTCTAGGTTCGAATCCTAGTCCCGCAGAACGGCCCCTTCGTCTAGTGGCCCAGGACGTCGGGTTCTCAGTCCGAAAACAGGGGTTCGACTCCCCTAGGGGCTAAATTCGAAACAGCAGCGGCCTGAAAATGAAAAAAACGAGCACATTAATAGTAATGGCGGCGATGGCAATTGCTTTAGCGGCAGGTTCGAGCGCGCTGTCGCAGAGTGCTTCATACGGGAAAATATCCTCGGTGAACATGGACGGAACCATCACTATAGATGCCGGGCAAAATGCAGGATTCGAATCGGGCGATGTACTAGTAATTCAGAGGCAGGGTATGAAGGTCGGCCTCGCTCACATCAGCAAAGTGGATGCGACTCAGGCCTCGGCGGAGATCACAAAAACCGAAGGCGACGCAATGGTGAAAACCGGCGATTTAGTTGCATACGAGTTGCTTTCGGGAGTCGGCGGATACACTCCGTCGCAGTCGTACACTTCGTACACGACGAATGTGGAAACCCAGATGCCGGCGAACATCATGAAAGACGAGTGGCTTTCTAAAGAGCCGCCGATGACAGATTACGACAGCGAGATCAGCAAGCAGATGAACGCTCTGGCGAAGAACTCGCACAACCGGAGCGCGATGATAAGGCTGGCGGATGCTTATTTTAAGAAAAGCTGGTTCGTGCATTCGGTCAAATGGAACCAGAGAGCGATCGAAGAAAAGCCGAACGCCCCCGATAACGACAAGCTGATCTATCAGATTGTCCGCGCTTACGGCTATCTGAACGAGCCGGAAAAGCAGATGCTTTATATGAATTACCTAGAAAAACAGTATCCGACGAGCATATTTGTGTCGCTCAAGAGCGGCCTGATTCAAAGGACTGCAGACCAGAAACTCCTCGCAAACTGGCAGCACGGCCCCATCACGGACGACATGGGATTCCAGAAGGGCGGCATGAGAATTCTCCAGACGAGCAAACCCGAAGAAATCCGCACTCCCGGCAGCGATGCGTCGGATGTCGGAAACAAGCTCTTCCACGGCTCCCCCGAATTGTTCGAACCGGCCACCGGGGAACCCAATTCGTAAGAAACAATCCGAAATTGACCGTACATGAATTATCCCGACAGTTGATTTAGCATGTCTGCACGTTCGCTAATAACATTTTTTAAAGACACATTCCCACGCAGAATGCGGAACGAAAGCCTAAGTTGTGTGATTGGGTCCGGTTGGTAGTTCCGATTACATCGGAATCTTTATCATCTGCATCGCATATAGCGGGATGAAAAGGAATATCACGTAGAGGACTGCGGTGAACACGAGGGAGAAGAACAGAGCGAGGATCGAGGAAATCCAGTCGATGTTGAATACTTCTCTCACGCCGATTATGAGCAGGATGACGGCATAAATATGGAAAAGCATGCCGATGTAGGGGACGAGTCCGAACAGCGAAATCAGAAGAACGAAAGCGAGAACTTTATACGCTGCTTCGAGGTTGCCCGTGCCGCCGAAGAAGTTGGAAATCCTGTAAAGAAATATCGACTGTGAATAAAGTATCAGCAACAGGAGGAACGGAATGAGCGAGATCAGAAAGAATGAGGCGATCGTAACCGGAGGGATCGCCTGAAAGCGCGGATCGAAGAAATAGCCTCGCTGCCAACTCATAAGAAAGTAGAGGCCCGCGCGGATAAAGTACATCACAAGGGCGAAATATGTCGCGCCACGGATTCCTTCCGTGATGGACATTCCCCGGAAAAATGCTCTTGGGCTTATGAAGAGGTCTTTCCCGAATTTGTAGTAATTCAAGAAGAACTGTCGCATGAATGCTCCCCGGTTTGATAACATTTTATCTCTTGTCACGAATTTAAACAAGTGCTTTAAATTATGATTGGGAGAAATCCGCGGGGGTGTGTGATCTCCGCTTTTCGGTTAAAATAAAGGGACTGAAATGAGAGGTATATCAAGATGATGAAACTTGAGCCGTCGGAAGGTCTGAGACTGATTAATTCCGGGCCGGTGATAATGGTGTCGTGCGGGCGGGAGGAAGCGCCGAACGCGATAACTCTTGCTTGGAACATGGTTGCCGCAAAGAAACCGCCGCTGGCGGTGGTGGCGATAGTTCCGGCCCGCCATTCTTACAAACTGATAAAGAGGGACGGTGTTTTTGTTATCAACGTGCCCGGAAGTGACCTCGTCAGGGCGGTGATGTATTGCGGGACGCACAGCGGGAAGGATGGCGACAAGTTCGGACCGGCCGGGATCACGCCGGTTCCCGCGGAGACTGTCGGCACTGTCTATATTAAGGAATGCCCGGCGCGGCTGGAGTGCGAGCTCCGCGACACGGTCAGCGCTGGCGACCACGATCTGCTGATCGGTGAAGTGAAGGGCGCGTTTGCCGAAGAGGAAGTGTTCGACGGTTTCTGGAGGCTGGACTCGGCGCGGGCGCGCACGCTGCACCACCTCGGAGGCGATAAGTTCGGCGTGCTGTCCGAAAGGATTAAGGTGTGAGCGGAGCTCTGCGAGCTTACGATTGCTGATCGGCGATGTCGAGCATCTTCGGGAATGGGCATTCCGCGCAGTTCCTGATATTTCCGTCGCAGAAGTCGAAGAACACCTGAATGAGCCCTTGTTGGACCGATTCGGCGGCGATGTTCTTTTTCGTGCCGCTTTTGCCCCAGATTCTATATGCCATGAGTTTTGAAATACGGTGGTTGTCGAGCGTTGGAAAGACGGAAAAAAACTCTACAATCCTGTCGCGTAGCTCCGTGTCGTCCTGCTGCGCGGAGCGGCAGAGAAGCAGCGGCGCGACGGTATTCAGCACTATGGCTTCGGCGAGCGGTTTTCCGATCAGCGCGGGCGCGGAGTCGAGGTGTTTTCCGCCGGCTACGATGTGGTTTGCCCAGTAGCCGTAAGCCTCGCAGACGAGCAGGTCGCGGAATTCGCCGAGCGCTTTTTTCAAATCTTTCATCCCAACCGCGGATTTAAGGTTTTCGCCGAAGCGTATGATGTGGTCGCCGGGCGAGGCGCCGAGTTTTTCGGACATCAGCAGGCTGAGACCAGCGATTCTTCTGAGTGGAAAATTCGCCGGTCTGACTCCTGCGATTGTCCAGTCTTTTTTGTGCAGCCGCACGGGGCCGATGAATTCCTTGTATTTATCCCATAGCGACTGCATTAATTCGGCGTACGCGCGGGCCTCCGCGTCGTACATGTTGATTTCGATGTTTGAAAAAAGGCCTGAAGCGCCTGAGTAAACGGCGAGCAGAATGTTTGTTCGGTCGAGTTTCGGGGCTTCGCGCAGGAGTCGCCGCACAGTGCTCAAAGGAATGATTTCCGCGAGTTTTCTGAACGGCGCTTTGTTGTGCCGGTAGCCGAGCCCTTCCATGATTCCGCGGTAGAACGCTTCGTCGAATGAAATGCGGCGAAGTTCCAGCCGGAATCTGCGGGCTTTGTTGAATAGGCGTTCGCGGCCCGCCATTTCGAGGAGCTGGAGGAGGCGGCCGGGCTCCTTTTCCGCGCCCGCGCCGCAGAGGCCGGTTCGCTCGTCGCTGCAAAAGGGATAGTTCTCCATGTCGATGCGGGCGGAGAGTGTGGCGAGGTCTTCGTCGAGGCAGTCGGCGAGGATGACCTGCGGAACATTTTCGCCGCGCGCGGTTGTGATGTGCGGGGTTCCGGCGTCGTTCCAGACGGCGACGTGGAGCGCGACGTTGGAATATTCGGGGTTCTTGTGATGGCCGTGGCGGCGCCAGTCGGCGGATCGGACGTGCAGCTCGATGTCGCCCCGGACGGGGTCTTCGCCTTCGATACGGAAAAATGCCTCGCTGAAATCAGGCCCCGGGCCGGAGTTCCATTCGCCGGGTGAGTAGATGTCAACTTTTCGGCCGTCGGCGGTGCGGATTCGGGACTTGTCGAGTATCTGGTCGTACCAGATGCATCTGACGAGCCGCTCCGGAACTGCCGCCATGCTGTCGGTGCGGTAAACCGCGCGCGCCGTCTCGCCGAGCAGGAGCGCCCGTTCCCTGAATACGGTGTATGGTGTAGAGAAGAAGTCCATTTTTTGAGTCGCCGCTGTGTATTGTATCACAAAAATTGCTGATATGCTAAAATATTATTAATGAAATAAATCGGGGTGATCGATATGCAGAGGACGCCGATGATAGGGGTAATGGGACCGGCGGAGGCGAGCGAGAAGGAGCTTGCGGCGGCGCGCGAGGTGGGCAGGCTGATCGCGGAGCGCGGCGGTATCGTGGTTTGCGGCGGCCGGGTTGGGGTCATGGAGGCGGTGTCGCGCGGCGCGTCGGAGGCCGACGGCACGGTGGTTGGGATACTTCCGGGGTTCAGCCGGGATGAGGCCAACCGGTATGTGACTATTCCTATCGTGACCGGAATGTCGCACGCCCGGAATGCGATAAATGTCTGGTCATCAGACGCCGTGATAGCGGTTGGCGGCTCGTACGGGACGCTTTCCGAGATAGCGCTGGCGCTGAAGGCGGGCAAGCCGGTGATTTCGTTCGGAAGCTGGCGTTTGGATGAAATCGGCTGCGACAGTCCTTTGTTTGTGACGGCCGAAACGCCGGAAAGGGCTGTGTCGCTGGCGTTTGATTCATTAAAATAGTGGGAATGATAAGCCAAGGGGTGGAGAATAACCAACTTTCTATTGTTGCAACTTTAGGACCGGAAAACCGGACTATATAATAAA
>CAYPEK010000121.1:5875-12314 GCA_964409645.1 uncultured bacterium | reverse complement strand
GTCGTATATCACGTTAAACGAAAGCTTTTTTCCGTTTCTTTCAAGTATGCCGTCGCCATCAGTGTCGGCATACCCCATTTCATGAAGCAACTTAACGCTGATTTCCGGGTTGTATTCATTAGAAGATGCCTTATTAAATAAAGACGGGCTGAATACGCCATCGCATTCAATACCGTTTCCGCCGAGAGCTTTTTCTATAATTTCCTTTCTGTCTATGGCCGAGTTCAAGGCCATCCTCATCTTCTTCTCCTGAAACACTTTCTTTTTGAAATTGAAAATGATCGAGTAATTCATGTTGTCTTGAATACGATAAAACGAAATAATCTTACTGCGTTTCAACACCTTATAATCTTCGTAAGTCATGGGGTTATAAGATGTATCTATTTTGCCGAGTTCAAGCTGTTTCCAGATATCGGTTGACTCAGGAATCCTCAATAGTTTGATATGGTCGAGATTCGGGCGTCCCTTGAAATAGTTCTTATTCGCTGTCAGCATAATCCTCTTGTTGCTTTCCCACGATTCAAATTTGAACGGTCCGGTTCCGACCGGTCTTCTGTTGAACTTTTCATTCTCGTAAGGAGCTCCGGCTAACATATGTTTAGGGAGCACCCCCACAAAATAGAAACCGAAAAGAAAGTTTTCTCCCGGCGACTTCAGAGACACTTTTATTGTGTAGTTGTCAATTTTGCTGATCGATTCCACATTTTTAAAAACAGTTCTCCATTTAAGATTCTTGTCTTTCAGCACAGTTGTATATGTGAATTCGACATCATCCGCCGTAAGCTTCACTCCGTCATGAAATTTAATTTTCTTATTCAGATAAAACAGCCATGTAAGGCCGTCTTCGGAGACCGTCCACCTTTCAGCAACCCGCGGGAGAATTTTCCCCGACGGCGTCAATGTCACCAATCCGTCAAAAATCACATCGTTTATCGTTGCGCTTATAGTCGAAGAATCAATCAGTGGGTTAAGCGAGGTCGGTTCGTCTTTGTATGCTATTGTCAGGGTGCCGCCGTAATTCGAAGCCGATGCCGTTTTCGCGAATATTGAAACAACAATTAATATGGACAGGAGTATTTTACATGTCGCGGAAATAACCTTCGAAAAATCTTTTTTCGCACGTAGGAGACGAAACATTGCCTTTAGCCTTAAGTGATATATAACGACATCCCCCGAAACAAACGGGGCAATAAGTACAAACGAGACATTCCTCTGAAAGATTATCTTTTAATGAATGCTTTTTATCAAGTTCAAACGCACCTTTAATCGTTCCCAAACTATACCTTCTGTCGCCGAAGAACGGCGTGCACGGATAAATATCTCCGCTCGGAGACACAGCAAATGTATTATTATCGAAAAAACCGCACGGGCCGAGAATGCATCCCGATTCCACGGGAAGCGAAAGCGCACGGGCCTCTGCTTCTATTTTTTTCATCGTCTCCACATGGGATTCGCCGAAAAAGCAACCACCCGACATACCTTCGTAATAAGGCTTGAATCTTACAGCGTTCAAACCTATCTCATCTCTCAAATCCGAAAGAAGAAAGAGAAAATCACCGTAGTCGGCACTTTCAGGCGCAAGGTTTGAAATGATGTTGACCGAAACATCTCCTCTGATTTTTTTGAGATTGCCGATTATGTCGTCGAAAGTTCCGGCGCCGTTTCCATATATTCTTTTCCGATCGTGATTCTCTCTTATACCGTCGATTGTTATGTCGAGACTTTCGAGTCCTTGAGATTTCCAGAGTTTTACATCTTCGGCGTTGATGAGAGTTCCGTTGGATATAACGCTGAATCCGAAATCGATTTCCGTGTTTGCGCATAGTTGATGCAACGAAGATGAAATATCGGATATATCACCCCTTTTCAACAAGGGTTCCCCGCCGAAGAATGTAAGATTGAAATTCTTCGGTTTCCTCATTTCGAGCAAATACGCCACCCATTTCAGGAATTCGCCGCTCCCGCACTCGCTCTCCCCGTTCACGCCCGACTGAATGCAATATCCGCATCTCATGTTGCATCTGTATGTGAGCGCGTAGGTGATATCGAGTCTGTCTCCGACTGACGTCTCTTCATTCCAGAGGGACAAGAGATTGCTTTCAGCATCAAAGTCATCCGGAACAAGTATGCTGGAGTCCGTCAGTTCCTTTTCCAGCTCGCAGGGGAAGCTGTCGAACTCTCTCTTTTCCAACGCATCACACAACTCGCTCGTGACCGTTATTTCCTCGCGAGTCAGCATGTTGAAAAGAGACGGAGCCGAAGTGTTCGCTACTTTCTTACAATAAGGTGACAGTTTCATAAAAATATCCCTAGGGGCTTAAATGCAACTTCAAACCGTTCATTTCATTTGAATGATACGCATGTTCTTTTAACGATTTTTTTCTTCGATACGATCTTCATGTTTTTTACCTCCTTTCGCTTTTTTTCATAATGCGGGGTAACGAACTAAAAAGCCCCTAGGGTCATTTCAGCATTGTCACCAATCTTGTTGATCACGGTTTTCATTTTTTCCAATGCCTCGTCCGTGCATCCGCTCGAATAGTGGCTCACAACTTTCGAGAGAGCAAAACTCAACAAAGGAGTAGCCTCTTTTTTCAGAAGCCCGTAGATGTGAACATCATAGTAATGATCGTGGTGGTAATGCGCTTCGCGGAGAGTCCCTTCACGAACCAACCCACACTGCTCCATGAGGTTCCCCGACCTTTTGTTGTTGGACGCTACTTTCCCGAAAACTCTGTTCAGGTTCATTTCATAAAAAGCGATCACCGCGAGATGAAGCAACGCGGAATATGCGACTCCCTTTTCCCGCGCATCCTTCTCGCACACCGAAACAAACATCTCTCCCGATCTGTCTATCCAGTTAATATCTTTGATTCCGCAGAATCCTACCGGGTTCTCCTCTTCTCCCAATAGGATTAAATAATCGAGTATTGAGTTATCGGCCAGTTTTGCATCGTACTGCTTTTCCAGTTCTATCATGGAAATGTTATTTGCAAATGCGTTGAAAAAGCCCAATTCCTGATTTCTGCTCCATTTGTAAAGCAGAACTATGTCTTCTTTTTCGATTCTTCGCAGATTGACTATTTCCTGATTCATAATTCCCCCCAAGCACAAAAAAGACAAAATTCTTGCCAAGACAATTAAAGACGCCAAAAGTAAGTTAATTTTGGAGCAAGCACTATTACATAGCCACTATTTTTGGCAAAAATTGCTTATTTTTATGGCTATCGATATTCGGCATGCCGAACTCGCAATTGCCACTATTTGTGGCGGCGGTGCCGCAAATTGTGGCTATACACAACCGAGTAGCAACTTTCTCGCATGAAATTACATTTATTTACATGTATATTTTTGTCTTTTTGCCTAGGCACGAAAATTGCTCTATTCATTATCTGCTTATGTTGTTATGTATGCTTTTGGGGTTATTTAATATGAATGCAGGACCGTTATTAAGAGATATACGAAAGCAACTAGGTTTGAGCATACAAACTGTTGTGCATCAATCGAATGGGTTGCTCGATAAAACGACTATATCAAGAATCGAGAAAGGCGAACGGAGATTATCATTAAAGGCAGCTTACGCATTCTCGAAAGTATATAAGATAGATTTGGGAGTATTAGCCGAGAAAACTCTTTCCTACAGAATTGAAAATAATGATTTCCCCTTCAGTTTGGAATCGGACGAACGTTCTTTGATTGAAATGTTCAGGCTGATGCCGAAAGACAGAAGAAGAATCATGCTGCAAATGGCTATGACCCTATCCGAAGCTTCGGATATAGACACGCTTTTAAAAACAAGAAAAAAAGTCCATGAATCACTCAGGTTAATAAAGGGGAGTTAATCAGCCCAAAAAAATAGAAAGTAGGTTCCTTTATGAGCGCCACGCTTTACATCAACACGATAAGATACCTTAACTGCTTGTTTAATGAAGGTTATCTGTCCGAGGAAAAAATTGAGAAATTAGCAAATTTCTCCCTAACTCTCGAACGTGAAAACGACAGCAAAGTTGTTTATCAGCCGTCCTTTCAATACATCCCTGACGGAAGACCAACAAGCACACTTCATGCTGTTTCGGAATAATTGCCGTTACATCGGGTAAAGACTTTTATGTCGGCAATAGACATCTCACATCTGACCAAGGCATTCGCTTCAGGCATACTGGCGAATGACGATATTAATTTAAAGGTAAATCAGGGTGAATGCTTTTGCCTTCTAGGTCCGAACGGCGCCGGAAAATCGACGCTCATTAACCAGATAACAACCGAATTAAAACCGACTAAAGGCAATATCCGAGTTCTTGGAATCGACGTGGCATTAAAACCCGCCGAAGCAAAAAAAATGATGGGTATAATGCCGCAGGATTGTGGTATGTTTGAGCACTTAACGGTCAAACAGCATATTAAAATCTTCTCGAAGCTGAAAGAAATCAGCGGCCGCGACTGCGTGCGAAACATAATCACCAGCCTGAAGCTCGATGAACACAAGAACAAAAAAATCGGCGAGCTATCTTTCGGGTTAAAGAAGCAAGTCCTGCTGGCCACCGCACTGCTTGGGAGCCCTCCGGTTCTGATTCTCGATGAACCGGGCACCGGCCTCGACCCGGAGGCAAGGCGAAATGTCTGGGCTATGCTGAAAGAAAAGAAAAAAGAAGGAACAACGATATTACTGTCAACCCATCAGCTCGAAGAAGCGGAATATATGTCCGACAGAGTTGGAATAATCTCCAGCGGCAAGATCAGACACTTGGGAACGATCTCATCTCTCAGCGCGACACTGAAAAATCGTTTTGAACTGAAAATGAAGAAAGTCAGCGATCAGACCCAAATCACGAAATACTTCGAAGACATCGGCACGGCCGTTGATTTTATCAGGATGAAAAAAATCGATGGTTTTTCTTTGGCAACCATTTCTCTTGAAAATGTATATTTTGAACTTCTCGGGAGCAACAGATACTGATGGCTCACGCACTTACCATTTCGAAGATTTATTTTCTTCAGATAAAAAGCTGGTTCTTGTGGTTTTTTCTGTATTCGATCTTTTTTCCTGTGGGATCGATCTTTTTTATAAAAGTCGTCGGGGGCGGCGCCGACCCTTTGAGGCTGGTCGCCGGCGCAACCGTACTTTCCATCTCCATCGTTTCGATCAATGCCACGGCATATTGGATTATGACGGATCGTTTTCAAAAGAGAGTTCAGCTCATGAAAACAATGCCGCTCCATCCAATGATATATTATTCGGGAATCACTATCGTTTCGGTAGTTCAGTCCACGATGAACGTTCACGTCCTGTTGGCGGTTCTTAAACTGTCCCATTTTTCGTTCGTATATTCATACAAAACCATGGCCGCGATTGTGTTGACTTCCTGCGTTTTTTCGCTGTTCGGCATATTGATAGGAAAGTCGGCGAAAGACACAAGCCACGGGTCACTTCTCATGAACTTGTTCGGCACGGGGGCTGTTTTGCTTTGCCCTATATTCTATTCCATTAAGGTTTTGCCAGAATTGCTCGGAAAGATCGTTTCGTTTTTGCCATACACTTTAGCTTTTGATGTGTTTTATAACTTGCTTGGCTGAACTGACAAAACGGCGGATAACATATTTAAGAATTTCGCTTCGTTGTTTCGGAAACGGATCGTCTGTTAAAACAACCTCACGAGAAGCCAACGGCTTCGATACAAGTTTCCCGAAAACATTGAATCGTATGTGAGGATTGAGGTGAGGCTCCAATGGGCAATATAGACATCAACCATATTCAACAGGTTATCCTCAACATTTGTAATAATGCGATAGCTTCTATGCCTGCCGGAGGCACGTTCACCATTTCCTCTTCACTAATCGACATAGATGAAACGTGCACGGCCCGGGATGCCGGGATCACTCAGGGGAAGTATTGTCTCATACGTATAAGCGACACCGGCAAAGGCATATCTGATGAAGCGAGATCACATATCTTCGATCCTTTTTTTTCAACAAAAGACACGTGGGAAGGATCGGCATCAGGCCCATTCATATCTGACGATATCGTTAAAAATCACGGCGGGGTCATTAACGTAAGCAGTGAATCCGACCAAGGCACAACTATCAACATATACTTACCATGCGCCAAAGACATTGCCGGAGAGCATAATAAAAAAAGAGATGAACCTGACTCGCTCGCCGATCGGAAAACAATACTTATCGTTGACGATGAATACATGGTTTTGAAGCTAACGAAGAAATACCTTGAGGCTTCAGGATATGTTGTTTTGACGGCCGACAACGGCGCAAAGGCATTAAAACTCTATACTAAACACATCGACGATATTGATGTGGTGGTTCTGGATATAGTTTTGCCTGATATGGATAGCCGTAATGTGCTTGCCGCTTTGAAAGAAATTAATCCTGCCGTAAAAACTATATTGTCGTCCGGTTACGGCATCGACGAGGTATCCGCAAGATT
>CAYPEK010000121.1:0-5775 GCA_964409645.1 uncultured bacterium | reverse complement strand
CTATGCATCTGCATCGCAAAAACCACATCGCGATTGCATCATGTTTCTTTTTTCCTGAACCAGTTGCGTGGATTGATGCGGTTTCTGTACTTTGCAACGAGTTCCTTCCCCAAGAGAACAGCGCCTATCCAGAACGTCGCCTCTCCGGCAGCCACGAGTACCGGGACCATAACCGCTTTGACTTTCAGCGACAGACCTGTGAACGGAACAATAAACACACAGATATATAATAACGTTGAAAGAACGATCAAGCCGAGACCGAGATACTTCATCCGTCATTCCCCATATCAGATTCCACCTGACAACCCAGCCTCAGAGCCGCCGGACTCCACGCGCCTGTGAGAGCTGGAAAGCACGAAAGCCGTTTTTCGTCACATATTCTACTCTATTTTATGTGGCGCATGAATATATGCGAACATAACTCAGCCTGACATGCCTGATTGTTGACGGATGGTGAGTTATGATATGATTCGTCCTGAGAATTAATAACTTTGGGGAGCGATCTGATTATATGAAAGCGTTAGTAACCGGCGGTACCGGTTTTCTGGGAGCTAATATCACCAATCATCTGATCAAACAAGGCCACGAAGTGCGCATCCTTATGCGGAGAACTTCATCCACAAAAGCTATCGATGACCTCAAGTTCGAGAAGGCCTTGGGCGACATCACCGATCCGGCATCGCTCGTAGCGGCCATGCAGGGAGTGGACTGGGTCTTCCACACGGCCGCTTCAGTGAGCATGTGGAAAGGAAGCTGGAAACAATCTCACGATATCAACGTGGGCGGAACCCGGAACATGGTTGAAGCCGCCATGAAAACCGGGGTCAAGCGATTCATCCATACGAGCACGATCAACGTTCTCGGCATCCCCAAAGAAGGAGAAGTCGGAGACGAATCACTCGAATGGAACCAGCCGTTCGACTTTGCGTATAACCACTCCAAGCGCGAAGGTGAAAAGGAAGTGCAGAAAGCCGTTCGGCAAGGTCTGCAGGCGGTTATCCTAAATCCGGGCATGATCCTCGGAGAGCGCGACGTTAATCTGAACGGCGGCAGTATGCTACTGGACATCCGCAACGGCAAGATGCCGGTCTGCCCGCCGGGCGGCAACGGCGTCTGCGACGCGGATGCGGTGGCGAAAGCCCACATAGCGGCGGCCGAGCGCGGGGTCGTAGGAGAGCGCTACATAGTCGCCGGAGTGAACGTGACTTTTAAGGAAATATTCGAGACAGTGGCCGAAATAGTAGGAGGCAAAGCGCCATCGCTGCAAGCGCCTGCCGCTCTGGCAAATGTGATCGGTCAGGTATTCGATTTTATTTCGATCTTTACAAAAAAAGAGCCGGACATCACGTTCGACAAGACATTCTGGAGCTCGTGCAAAAACTACTACAGCAGCAAAAAAGCACAAGCCCAACTCGGATTCGAACTCGTTCCTATCCGCGTCTCCATCGAAAAATGCTACAAATGGTACCTTGAGCAAGGTATCATGAGTGAGAAATAAATTCCGGAACGCGTCGAATTCTCCGCGCTTTCACACCGCTTCGACAATCTCTTTTTTCACGCGCGGGTCACGGGCGCGGGAGGCAAATTCCATGTGCGCCGTTCCTCGGGCGCTCAGAGTTTTATCAAGTCGCCATGGAGCAAGAATACTGCTGCGGCTGTAAATTTCAAGCGTTAAGTCGCCGACTTCTGTGTTCCGGCAGTAAGCTTTGTGTCCGTTGGGGTCGAAATACTCCGCTTCGACGAGGTCATCCATGCGACAGGAGAATTTTCCCTTGAACTTGGTGTTGCCGTCGGTGGAAGAAAAAGTCCAGTCGCCGCAGTCGAATTCGCTTTTCGTAAAAATAAGCTTGTTGAGTTCCGTCAACAAATAGTCGCGGCCGCCCGCCCGGATGAAGAACATATTCATGGGCGGAATCATGATGCCGAGACGTTTAACCTGCGCCGAGAGGCATTCGATAACAGCGGAATCGTCTTCCTCGAAAGCGTTGCAGTGCGCCCACGCCCAGCGCTGCGCATGTTCGGAACCCCACAGGTGGGTCTGGCAGCCGGGGTCGCCGTCGAAAGAAAGAGTGTCGCCGTCAACATTGATACTTCCGCTGAACTTCACATCGAGATGTGGAACAAGCGCGAGCGTATCGGCCAGCTCCGTTTTATACATAAATTTCGGGAGCATGTAATGAACGCCCGCGGAAGGAGTGAACGTGATATCCCATGCGGCGGAGTGGCCGTTGCCGGCAATGCTGCCGACGGCGTGCCCGTTGCGAAGCGAATTTTCGCCAACGGACAGACTGAACGGATTTTCCTTTGCGTTCAGTTGGTCGATCGGATACTTCTTCTTCAGCGCGAAGTTTTTCTCTGGGTCCCGCCGGTTGAAATACGAGAACCATATCTGAGCGTAAGCGTCGCCCTTATCCGCATCCGGCGCGGTCATAGTGTAACGTATCCAGAAACCGCTTTCCGACTTTAAGTGATTGAAAGTGAGGTAATATACTTCATAGTGGCCGGGCTTGCGGTCCCATCGCAGATAATTTTCCCTCTCGGCGTCATGTGAGATATTCATAAGTTCCGTCCTTTAATAAGATGGGAAGTATTATATACCAAAACGGAAACCTTGGGCCACAAATCAAACATACAATCAAAATCACCGACACCACAAATCATCTTCATATATCCATGAATGAGCCTCTGGAAAATCAGCGTTTCATTTGCGATTAGACATTTATTATAAGATTCAGAAAAGTTGTTTTTTAGCTAATGGCTGTCTATTTTATTGCTTTACGAATTCTTAATTTTGCTTTTAATACTTTTCCCTTAGTTCTCGCTACTGGCTGCTCGATACTTTCTCTTTGCCCCCACCAGGACTCGAACCTGGCCACCGGGATTAGGAATCCCGCGCTCTATCCGCCTGAGCTATGGGGGCGACCCGCAAAAAACTTTATGATTATAAGAGTTTTCCCCTTCGCAGTAAACACTATCGCCAACTCTGCCCGAGATGCGAAAACAAAGAGCGTTTCTACTGTTTTGTCTCTCTGAACGTGCCCGACAGGACTTGAACCTGTGGCCTCAACCTCCGCAGGGTTGCGCTCTATCCAACTGAGCTACGGGCACCCTTTACAGCTTATCTATTGTAATTCCTTTTGTTTCAGTGTCAACATTATCCGGTCCGAGCACACATATACGCATCCGCCGGAAGTTTCATTCTTCCCGCCCGAAAGGGAGAATTCTCTCGAAGTCACACCTGCCGGCCGCCATCGCCTGCTCTGTCGCCTCACGATCCGCCGAATGAATCCGCATGCAGATCCCGCAATCTGAACTTAACTCCCTCGGCACGGGCACGAGCCGCACGTTGATTCCCGCTTTCCTGCATGTCCGCTCCGCCTGAACCGCGTAGCTCGAACTTTTAAAAAGTATGACGAAGAATTGACACTCATCCATCAGTTGGAATCGCCCGCTATTTTTTTCAGAGATTCCGTCGCGTAGTCGATCTCATCCTCGGTCGAGAAATAACCGAGTCCGAATCTGACCGCGCCGCGCGGGAATGTGCCGAGCGTTTTGTGCGTCGCCGGCGAGCAATGCAAACCGGTGCGGCAAAGCACGCCGAACTCGTCGTCCAGTCTGAATCCGACCTCGGACGGCGAGATACCGCGCAGGTTGAAGCTGACCGTCGCAACGCGCGTCTCCGGGTCGGGATCGCCGAGGATCTCCACTTGCGGCATTTCCCGCAGGCAGCCGAGCAGCATCCGCGTGAGTTCGAGTTCGTGCGCCCGGATTTCCTCGATTCCCACCGATAAGACAAACGTGATTCCTGCGGCGAGTCCCGATATACCGGGAGTGTTCGGTGTCCCGGCTTCGAACATGTCAGGAAGAAAATTCGGTTGCTCTTCGACTTCCGAACCGCTGCCGGTGCCACCCCGTACGAGCGGCTCTATCCGCGAGAAATCCACGCCGCCGCCGATCGCGACGCCGCCCACACCCTGCGGCCCGAGCAGGCTCTTATGGCCCGCGAAAACGAGCAGGTCTATGTTGTCCGCCTCCATGTCGATACGCACGCTGCCCGCCGTCTGCGCGCTGTCCACCATGAACGGAACGCCGTGCGCCCGGCACATACGGCCAACCTCCCGAATCGGCAGAAGCGTCCCCGTCACGTTCGACGCGTGATTGAGAGTAACAAGTTTCGTATTCGGTTTTATCGCGTGCTCGACGGCCTCCGAATCGAGATGTCCGTAAGGCGCGCAATTCAGAACCGTCACCTCGACACCGCCACGTTCGAGCGCCCGCAGCGGCCGCATCACCGCGTTGTGTTCGACGCCGCTCGTAATAACGTGGTCGCCCGGCCGCAGCAGTCCTTTAAATACGAGATTTATCGCCGTCGTGGCGTTCAGGGTAAAAATGCAGCGTTGCGTATCAGCAAGATTGAAAAACTTCGCCGCGAGCTCGCGCGCGTCGTAGAGCACGCCCGACGCCTCAATCGACAAACTATGCGCCGATCTGCCGGGGTTCGCCCCGACGTCGCTTATGAAACTCGACACAGCCGCCGCCACCTCCGGCGGTTTCGGCCAGCTCGTCGCCGCGTTGTCGAAATATACTTGTCGTTTTCCTTCCATGTCTCCCCCCGATCGCCGCTCCTTAGTTGCAGACCATTTTCATAACTCGATAACCAGCGGTTCGCCGCCGACAGTCAAAGCGCGTTTCTTCTTCCAGTCCACCGCGATCTGCGCCGGCTTGAAATCCTTATCAAGCATCGTCACCGGCCCCGCTGATTTGATCGTGACCCTGTCGTTCTTTCGACCGTAAGCCGCCAGCTTGAGCGCCTCGATGTCGCCGGGCGCCGTGCCCGCGGGCAGCCGTACCGCCACCCTTGCCACCCCCGGCCGGTTCAGCCGCAGCTTCTCGATCCCTTCGTCCGCGTCGTACCA
The DNA here is from genome assembly GCA_964409645.1 of uncultured bacterium. Classification (GTDB taxonomy): domain Bacteria; phylum UBP15; class UBA6099; order UBA6099; family UBA6099; genus CAYPEK01. Next base: position 859 of record CAYPEK010000121.1, on the reverse strand, counting down.
TTTGTTCTTCCCACGCAGCTTCAGAGACACTCCGATCAGCGCACCGAACGAATCGGTATCTAAATCCACCAGTGCATAATTTCTCAAGTCGTCTATCCGGTTCATCGACAGGTCGGGTATTATCTTTGTGAACTTCTTTTCCTTTTTCAACTCCTCGTACGTCACCCGGTAGATCCACGGCTGACGGTCCAGCATCCGCTCCCGCGTTCCATCGGTATCGAAAGGAACGGGCAGATAGGTGAACATCAGAGGCGATTCACCGGAGTCGTCCACCATATTGTTCGTCGTGCACGTCCTCAGCACGGGATGGCCCCCTACTCTTCGGCCCGCGAACTGGCGCACCACATGGTCGGCGCCCTGAATCACTTCCGATGCGATTTTCCCCGAGTTGTCGATCGTCATCGTGTAAACACTCTCTATGTCCACCGAGCGGCCGTACTTCGACATCAGCATCACCGCCGGCGTGCCGCCGTCCTCGTTCGTCCAGACAATCGAATAATCGATCATCCGGCCGCCGCCTGTCTTCGGCGTATCGACATACCAGAACAACAGCGGCACATCCGAATTCGTGTTCTCCGGGCGGCCATACAGAAAAGGCGTGTGGCTGATCGCGACATATCGCGGGTCGTCGGGAGTTATCACTTCCGTCTCGATCGCGCCGATTTTGACGTTCCGTGCCGTCGCCGCAGGGTCGGCCACGCTCACCGTATGCGCTCCCGCTTCGACGTGCCCAAGCATGAACGCATATTCCGCGTCTTCCTCCCCGCGAAACGGAATCAGCGACGACACAAATTTGCCGTCGAGCCGAACTTCGAGCGCCGGGGCCCACGGCCCGTCCACCCAGTTGTAACCGGGAGTG
>CAYPEK010000120.1:0-12562 GCA_964409645.1 uncultured bacterium | reverse complement strand
CTTATTCTTTCAGTTCCGATCCGTATGAAGCGCGGCTCATAACTCAGGATGATAGCATTAATTCATTATGTATTTCAACATTCCTTAAGGGAGACGCATAACTTCCCCGACCACACTACCGTTGCTTATTGTCAATATCCCCACTGACCTGTACGGCGCGAATCTTTTATCAGTCGGCGATCCGGGGTTGAACATCAAAACCCCACCGACGAAATCATTGTACGGCAGATGTGAGTGCCCGAACACGATACATGCAACTTCATCACCGAACTCATATCTGACGCGTTCGTGCAGATCGTCCGGGCCGCCCCAGCCGTGGATCAGTCCGATCTTCACGCCCTCTCCTTCAATTTCAACCACTCTCTTCACCGGTCTTGGGGCATCCTGCGGGTCCATGTTGCCGCGGACCGAAACCACCGGCGCGATGTCGCTTAATTCATCTATTACCGTATCTGAAACAAGATCACCCGCGTGAATAATCATGTCCACGCCCGAAAAAACAGCAAATATCGCCTGCGGCACTTCCGATGCCGCCCGCGGAATATGCGTATCCGATATAACTCCGATCTTCTTCACTTTCACTTTCCTCTACAATTTATTAAAACGGCGATTCGAGAGGAACTATACATTGTTCCTTCCTGCCGCATTTAGGACAGAGTTTCCCATCCCAGATAGATTCGTACACGTCGGCGATGCGATCCATGATTTCATCTTCATCGGTCAATATGCCCGCCTCGAAATTGCGCCTCGTTTTCCCTTTCATTCCGAGGCCGGCGCCGGTGAAATTCGCACTCCCCATATAGAGCAGCCTGTTATCTATCAAAACACACTTCAGATGAATTCTAACGCATCGCTTCATAATGAAGTGTCCGCCGGCAAGCTGCTTCTCATGGCTCCGCAAAGCTTTCAGAAACGGTCCCGACGGCACACCTGAGTGCAGCAACCTGACATTAATTCCCTTCGAGGCCATTTCCTCGAACAGATCGAGTGAAGAACGCACTTGCGCGCCGCCGATAGCCATCATCAGATTTTTGACGTTCGCTGTTGCTATCCATACGGAATGCTTTGCTTCCGCGAGGCCATGCTCAATCACGGAGTCATAAACTTCATCGTTAAGCAGAAGCCGAATCATCCGCGGTCCTTTTCGAGCATTTTATTCAGCCACTCCGCCGCCGCGCCACCGAAAAGGTCGATCGTGTTCCGAGTTGTAGTTTCCGCAATCGCTTCAATGTTCACACCCCGCAATTCGGCAATACGCTCCGCAATCATCGGGATATATGAAGGCTCATTTCGTTTGCCGCGTCTTTTCTGCGGAGCGAGGAAAGGACAGTCGGTTTCGAGCAAAAGCCTCTCGATGGGAACGCGGCGGATCACCTCGTACAGCTTTTCATTTTTAGGGTACGTCACCGGACCGCCCACAGATATGTGAAGTCCGAGATCGAGCGTTTTTTCGAGAAAATCAACATCGCCGGAAAAACAGTGCATCACGCCCTTAATCTTTTTGCCGATCGACATCAACACCGCCATCAGATCGTCATCCGCCTGCCTGCAATGAAATATCAGCGGCTTACCTGTCGGAAGAAACAGTTCCAATTGTTCCGTCAGAGCTTTTTTCTGGATTTCCGGCGCAGAACGATCTCGGAAATAATCGAGTCCGATTTCACCCAGAGCGATATAGCGCCCGTCGGCCTCAGATAGGAAATCGGCGAAAGCATTCCTATCGAATTTGTGCGACAGGTTCGGATGGTTGCCGATAATGGCGAAAACCGGACCACTGCCTTTCGCGCCTTCCATCACCACGCGATCCGTTTCGATATCCAGCCCGACATCGAAAACGGCGGCAACATTCTCGCTTTGCGCGCGATCCACCGTTTCCTTCCTGTCCGCATCGTAATCATCCATGAAAATATGCGCATGAGTATCAACAAATATCATAAGCCGTTTTTTCACTCTCTGATAAAATATAAATTATGAGCATTCGCCGGAATGTCGCGTCAAGCAATCGTCTCTGAGAACGGCCGCCCCGGAGTTATCCCCTTGTCGATATCCCATATACCCGTGCGCGGTTTGTATATCACGTTCACCGTCCCGTAATCCTTGACTTCTATCCTGAAATGGTCTTCCACTTCATAAGTATTCAGGTCCATTATTTTTTTTCGAAAAACAATAAGATTTACATCGTAACTTTTACCGGAAAGGAAAATCCTTCTCGGCGTTTCTCCAGCCTTATAACCGGAATAAGCCTCTACCTTCACATGTTCTCTCGTGTTACTCATTAGACACCTCAAATTTGAACGGACCGATTACCGGCTTGGCTTTAGCTGATTATACCGCCATTATTAAGATTATTCATTATCAGCCTCAAGCGCAACCCCATATCTCAGACTCCGCCTGAGGAGCGTATTCGCGCACAAGCTCCTTTGTGATCTCTCCGACGCTTGCGATACGGCCATACATATACGCGCTCCGTCTCGGAAGACGGTTAAGCGTGTCAGGTTCAAGAGCGACGATTCCGAACTTCTTCGAAAACCCGTAGCGCCATTCGAAATTATCTATGTACGTCCATTGAAAATAGCCGCGGATGTCCATTCCGTCTTCTATCGCCCTATGCATCTGCGCCAGATGTCTCAGCAGATAGCCGGGACGCTTTTCGTCGGTCGAATCCGCAATTCCATTTTCCGTAACGTACATCGGCACTTCGTAACGGCTCATTTCCTTGAACACGTCATAAAATCCCGGCGGATACACTTCATAGCCCATCTCCGTGGTTTCCGTTCCATCGGGCAGATACAACAAATCCTCAACCCTGCTGTAAACCCTCGGCGGCACTATGTCGAGCCTGAACCGAGTGTAATAGTTGACTCCGATATAAGTAAACGACCCCTTCAAGCCCGGTATTTCCCGTCCTCCCGGGAATGGCGTTCCCGTTTTGATCGCATCCAAAAACAGCCTGTTGTGAATCAAACGCATTACGTCATGCAGCTTCGTATCTATGACGCTGCCGGGATTTTTCGGTTCGATGTCCGCGAGCGCCATTGCAATGCCGATAAGCGGCGTTCCTGCGCCCCTTAAAACAGACGCTTCGTTGATTAAACGTGCAGCTTCCGAATGAGCGTGCAGAAGATTCTTGTAAGCGATCGCGGCCTCAATCGGATTCTTTTTTTCGGGAGGAAACAACCCGCCGATATAACCGGCGAGAATCGGAGCCGACGGCTCGTTGAGCGTACACCATAAATCCACATAATCGAAAAATCTGTAAACTACATGCCTCACGAATTCACGAAACCAACGCACCGATTCCGGATTAGTCCAACCGCCTCTGTCTGCCACCCACTTCGGGAGCACCCAGTGATACAGCGTGAGGCAAATCTTCATGTTGTTTTTCTTCAGTTCCTTGAATACGCGTTCATAATGGTCAAGCGCATCTTTCGAGTACTTCCCGCGCTCGGGCTCGATACGCGCCCATTCGACTGACATACGGAACGCGTTAAGTCCGAGGTCTTTCATGAACGCGAAATCCTCAGGATAACGGTTGAGCATGTCCGCGGCAGCCCCCGATACGGTGCCGTCTTCAATTTTCCCTTCCTGTTCCCATTCCCACCAATCCGAATGGATATTGTGACCTTCCGCCTGATGCGAACATACCGCCGTCCCCCATAGGAAATCCTTTGGGTATTTAATAGATTTTTTGTTTTCCATGGTTGCACCCACCGATGCCAACAGGACTGTGTCCCGATTGCCACGCCGTTTTTGTGATAACTATGCTATCAAACTGTATTGAAAAGTGTCAATTAATTCTTCATTTTAAGACAAAACAGTACAATAATTTATTTACAAATGATATAAATTTACACATAATTGAAAAAAACGCTGTGGAAATGTACAATGTGACGCCATGAATGCATCTTTGGGATACATGAATGTTGTATTGACCATCATAGCTTTGTGTGGAATTGCGTTGGCGCTGACTATATTCTGGGTGGCAAAAAGCCTTATCAGCGGCTCCGCATCAATCAAGAAGCTGGTCGAAACAATCGATTACAACGTCCATACATCCATGGACATGATTCAGCGCTCGATAAACGATGTCAATTTAATAACACAACGAGCGGCGGAACAGATGGAACGCATCGAGGCAATAATAACCGATGCGCACGAAATCGCAAAAGACGCCAGATCGTCAATGAGCATGATCGAATCGACGGTTGTGCCGTCGTTGATCGGCCTTCATGCGGCGACAGCCGGCATTCGCAAAGGGCTCGAGACATGGCGCGAACTCGGCAACGATATAGACGGCTGCGAAGAAGAAGAGAATAAATGAATCTGATATGGAAACATCGGCGATATGAATAAAGAGATGCTAAAGGATTGGAAGTTCTGGGTTTCGCTAAGCGCGGGATTTATCAGCGGCGCCGTGCTGGGGCTTATGTACGCGCCGATGGAAGGCAAGGAAGCGAGAAAGAAGGTCAAAATATTTGCGGACGATTTGGCTGAAAGCGCTTCATATACGGCAAAACGAGTGGCCGGCGCGGCGCAAAGCGGTGTAACGGTATATGGAACATCGATAAAGAATGCCGGCGCGCAAGTGGACAGGCTTTTCAAAGCCGTTACGGCAGGCGTCGATGAAGCGAACAGAGTGAGAGAAGACTATAAGAAGCGAACAGAGGCGGCGAAGAACGGCTGGTAAAAAAGCCACGCACGTGAAATGAAATAATGGAAAAAGAAACACTGCAAAAAGTTGTTGATAAGCTGAAAGACATTCCGACGCTGCCGCAGGTTGTCGCGAGAATCGTCGAAATAGTCGATAGCCCAAACACATCCGCATCCGATTTGAACAAGGCGATATCAAACGATCAGGCGCTGTCCGCGAAAGTTCTCAAACTTGTAAACTCGGCGTTCTACGGTTTTCCGAAGAAAATCGAAACACTCACTCAGGCAATTGTTATTCTCGGATTCAACACTGTTCGAAGCCTCGCGCTAAGTATTTCCATGCTGGACTTCCTTAGCAGTTCGAGAACGGAACATCAGCTCAATTACACCGAATACTGGAAACATTCCATTGCAACATCAATCATGGCAAAAGCTATTGCCAAAAAGACATTTCCTCAGATGGCCGAGGAAGCTTTTGTGTCCGGTTTACTCCACGACATAGGAATTCTGATTTTCGATCAGTTTTTGCCAAATGAATACAGGCAAGTATTTTACAAAGTGAAGAAAGAGCAGATGCAGCTTTACAAGGCTGAGAAAGCGACGCTTAATCTTACACATTCGGATGTCGGCCGAATGCTTGCGGTCAAGTGGAATCTGCCCGATCCCCTGCTCTATTCGATCGGCTACCACCACAACCCGAATCCGGCACAGGATTACTTTCCGATAGTCTCAACCGTTCACGCCGCGAACATAGGCGTGAAAATCCTGCGCATCGGCGGCGTCGGCGATGAAGAATACTACCATCAATTGCATATAGATGATGAAGCGAGAAGAGTCCTCCGCCTCGAACCCAGTTTTCCGGAATCTTACGAACATATTATGGAATCCGGCATGAAGGAAAGCGAAGAGTTTCTGAGGACGATCACATCGAAATAAACAGGCTTACTGTTCCGCGAGTTTTTTCAATTTTTCTATCGACGATATTTCTCCGACAACGATTATCACATCGCCGCCTTCCAACTTATACGAGCCGGCCGGATTATACTCGAATTCAGAGGATCGCACATCAAGAACAGCCATGACAAGAAGTCCCGTCTTCTCGTATATGTCCGACTCACCTATCGTTTTTCCATCGATGTATGATCCGGGTTGCACGGTTATTTCGCCGACTCGCACCGATTCGTCTTTTGCGCGCAGCATCCTGTCAAGAAACGATACCACCGTCGGGCGGATCATCTCCGACGCCATTCTCAACCCGCCGATCATGTTCGGCGATACGACATAATTTGCGCCGATTCTCGTGAGCTTCTCTCTTATTTCAGGCGCAATTCCACGAGCTACGATCTTCAGGCTCTGGTTCAGCGTCCTCGCCGTTACAGTCAGATATAGATTGTCCTTGTCGTTCGAAAGGCACGCAACGACCCCCATCGCCCTGTCGATCCCCGCCTTCATCAAATTGTCGTCTTCCGTGGCATCTCCGTGTATGTATAAAATCTCTCCGAATTTCTCGCTCAATTTCTGAATGCTTTCCAGCTTTGTTTCTATCACAACGAAAGGCATGCCGGACCTGTGGATTTCTTCAACGCAATACTCACCTGTTCCGCCTACGCCGGCAATTATCACATGGCCGTTGAGATGAGATATCTTATCCGTCATTTTGTGCTCCTTGAAGATTTGCTTCATGCCGCCTTCAACAAAAAATGCCGTGATTGTGGAAACGCAATACAGCACAACTCCCATTCCCGCAATAATCAGGCACATCGTAAAAATAGTCGCCGCCGTGTTCTTGCCAACGCCGAGAACATCTTCGTATCCGACCGTGGTAAGAGTAATCACCGTCATGTAAGCGCATTTAAGAAGGCTCCATTCGTGCCACCCTATAATTTTGTATCCGAGCACTCCGGCGGCAAAAACTCCGATCAGCATAACCAAAGGCAATCTGACGCGTGAAAACAAATCACTGAAAATTGTTGTCTTTCGATTAATCGACATTGGTGAATATTATATCATGGCCCCGCCGGTTCGAATACGAACGGTTTCTATACAATCACATTTTTTCATCAATAAATCCGAAATAACGTCCCATCCAGTATGCAAGCAGATAGTCCTGAGGCGACGAGATATACCGCTTGTTCATGCTGCATTCCTCGTTCGAATACGGGTCCCACCACCACACAAACATACTCGTGCATCTGTCCGCGATCTCTCTCGGCTTGTTGCTTACATAGTTGTCAAATCTGTTTTGGCAGTAATTCGAACAAATCTCAGGCGTGCACCTTATTTCCGGCGTAAATTTTCTTTCGGGGAATTGCCGCAGCATACGTATTCCGTTTTCCACCGCTTCGTATGCCGGTCCGTCAGAGCCGGGCCCCAGTTTTTTTTGCGACGCCCAGACAAAATCGAAAAATGAGTTGTTCTGGCCTATGATCGCACGCGGCTGATTCTTCGCTCTCACAACATCCTCATCGAGACTCTTCTGGAATATCCCCTTCAACTCAGGGTCTCGCTCATACCATATCAGATTGAACATGCTTAACATGTGCATCGATATATTGTTGTAATTAGACCGGCACCCTTCCCGCCCTATGTATAACCCGGGATAGTTCAGGAAATCATAAAAAGGCTCTCTCAATACTCTCAATTGCTTCGGACAAGACTTATTGTTACCTTTTAACAACATGCATCTTTCATAAAAATCTGTTATTTCAGGGTCTCCCGTTGCTTCGGACGCAACTTTCATGAAACTCATGGCCATCGCCGCATTGAACCCCGGATAATCGAACACCCCGAACGGATTGAATCTGCCGTGCTCAGTTACCCTGCCGTCCCATTCAATTATGTTCAAAACATTTTTTGTCAGATGTCTCCCGAATTTTAATAGGAGGTCCTTCGCTTCAGCCTGCACCTCAGGATCGTCAACGAGCTTGACCGCCACTCCCAGCCCAAAAATATGGCCGCTGTATTCGTCTTTGCTCACATTATCCAGCCGGCACCATCCCTTGAACTCATCCAGTCCGCAATTATCGGCCTTCACCCATTCTTTTGTTTTCGGGTCCACATACCACGCACAGCCATCATCTCTTATCTGAACCCAGTAATTATCGGTCTTATCTAAAGACAGCGTGTAGGCTTTGGGATTATCCGGGCATTTTATTCCCGGAACATCCGGAGGGATATACTGCCGCGTGAAGACTCCCGGCACGCCCGTGATCTTCATTCGTATCACTTCGCCGTCCATGAGCAGCTTAACCATTTTTAACGCTTCTGGGTCTTTTGTGACGGCGTACCTGAACGACTCAGCCGCAAGCGGCAATCCGGCGTTAAACAATCCGTCATTCTCTCCGGTTCCCCATTCGACCACGTCATTCATTGTGGCCGTTTCCTCGGGAACCGCCGGTTCCATGCAGGATCGGCAAATGGGCTGCTGGCCTTCAGCGCATTCTCCCGGTTTGCACGCAAGCAGAACATCCGACATCCACTTCAATTTCGGGTTAACATGCAATCGCGATGAGATTGCCTCGAAATACGCCGCTTTCTCGGCAAGCGACGTCCCTTTTGCTCTCGGATCATCAGGAAGGGTCCACTTTGGAGCACCGTATAACGACGGCATCACGCATTTACCATTTTCACATAAAAAGCCTTTCGTTTGTGCACAATCCTCGATACAAGCAGTTTCCTCCGATTTTATAAGCGTTGTGCTTAAACCAAAAATCAATACGATGATCGATGCAATCGAGAATAAGTCCTTTTTCATCTCTCCGTTTTCCCTCCGCCCAATATTTCGGTAATGATTATTACCACAGCAAGGAAACGTATCAATAGAAAATGTAAAACCTTTGTTAAGTCGAATATTCAGTCCGCAGTCTTCAGACATTCGATAGTATTTATTCTTGCAGGACAACAAAATGCCGATTTTGATTGTATAATATGTAATAATTGTTGAGTATTTTTGAAGTTTTTAATTCTTGTACTATAACTCTATAGCATTCATATAATCCAGATACAAACGGTGGGATTTTGGAAATACACGACGAAGACAAGCTCCTTTCGAAAATCAGGAGTCTGAGAGAACAGCTTAAGCATACTCATGATGATTTTGAGAAGCAGGAATCCGAATTCAGCGAGATTGTAAGCACATTAATTACGATGTTGCGAGCAATCCCGGTCGGGATTGGGATAGTAAACAACCGCACGTTCGGATGGGTGAACGACAGGCTTTCAAGCATCACGGGTTATCATCCATCCGAGATTTCCGGAAGAGATTCGCGGTTTCTTTACGAAAGTGAAGATGAGTATCAGCGCGTTGGCAATACGGTGCAAAGAATGCTGAATCTGGATAGATTCGCATCATCGGAAACCAGATGGAAGAAAAAAAACGGAGATATTCTCGATATAGCCCTTAGATGCGCGCAATTGAATTTGTCCAACCGTGAAGACGGAACGGTATTCGCCGCTTTCGATATTACAGAGATAAAACGCGCCGAAAGGATTTTGAAAATCCAGCGCGATTTAGGAAACTTTCTTACTGTAACATCGAATTTAAGTGAAGCGCTCAACCAAATTCTTGACGCCGCTCTCAAGGCCTCCGGACTAGATTGCGGCGGCATCTACATCGTGGATGAATTCGACAGATCGATCAGGATGATTTCTTACACCGGAGTTACTGAAGAGTTCATATCTTTAGTCGGCTATTACACTGAGGATACGCCCCAATTTCAATTGATTCAGGCCGGGAAACCCGTTTATATGGATTACAGGAATTTCCTGCAGAGCATTGATGTCTCGCCGGAAATCGAGGATATAAAAGCAATTGCGATCATACCGGTTCATTACGACGGCAATATCGTGGGGTCTCTTAATATCGCATCGCATGTTACTGATGAAGTGCCTGAGTGGTCCCGAGACGCGCTCGAAGCTATCGCATCAAGGATCGGCGGCCCTATTGAAAGAATCCGGCTGAGTGAAGAACTCGAGAAAAGCGAAGAACGTTACAGAAGTATTTTTCACAACGCCACGGACGGGATACTTGTCGCGGAAGCGGAAACAAGAATTATCCGGTACGCCAACAATTCAATCGGCAGAATGTTGGGATACGAAATTGAAGAACTTATCGGCAAAACTATCGATATGATTCACCCTCCGGAACGACTCGACCTCATTCATAAGAACTTCAGGCTGTTAGGCCTTAATAAGACTAATTTGGCGCCGAATATCCCTTGTATCAGAAAAGATAAAACATTGTTTTACGCGGATATAAAGGCGATGAGTATTGCACTCGACGGTGTGAAATGCATAACCGGCTTTTTCACGGACATTACGGAAAAATTACTTGTCGAGCAGGAAAAGGATGAACGTGTAAAAAGGTTCGGCAGGCAGCATGTCGCATTAGCTGACTTTCTGACGGATCCGGAATTACCCTCATTAAGCCTCAAGTCGTCGATCCGGAGAACCAATGAGATTGCCGGCGTTGCGATGGATGTCGAAAGAACCGGGGTCTGGCTTCTTACGGATGATGAAGATAAGCTCAGTTGTTACGATTTATTCAACAAGAAAACCGGAGAGCATTCAGACGATCTAATATTTCTGTCGGCGGATTATCCCCACTATTTTGAATTCATCGCCGAATCAATCGCCTTGAATGCCGATGACGCACGGAACGATCCCAAAACAAACGAATTCAACGAAACATATTTTATACCGAACAATATATATTCGGTTCTGGATTCGGCGATACGCGTTCACGGAAAATTAAAAGGCGTTGTGAGCTTCGAACATACCGAAAATCATAGAGTATGGAAAGAGGACGAGATTTCGTTTGCCGGCGAAGTCGCGGATCAAATTGCAAAAATACTTCTGGATCAGGAAAGAAAAAAAACAAGCAGCGCTCTTCAAATCAGCGAAGAGAAATACAGAACTCTGGTCAACATTACCGGTACGGGCTATATCATCCTCGATGAGGTAGGAAGAGTTGTCGATGCCAACCAAGAATACTTACGTATGACAGGCCGCAAATCCATAGAAGAAATCATAGGGAAAACCGTTACCGATTGGACTGCACATTACGACGTTGAGAAAAGCAAAAAAGTGATTGCCGTTTGCATGGATCAAGGCTTTGTAAACAACTTCGAAGTCGATTACATCACCCCAGATGATGAAATCATACCAATAGAAATCAATGCGGCATGCATAAAGACAGTTGAAGGCATTCGCATTTTGACACTATGCAGAGACATTACATCAAGACGAAAAGCACGTAAGGAGCTTGAAGAATACAGGGACCGCCTTGAAGAACTTGTCGAAGACAGAACTTACGAGCTTAAAAGAGCTCAAGAGAAACTTTTGACTTCTGAGCGCTTAGCGGCAATTGGCCGGTTCGCGGGAAGTATCGCACACGAAATAAGAAATCCGCTCAACACAATCTCAAACGCCGCCCATTTATTAAGCAAGAAAATAGGAAGCGACGAATCGGGTATTTCCGTTGAGGTTTCAAGAATTAAACGGCGGGCTGAAGACATTTCCAAAATTATCGGAAGCGTTATGAATATCGCTAGGATGGAAGAACCGATTAAGAATTATGTCGATATTACAAATTTTTTGCGAGAAGTGATATCTGAAATTGTATTTCCGAAAAATATAATATTGGAAACTAATATTACAGATGGCATTTATTCACATATCGACGGACAGCAAATTACGATATGCATTAAGAATTTAGTCAGTAATTCAATACAGGCCATGCCAAATGGAGGCACGATCAAAATAGAAGCGTCCTATGAATCATTCGTTGATTCGAAAGGGATTTATATTATTGTTTCCGATACGGGAACAGGTATAGCAAAAGAAAATATAGATAAAATATTCGAGCCTCTTTTTACAACAAAAACATACGGTATCGGATTCGGGCTATCAATCGTCAAAATGATAATTGAAAAACACGGAGGAACGATAACGGTGGAATCCGACAGTCACGGCGCAAGATTTAAAATATTTCTTCCGGAGGTGACTGAGTGACCGGGCAAACAATTCTGCCGAAAAACATGAAGGTTCTGATAGTCGATGACGACAAAGACATCTGTGAGACGCTAAAAGAAATTCTTGAATCCGATGGATACGCCGCGGAATATTGTCTGACTGGTGAGGCCGCGTTAAATGAATTGAAATCAAATCCTTACGACGCAGTCATTCTCGATGTAAAAATGCCGGATACAGACGGAATCGAGACGTTTAATAATATTCGACTACTAAACCCTCACCAGCAAATTATCCTAAGTTCCGGACTCGATATCGACGAAAAACAGAAAGCCGCGATTAAGGAAGGTGCGTTCGGAGTGATTCAGAAACCCATCGATTTTGACAGTTTGTATGAAACGCTTGGCGCTATACAAAAAATTGGGAAACTTATTTTGATAGCCGGAGTAAACGATGACGATGTGGATACTCTTGCTGACGGGTTTTCAATAAAAGAGCTTCATATTCATACAGCAAATTCCGCAAATAATGCTATAAAAAAACTTATCGCGATTAATTACAATTTGTTTATTATTACCACAAAATTCGTTCAATCCAACTGGCAAAAACTATTTAAAGAAATCATCGAACTCAGAACTTCCGCTTCAATTTTAATGGAAACAGATTTTTATAAATTGAATCGTTCACTCGCCGATCATCACCAGACTCATAATAAAATAATCCCTATGGAAAACCCTCTGGACGTTGACGAGATTTGCAAAATTCTTTGTACTTGATTTTTAAATCGTTTAATTCACTTCAAGTTCTTCTTTTCCATATATACGAACTTAAGATTTTGGTTTATTTCCTTGATTCCGGTACAAATATATCCGAGTTTCTCATATAGATGTAGAGACCTCTGAAAAAGTGGCACTTGACAGGCCAAATATAATATAGGAAAGGA
>CAYPEK010000119.1:0-12599 GCA_964409645.1 uncultured bacterium | reverse complement strand
CACGCACACAGGCATCGCAAAGTATTACTACGCGATCGGCACAACTTCCGGCGGCACGGACATCACCGGATGGACCGACGTGGCAACAAGCACGAGTGTCACAAAGTCCGGCCTCTCGCTGAGCGAGGGACAGGCGTACTACTTCTCCGTCAAAGCGGAAAATGCCGCCGGGCTCCAATCCAACGTCGCCATATCGAACGGCGCGGTTGTGGACATAACGCAACCTTCGGCGGCCTCCACGCTCCAAGACGGCCCGGCCACGGACATCGCGTTCGCGTCATCCACAACCGCTCTTGCCGCCAACTGGCAGGCGGCTTCGGACGCGCAGTCCGGCATCGCCCGCTACTGGTATGCAATCGGCACCACCGCGGGTGGAACGGACGTCGTCGGTTGGACCGACAACGGGACGCTGTTATCCGTCACCCGTACCGGCCTCTCGCTCACCGACGGCCAGATGTATTACTTCACTGTAAAAGCTGAAAACGGCGCAGGACTCATCGGCATGGCAATCAACTCGGATGGCCAGACTGTCGATGCCTCAGCTCCCACAACAATCGCATCGGTGTCCGACGGAACATCAGCCGACGTCACTTACATAACCACCGACTCGTCTCTCTCCGCCAACTGGACCGCCTCGGCCGACACCGGCAGCGGACTTAAGAAATACTGGTACTCCGTCGGCACAACTCCCGGAGGAACGAACACGGTAGGTTGGACAAACAATAACCTCGACACTTCGGTCACAGTAACCAGCCTCGGGCTGGCAAACGGCCAGATATATTACGTAAACGTGCGCGCGGAAAACAACGCGGACACGCTTGGAGAAATCACGAGCTCGAACGGCCAGACGGTTGACATCACGCCGCCCGACATACCCGCGTTTGTTTTCGACGGCCCCGGCACGAGCGATATTGCTTACTCGACTTCGGCAATCACCCTCTCCGGAAGCTGGGCGGAATCCGCCGACGACCAGAGCGGAATACTCAAATACCAGTATGCGGTCGGCACCACAGCGGGCGGCAGCGAAGCAGCCGGCTGGACCGACGTCGGAACGGCGACGCACGTTACAAGGACCGGCCTCTCGCTCACAGACGGCACAACCTACTACTTCAATGTGAGAGCGGTCAACAACGCGGGCCTCACTTCCGACCCCGCGAGCTCGGACGGTATTCTCGTTGACGCATCGCAACCCAACGCCGTCGCCTCAGTGGCCGACGGAACGGGCACGGACATCACTTACATTAACGTGAAAGACCGCATCTCCGCGAACTGGCCGGTTGCAACGGACCCGCATTCCGGGATCGTCCGCTACTGGTACGAAATAGGCACCGTCCCCGACGGCTCGGACATCTGCGGATGGACGGACAACGGCTTGGAGACTTCGTTCACACGCACCGGCCTGTCACTCACAGACAACAAAACATATTACGTCACCGTCAGGGCCGAGAACACAGTCGGCCTCCTTTCGGCGTCGAAAGCATCGAACGGCCAGTACGTTGACTCGATTCTGCCGACTCAGGTTACAGTAAACGACGGAACCGGCACGGACATCGATTACACGCAGGCCAATACGCAGCTTTCGGCGAACTGGACGCAGTCTTACGGGCAGCTCACTCAGATCGTTAAATATTATTACCAGATCGGGACTTCATCCGGCGGCGGCGAAGTTGTCGGCTGGACGGATAACGGACTTTCGACCACCGTTACCAAAACCGGCCTCACGCTCGTTGACGGCACGAAATACTACTTCTCGGTGAAGGCGGAATCCGCAGCAGGACTGCAAGCCACTGCAACAACCTCGGATGGGCAGACGGTTGATTCGTCGGCGCCGGGCGCAATTGCAACCGTCAACGACAGCACCGGCGCGGACACCGACATCACAACGAACACAACCGCCCTCAGTGCAAACTGGTCGGCATCCTCGGAACCGGACTCGCCGTTCGTCTATTATTACTCGATCGGGACATCAGCCGGCTCGACGGATTTCCGAACGTGGGCAACAACAACCGCGACGTCGATCTCTGTTTCAAACCTTACGCTTACAGACGGTGCGACGTACTACTTCAACGTAAAAGCGCAAAACGTGCTCGGCCTTGAAAGCGCGGTCACATCTTCGGACGGGATTACGGTTAATGCGAACCCGCCCGCGGTTTTGATTTCATCTCCGGAACAGAACGCCACCGTCTCCGGCACGGTCACCGTGACCGGCACGGCAACCGACACGTCGCTCACTCAATGGACTCTCGAATACGGCCCCGGAAGCGCACCGACGGCGTGGAAGCAGATCGCGACCGGAACAACCGGCGTCTCAAGCGGAACGCTTGGAAGCTGGGACACGTCGTCGCTCTCCGGCACATACTCGCTTCGCCTCTCAGCGCAGGACACGCTCGATGGCGCTTCCGAAACAACAATAACAGTGACATTGAGCAACTCCTCTACGTTCACCGGAACGGTGCCCGAGGGCGAATGGCGGCTGGTGAGCCTGCCCGCCGCGCCCGCGAACTCGGACCCGGTGAAGATATTCGGCACCGAATCGATGTACAAAATTTACAAATGGGACCCGACGGTGGACGACGACCCCGTACTCGGAAAATACCGCAGCCCGTCATCCGTCGGCGCCGGCGACTCGTTCTGGATCAAAGCGTACTCGACGGACTTGAATTACTCGTACACGGCAAGCGTCAACAATACGACGCAGGATACAACGCTGACGCTTAAAACCGGATGGAACCAGATCGGCTGCCCGTTCAACCGGAACTTCGCATGGAGCGACGTGCAGGTGCGCAGCGGCGGCACGACTTACGATCTCACAACCGCCGCCGGGATGAACCTGATTTCAGCGTCTATTTACAGCTACAACACCACTTCAGGGTCGTGGACTGTTAACGATACGTCTTACATAATGACACCACAAGCGGGCCTCTTTGTGAGAGCCTTCGCGGATGTGGAGCTTATTTTCAGCCCCGGCGCGGGCCTAACCGGCGGTCTCGCCCGCGCGGTGCGCACCGATTTCGATTACACGCTCAGCATATCCGCGTCGGCGGGCGGCTACTCCGATACCGATAACGTGATCGGCGCCGCGAACTTCACGAACGCGGGAGCGGACATCTACGACGCACCCGAACCGCCGCAAACTCCGAGTTCGACTTACACGTCGCTCTACTTCCCGCACGACGACTGGGATTCTCTCTCCGGCGGCTACGCCCACGACTTCCGCGCCTCGGCGAGGAAATCCGGCGATACGCGCGAGTGGGCTTTCAACGTCGCGACAAGCGAATCCGGCGCAACTGTCACGCTCACGTGGGACAACTCATCGCTTCCGGCCGCCTACTCTTTCACGCTGATCGACCTCGCTTCCGGCGAACGGATTGATATGACTAAGAGCAACTTATACACATTCACAGCGTCCACGGGCGGCACGGCGGCGGCATTCAAGATCGAGGTGGTGCTGACTGCTGCCTCCGTTTCTTCCGCGTCTATCGAACTGAAATCCGGCTGGAACCTCGTGTCCGTGCCCCTTGAGCCCGAGACATCGAACGCGCTTGCGCTGCTCGCCGGAGCTCTCGGCAACGTTGTGCTGTATCAGTATTACGACGGCGCTTTCTACCCCGCCGCGGAAGCGGACGTTCAGGCCGGCATCGGCTTCTGGGTTTACGTGCCGGACAACCTGACGATTTCGGTGCCGGGCGCGCCGATGGCCGCCGGCGTTCCGGTGGAAGTGCCTCTGAAAAAAGGATGGAACGCGATCGGCGACCCGTTTGCCGAATCGCTCACGTGGGGAGACAACATCGGCGTTTCGGTCTCCGGAGCGGAATCGACACTCAGCAATGCGGCGGCGGCCGGGGTGGTCTCCGCGGACATTTATCTGTACACCGGATCGGCATACGAAAAAGTATCGCCCGGCGGCAGCCTCGCGCCGTCCCGCGGGTACTTCATCAAAGCAAAGACTGATTGCACACTGATTATGAAATAAGCGGCGACCAAGGAGATAACGGAGAAATGAAAAGACCGACCACAGGATTCAAACTTGTAACTATCGCGGCAGCCACGATTCTGATCGGGCTGACGGCGGGCTGCGGAGGAGGAGGAGGCGGCGGCGGCAGAGGCGGCACGAATGTAGCGCCCGTCATCAATCTGACTTCACCCACACCGCTTTCGGAAATAACCGACACCACATTCGCAGCCGACGATTTTTACGTCCAGTTCAGTTACGCAAGTGAGAATCAGGATCAGATGCGCCTCGAAACGCTCGCGGTTACGATGAAGCTCGACTCCGGCACGGCACAGAACATCACTTCATATTTTCAGAAAGTCGATGACTCGACCATCAAAAGCGCGAACCTCGACAGTTACATTCTGAATATGTACGAATGGCCGACAAACACGGCAACGCATACGATTACAATCGTCGCCTCGATCAAGGACTACCACTACAATCTCGGAGCGACGACAACAACTTTCATAGTCAAGCCCGTCGAGGACGCGCCACCGCCGCCGTCAGTTCCCTGAACGGTGTGCCGATTAAACTGTTTCGTGAGTTTCAGAAGCCTTCGAAATCGACCGGGTCGCCGACAAGAATGCCGCGCCGGTCGCACCAGCCGCCGTTAACTTCAAGCACGTATTTGGCCGGCGATGCCGACTGGTACGGCGTGAGGTCGCCCGGCTGCGCATTTCTCCGTATATCAACTATCGTCTTGCCCGAGCTTATAAAAACCATATCGAGCGGGATCAGCGTGTTTTTCATCCAGAAACTGCGCGTCGCTTCGTCGTCGAATACGAACAGCATCCCTTGATTGTCCTCGAGCGCCGTCCTGTTCATAAGGCCGGTTTCGTGCTGCTCGTCTGTGATCGCCAGCTCCGCGGAAACTTTGTACGAATCGCCGTCGCTGTTGGTTATGGTGACATCCGTTCTGCTTGTCGCCGCAGATGAACCGCCGCCGCCGCCGCAGCCCGCGCATCCGGCGAGACACATAATAACCAGAAACGCCGCCGAGAATTTTATGAATGATTTAAATGTTTTCTTAGCCGTCATTTTGAAATCAGTTTGTTAAGCCTCTCCTCGAATACCGCATAGTCCTTTTGCGTAAAAAGCACGAACACAATTTTATTCAATCCGGTGGCGCCGTTCAAATACTCAATCGCAGCCTTCAGCATTATTTTCGCGCATTCTCTCATCGGATACCCGTATATGCCTGTGCTGATTGCCGGAAACGAGATGCTTTTCAGCCCGTTTTCGTCGGCGACCCTCAGCGCGCTCATTGTCGCCGAGCGCAACTTTATCTCCTCGTCGCCGTCGCCCATGCGCGGGCCGACCGCGTGTATCACGTAGCGCGCCTTGAGGCTGCCGCCTGTCGTGATCACCGCTTCGCCTGTCTGAATCGGAGCTTTTTTGTGGCATTCCTCCTGAATTGCGTAGCCGCCCGCGCGCGAGATCGCTCCCGCCACGCCGCCGCCGAGCACGAGCGCTTCGTTCGCCGCATTTACTATCGCGTCCGTTTCCTCGTTGGTTATGTCGCCCTTTTTCAATTCTATTATTTTATCGCCTATCCGCGCTTCCATTCTTTTGCTCGGCCTCCATTTTCACAAAATGCAATCAGTATATTTCCACGCCCCGCGTCCGTTCCTTCTTCGGCAAAAGCAGATTCTCCGGAAAATCGCCGGTTTTGCCGCGCTGCGGCGGGTAGCCGAGCACAAGCACCGCGACCGCCCGCTCCTGAATCGGTGCCTGTACGGCGCGCCTTACTTTATTCTCATTGAAGTGTATAACCACATTCGCGGCCAGTCCCAGTTCTGACGCCATCAGGAGAATATGCGAAAGCGCTATCGGAACGTCGATCAGGAAATACGGCTGCTCGTCGCCGCGAGCCCGGATCATCCACTGCTCCGCCAGCAGCACGATCGCGACCGGCGCTTCTCCGAACGGCACCTGAAACCCGTTCTCGTTGTGCGCGGAGAGTTCGAGTTCTTTCAAACGTTCCCGGTCTTTCACCACCACAAACCGCCACATCTGGCTGTTGCTCGCCGATGGAGCCAGCCGCGCCGCTTCGAGAACCCAGTTCAGCTTCTCGTTCTCGACTTCCTTCTTCGCGAACGACGTCGCAAATTCGAGGCCGGAAAGCAACTCCGGCACAATTCCCGCCGGATCGGAACCATACGTGCGTCCCGCCTCCAGCGCCGCGAGATCGGGCGTCATGTCCCAGTCAGGAGCCGCCGCATAACGGTCCTGAAACACTATCTCGCTCAGAGGCTTCCGGCTCTCGTGTAGCCGCTTCCGGGTCAGCTTATCGTACTGGCCGGTGATATCGAGAGCGCTCAGCGGCTTCAGGTAGGGCCTTCCGAGCGGTGAAACCGCAACGATCCTGACACTCGGCTCGAACTCGAGCGCGTGAATGATCGGAGCTTCGTTGAAAGCGCCTATCCAGCATGTGCCGAGACCGCACGCGCGTGCCGCCAGAACGAAATTCTCGAACGCAATCGCTGTTTCGAACAGATAGAACGGCTTGTCGCCCTTGCGCGGCGCTTTATCCGGCGCCGCCGACACGCATACCATCGCGGGAACATCCGGCGTGTTCATCCAAGTGTTGAGCCTGCCTTTAAGGCCCGCGAGAACCGCGCGCCTCAACCGCTCCTTCATTCTCTCATCGGTGAAAATGTTAATCGCCCACGACGGCGTTTTCGTACACGCCGGCGACCTCAGCGCGGCAAGCGCCGCGGGAGCAACCTCTTCGCGCGTCACCGGTGTCGGGTCGTACTTCCGCACGCTCCGCCGGTGGCTGATTACATCTATTAACGATTTGAGGACTTCTTCTTCAGCCATTTCCGGATTCACACTCCATCCCGTTCGATCGGAAATATAGAGACTTTATAATCTGATTATATCATCGAGCATCAGGGCAGTCAAAAAACAACGCTGTGGCGAAAACGCTTCCGGTTCGGATATAATGCATTCATGCGCGCGGCAATCGCGAGATGCGGCCGCGTCGCGATGGAGGAATATAAATGAGTAAAAAAATCATTGCTAGCAATGACGCCCCGGCGGCGGTAGGGCCTTACTCTCAGGCGGTTGAAGCCGGCGGTTTCATATTCTGCTCGGGCCAGATACCGTTGGACCCGAAAACGGGCGAAATGGAAACCGGCGGCGTTGCGGCGGCGACCGAGCGTGTCATCCTCAACCTCGAAGCGGTTCTATCCGCCGCGGGCGCTGGACTCGAAGACGTGGTCAAGACAACCGTTTTTCTCGCCGACATGAACGATTTCGCGGCAATGAACGAAGTCTATGCGAAATACTTCGGCAAATCGCTCCCCGCGCGCGGCACGGTTCAGGCTGCGAAATTGCCCAAGGGCGCGATTGTCGAAATAGAGTGCATCGCGGCCAAAAAAAGCTGATTCGTAAGTTTGCGATTGTATTTCAGAGACGCGTCAGCGCTTGTTTTTATAGACTAAAAGCAGCCCGGCTCTGTCGCCCGGAGTGTTCTGTATGTAGAACTTTTCCTCGGACACTTTAATAAATCCGGAATCCAGCATCTTTTTCATCTCAGCTTGCGGATCGACCCGCGTCAGCGCGCCAAGTCCGTAGAAAACATATATCGTCTCCGCCTTTTCGAGCCGCTCACGCAACCCGGCGAGCGACGCCGCTTCCACGCGCGGCATTT
Source organism: uncultured bacterium (assembly GCA_964409645.1). Taxonomy (GTDB): domain Bacteria; phylum UBP15; class UBA6099; order UBA6099; family UBA6099; genus CAYPEK01. The sequence goes on along the minus strand of CAYPEK010000119.1, from coordinate 4,947 downwards.
TTACGTATGGCTTCAGCGGATCGTACTCTCGCGGCACGGGAACAAGCGGCGCTTCTCCGTGGTAAAATACATTGAACAGTGTCGCCTGATACGGCGGGTTGAGGACAATCGCGTCGCGCGACGTCGCCGATCCGCCGAGGAACTGAATGACGCTCGCGTTGTCCGGCCTCAGACTCGCATTATTCAAAAGAAATACGAGCGGCAGCGCGGCGATTGCTGCCGCCGCAAGAACGGGAGTTGCCTTAAACCTGCCGGCCAGTGACTCCAACCCGGCCGCAACGAGCAGATAAAATACCGGCGCGAACATAAAAAAGTACTTCGGAAAAAAGTACAGTCCGAACGAAATCATCAGCGCCCACGATATAAGGATTGTTATTGCCGCCGATACGAACCAGAAACGAACAACGCGCACGCCGCGCAGCCTCACAAGTCCGACCAGAGCCACAACGCACCATGCGGCAAACCACACGTGACGAAAATAAAATTTATCGGGCAAATAAACCGCTCCCGTGAAATCCCAGAATATTCTTAGTATTCCACCGACCGGCACGTGCGAAAGATGTTCGGCAATATTCCGCCAGCCGACGAAATGCAACTGCCTCCCCGCCTGCCCCGCCAGCCTCGTCACCCACGGAAGAAACAGCACAAACGATACAAACATAGCCGCCGCCCAGAGCAACGCATCCCGACGCCGTGTCCTGTCCGCGATTGCAGAGCCAAAAACATAACACGTCATACCGAAAAGGCAGACGATTCCGATGTAGAACGAATAAGCGAGAAGCGCGGCGGATAATGCGAACGCAGCCGCTCGCGCCGACGGCTTCATGTCTTCACGCGCAAACAAATAAAAGATGATTGAGGCCGCCAACATGGCGAGCGACGGATATCTGAGCTCCCACGAAAGAAACACCGGAAGCGGCGAAAGAACAAATAGCGCAGCAGCAGCGGCGGCGCTCCCCGCGCCTGCCGTACGCCTGAACAGAGCATATATGAACGGCGCAGCGGCAATCTGTGTAATGACACAAAGCAACCTAAGCCCCACCGGCGACAGCGGGAGAACCGAGAAATAATGCAGGATGAGATAAAACAAAGGCGGGTGATTTTCAGCCGCCGCCGCTCGCAGAATATCCGAAGGCGGCAGATGCGAGATCGTCCAACTGAACGCCTCGTCGATCGTAAACACCGGCTTCGTCATGCCGGTCAGCCGCACCACGAGGCACAACAGCACGAAAACAACTGCCGCGCCGGCGATCCCGCGTTTATCGATACTTTCGCTCATTTTTTCTTTCGATATAACTCAATTGCAGAATCGTAGTCGGATTCGATCTTCGCCATTACTTTTTTAATATCAAATCCATTAGCGATCCGGCGGCGCGCCGCACGCCCCATCGACACTCTCAGCGAGGGATGCCCAGCCAACTGCATGAGCCTCTCCGCGAACGTGCCGACGTCGTATTCGTCAACGAGAAAACCCGTTCGACCATCGACAATCACTTCCGGAATCCCCGCATGGTTGGTCGATACCGAAGGCAGCCCGATCGCGCCCGCTTCTATCAGAACCGTCGGCGTGCCTTCGCTGTCACCGTCGGGTCCTGTAATTGAAAACAGCGCCAAAACGTCCGCGGCCCGCATCGCCTTGAGCACGTCCACGCGCTCGCAATGTCCATGCAGATTCACCTTCCCGGTGAATCTCTTTTCCGCAATCTGCTTTTTCAGCGCTCCTTCAAGCGGCCCCTCGCCGTATATATCGAGAACAGCTTCCACGCCGTTTTTTAAAACCGATTCGAAAGCCTTAATCAGCAGCGACATTCCTTTTTTCGGCACCAGCCTTCCCACCGATACGATCTTCAACGGGCCGCCTTCCTTGCCCGCCGATTCCTCTTCCTTCTGCCGTAAAGCCGCCAAGTCAACAGCGAGATGATGAACTCGAAGTTTGTTCTCGGGACAGCCGGCCCGCGCGAGTTTCGCGCCCATATCGTCCGACAGAACCGAAACCAACACCGCCTGCCGGAATAGCCTTTTGTAGTCTTTTTTATATTGCGGATCGTCAAGCAGCGCCGAAGCGTCTATGCCGTAAAACGAGACCACAAGCGGCGCGCTCAGAATCTTAGCGATCCGGGCCGCCGCCACGCCCACAGGCCCGAAGTGCGCGTGCAGCACCGCCGGTTTCTCTTTGGCAAGCACCGAAAGCGTGTAAGGCGAGAATCCGGTGGATTTTCTGAAAAGCGTGTCAGCCGTATGAACCGCCGTATTCCGGTCCGCGAGACTGAATATCCGGCCGTCGAACGGAAACATCTCCGCGTTAATCACCGGTTCGTCCGTGACCACAAACGGAGCATATTTCACATGATTCGTTATTCTGTCGTAAATGAAAGTTTCCGTCTTTCTAAGATACGGGATGAGGATATGCGCGACTTTCGGCGGCCCTTTCACCATATCGGCCTCTCCCCGAAGAGACCGAACACCTCTTCGTCCGACAATTCGAAGTTATCCGCCCTCTTCCAGCCGCGCCGGGCGGCCTTAAGTTGCTTAAGCGCATCAGCAAGACCGAGCAGCCACGCGCGGTCGCCTCGCGCGGCGGCCCGCGCCGCTCTCAGCGGCAGCCATGTAAGGTAACTTCTCACGAAAGCAGGGCCACGCATATTTTTCCACATAAACAGAAACATGTTCTTCCGCATTATCGCCGCGATCTGTTCCTTCGTATAAAGCCTGCCCGCGGTCGCCGCGCCCTTGTGGACCATCTCCGCCCGAGGCTCGTACAGAATTCGCCAACCGCTCTTAAGAGCGCGCCACGAAATATCGAGGTCTTCATGATAAAACGGTGAGAAAAGCGAATCGATGCCGCCGAGCGAAAGAAATTTTTCCCTGTGGAAAATCGACTGGCCGCCGAGCGCGTGAAGAGTCAGCCCCGCTTCGTCAGGCCCATCCGCCACGAGATACCAGAAATATCCGTGTTTGAAAACCGGTTTTCGCCGCGCCGCCTGCACCGCGTTCCCGTCCCACTGAAACACCTTACCCGTTACCGCGAAAACATCCTCCGCGTCAAACCGGTCGAGAAGCGCGGAAATGCAGCCGGGCTTTAAAAGCATGTCGTTGTTCAGAAAGAAAAGATAGTCGTTATGCGCCTCGCGGGCGCCGTCGTTCAAAGCGAAAATCGCCTTGTTTTCCTTCAGGCGCAATATTTTTATGTTGGGGTATTTCTCTCTGATAAACTTCCGGGTGCCGTCCGTCGATGCATTGTCGAGAACGATAATTTCGTCTCCCGCCTCACGCGCGGCCGTCTCGGCGACAACTGACGGCAGGCACTCCTCGAGAATATCAGCGCCGTTATGCGTCGGTATCAGAATCGAACAGTTACGCATTCACACACCTTTTATTCAGCTTTCCGCCAGCGCCTCGTCGTAAACTTCCTGAACGCGCGCCGCAACCTTTTTCTCCTCGAAATCCACCGCGCGGAGCGCTCCGACTTCCGCGATTTTACGCCTCAGTTCAGCATCGGATTTCAGCAGAGCAATCTTTTCAGCCAGATCGCGCGGGTCTCCCGGTTCGAAAAAAAGTCCGTCCGCTCCGTCATGAATAATATCCAACGGGCCACCCGAACGCGCGGCGATAACCGGCAGCCCGGACGCCATCGCCTCGAGTATCGCTATGCCGAACGGCTCCGCCTCCGCACTCAGCACGAAAACATCCGACGCAGTGAAAACATCGACAGTTTTGCCGACATATCCGGCAAACTTTATCCTGTCCTCAACGCCGAGTTCGGCGGCGAGCGATTCGAGCCGTTCAAGCAGTTTGCCGCCGCCGGCGATCAGGAAGTACGCGTCGGGATGAGCTGAGCGAATTTCCGCCGCCGCGCGGATTAGCACGTCCAGCCTTTTTTCGTGAACGAGCCGCGAAAGAGTCAGGACGAGAAAGCAGTCCTCCGGAAAACCGAGATTTTTTTTCAGGACGGCGGCGCCCCCGGGCGTAACGAACCTTGCGGGAGCGAAATCCGCGTTGCGCACCGCGTTAGGAATCACAATACCCCTGTCGCCGATCAATCCTTCCCGGCGCTCCACGCCCTCCCTGACCGCTTCCGAGACAAAAATCATACGCTTGGCACGCGAATTCATCTTGCGATAAACGCCGCCGTACGCTTTTCTTACCGCCGGATTTTTTATCGTAGTGTAACGATCCTCTATGAAATGGCGCGTAACGACAACCGGAATGTTGCCGGAAAGCGCCGACGCGGCGATTGACAGAGCAGTGCTGATTCCGAGATGCGCGTGAATGAGGTTGATCTTCGATTCGCCGATGATGCCGCACAAGCCGCCTATTGTGCCGGCGTCTAAAACATTTTTAAACGGCAGAGGCACAGTCCTTATCCCGGCAGACGCCAATGCGCCGTAGAATGCATCGTCGTACGGTGCCGCGACAACCGGGACATACCGGGAAGGATCGAGGCCGGCCGCAACGGACAGAACGCTTCGTTGAGTGCCGTAGAACTCCGAGTAGCAGATGGTGTAGAGAACGTTTTTCTGCAAGGTCGGCATCACATACCGAGTCTGATTTGCGGGCGTTTGTTATCGAGCGAGGTGAGCATCTCCGCCCACTTGGATTCCACCGGCTCGTTTTCCTCGATATATTTAGTCGAATGGTAGAGCCCCTGAAACATCATGAAAAAGATGGCGAGCCCGCGAATTAGCTGAAAAGCAAATATATTAACAACGCCGAAAGTGATGATGGCTGAGAAAAGTGCAACGTAAATAGAACTGTAAAAAGTATCCTCCGTATGCTTTATCCTCTTCGCGATATCGAGAACCGGCACAACGAAAATCAGTATCAGCACAATCATCGCGGGAACGCCGCGTTCGCTTGCTATGTGCAGAAACACATTATGAATTTCACCATTTTCAGGTTCGCCGTACTTCTCCGCGACGTGCGTCCCGTTCGATTCGAGGCCGACAC
>CAYPEK010000118.1:0-12629 GCA_964409645.1 uncultured bacterium | reverse complement strand
GTTGAAACCCATGAAGTTGAAGTTGCCGAACACGAACGGCAGTTCCGCTGCGTGGAATACGCCGATGTCGCCGAGCATTCCCTTTTCGTCCGGGCTTTTCTGAAACTGATATTCGAACACGGTTGCGCCCGCCGCGGAAAGTTGCTGCGCGTGTACAACTGCCGGGCACGCGTAAATCATGTCCGTGAAAATATCGATGTACGCCTTGCGGACGGCCTTGTAGTTTTCCTTCGGGTAGTGCGCCATGACTTCGTCCGGGTTGAGAACGAGGTTGAGATAGGAGGCGGCATATCCAGTGTCGTCTTGGACTGTTTTTTCGAGCTCCGCCCACGAACCGAAGCTTTTCTGAAGCGCGTAGAGGCCGGCTTCGTCATGGTTTGAGCCGACGATGATGCGCACGTCCTTATTGAAGTCGCCGTCGGCGAATTTTTTGAACGGGTCGGAGAAGATAAAGCGTTCGTCCATCGAGAGGTTGAGATCATAGACTTCGACGGTGCCGCCGTGGGCGGTCATCGCGGGCTTGAACGCTTCCATGACGGATTTCGAGTCGGCCTTGCGGAGACAATCGGCAATTTTGTCGCCGGAGCAGCCGAGTTTCGCGGCGACGTCGAGGACGACCTTCGACTGGGTTTCGAGCGGCGCGCCGAGGAAGATCGGCGGCCCGCTTTCGATGATCGCCTTGCCGAACAGTCCGCGCGCCTCTTTGACGAGGAGGAAGGCCGCGACGCTCATTCCGCCCGCGGATTCGCCCATGATCGTGACGTTGCCGGGGTCGCCGCCGAACGCCGAGATGTTGTTTTTCACCCAGCGCATGGCGGCAAGCTGGTCGAGCATCAGCCAGTTGCCGAGGTTGCCGTCCTTGTCCTTGAACATCGGGTCGGATAGCATGCCGAACGGGCCGAGCCGGTAGTTGAATGTGACGAGTATGACGTCGCCGCGTGAGGTCATGTTCGAACCGTCGTAGAGGTCCCAGCTTCCCGCGCCCATCATGTTGGAGCCGCCGTGGATGAAAAGGATGACGGCGCGCGGTTTCGCCGGAGCGGACGCCGGATGCCAGACGTTAAGATAGAGGCAGTCCTCGCCGCCTTCGTATTTGCCCGAGCTGCCGGTGAGCGAGAACGGTTCCTGAATACATATATCGCGGAACTTGTCGGCCGCGAGCGTGTCCTTCCACGGGGCCGGTTCTTTAGGGGCGGCCCAGCGGAGGTCGCCGACGGGCGGGGCGGCGTACGGGATTCCCTTGTAAGAGCAGGTCGATGTCTTCGGGTCGAGGACGCCGCTGACTTTTCCGTAGGCGGTTTGGATGTCCTTGCAGTCTGAAACCGACGCCGAAGCGGTTCTCGCGATGAAGAAGGTCGAAATAAAAATGAAGGCGGAAAGCAGGCAGAGATATGTTTTTTTATTCACGATTCCGGGCGCCTCGCTTTATCATGCGTTTTTTCCGCCTGTGTTGCGGCGGATTTGCCTCTTATCATAGCCGAAAGCGGGCGCAGCGTCTTGCGGAGGCCCGGATTTTCGGGCAGCGCGGGCAATTTTACTGTGAATATATTTATTAGGGTTAGTAAAACAATAGTTATTAATCGGGAAATTGTTATTAGGGGCGCGAAAAGTGCCGGGTTGCGGTTATGAACAAAACCGTGAACTTTGAAGTGGGGAAATCAGGGAAGGGTGAACGGAGACAGAGAATGAATTTAGCAAACAATCTCAGGGCGACAGCGGAACGGTTTCCGGATCGGACGGCGATTGTGTTTTACGACCGGCGGATCAGATATGCGGATTTGTATGAGGATGTGATGAAGTTTGCGGCGGCGCTCGGCGCGCGCGGCGTCGGGCCGGGAACGCGGGTGGCGCTGGTGATGCCGAACGTGCCTGAGTTTGCGGTGGGGCTGTACGGCGCGCTTGCGGCGGGGGCGGAGGTTGTGAGCGTGAACCCGCTCTACACGTCGCGCGAGATAGGCCACATTTTCCGGGATTCAGGCGTATCGGCGGCGATAATGCACCCGTTTTTCGAGGCGTCGGTGCGCGGGGCGATCAAGGACGCGCCGGTCGAGATCATATACAGCGACGCGATGGGCGACCCGGCGAAGACGGACATAAAGAAGCTGATCGCCGGCGAAAAGGCGCGCACGCAGCCGGAGCCGAGGCGGCCGGACGATACCGCGCTTATCGTCTATACAAATGCGTACCGCGGGCACTACCTCGGGGCATGTCTGACGCACGAGGGGCTGGCGTTTGACGCGGAGTCGTGCCGTCAGGTTTCGCTTACGGACGAGAACGACGCGTTTCTGGCGACGATCCCGCTGTATCATGCGTTCTGCTGCACGGTGAACCTGAACCTGCCGATTCTGGCGGGCGCGAAGACGGTGTTCCACGAGACATTCAAGGAAGACCGGGCGGTTGCGGACATCGAGAAAGAAAGGGTATCGATTTTCGCGTCGGTTCCGGCGGTGTTCAAGCGGATATATGAAACATACGGCAAGACAGGCAAGGATTTTTCATTCGTGAAGGCGTTCATTCCCGGCGGTGCGCCGCTGCCGCTCGATCTCTACATGAATTTCTCGGCGGCGTTCAACGCGATGGTCTATGAAGGCTATGGGATAACGGAGTGCGGGCCGGTGACATCCGTCAACCCGATATACAAACGGGAAACAAAGCCGGGCTCGGTGGGGCCGCCGCTGAACGGGGTCGAAGTAAAAGTGATTGCCGAGGACGGGAGCGAATTGCCCCCCGGCGTTCAGGGCGAACTGGCGGTGAAGGGCGGCAACGTGATGAGCGGCTATCTGAACCGGCCGGATGAAACGGCGAACTTCATAGAGGGCGGCTGGTTCCGGACGGGCGACCGGGCGTGGCTCGATCTCGACGGATTCATATTTCTCACGGGAGTCATCAAGCGGATGATCCTTGTCGGCGGATTCAACGTGTATCCGGACGAGCTTGAGACGTTTCTGATGGAGCATCCGGCGGTGGACCGGTGCCGGGTGTTCGGCGGTCCGGATGAGACGATGGGCGAGAAGGTGCTCGCCGAGGTGTGGTTGAAGCCGGGCGCGAAGGCGGACGCGCAGGAACTGCGGAAATACATGCGCTCCGGGCTTGCGCCGTACAAGACGCCGAGGAAGATAGAAGTGGTGGAAACGCCGCCGGAGTGAGCCGGGGCTATAATTTATGTATCGGAATAAACGGAACCGCGGGTGCTGCGCCGAGAGAGCGGGCCGAGCGGGACGGGAGGTTCTGAGATGTTTCTTCACATCGGAAACAATGTGCTGATCAGAAAAGACGAGATCGTCGGGATATTCAACATTTCGTCACTCGCGGAGGATATCAAGGGGAAGAAGTTCCTGAACGAGATCCGGCACGCGAAGGAGACGAAAGATATATCCGGCGGGAAGCAGACGGCGATCGTGCTGACAGACGGCGGGCCGTTTATATCGCGCATTTCGACGATGACGCTGCAGGCGCGTTCGTGCGACACGGTTCAGGAAATGCTGTCCGCGGAGGTACTGCCGGGAGCGGAGCACGCCGAGGTGGAGAACATCGAGCTTGAGGAGCTTTCGGAAGACCTGCCCGTAGCGGATGAAGATGAAGCGTGAGAAAAGCAGTAGCGAGAATCGAGTAGCGAGGACTCAGGGGAAAGAAAAACAAGAATATAGAATATAGAATACAGAATATAGCAAAGACAAAAAGCAAAAGATAATGGTGGTAGCTGGTAGCAAGGGACTGGGGAAAGAGCGAGCCGCGCGCGTAAGCAGGCGGATATAAAAAAAAACGAGAATAAGAAAACAAGTTTTAGCGGTGAATAAGAGTGGTTAAGGAACTGCCGGAAGCGGCATATTACGAGATGACGGAGGACGGGCGCGCGAAGTGCTCGCTTTGTCCGCAGGGTTGCCTTATAGCAAAAGGCAAAACCGGGATATGCCGCACTCGGACAAACGAGGACGGCAGACTGGCCCTGCTGAACTACGGCGAATACACGTCGTTCTCGCTCGACCCGATCGAGAAGAAGCCACTGTATCATTTTTATCCGGGAAGCGGGATACTCTCGATCGGCGGGAAGGGTTGCAACTTCACGTGCGCTTTCTGCCAGAACAGCGAAATATCGCAGGGGAACCCGCCGACAAGGCACATCATGCCGGAGGAACTTGCGGACACGGTGATCGGCCGGCTGCCGTCGAGCGTCGGACTTGCGTACACATACAACGAGCCGTTTATATCGTTCGAGTTTATACGGGACAGCGCGCCGCTGATCTGCGAGGGCGGCGGCAAGATAGTTCTGGTGACAAACGGCTACGTGAATCCGGAGCCGCTTGCGGAACTGCTGCCGCTGATCGACGCGATGAACATCGACCTGAAGGCGTTCGACGACGATTTCTACAAGCGTTATTGCGGCGGCCGGATCGGGCCGGTGAAGGAGACAATTTCGGTGGCGTTCGCGGCCGGAGTCCACATCGAAGTTACGCTGCTGATGATACCGACACTGAACGACGCGGAGATCGAGATGCACGACTACGCGAACTGGCTGGCATCGATGTCGAAGGACATACCGCTGCACATCTCGCGGTACTATCCGTGCCACAAGCTGAACATCCCGCCGACGCCGGTGAGGACGCTGAAGCGCGCGCGGGAGATCGCGAAGGAATATCTGAACTATGTATATCTGGGAAACGTCGGCGATGCGGACGCGGCGCGGACGGACTGTCCGTCGTGCGATGCGGCGGTGATCGAGCGGCAGGGGTATTCGACGGCTACGCCCGGGCTTGCGGGCGGCAGATGCGCGAAATGCGGCGCGGAAATCGCGGTAAGGATATGACGCGCCGGTAAAAATAAGAAACGTCCGGCGGGCGGCACGCCCGCACGGAGGAGAGGAGCGCTTCATGGCGCAGGAACAACAATACTACCCGGTTCAGCCGGCGGGCGGAAAGCCGAAACGCAGAAAGAATTTGGTTATTGGATGCGTGATTGTTTTAGCGTTTCTGGGGATGATGGGGATATTTGCGGCGCTTCTCGCGGGCCAGATGCGAAAAAGCGACATATTTAAAAACTTCCCGACAGCGGACAACATTTCGTCGAGCGGAGACAGGATAGGCGTGCTCTACATTTCGGGTGTGATCCACGCGGGAAAGTCGTCGATCGGCGGCTTCATGAGCGAGCAGACGAGCGGGTCGGACTCGATCGTCGGCATACTTAACAAGGCCGCGAAGGACGACGGAATAAAAGCGGTGTTGATACGGGTGAACAGCCCCGGCGGCAGCGCTGCGGCCTCGCAGGAGATTTACAACGCGATCGTGCGGCTGAAGGAGAAGAAGCCGGTGATTGTGTCGATGGGCGACGTGGCGGCGTCGGGCGGCTATTACATCTCGGCGGCGTCGGACAAGATTTTCGCGGACCCGGCGACGCTCACCGGCAGCATCGGCGTCATCATGCAGTTCCTGAATTACGGCGGTCTGTTCGAGAAGTACGGCCTCGAAGGCGTGACGATAAAGAGCGTGAAATACAAGGACATCGGGAGCCCGTACCGGAAGATGCTGCCCGAGGAGCGCGCGATTCTGCAGTCGGCGCTGGACAGCGTTCATCAGCAGTTTGTACGGGACGTTGCGAAGGGGCGCGGCCTGAAGGTGGAAGAGGTTGTGAAAATAGCGGACGGGCGCGTGTTCACTGGCGAACAGGCGCAGAAGATAAAGCTGGTGGACAAGCTCGGCGGAATGCAGGAAGCGATCGAGTACGCGGCGAAGAAGGGCGGGCTCGATCTCCCGGCGAACATTGACTATCTGCAGAAGGAAAATCCGTTTTCGATGTTTTTCAATTCGATGAGCGGGATCAAACCGGCGTCGATGGAGGAACTGAAAATCAAGAAGCTTGCGGACATGCTGATGATGAATCCATTGCTGGATGGCGAATGACGCGGATACTGCTTGCATCTAAATCGCCGCGCCGCGCGGCCCTGCTGAGCCAAGCCGGAATTGCGTGTGAAGTCGTGAGTGTGACTCACGAGGAATCGCCGCCCGTGGCGGGCGAGTCGCCGGGCGCATACGCGCTCCGGGCCGCGGAAGGCAAGCTGTGCGCGGCGGCGGGCGGGGGGATTCCGGCGGATTCGGTTATAATATGTGCCGACACGGTTGTCGCGTTCGATGGGGAGATATTCGGAAAGCCCGATGATGCGGCGGACGCGCGGCGGATGCTGAAGGCGCTGAGCGGGCGGACACATCAGGTGCATACCGGAGTGGCGATGGCGGATGCGGGCGGCCGCGAGGCGAAGTTCGTGGAGACGACGGACGTTGTTTTTCTGCCGCTGCCGGACGAGATGATAGACGCGTATATCGGCTCCGGCGAGCCGTTCGACAAGGCGGGCGCGTACGGGATTCAGGAGCGCGCGGCGGTGTTTGTTACGGAAGTAAGGGGCTGCTACGCCAACGTGGTGGGGCTGCCCGTCAGCGGAGTTGCCAAGCGGCTCCGGGAAATATTCGGCGTTAACATAGCTGACTTTTGGAGAAGGCCGTGAGTATAGTAGGATCGTTGAAAAACATTCTGAGCGTTGATCTGGCTGTGGACATGGGGACGACGCGGACGCGGATATTCGTCCGCGGGAGCGGCGTTGCGCTGGACGAACCGTCGTTCACGGCGGTTAGCTACCGCGAGGGCGAGGTCGTGTCGGTGGGCAAGGAGGCGTACAAGCTGTTCGGCCGCTGCCCTCCGCACATAGACGTCGTGAAGCCGCTCGGCAAGGGCGTGATAGAGAACTTCGAGGTTGCGGAGTCGATGCTACGCGAGTTTCTGGAGCAGATATTCCGGCGGAAGACGCTGCTCGGAGCGCGGATACTGATGGTCGCGCCCGCGGGGGCGACGGACGTCGAACGGAAGGCGTTCGAGGACATCGCGCTGCAGGTGGGCGGCCGCGAGGTGGAGCTGATCGAGGCGCCTGTTGCGGTGGCGCTCGGGATCGGGATGCCGATCGAGCAGACGCGCGGGCTGGTGGTGTTCGGGCTCGGCGGCGGGACGACGCAGACGGCGGTGTTCGCGGCGGGTGAGGTGATCTTCACGGCATCGGACCCGGTCGGCGGCGAGGACCTGACGGAGGCGATCGTTGCCGGAATAAGGAAGAACCACAAGATACTGATCGGCTCGCACACGGCCGAGCAGTTGAAGATATCGATGGGGAGCGCGTATCCGATGGACAAGGATGAGACGCGCGAGATATACGGAAAGAGCGTGGTGGACGGGCTGCCGCGAGCGGTGTTCGTGTCGAACTGGGAGATCAGGGAGATGATGGAGCACCCGCTGAATCAGATAGTAAACACGATCAAGGCGGCGCTGGAGCGCGTGCCGCCGGAGCTTTCGGAGGACATCAAGCGGAACGGACTGCACCTCGCGGGCGGCAGTTCGATGGTGCGCGGGTTCCCGAACCTGCTCGAACACATAACGGGCGTGAAGTGCATCACGTCGAAGAAGGGGCAGCTTGCATGCATCGCGGGCGCGGAGAGGGTGTTGCTCGGCGGCAAGCAGTTCTCGCGCTACACCATCTCGACGCACAGCCGGCGGTTCACGGGGTGATGCGCCTGATTTGCGGTTATGTTTAAACTAAAAAAATTCCGGTACATTTTTCTGTTGCTGTTTGTCGTTGCTATTGCGGCGGGTGTGTTGGTCGTGGGCCGGTTCGGGCCGCTCCAGCAGGTGATCGGGTTCGTAAACGGGAACGTACGGGCGGCGGCGCGGTGGAGTTACATGCCGTTCGGCTCTCAGGCGGAGCTTAAGAAGAATCTCGCGAAGAGCGAGCTCGAACGCGCGCGGCTGATGGAGAAACTCGCGCGGTCGAGGGAGCGCGAGAGGCATCTGAAGTTCATGCTCGGCCTCAAGAATTCCTCTTATGCATCGGATATGAAGGGCGTTGTGGCGCATGTGACGGCGCGGAATCCGGAGTCGTGGCATTCGTCGGTGGTTATAGATCGCGGAGCGAACGATGGCGTTGAGAAGGGCTGGATCGCGCTGACGGGAAGCGGCGTCGCCGGCCGTGTGGCCGAAGTGACGCCGACGTCGGCGACGGTGATGCTGATAACCGGCTCCGGCAGCGCGACGAGTGTGGCGGTGCCGAAAAAGTCGGTGTACGGAATTGCGTACGGCGACGGAACGGGGATTCTCGACATCCGTTCGCTGCCTTACAGCGTCCCGCTTAAGAAGGGCGACTCGGTGGTGACATCCGGCTACGGAGGCAGTTATCCGACCGGGCTGCCGGTGGGCCGGATTTCGAGCGTGAAGGTGGTTCACGAGGAGCTTTCACCGCGTATCAAGGTAGAGCCGGCGGCGGACGTCGCGAACCTTTATTATCTGCTTCTGGTGTCGAGATGAAAAAGAACGGGCATGGGTACAAAGCGGCGTTGTGGCTGCTTTTTTTTATTTGGCTGGATACGATTCCGTTCGGCGGCGCGATAGCGCCGGTGTGCGGGATCAATTTCACGATGTGCTATGTGATGCTGACGACGTTCCGGCACGGAGAGGTTTTCTCCGCGGCGCTCGCGATAGCGGGTGGAACGCTGTTGGGCCTGATTACGGGATCGCCGGCGCCGCTTGCGGCTTTCACGCTTATCTTTTTCGCGGCGAAGTTGCTGAAGGGGATTTTCTACCGGCCGGGTTCCGCTGCCCATGTTTTGTCTTACGCGGTTATAGCGGCGGTGGCGAATGTGGCGCTTTATTACGGCGGCGCGGCGGAGTGGCGTGGATTGGCGCGGACGCCGTTTCTGTATGTTCTCGCGATTACCGGCGCGGATTACTGCTGGTTCCTTTTGTTGCTGATCGTCTTCAGAGACCGGAACCGGGCGGTGCTTTATAAAATAAGATAGGCAGAAGCGAGAGGGCAGAAGGCAGAGGGGAAAACAAAGCAAAAAAACAGTAGCTGGTAGCTGAGATTGGAGAAAGATCAAACCGTGCGCGTACGCAGGCGGTCGATAAAAGACGAACGATGAAGGACACGGCGAGAGTGAGAGTTGATGTGCGGGCGAGGCGGCTTGGAAGTTTCCGGCTGTCACTGCTTGTGCTTGCCGTGATCGTGCTGTCGGGGCTGATGACGCTCCGGTTCGTCGATATGCAGATCATTCACGGACACGAAAATGGCGAAAAATCGCGCCTGAACAGTCTGCGCGACATTCCGATCAGGCCGATCAGGTCGGAGATTGTGGATCGCAACGGGACGCCGCTCGCGGTTGATGTGCCGCAGTACAAGCTGTTCAAGATCAAGCAGAACGGATACTGGGACGAAAAGACGATAGATTTCAAGGAAGCGTCGTATTACGAAGAGAACGGAACGCCGGCCGGGCAGTACGTGGCGGCGATCCCCGCGCGGTATTATCCGGTGGGCGCGACCGCGTCGCATATCCTTGGCTATGTCGGCCAGATCAGCCCGGAGGAGTACGCGCATCTGAAGGAGCGAGACTACAGGCAGACGGACCGTGTGGGCAAGACGGGCATGGAGCGGCAGTATGAGGTAAAGATCACGGGCACGCGCGGGCGGCGCATCGTGTTGGTCAACTCGGCGGGCAAATTCATCAACTACCTCGCGACGGAGCCGCCGCTGGGGCACAAGCCGTTCCGATGCACGATAGACGCGCGGTTGCAGGCGGAGGCGTACGCGGCGCTGCGGGAGCAGAACCGGCGCGGCGCGGTGATCTTCATGGACTCGTTCACGGGCGACATTATTGTGCTCGCGTCGCACCCGTCGTTTGACAATAATGTGACGTCGAGCGGCCTGAACCCGGAGGTGTGGGGCAAATTGAACAACGACCCTGCGCACCCGCTGCTGAACCGCGCGATCGGGGTTTCGGCGCCGCTCGGGTCGGTTTTCAAGCTGGCGACGGCGGTGGCGGCGCTCGAAGAGGGGTTGGTGAAGCCGGACACGGTTTTCCACTGTCCGGGCGGCTACCGGCTGGGCCGCACGTTCTTCGGGTGCTGGACGCGGCACGGCGCGATCAAGTTCACGGACGGGATAGCGCAGTCCTGCGACGTGGTGTTTTACACGCTCGGGCACGCGCTGGGGGTTACAAGAATAAAGAAATATGCTAATATGTTAGGCCTTGGCAGGAAAACGGATATAGACCTGCCCGGCGAATCGATCGGAAATGTCCCCGACGGCGAATGGAAACGGATATTCAGGAAGTCGGAGTGGTACGAAGGGGACACGATCAGTTATAGTATAGGTCAGGGATATATACAGATATCCCCCGTTCAGGCGCTGGAAATGGCGAATGTGCTTGCGACGCGGGGTTTGCTGGTGCGGCCGCGGGTGTGGGCCGGCCGGCCTGAAAAGATTGAGAGGCTGAAGATTTCAGAGAGTTCTCTGGACACGGTGCGTCTCGGGATGCGCAAGGCTGTGATGGCCGGAACGGCGGTGAGGCTGAGCCGTTTCGAGATTCCGGCGGCCGGCAAGACCGGCACGGCGGAAGACCCGCCGCGGCCGCGGCCGCACGCTTGGTTCGCGGGTTTTGCGCCGTTCGATAAGCCGCGGTTCACTTTCGTGGTTTTCGTCGAGAACGGCGGTCACGGCTCGTCGGACGCGCTGCCGATCGCCCAGCGTGTATTGAATCTTGCGCTGAAGCTTGGATACTTCGGCGATCAATATACTAAAAAGGCTCCGCCGTCCGGCGGAGAAGGAGAAAAACAACTGATAGAGCGATCCAAGAATATACTGGATTGACGGGAGAGTGTTGAAATGGGAGTTGTTAAAATTTTAATGTTCGTCATCCATTTTCTGGTCACGGGGCTGCTTGTGATCGGCATGGTCGTGATGGCTTCCAAATCGGACAGCGGAGCGCTTTTCGGCGGTAGCGGCGATGTGTACCGCGGAGCGACGAAGGGCTTCGAGGGATTTGTCGAGAGATGGATGAAGTATCTTGCTTACGGATTCCTTATCACTTCGTTCCTCAGCGCGCTTGTCATGCCTAGGTTCTTTTAATTGGCGGCGCCGATGCTGGACAAGACTTCGGACATCGGGACAATAAAAATCGGGGAAGGCCGGAAGTTCTTTTCGGCAACTCACGCCGAAATCGAATCCGGCGCCACGACGGACATCTATTTCCTGCGTACTCGCGATATCCTCGCAAAACAGGGACTTCTGGACACGCCGGTGACGGCGGACGTCTTCTGCCGCCGTTCGGGTGTTTTCTGCGGTTCGGAAGAGGTGCGGCGGCTGCTCGACGGCCGCAACATCGAGATGTTTGCGTTGCCGGAAGGAGAAAGATATGAAGGGGGCGCGACGGTGATGCAGATTTCGGGGCCGTACGGCGAGTTCGGCCTGTTCGAAACCGTTCTGCTCGGCATTGCCGCGTCGTCAACCGGCTGGGCCACCGCCGCGGCGGAATGCAAAGAGGCCGCGGACGGCTCGTCCGTCGTATGCTTCGGGTCGCGGCACATTCACCCGGCGGTCGCGCCGGCGATGGAACGCGCGGCGATGATCGGCGGGATGGACGGATCGAGTTGCATCCTCGGCGCGCTGCTATCGGGCGTGAAGCCTACGGGGACAGTGCCGCACGCGGCTATCCTCATCTCCGGCGACACGGTGAAGGTGGCGCAGGTGTTTGACGAGGTCTCCGACGCGGATGTGGCGCGGATCATTCTCGTGGATACGTTCAAGGACGAGGCGGAAGAATCGCTTCGTGTGGCGGAGGCGCTCGGGAAGAATCTGGCGGCGGTGAGGCTGGATACGCCGTCCGAGCGCGGCGGTGTCACGCCGCAGCTTGTGACGGAGGTGCGGAAGCGGCTGGATGTCGCGGGCCACGGACACGTGCGTATCGCGGTGTCGGGCGGGCTGACGCCGGAGCGGATCAGGATACTCAAGGCGGCGGGCGCCGACTTCTTCGGAGTCGGGAGCTACGTTTCGTCCGCGCCACCGATCGAGATGACGATGGACATCAAGGAAATCAGCGGCAGGCCGGTTGCCAAACGGGGACGTCTGCCCGGCCCGGTGAAATCGCCGCGACTCGTTAAGATGATATAAAGGCAGTAGCGGGGATAGAGTATCGAGCAGCGAGGGGAAAGATAGAAGATTGGGAGAAGGCAGTAGGCAGAGGGCGGAAGAGAAGGAAAAAAACAATAGTCGGCAACAACGGATATAAGACATAAATAGAAAAGATAAATAAATGAAATATAACGAAAACGAAATTGCAGGGCAGATAAAGGCGGCGGCCATGGATTCGGGACAGGTTCTGGTTTCGTCCGCGGCTCGGCTCGGCGCCGACATTGCGCGCGCGGCGTCGATGATCGCCGAAGCGATAAAAGCCGGCGGCCGGGTGCTCGCGTGCGGTAACGGCGGGAGCGCGGCGGACGCGCAGCATCTTGCGGGCGAACTCGTCGGCCGGTTCCTGATGGAGCGCGGCGCGTATTCGGCAATCGCGCTCTCGACTGACACGTCCGTTATGACGAGCCTCGCGAACGATTACGGGTACGACGCGATATTCGCGCGTCAGGTTGCCGGGCACGGCCGCGAGGGCGACGTGCTCGTGGCGATATCGACAAGCGGCAACTCGAAAAACGTGATAAAAGCCATCGCGGCGGCGCGCGCGGCGAAGATGAAAGTCGTCGGGCTCACCGGGCAGGGCGGCGGCGCAATGCTGGAGCTCTGTGACGTGCTTCTCGATGCAGACTCGCCGCACACT
>CAYPEK010000117.1:0-12685 GCA_964409645.1 uncultured bacterium | reverse complement strand
CTTTCCGCTTCGCATTTCATCCGCTCTGAATCATCGCTACCAAATCCTAATGACGGATTTCGGTTCAATTACTTTTTCTTCAAGAACAACTTTGACCGCCGTAACGTCCGACAAAAAAACGGCCCGGAGGATTCCCCCCGGGCCGTTTTTATTTTTTGGTTCAATTCTTTATGAAGTTACTGCGGTTTAGTGATATTCTGCAGGAACGGTTTGATAATGTCGATCGGAATCGGGAACAGAGTTGTTGAGTTGTTCTCCGTTGCGACCTCTGTCAGCGTCTGCAGGTATCTGAGTTGGAGCGTGATCGGGTTCGTAGCCATGACATCCGCCGCCTCGGCGAGTTTCTGTGACGCTTGGAATTCACCTTCCGCCGCTATGATCTTCGCGCGGCGCTCGCGTTCCGCCTCGGCTTGTTTCGCCATAGCGCGCTTCATCTCCTGCGGCAGCTCGACGTCCTTCACCTCGACTGTCGATACCTTGATTCCCCACGGGTCCGTGTGCTTGTCCACGATCTCCTGTAGTTTGAGATTGATATTCTCACGCTGTGAGAGCAGTTCGTCCAGTTCGCTTTCGCCGAGTACGCTCCGCAGCGTCGTCTGCGAAATCTGAGATGTGGCCGCTATGAAGTTCTCGACTTCGGTGACCGCCTTGTCGAACTCGACCACTCGGAAATAAACAACCGCGTTGACCTTCACCGGGACGTTGTCGCGCGTGATGACTTCCTGCGCGGGAACATCCATCGTGATTGTTCGCAGATCGACTTTCACGAGTTTATCTATTCCCGGGATGATGAGGATGAGTCCCGGCCCGTTGCCGCCCATCAGGCCCTTGCTGAGGCGTCCCAGCCGGAACACAACCGCCCGCTCGTACTCCTTTAGAACTCTAAGCGCGGACAAAATGAAAACCACGCCTATTACCAAAATCGTAATCATTGCTTCACCCATACTTTTCCTCCTTGTTTATTTGCATTTATCTAAATGATTATACATTATTTAACGTTTTTTTGTCATCGAAACGATCTTTCTGTCTATTTCACTTTCACAACCGCCGTCATTCCGTCGAGCGAAACCACCTCGATGCGCGTGTTTTTAGAGATCGCCGATCCGTCCGCCGTCCGCGCATTCCACAGTTCTCCGCGCACGAACACCTTGCCTTCCTCGCCCACTTCCGTCACGGCTTTTCCGGATTCGCCTACCATGCCTTGAATGCCGGTTGTCACTTTATTCTTGTGCGTCTTTATCACCGCCGCGAGCGCCACGAGAATCAGGAACGCCGTCGTGCCGGTTGCGCTCAATATCAGCCATATATCAACTTTCATAAACGACTCCTTCGAGTCCACAAGCATGAGAGACCCTAAAATCATCAGTGTCACTCCGCCTATGGACAGCAGCCCGTAGCTCGTGAATTTAAGTTCCAGCACGAACAGCACGAACGCGCCGAGGATCATCAGCAGTCCGACCGTGTTTATCGGTATCACCTGAAACGACGTGAACGCGATCACCAGACACAACACGCCGATCACACCCGGCGCCACTATCCCCGGATGCGTAACCTCGAATATCAGCGCATAAACACCGACGATCATTAGAATATACACAATATTGGGGTGGCCGATCGTCTTAAAGAAATTCTCACGGAACGACATCGGCAACTCCTCGACCGGCGCGCCCTTCGTCTTCAGCCTGAAGCGCAGCACTTTTCCATCTACAATTCCGTTGTCTTTCAGCACATTGAACAGCTTCGTGCTGATTTTTTCCAGATTCACCGCAACCGTGCCCCGCCTCTCGGCGGCATCGCCGGATGCCAGCCCCGCCGCTTTCAGCGCCTCGAAAACCTCCCTGCTTTCGCTCTTCAACTTTATCTTAGCCGTCCGCGGCGCGCCCTTCACTATCACGCGCCCGTCCAACTTGCTCATCAGCTCCTCGACCGAGTTCGCGACGATCTCGACAACACCGTCTTTCAGCGCCTCGTCGGATGTCACCGATATGCTTCTTCGCACCGCGCGCTCGCCGATCGTACGGTTCCGGCTCCGGCGCTCCGTAAGCTGCTGCATGTATTTGACGGCGTAGTTTGTGACCTTTTCCTTCATCACATTGTCCGTCTTCTGCTCGCCGCCCCCGCCGCCGCCGATATCGACGGGATGCGCCGAACCCGTGCTGGTGTCGGGCGCCATAGCGGCCACATCGGACGCCATCAATATGAAAAATCCAGCCGACGTAGCCGTGCTCCCGTTAGGATACACATACACCACAACCGGCACCTTTGCGTTAATCATCGCGGTGGCGATGTCCTTCATCGAGTCCATCAGACCGCCGGGCGTGTCGATTGTGATTAGAAGCAGTTCCGCATCGTGGCGCTCGGCATAATTCACCGCACGTACAACATAGTTCTTCGAGGCCTGCCCTATCACACCGGTGAGGTCGATGCGAACGATCTTCCGTTGCGCATCCGCATTTGGTTTCTGTCCCTTGCCGGCGGCTATGGCGCAAACAAGCGATAGCGCGAGCGCCGCTGCCAATAAAACCGCCGGTGATGTCGTTTTCTTTTTCATAGGCTTTTCACTCAAGTATTATATTATCTATTTAAAGAAATGATAATCTCGACGCCAAAAATATCCAGTGTGCCCACGCGGTATTGAGAATGTTATCCGTGAAAAAGCAGCAGTTATATTATACCGTATCGTGTTTACATTTTGGCAATAATGTGCCGCGCGGAGGATAGAAAATCGACGCACGACGCAAGAGCCAGACGCTGATATTCCAGCATGTCGAGCGCTTCGAGCGACTGAAGCATCATAAGCGGCTGTGTGAAAAGCCGCGCGTCTATCGCTGTTAACTTATCCGGAGCGCGCGTAGTTGAGAGACGGGCTATCATAATATCGAGGAACTGTCGCAGCGATTCGAAAGAGATTTCCGAGAAAAAGTGGCGGTCGAGCACCTCGCGCACCGCCGTGTCGGGCGAAAACACTGAAGTGAGGCCCGGCCTGTCCACACCCGCCGGATGCCGCCCGGAGGCAAGCGAACCCGCTTCCACTAAATTCAGCACATTAAACGCAGCGATCCTAATCAACTCGACGGCGATGTTTGCCTCGCGCGAAATTGTGTCCCGAAGCCGTATCGTGAAACGCGGCGTGAGCGATTTTCTCATTCCCGGGGTCAGCAGCCGGTGAGGAACTCCGCCGTCGCCGATCACTCCCGATAGTTTCCGCAGTGAGTCCTCGGCGTTGTTGTCCAACATCACCGACGCGACATCCGCCACATGCGACGGTTCAACATCTTTGAAACATTTCAATTCTTTATCGCACTCCGAAAATGGCCCGCAGCCCGCGCACGGAATCACGGATGAAATACTGACATGTCCGAGGGTCGAATACGGCAGAGTCAGCGTGGGACCGGACACCACGAGAATGCGCGCGCCCGCCGTCGCCGAAAAATGCATCGGCCCCGTGTCGTTGGTTATAAAGAGCGCGCACTCGCGAGCAACCAGCGCCGCGCGGTCCGGCGGTTCGCCCGCGCAGCACGATGCCCGCGACCCGATCTCGTCGCGCATTTTTTCCGCCACTTCGCGTTCACTCTCACCGGCGCCGGCGAAAATAAGCACTTCGCGGCCCCATTCCTCGGTGATTATACGGCACAGCCTCATGAAATTATCGGTGCTCCAGTTGCGCTTCGACGACGACACAAACGGATTTACTCCGATCGCCGGCCCGCGCTCGTTACGGCGTACGTATGGAGCCGCAATCCGCTCGCTTTCCTCAACCGGCACACGCACGCCAACCCTGCGCTCGGAGGGCGACACGCCGAACATTTTTATGAAATTCTCCTCGTGCGGCATCCCGCATGGGACCGCGTCGAGTATTTTAGCCTGCTGCCACACGTTGCCTCGGATTACGGACACACCGTCCGCACCTACGCTGATACCGATCCGCGATTCAGGATGCGCGCCTGCGGCGCCCGCGAGAATCGCGCTCCGCGCAGACGGGTGCAGATTAATCACCAAATCGAACTTCTCCGCCCGAAGTTCGTTCGCAAGATCGAGAAAGCGCCCGCATGCGGCCTTGAAATTGCTCCATCGCGGCTCTTTGCGGAAGCTCCCGACTATCTCTTCTCTGGAATAACCGATAACCCGGTCTATCTCCGGGTTTCTCTCGTAAAGTGTTTCGCTTGGCTTCTCCGTCAGAAACACAATTCGCGCATCCGGATATTTCTCGCGGATACCATTGAAGACCGACGAAGTCTGCACGACATCACCTATATACGAAAGGCTGATGACCAGAATGCTCGCCGCTTTCTCAGGCAGTTCCGTTCTTTTGTATGCCGCATCGTGAAAATAAAATCGGTCTTCGCGCCACGCGGATTCTATGTATAGTGCCGCCGTTTCGACATCCGAAAGCGGTATGCCGCTAAAAATTTTTTTTGTAATCAGACGGAATGCCGAGCGGAGCGTTTTGTTGCCCGAGGCGTATTCGATATAGAACGCGTCTCGCAGCCGGCAGAGGAACTCGCAAAGGTCGTGCTCGGTTTTGGAGAGGATGTCGAGCGACGCCTTGTGAACATATAGCTTCGTCTTAAGCTCCGCGGACTCCCGTTCAATCTCGCGTACGCGTGCTCCGGCGGCTCTGACCACCGAATTGCCGGGACCGATAAGCAGTCTCACGTTTTTTATCGCTGCCGTTTCCGTGAAATCGATGTTTTCGAGCGCTATTCGCGCCGCAACGGGCGAACATTCGAGAACTGTGACCTCTCCGTTTTCTCCCGCCGCTTCGGCTATTTCGGCTATGTGATGCCCCGCGCCGATCCCGTAAACAACGATATGGCAGCCGCTAAGATCGCCTTGTTTTTCGATGAAACGCGCCGCCTCGCGTGTCGGGTCTATCAGGTTGTGCGCATGAATGTTTTTGCCGCCGGGCATTATGAAAACGATGTTGGGAAGCCCAGAACGCGACGGCTCGATCATCGCAGTAAATCCACACACCGAATCAGGATGCGATTCGAGCCATGCGGTATCGACAAATCCGCCGCCCGCGACTATCTCTTTTATGTTTCTATCGAACTGGCTGCTCATTCCACTATTGCCCGTCAACACCTCACGCATGTGCCGCAACGAAGTATTAGACATTCCAATCGACTGTTTTATTCAAACCACAAAAAAAAAAGATGCAATCGGGGCTTCCGGCATCATTACATACGATCTTTCATCGACGGCGCGTGATAATCCGGCCTGTCCGGATCGAAATATCGCGCCACTTCCACAATGTCGGACGAATTGAGGAATACAGTTACCGTATCGTTCATGTCCAGAATTGTTTCGCCGTGCGGTATGCCGGCTGAACCGTCCTTTTCGACAAGCAGAACAAGCGCATTCCCGGGCAGCTTCATCTCCTTCAGCCGCCGTCCCGCAACCGACGTGTTGCTGACCCGCACCTCTATCACTTCCGTTGCCGTCTCCTCGTGCGACAGCAGGTTGAACACGTTCGGCCTGTATATGATATTCTCGAGGGCGACCACCGCCGCGAGCGTCGTGTTCATCGGCCGCACGCGATTCTCAACGAACAGGTGCGTATTGTCCGGGTTGCCTACCCGCGCCGCAAGCTCTCCGACGCCGAAGGTGTCCCTGACAAACAAGCAGGCCTCCAGATTTATCTTGTCGTCGTTCGTCACCGCCGCGAACGCGTTCGCGCTCCTTATTCCCGCGCGTATAAATAGCTCCTCTTCCAGTTTTTCATACCTGTACGCTGGGAGCCCGGCCGCGCGCGCTTTCTCGACCGCCCCCGCGTCTATATCGAGAAGGCTGACTACGTGTCCGCGATCCCTGAATCTCACCGCAAGTGTGCGCCCCATCTTGCCCGCGCCGAGTATTACTATGCCGATCCGTATTTCTTTATCTTCTTTCCGCCAAAGTTTCATAAAAGCAACCGGCGATACCGTACACGTTACAAGCGCTATGACGACCGCCGCCGGTTTCAGAGCCGGTTCGAGCAGCTTCGCGGCAACCGCCACCTCCGCGAACGCTATTATCAGGCTCATCCGGCCGTTAAGCAGAAAACCGCCGGCAATGGAGTTTCTCACGCCGTTCCTCGGAATGAGCAACATAGCGGGAATCAGTTTCACCAGAAACGCCGCGCCGGTCAGCAGGAGAAGTGTTTTCAGCGCGCTCTTCGCTCCCCACAGCACTGATAGGTCGAGATTCACTCCGACCATGATGAAAAAAATCGGAATTAGAAAACCGTATCCGATCGCGTCGAATTTCGCCTCGCTGATTGCGCCTTCCCTCTGAAAAAGTGTGCTGAAAATAATTCCGGCTATGAACGCGCCGAGTATAATCTCCGCCCCCATTACACGACTCAGGACAGCAAAAAGAAGCATCAGCGCAAACGCCGTGCGGATACGGAGCTGCGCCGAAGTGTGCGACAGTTCCTCGTAGATCCGTTTCACGAAGGGCCGCGACGTGAAAGAAGCGCCGGCCCTGAACACAACGTAAAAAATAATGCCCATGACGAGCAGGCCGAGTGCCTGAACCGCGCCGGCGTCGTCGCTCAACAGCACCATCGCCACCGTCGCGAGAGCTATCGTCACGAAATCGGCGATCACCGCCGCCGCCAGAAGCGTCTGCCCGTACGCGCTTTTCATGATACCGGCTTCCTTCAGCGTCGGCAGCACCACGCCGACCGAAGTCGTGCAGATCATCAGCGCAAGGATGAACGGATGAGTTCCCTCGTGTACCATTCCGGCTTTTCTGAAATATAAGGCAACATAAAGGCTCATTCCGAAAGCAGCCGCGAACATCAGCACGGAAAGACTCAGAGGAGTACACAGAAGATCGGTCTTTCTTTTGAATTTTCCGTGCGGCGCGGCCGCGATTTCCTTGAAGTTGATCTCCATGCCGCCGAGAAACATCAGATATGTAAAACCAAGCAGAGAAAGAAAATCGAGCAGTGTGTCGCTTCCGATGAGGTTGAGGCCGCTCTTGCCAACCAGAATGCCGCACAATATCTCGCCTACGACGACTGGTATTCTTATGAACCTTATCCTGTAAATCAGAAAAGGCACCACAAGAGCGAGCAGTGTCACAAGAAGCAGCGGCTGAAAAGAGAGTCCTTCAATATTCATGCAGTTATTTTTTCAAAAAATAAGGATGTTTGCAATCCGGAGCCATTTTGGCAATTGGAGCCAATTACGCAAAGCCGGCTGAATACGTCTAAAACCGTGCTCTTATTTCAGGTTCTGCGCCATCTCGGCAAGAAGCGGCTGGTCGGGATTCAACGCGAGCGATTTTTCCATTGCGTCTATCGACTTCGCTATGCGGCCCTCAGAGTAATACAGCAAAGCGAGATTCAGGTACGTCGTATAATCTTTCGAGCCGAGCGAGATCGCCCTGTTGAAGTTCCCCTCCGCCTCATTATGCCTGCCCATCATCGAGAGCGCATACGCCTTGTCGGCATACAGCGCGGGGTTGTCCGGCGTCTTTTTCATCGCCGAGTCGTATTCCTTAACAGCTTCCTCGTAAGAGCCGGTGTCGGCGTATGTGTTGCCTGTAAGCAGCATTATCTCCGCCGGGTTGGCGTTGTCTTTTTTCGCGGCGTATTTGAATTCCGTGAGCGCACTGTCATAGTTGTCTTCCGCGCGCAAAATGAGGCCGAGCACGAGGTGACTCAGAGCGGTGGCCGGCTTGGAGCGGCCCCTCTCATCGACAACTTTTTTAGCGTCTTCGTTTTTGCCTTCTTTAAACAGCGCTATCGCCTGTGCAAGTTCCGGGTCCGACGTTTCGAGGTCCGCGGGCGCAAATACATCAGGCGACGGGTCCGGAGAAGGCTTCATCTCGACAAGTTTGCCGATCCGGGTCGTCCTCTTGAGGTCGGCGGCGGCGAGGCTCAGCAGAATTTGTGCTCCTTCAAATCCGTACTTGTTAGTCTCGCCCTTTGCGCGTTGTGGTTCCTTTTCAGCAAGAAAATCATCGAGCGTCTGTCTCGATGAATCGTACCCTTCGACAAGGTCCTTCGGCTTCTTTCCGAGCGCCGCGGCGCGGTCAACTATCAGCAACACATCGCCCCAGCCGTACCCTTCTGCCCGCAGGTCTTCGAGGTCCGCCGACTGTAGCCCGAACCGCCGCGCCGTCACTTTCTTGAACACTTCTTCCTGAGATACGTTCATAAGCGATGCGTTGAGGTCGAGCTCGGCGCGAAGCATTCCCGTTTGTTTTGTCTCCACTCCGCGCACCGCATCTTCCGCGTCGTTCAGCGCCGCGTTAATTCTGTTCGTTTGTTCGGAAAGCGTGCTCGCGATCTGCCTTCCCGTAAATGAGTCCAACGTCTGATCCGAGGTCGTTATAGACGTATCGAGGTCCCGCATTGCATTTCTTGCCGACGAATAAGAACGGTCGATCTCGGATATATCCATTTTCAGCCCGCTGAACGCGTTCGACGATTCAACGAGAGACGAATTGATTATTCGCGTCATGTCGAGCGCGGCGCTGATCGCTTCCGGTTTCGCACCGTCGGTCCGCCCGAGCATATAAGATGCGGCTCTTGCTTTCCTGAGCATGTCATTCTGTACGTCTTGTATCCTTTCGCCGACTTCGCGGTAGTACTGAATTGCCTCGATGAAACCGCTGAAATATGCGCTCGCGCCGTCTATCACGCCCGTCCGAGCTTCATCCGCCGAACTTACGCGCCCGGCGATCGTTCTGAATGCCGACAGATCGCTCATGAAAGACCTGCGGAGCGAGTCGAGCGAGCTGCCGACCCTGCTTATTTCGGCGGCGGTTTCGCCTCGGTTCGATTCGAGGCGTCCTATTGCACCGTTGATCGATGCGAGCGCATCCTCGCGATCCTGATCTCCCGCCAGTTCCGGCGACACCGGAGCGAGCAGCGGCGCGCCGTCCGGGCTGATACCGAGCGCCACCTGCGCCGCGCTCAGGCCGTCTTGTGCTTCCGCGCTCTCGGGATCGATTTTAAGGGCCTCGCGATACTTGTCCATTGCGTCGTAGAAGTAATAACGATCCGCATAACTCTTCGCTAATCTCAGCTTATTATCCAGCGTGTCTGCCATCTCCGGTGCGGATTCAGCCCGTGCTATCCGGTTCGATGTCTTCGGGTGCGACGACAGCGCCACGTCGAGATTACTCAGGTTGCCGTCAGGCGATTCCTTTCGCAGTTTCTCGAAGAACGTAATCATCCCGTCCGGGTCGTATCCGGCAGAAAACGCGTATTTTTCTCCGTATTCGTCCGCCTGATACTCGTCCTCGCGGCTGTAATGGAGCTGCATAAGCGACAGCGCAGCTCCGGCAATCCGTGCAACCTTCTCGCCCGCCTTCGACTGCAAAACACTCATCCCCACGATTATCAGCGGAAGCTGGTGTATCTGCTTCAACCCATGCTTTTTCGCGACGTGTGCAACTTCGTGCGCCATCACATTCGCAAGCTCTTCTTCCGTGTCTGTTTTCTCGATCAGGCCGCGAGTGACGAAAATAAATCCGCCGGGCGCCGCGAACGCATTCACCTCGTCCGAGTCCACCAAATAAAACTCGTATGGAATATCCGTCCGGTCACTCACGCTTGTGAGCGAATTCCCCATTTTCGTCACGTATGCTTTCAGAATCGGGTCCTCGATGAATCCGTACATTTGCTCAATTTCGGCCACCGTTGCCCGGCCGAAGTGCTTCTCCGCCTTCCAGTCCAGCTTCTGCATGAACGACTTGTTGCCGTTCTCGTCAGTCGCACGGGCAGCCGGAGCGATAGCCGCAAACGCCATCATCACTGCTGCTATTATGAAATAACGCGCTTTTTGCTTGATTTTTCTCATCCGACGCCTCTCTTTTCAATGCCCCATATTTTATTATAACAACTGAGATGCAATTTTTACGGTTAAGTTAATTATAAAGGAAAAAACGGCAGTAATTAAACATCATTTGATGCATATTTTAAATTTTAATATTGCTTTTCATTACTGAGTTTTAGCCGCTTTCGCGGGCAGTGAAGCCAAGCGAGATGAGTTTTTCGATTGCGCGCGGGATGTCGTCCGCCTTTTCGAGGATGATGCTTAGAGTGCCGCCCCGCAGCTCGCGCACATGCTGCACGTTAATGTTTCGGATGTTGATCTCCGCCACGCCAAGCGCGCCGGTGATCTCACCGATGACGCCCGGCCGGTCCGCAACGTCCACTATGATCTCGTTCTCCGGTTCGAGGATACCGCGTTTTTTCGCGGGAAGCTCCTCGCGGAACTTTTTCGCGTCCGAGAAGAACGTGTCGAGCGCTACCGCGTCGCCGCTCCTCACCGCGGCCGCGAGTTCCTTGAATGTGTCGCCGAACCGGCCCATCATGTTAGCGATGAATTCGGAGTTTTCCATGCAGATGTCACGCCACATGTCCGTACTGCTCGACGCGATGCGTGTCGTATCGCGGAAGCCGCCCGCGAGCAGCGGCAACACTTTCTCATGCCGACCCGCAACATCCGCCACGCACCGCACAAGCGAGTACGCCACAACATGAGGCAGGTGGCTCGACGCCGCGACGAGCAGATCGTGCTCCTCCGGCGACATTATCATTACACGCGCGCGCATCGACCGCCAGAAACGGTCAAGCTTTTCGAGCGCCGCGAGATTAGTCCGCTCGGATGATGTCAGCACGCAGATCGCGTTCTCGAACAGCGTGTCGGTGGATGCCTCGACGCCGGACTCCTCGGAGCCCGCCATCGGGTGGCAACCGACGAAGCTCACTCCATCCGGCATCAGGCTTTCGCCTTCGCGCACGATCGCCGTTTTCGTGCTGCCGACATCCGTCACAATCGCCCGATGCACGAGCGAACCGGCTATGCCGCGAAGCATGTCGGGGATTGTCCTGACCGGTGTGCAGATAATAACGAGGTCCGCTCCGGCGACCGCCTTTACGGGGTCTTTTTCGACGGCGTCCGCTATGCCGTTTTCGAGCGCGAAGCGTAGTCGCTCCTCGTTACGGCCGCAGCCGACGACCGAACCGGCCATGCAGTGCTTCTTCGCCGCGCGCGCGATCGAGCCGCCAAGCAGCCCGATCCCTATTATCGCTATCCGATCGAAATATGGATTCTCGTTTATCGACACTTCAGATTTCCGACAGTATTTTTCTCATTTGAGCAACTGAAAGCGGCGTTTCCTTCGCCGCGTTGCCGATTATGCCGCATTCATAACACATATAGCCGCCGAACCCGCCCGCCTTCAGCGCGGTGAACGCCGGTTTGAAATCGCGGTCACCCTGACCCGGCAGTTTGCGGTTGGTGTCCACAAGATGCACGTGCGCAATCACGTCGCGGTTCGCCTCTATCGCGCCGGTCAGGCTGTCCTCCTCGATGCCCATGTGGAAGAGGTCCGCCATCACTCGCACCGACTTGCTGTTTATCACCCGGCACACTTCCGCCGCCTGCCCAACTGTTATCAGGAAGAACGCTTCGTATCTGTTCAGCGGCTCAAGCAAAATCTGCACGCCGAGCTTTTCCGCGCGCCGCACGAGCAAACCGAGCCTGTCTATGAACATCCCTTTGCGGCGGTCGAAATCGCCGTGGTCAGGATAAAGCCGCATGAACTTCCGGATTCCGAACTCGGGCACATACACAAGTCCCGCGTTTCCTATTTTCGCGCAACATTCGAGCAGCGCCGCTATGTCCGACTCCGCGATTGCTCGCTCTTCAGCGTTGTCGCTCAGGATCGAGCCGCGGATGCCGCCGCCGCCGGGGCACACGCTTGATGCGGGCATGTTTTCCTCTTTCAGCAACTTAGCCACTTCGTCCAGCCGGTCGGAGAGTCCTTCGCCCCATACCTCAACTGCATCGAAGCCCCACTCCTTCGCATCCCGGAGAAACCACTTGAAATCCTGCGCCTTATACAGCCCTTCCTGAAGTGACAGTTTCATTTATATCCCCTCCGAATAATCAAAAAATGCGCACAAGCATTTTACACCATCCCGCTCTCCGCGTCATTATTGAAAAAATTAATCACAAAAGAACCTAAACACAGAAAATACAGAGCCACGGAGGACGCCACAAAAAGTTATTACATCAATTGTTCGCATAGATGGATTTAACAATATAATGCGGCTGCGTAATTTGCGATTGTTATTCGATATTCCCAAATGTCACCATCTAAAATCTATTCTTGTTGACACTTCTCTCGCGTAGGTTTTAGAATTCATCCACGCTTAGGAGGCAGAAAAATGGCAAACAAAATCTGGAAGTACAACCATAAAACTATCGTGCATTTCGGCGCGGGCGCGCTCGACCTTCTGCCCGGAGTCGCTAACCCGCTCGCGGGCGACCGGAAAATCATGCTCGTCACCGATTCGAGCGGCATCATGGAGAAAAACGGTGTCGTCGCGAAAATAACGGAAATGCTCGGCGCGGAACGGACGGTGCTGTTCAACCGCGTGCCGCCCAATCCGGACGCCGCGATCGTTGCCGAAGGACTCGCGCTACACCGCGCGGAGGGCTGCGGGCTCCTCGTCGGACTCGGCGGCGGCTCTCCGATCGACGCCGCGAAAGCCATCGCCGTTATGAGCACTCACGACGGCAACATTGTCGATTACTTCACTAAAAAACTCGCGTGGGGCACGAAAGCGGAACCCGTCGTTGCGATCCCGACTACCGCCGGCACAGGCACTGAAGTGAATGGGAATTTCGTGGTCACGTTACCACATGACAACCTGAAATGCGGCACCGCCGCG
>CAYPEK010000116.1:0-12829 GCA_964409645.1 uncultured bacterium | reverse complement strand
CTGCACGCTCGACTCAACGTCGCGGACGTACAACTGCACGACTTCGTCCCCGTCGCGCCCGCCCACGTTTTTCACTTTGAAGCTCACGTTAACCGTATCTTCCCTGCCCGCCTCTGGTTTGTCGATCGTCAGTCCGGAATATTCGAATTTCGTATAGCTTAGCCCGTAACCGAACGGGTAAATCGGTTTCTTTTTGAAGTACATGTACGTGCGGCCCTTTGAGACTTCGTAGTCGTCGAAAGGCGGCAGGTCGTCCACGCTCTTGTAGAACGTGAACGGGAGGCGTCCGGCGGGGTTGTAGTCGCCGAAAAGCACATCCGCGATGGCGTTTCCGCCCTGCTCTCCCGGGTACCACGCGTCGATGATCGCGGGCACGCTCGCCACGGTGCGGTTGAACGACACCGGGCTGCCGGCTATGAGTACGACGACGACGTTCGGGTTCACCGCGCGCACCGCGGCGATGTATTCCTCCTGACCGTCCGGGAGGTCCAGCGTCTCGCGATCGGTGCTTTCGCGTTCGTCCTCTTTATAGTAGCCCATGACGGCGACAACCACGTCGCTGTTCATCACCGCGTCGTATTCGCTCGCGCGCTCGCGCGCATTTCTCTGAACGACGGGCGCCCATTTCAGCCGCGCGAGCGGCGCACCGCCGGCGGGCTTGTACTCGAGCCGTATCGCAACGGGTTTTCCGCCTTCGAGAAACGCCGCGCCCTTCAGCACGACAACCTTCTCTTCAGCGGGAATGTACGGCCCGGCCTGTTTAGTCTTGTCCTTCGCGGGCGCGGCCTGTTTTTTTGCAGGCGCTTTCTTCGCGGGCGCTTTGTAGGATATCACCTCGCGG
The DNA here is from genome assembly GCA_964409645.1 of uncultured bacterium. GTDB lineage: Bacteria > UBP15 > UBA6099 > UBA6099 > UBA6099 > CAYPEK01. The sequence goes on along the minus strand of CAYPEK010000116.1, from coordinate 11,988 downwards.
CCGTCCACCACGAGCTTGAACGTACCCTGCGCCTCGACCGAGAAGTAGTAGATTCCGTCGATCCCGGGGAGCAGCTTTCCGCTCCATCTCGCGGACGATCCTTCTTTGAGGCTCGTGGGCATGCCGGACCCGTCGAAACTGATAACGTTTTCATATCCGGTGGCGATCGGCGTGCCTTTCAAATCAGGATTCGAGAAGAATTCGGACTCGAAGCCGCCAATGCTCTTGCCGGCGACCGGCTGGAGGTTGTTGCCGTCGAGCATCACATAGTCGAGTTCGACAGGCAGCGACGACCATCTCCCCTGAATGACTTTGATTCCGGCGCCCGCGCGGTCGATTATGCCTTCGAGCGGTGTGACAGGCTTGTTTTTCGGTTCGCCTGTGTAGTCGCCGTATGTCATCACAGCCGAGTTGGAGCCGACAACGCCGATCGACTTGATTTTCGATGTGTCGAGTGGGAGCATCGGCACGCCTTTTACCTTCTCGTTCTTCAGCAGGACGATGGACTCGCGGGATACCTGCCGTGCGAGTTCCTGATGCTCGGGAGACCCGATCACCTTCGGCGATATTTTGTTGTAAGGGTTGATCTCAGGCGGGTCGAACATTCCGAGCCGGAACCGCACGCGCATGAGGTTGGCTATCGAGCGGTCGATGTCCTCCTCGGTGAGAAGCCCCTGCTCGAGTGCCGGTTTGAGATACTGAGTGTAATATCTTTCGCTGCCGCACTCGATGTCGGCGCCCGCGCGGACGCCGAATGCCGCCGCCTCGGGTTTCGTCCTCGCGTAGAAGTGCCTTTCGTACATCAGCATCGGCACGCCGCAGTCAGTCACGACGTAGCCGTTGAAACCCCACTCGCCGCGCAGCACATCCGTCAGCAGCCATTTGTTCGCGTTGCACGGGACGCCGTTGAGCGTGTTGTAAGCGCCCATAATCGACTGCGCGTTCGCCTCTTCGACGCACGCTTCGAACACAGGGAAATAGTATTCGCGGAGCGCGCGCTCGGAGACAATCGCGCCGCCCTGTAGTCTTATCCGCTCCTCGTTATTTACAGCGAAGTGTTTGCATGTCGCCGCCGCCTTGATGTATTTCGGGTCGTTGCCCTGAAGGCCCTTCACGAAAGCCACGGCTATGCGGCTGGACAGCCAAGGGTCCTCGCCGTACGCCTCGGGTGTGCGGCCCCAGCGCGGGTCGCGCGCCATGTTGACGTTCGGCGACCAGAAATCGAGATAATGGTAGCCGGGATAGCCGAACATGTATTTGTCACGGTTGATCGCCGCGCGGCCTTCGTCCGATATCGCGGTAGTCACCTGAAATACGAGGTCGGGGTCCCACGTGGACGCCATTGCGATAGCCTGCGGAAAAACCGTGAATCCGCCACCCATAACGCCGTGGAGCGCCTCGCTCCAGTATTTGTAATTATTGATGCCGAGCCTCGGAACAGGCGCGGCCTCCTCGTTCATCAGCCCGATCTTCTCTTCGAGCGTCAGGCGCGACATAAGGTCTTTGAGCCGCTCCTCCTGAGGAAGAGACACATCGAGGAACGGGAATTTCGGCGGTTTCATCTTTCTTTCCGCACCGAAAGAAGGCGCGGAGAGAAAAGAAACTATCAATACAAGTGATGCGATGGATATTACGAGTTTTTTCATTATGGACACCCCCGCCGGCGGGCGTCGCACCCGCCGTTTTCAGACGCTTATTATATTTGAAATCGCGCGCGAATAAAAACAGGGTGACATCATTTTATTGTCTAAACGTCGAAATCCGGACGGAACCAAATATTGATTTTTGTTGTTTATACCCGGTGATTTGATACAATAGATTTTCTGAAAAGGAAGGCAAGGTGATAAAAGATGGATTTGTTATTTAATTATAAAAGATATGCGAAAAAGAAAGTGCTCGTAGTTCAGGCACACCCGGACGACGCCGACTACTACTGCGGCGCGTTCGTGCACCGGCTTTCGCTTCAGGGCGCCGACGTGGTGTACGTCGTTTGCACGCGGGGCGAGAAAGGCACACTCGACCGCAACATTTCACCCGGCGAACTGACGCGCTTGCGGCGCACCGAGCAGCGCAAAGCAAACGAAATTCTCGGCGTCGCGGATACGGTTTTCCTAGATCATCCGGACGGCGAACTTACGGCAAGCCTCGAACTTCAGGGACAGATCATGAGACTGATCCGCGAGCACAAGCCCGCGCTCCTGCTGACGTTCGATCCTTCGATGCCGGATTACTCGCACCACCCCGACCATCACGCATGCGCGCTGGCGACTCTGCGCGCGAATGCGTTCGCGCTTCTGCCGCACTACTTCCCTGAGCACATTCAGGAAGGACTCGATCCGTACCAGTGTACGGAAATGCTGCTGTTCGACTCACCCGCAAAGAGAGCTAATACTTTCATTCCTGTCGGCACACTGTTCAGGAAAAAATACGACGCTTTCTTCACGCACGAGAGCCAGACGACGCACATGCTGACCTCGAAGCAGAAACAAGTCGTCGATACGATAAACAAGATACCGTTTGATCCGGTCGTTCAGGCGATATCGGGCGTGTACGCGCCGGAGTTCGTCGTCGAACGGTTCCGCTCCATCGGGCCGCGCGACCTGCTCAACTGACCCCATTCATGAAGGATTTGCCGCGTGGAAAGCGGCAACGGGACGGCGGAGATAAATGCGGGTTTACTTCTACATTCTCATCAGCGCGATTCTGGGGCTCGATCCATTTGCACCGATAGAAAAATCGCTCGAAAAGCAGCTCATGGACAAAATCGCCGGCCTCGAAGCGGCAACGGTGAAGTTCACCGCGTCCCGGTTCAACTTCATTTTCAAAGGCTTGTGCGACAAGGTAGTGGTCGAGATGCGCGGCCTGCCGACAGGCGCGATCAAGCTCGAATCGTTCCGCATCGAAGTGGAAAACTTCAGATTTTCGCCGTTTCATACATTCGTGCGCAATGACGCGAGAGTGTACGGTGCGGAGATTGCAAACTGGACGATCCGCATTCTCGACGAGGATATTCAGGACTACGTACTCGACCGCAGCCCGCTGATGAGAGGCATCACGGTACAGATCGAGCCGGAAGCAGTGACCCTGAGAAGATCGTTCGCGATTGCAGAGGCGCTGAACCTCGACGACCCGTTCTCGTTGAGCGGCTGCCTCATACTCGACGGAGATAAAAACGTAGCGCTCGATCTCAAACACGTAAAAACATTCGGCATAGGTCCCGAGCGCCCGTTTCTGCGCGTCGTGCTCAGGCTGGTCAACCCGATCCTGACAGCATCGGAAATAAACAAGATTCTGAATAAGACAGAGGGCGGTCCGCTGACATCAGTCAAGCTCAAGGCGTCGTTCGAAAATATCTGCATGGACAGCGGACACATCGATCTCTACGGAACAATAATCGCGGAACCAAAGCCGAAACCGGAGAGGAAAAAGCTGAAGGAAATCGTTACGGAAAAAATGAGCGCGATAGAAGCGAAACTCTCACCTTCGGAAGACGAAGAAAAAAAGAAGTAAACCGAACGCACCCCAGTCAGTTAAGCTTCAAAGCAAACCGAACGACTGTTCTCTGAAAGATTTAATCATTGCGTCCATTTCCGCGACGCGCTTTTCGGCTATCGCGCGCGACTGATCGAGCGAGATCGCGGCGATACTCATTTCACGAAATTTTTCGAGCGCGGCGATGCCCGTTTTCAGGTTCCGGTGGTTCATCGAAAACACACGTGCGAAACCCATCGCGCCGAGAAGTTCGATCGCGTCTGCGTCCGCGAACAGCTTGGACTCGAACGAGCGTTCCGCCGGGCCGCCGTGATGATATTTAATACATTCGATCACGAGCTCGGCCAACTCAGGTTCGCAGCCCTCCGCCGCGAGATATTCACCCGCGACTTCCACCGAGCGCACAACATGATCCACTCCCGGAGTGAGCCACGGCGCATAACCGCCCCAGTCGTGCAGGTGAGCCGCGATCCAGACCGCGTCTTCATCGTACTGTTTCCCCTGCGCGAGTTCGGAAACGAGGTGAAGTATCCTGTTCGAGTGGTTCAATCCAAACTCGAAACCGTATTCGAGCGTTTTGTCGATTAGTTTCTTTTTGTCAACCATATACCCTCACTTGTCCGCCTTCGATAATATGTCGGTCATACCGGGAGCGTATCCGGTCAGTTCCGCGTAACCCATACCTGACACTTTTTCGCCGCGCACCGTTGCTGTGACTCTAGTGTTGCCCTCCCAGATCGCGCCGTACTGGCGCATCAGGAACATTTCCTGTTCGGTCACCACCGGCGAGATTTCGAACGCGATGTCCTGCTCCGGCAGCCGAATCGTCCAATCGAGCGGATACACAGAGCCGGACTGCGGATTAGTCCAAGTCTTATGGGATTCAAGCTGCATCTTCTTCGACACGATCGTCTTATCTCCGTCGAGAATAGTTGCAGTCGCGTCTATCTGCTTCCCGTCGTCTCCCCGGAAGCTGAATAGGTTGAAGTCCATCCCGTTGTCGAGCTGCACGCAGAACCAGTCCCATCCCCTGAACTTGCGCTGGTCCCAATTGCCCCACTGATGGTCCATCCACGCGATTCCCGACACGGGTATTTCCCTGTCGCCTATCGTTATTGTTCCGGAAGCATCGATTCGTGTCAGCGAATAATAATAGGACTTTCCGCCGGATGCCATGTCGATCCAGCCGTTTCCGCCAGTCAGCATGGGCGGCTTTTTCACAACCATATTCATCTTCACTTTAACATTATCAAACGCGTAATAGACATCGAAGTCGAGTTTGTCCTTCGAAGGCTGCTCCAGATAATTCTCTCCGTATTTCACGTACAGGACATCGTCCTTGACCGCGAACGGCCCGCCTAGCGTGATCCGCGACTCATTTGCATCGTAATAATCAAGCAGTTCTTTCGCTTTGGCATTTCCCGGATTGTTTTTCAACGTCCATTCTATCACGCCGCGAGCCATTTTCGCCGATTGCTTATCAGCAACAGCTATCGAATAATGCTTGCCGTTCGCAACATCGGTCATGCCGAGCATGTCGAAGTAAACGCGCGTTCCCATCTGCTCGACCTTGAAAAAAGCGGCCATTATTCCATATTCGTTGCCTGATGCGTCCTTCAGATGTCCATTGATGTACCACCATTCGGTGCCTGCCTTGTGTCCGCCCGCGTCGCGAGGAAACTGCAACGGTTTCATCTGCTCCCCGGCCGCATGGGCCACACAGGCCATGCCGATAATAATCACTGCCGCTAAATAAATCTTTCTTAACATTTTCATCGACGCCTCCGGTGTTTCGGACATTTTAACCGATATGCCCAATCACTCCGGCCTTCATCTCGATATTTTATCAGAGGAATTTTGAATGCGAAACAATAAGATGAAACTGCCATGCTATATTAAGTAATATTACCTAAATTTAAATTGTGATTTCCGCTTTCAGCGACTCAGAGTTATGGCACGTTATTTTTCCGACAAAACCGCCACGAATATAAAAAAAACCTAAAGTTTTAGCGCAAAACTGCCGATTGTATGTGTAAGCAGTTAAAAATGGCCGGTTTTTTCATAGGCGGATGCGCTTAAATATCAATGGCGCATTTTATTGATTAGTAAGAATTTAAATGTCAGCGTATTGCAACGCTGAAAACATACAAGGCGAAATGGAATTCGCCCATTACGGCGATATATCTGCAAGGAGGTAGATATGATCAGCGTAAACACTAACCTTACAGCGAGTTTTATATCGAATCGAATTCGATTAAACTCACTGGAATTCAACGAAAAAACCGAAAGATTATCGAGCGGACTTCGTATAAACAGCGCGGTCGATGACCCGTCAGGGCTCGCAATATCGTCCGGCATGACAGCTCAACTGCGAGGCATCGACACCGCCATCGGCAACGCTGAAGACACGTCATACATGTTACAGCTTGCAGACGATTATCTCAGCGGTATATGGGACACATTCGAACGCATGAGAGAGCTCTGCGTAAGGATGGCGAGCGCTTCAGCGATACTCGCTCAGGATTCGAGCGGCGCCGCCACCGATCCCGCGAACCCCGGCCAGTGCAAAACGCTCCAAGAGGAAATCGAATTATTAAAAGATCAGATATACACTTCTGTGGCGGATACCGATAAAGCAGGCGGAATTTACGTCAGCGGAAGCGCATCGAGCAAAAGCACATCCGCGAGGATGAACTATCTCCAGAAGGCTCTTTTTTCAAACGGATACACAACACCCAATTTCGAAACAGGTCTGAACGCTCAGGTGGGCGCCGACAACGACGCATCTAACCGCATTCTGATCACGATTGATAACCTGATGACTTATTTCAGCGATTTCGCGACACCCTACAACCCGCCGGACCCGAAAGGCAACGCGACCGTGGAGTGGTACACCAGTTATGCGCAGCAGATGCTTGACACTGTTGACGACAAAATGGGAAAAGTTTCGAACCTACGCGTCCAGATCGGCACAGAGATCAACAGAATCTCGTCAACGATCGACGATCTGAATACAGAATATATAAACATATCGGCCTCGAATTCTCAGATCGAAGATGCAGATATGGCCATCGAAATGACAGCGCTGACAAAAAACATGATTAAGCAGCAGAGCACCGACATGATCTTCTCTCAGGCTAACGCGGAACCATTGATGATCTCCGACCTGATCGGCGCTATATACGACGGGCTCGCCCCCCGGCTGGCAAGCGCAACACAAGCTTAAAAGTAACTTTCAGACGGCGGCCCCTTCGGGCATCGCCGACGATTAATAGAGAGAGATTTATAGAGACACACCCGGAACCCGGTCCCGAAAAGACCGGGTTTTCCGTTTGGAGCAGATTCGCTTCGTCCGGTTTCGAATGTGCTGCCGTTCCCAGCCTCGCTCTGGAATTTTTTCCGCAACAGGTATAAACTGAGAACCGTTCTATTGAAAAAGGAGATGATTCGCGTGAATATTTCCATCCTGCTTCTCATCGCCATCCCGATCTTTATCCTCAGCTATGTCTTTTATTCAAAATACATCGGCCGTGTGTTCGAGGAGGATTCCGGTAAACCGACTCCCGCGTGCACGCTCAAAGACGACGTTGATTTCGTGCCGACAAAGCGCGGCGTGCTGTTCGGGCACCACTTCGCTTCCATCGCCGGCGGCGGCCCGATAATCGGTCCGACAGTCGCCGCGGTGTTCGGCTACATCCCGGTGTTCCTCTGGCTCGTGATCGGCACAGTGTTTATCGGCGCCGTCCACGACTTCTCCGCACTTTTCGTATCGCTCCGCGAAAAAGGGAAATCGGTCGCCGAAGTGGCGCACACCTCCCTCGGCCGCGCCGGATTCCTGCTCTTTATCGCTTTCACAATCGTCATGCTGCTGATGGTTACCTCCGCGTTTCTCGGTCTCACATCGGTCGCACTCACATCTCTGCGGCCGATCTCGCAGCTCGGCCCAGACGCGCGGAATATACTTAAAACCGTCACCGTTGACGGCGTCGAAATGGGACGCATCGGCGGTATCGCATCTATGTCGGTTATCGTCATCACATCCTGCGCGCCGTTTCTGGGATACCTCCTCTACAAGCGCAACATACCTGTCTGGCTCGGCGCGACGCTGGCCTTAGTTATATGCTTCGTGTCCATAATAGTCGGTATAAACCATCCGATTACGATCGCTCCGCAGACGTGGATGATAATCCTCTCGATCTACACGATTTTCGCGGCGGGAATACCCGTATGGGTCGTGCTCCAGCCACGCGACTTCACTAATTCGTTCATTCTCTACATCGGCATCGGGTTGCTTTCAATCGGGCTGCTGTTTTGCGGAATAAAGGGCGTAAACATCGAGACCCGACAGGCTTTCAATGTTCAAGAAGGAATGAAATATCTCGGCTACGTGTGGCCGTTCCTGTTCATAACCGTTGCGTGCGGCGCGGTGTCCGGCTTCCATGCGCTCGTCACCGGCGGCACAACATGCAAGCAGGTCTCGTCCGAGTGCGACGCGCGCTTCATCGCGTTCGGCGGCATGATCCTCGAATCTCTGCTCGCCGTAGGCGTTCTGCTCGCCATCTTCGGCGGCCTCAAGTTCCACGACTACATGAGTATCGTATATCCCACCACAGCCGGCATGAAATCAAACCCGATACTCGCCTTCTCTTCCGGCCTCGGCGGTATCCTTCAGAAAGGGCTCGGCATACACGCTGTTTACGGCACCATATTCGGCATACTGCTCGTAGAGGGCTTCGTCGTCACCACGCTCGACACCGCGGTGCGGCTCAACAGATACCTCATAGAAGAACTTTGGTCGTTTATCTTCAAGAAAGTGCCGAAGTTCCTTAAATCCTATGTCGTGAACGCATTCATCGCGGTCGCCCTCATGTTCCTGCTCGCGTACAAAAACACGTACAACATCATCTGGCCGGTGTTCGGCTCCGCGAACCAACTCCTCGCCGCACTCACGATGATAGCGATTTCCGTATGGCTGGTCAGGCGCGGAAAACCGTTCTGGTTCAACCTGCTGCCCGCGATATTCATGATGGTCACAACGATCGCGGCGCTGATTTTCCTGCTCGAAAAGAACTATCTGCCCGCCAAGAACTATCCGCTCGTCGCGGCCGACATTCTTCTTCTTCTTCTCTCAGGAGGGGTGATAATACTGTCGGCGAAAGTGCTGCTAGGCAAAAACAAAAAAACGGCAGCGTAATAAATATATATTTCGCGAATAAATACCTTTGCGGTTATACAATCAGCGGCAGGCCTACCGGTGTGCGGGAGTCGAGCAGCAGGTGGCTGAGGTAGGCGGTCAGCGCCGCCTTCAGCATGGTTTTCTGCTCTTCTGTGAGTTCTTCGAGCGAGTCGATTCGTGAGAATGTGTATGCGGCCGCGCCGAACGTGGTGAAGCTGTGGAAGAAACTGCGGTGTCTGCGATGCAGAGGCGGTTCGAGCACATCCGGCAGAGCGCCGCAGAGGCCGCCGAGCATGAAACACGCTCCGAGCGCCTCCGGCTCCACCGGTTTCTCAGATATTCCCCTGTCTATGAGGTAATACGATGCGCCCGCGACGGCGCCGATTATGGTATGCAGTTTTGTTAACGGCATCGCCCTTGCCCGCCTCAGAACCCGAGCCACATCTTAATGTCGCGGTATGTTACAAGAATCATCAGAGCAATCAGGATGCAGAAACCGACGTAATGGATGAGACCTTCGCGGCGCGGGTCGAGCGGCTTGCGGCGGATCCACTCCCATACGTGGAAAACGATCCGGGAGCCGTCGAGCGCCGGGAACGGGAACAGGTTCAGCAGCCCGATGGCAAAGCTGATGTTACCGATAAGGAACAACAATTCCTTGAAACCCTGCTGCGCCGAAGTCGAGGCCGCCGAGATGATCCCCACAGGTCCGGACACACCGGACGTCGAAACTTCGTGCTTGACCATTGCTGAAATCGTGGATACCGTAAGTTCGAATATATACACGCACCGGACGCTGCCCTGCCAGAGAGCGGCCGCCGGATTCAGCTTTTCGTACATGGGCTGAAGCGCCGCGCCAAGTTGCGCGCCCTTCACTCCGTCAACCTTCATCCTGATATTCTGCTTCTCACCTGCCCTGTAAACGAGAAGCGATATTCCGCCCGCCGGGAGCGAAAATTTGTCCTTTTCAAACGATGCGCCGCCGAAATCAAGAACGTAATCACCTTTTTTCAGCCCCGCCGCGGCCGCCGGGCTGCCCGGCTCGACCGATTGTATTTCCCGAGGCTGCGGAGGAAACAATGCCGCTCCGATTTCGCCGCGGTTCAGATTGTTCTTTTTCGGCTTGACGTATATCACCATCGGCTTGTAATCCCGCTCGATGCCGAAGCGCAGCTTTTTGTTAGGATGCGATCTGACTGTGTCTATGAAACTCTGAACGCTTGTAACCGGTTTACCGTCAATTGACCTTATGACATCGTTGATTTTCAAGCCCGCGTGCGCCGCCGGCATTCTCGGATCGGCGAACCCAATCACTACGCTGTCCGACAACCTTTCGACGGGCACTTTTATCTCTCTCGGCACTCCGGAAATCATGAATATGCCCGCGAAAATGAGAATCGCGAGAACAAAATTCATCGCCGGACCGGCAAAAATTATCGATATTTTCTGAAGCAGTTTCTTGTTGCGGAAATTTCTCTCGGCGGGCACCGCGGATTCGAGGTCGGGGTCATCTTCCTCGCCGACCATCTTCACATAGCCGCCGATGGGGAACAGGCAGAATTTGTAACGTGTGCCGTGATAATCGATTCCAAACAACTCCGGCCCCATCCCAAACGCGAACTCCGTCGCTTCCACCTTATTCAACTTCGCGAGCACAAAATGGCCGAACTCATGCACCATTATCACAAGTCCGAAACCGAGGAAAACCTCCAGCGCGATTTTTAGATAATTCAGGATCGTGAGGATATTCATTTACATTCCTTATCGCAGCCTTCGGCTGCCCCTTATTTCGCGATAATTCACCCGCGATAGTTTTATATGACACCCAACAAGCAAATTCGGGTTCAATATATTTCAATTATTTGTATAAATTCCTTGTCATAATGATATATTATAGCCTTCAACTCATAAAACCGAAATTTTCATTGAGGCCCCTTCTTAGGCGCATCCGGCACTTTCACCGTAACCAGTCGCACCGCCCCGTTCGGAAGTTCTTTCTGAGCAGCGACGTACTCCGCGAGCGGCCGGTCGTCCTCCGCGCCTCCGCGACGCCTGAAATCGTCCGGCACGGCAGCGGTCTCCACTCCATCCACCGCAACACCTTCCGATCCGAGGACGCGCAACGCCTCGTCGAGCCGCAGTCCTGCCACGTCCGCCATCAGAACTCCTTTATCTCCTTCTCTTTCTTATCCACCAGTTCGTCGATCTTCCTTATGTACTCGTCGGTGACTTCCTGAAGTTTCTTCAGCCCGCGGTCCTTGTCGTCCTCTGTAATTTCCTTCTCCTCCTCGAACAGCTCAATCTGGTCCTTCCCGTCACGGCGGATATTGCGGATCGCCACCTTCATCTCCTCGCCCTTCTTGCGCACCTGCTTTGCGAGTTCCTCTCGGCGCTCCTCCGTCGGGCTGGGCAGTTCGACGATGACATGGTGACCGTCGTTTCGCGGCATGATTCCGAGGTCGGACGCTTGTATCGCCTTCTCGATGACGTTCATATTGCCCTTGTCGAAAGGCTGAAGTCTCAGCACTCGCGGCTGCGGAACGGAAATCGTCGCAACCTGATTCAGCGGCAACTGCGAGCCGTACGCCTCGACAGTGATTCCGTCGAGCAGCGCGGGCGTCGCACGCCCGGTCCGAATGCGGCCGAACTCGCGCACCGTGTGCTCAACCGTTTTCTCCATGTTGCCGCGTATTTCGCTAAACAGTTCTTCGATCATCTCGCTTATTCCCTCCCGATCACAGTGCCGACATTGTTGCCGAGCACCACTTTCTTAAGGTTTCCTTTTTTCATGAAATCAAACACAACCACCGGGATGTTGTTCTCCATGCAGAGAGTGATTGCAGTTGTGTCCATCACATTCAATCGCTCGCGGATGACGTCCATAAAGCACATCCGCTCGTATCTTATAGCGTTTTTATGTTTCGCCGGGTCGCAGTTGTACACGCCGTCCACCTTCGTCGCCTTGATAAGAGCTTCGGCGCCGATCTCGACCGCGCGTAGCGCCGCCGTCGTATCCGTCGTAAAAAATGGATTGCCCGTCCCCGCCACGAAAATCACCACGCGCCCCTTTTCGAGGTGCCGTATCGCGCGACGCCGAATATACGGTTCAGCGACCGCCCTCATTTCGATCGCGGTCATCACCCGCGTGTCGATCCCCACGTTTTCGAGTCCGCTCTGAAGCGCCAGTCCGTTTATGACCGTCGCCAGCATACCCATGTAATCGCCCTGCACCCTGTCCATGCCGCCTTCTGCTGCCTGCAACCCTCTGAAAATATTACCTCCGCCAATAACTATTGCAACCTGAACACCTTTGTCAACAA
>CAYPEK010000115.1:0-12842 GCA_964409645.1 uncultured bacterium | reverse complement strand
CCCATTACCATTATCACGTTCAGTCCGGGTTTAAAATCGATTTCCTGATGCCCGGCTGCTCTCGTAAGGATATCTTCCAAAACACCGATGACAATTTTAAGCACTGAATCCTGATCGGCCGGACGATCCTGCTTGCACTTCTCTTTCACTCTTTCGATAATATCCGAGGCGGTTTTTGAACCGACGTCGGCAAGTAAAAGCGCTTCTTCGAGATCGTCGTAGAAGTCGTCGCCGATCGGTCCCGATCTTTTTACAACCTGAACTATCTTCTGTTTCAGACTGTCTTTAGTGCGTTTAAGGCCTTGTTTTAATCTATCGAACATAATTTAATCTATGGATACCGAGAGAACCTTGGAGTAACCTTCCTCCGGCTTCAATGTGATTCCAAAAAAGTGATCCACTCCCGCCAGCGTCCCCTTGTTATGAGTTACCACTATGAATTGACTGTCCTGTGAATATTTTCTCAGCATTTGACTGAATTTAACAACATTGGACTCGTCCAACCCTGCGTCCACTTCGTCCAGAATGTAGAACGGACTCGGTTTTACTTTCAGCAGCGCGAAAATCAGAACGAGCGCACAGAGTGCTTTCTGACCACCCGAAAGAAGCGAAATCCCTCCGGTTCTTTTTCCGGGAATCGTTATAGATATATCCACGCCGGCTTCGAGCGGGTCAACACTGCTGTCCATTGCCAATTTGGCTTCGCCGCCGCCGAACATTTCCAAGAAAGTATCGCTGAAGCTCTGCTGAACTTTCTCGAATGTCTCCATGTACAACACACGACTCTTGTTGTCGTAGTCGTTCATAACGTCAATTAGCGTCGCACGCGTATCTTCGAGGTCCTTTATCTGCGCCGACAGATAATCGCGCTTGTTGACCTTTTCTTCATATTCGCCGATCGCCAACTGATTGACCGGCAATAGCGATTCCTGCTCGCGGCGCAAAGTGAGATACCGGCTCTTTCTTCCCGTCTGAGATACGCCCGACTTTTCAAGAGCCTCCGCCTCGGACATACCGGGAAATTCCTCTTCGAACTGGCGTCGGATGTCGTCGAGCTGGGTTTCCGTGCGTGTCCGTTTCAGTTCGCATTCGAGTATCTTTTCTCTAAGATCGTTATACTCTTTTTCATTCTCGTCTATTTCATTCGATATTTCAGCAAGTTCCCTTGCCGTTTCTTCGAGCGCGCCCTTTTTCTTATCGAAATCATCCGTCGATCTCTTCTGCAACGCGAGTGTTTCTTCCGCTTCTCTCCGCGCGGCTTCATGCTCCTTCTTTATCTGGTCGAGCTTCAGCTTCATCTCTTCAGTCGTTTTGTCAATTTCCTCGGCTTGCCGCTTCATACGGCTGATCTCATTGCGCTTGTATTCCATCGATTCGTTAAGATTGACTACATCGCGGTTCAGTCCGCCGATTTCTACTTTCAGATCACTCTGCGCGGCGTCTTTGTTCCTGAAATGATCTGTGATTGTCTTTAACTGATCGATCTTTTCGTTGATGTCTTTTTCGAGAGCTTTGCGGCCGTCTGCGATCCTGCTCAGTTCCTCTTTCACCGTCCCGGACGACTTTTCCAACTGCGCCAACGATTCGGACCACTCCTTCAGAGAGGACTCCATCGACTTTATTTCGCCGCTGTAGAAATCCACTTTCTCCTTATCGGATACCGACCGACCGCTTATCGAATTGATTTCTTCCTTTATCCTGCGCGATTCAGCCTCCGCGGACTCCATGTTCGCGGTATTCTTCTTCAATTCCTTTTCAACTTCTTCGAACGCCTTTCGCTTCTCGGCAGATTCCTTACCCCTCGCCTCCGCTTCGGCCTTCAATTCCTTAATGCGGTTCAGAATATCCTCGTGTGTCTTGAGTGACTCACCGGAGAATATGACGCCGTCCATGTAACAATATGAACCGTCTTTTGTGACCGCGCCCGCTCCGAACGGAATTTTATCTATCAATTCTATGAGAGATTTCGCATCCTCGATTATCGCAAAACGGCTGAAGAGTGACTTCAGTTCCGCCGGCGCCGACTGCTTCAATCCAACCTTCTCATCAAGCGTACCGACATATCCCTTTTGTCCGGCGACTTTCGACATATCCGGGCCCGGTATGCTTTTCAGGACTTCAAGAATCAGAAATACATCCGATTTCAACGATTTCGCACTGAATATATCCTTCAGCGACTCCTTTTTAACCGGATGCGCTTTGACAACCTCATCGAGCGCTCTTCTGACCGCCGGTTCATATCCTTTTTCTATCTGAATCAGTTTGGCGATCGATTCCCCGCCTTCACCGTTCGAACTATCAAACGATGCGCCGGCGACTTTTTCGAGAGTGTTGATCCTCACCTTTAACGAACTTAATTCGGCCTCTATCTCTTCGGACTCGGCGCGCTTTTCGTTCTTTTTGGATGTCAGATGTTCAACCTGAGACTTAAGTTCGGTAATCGCCGCCGATTTTTCTTTTTCTTTTTTCTCAAGTTCGGCGATCTTTGCCTCGCTCTGTTCCAGCGCCGCCCTGAGTTTTTCGTTCTGCTTTATTAAATTTTCACAGTCCCGTTTTTTATCCCGAATCTGATTGTTCAGTCCGTTCATCCTGTCCTGAGCGACAGACAGTTCGCCGGTCAGCGAAACTTCCTTACCCTTCACTTCATCTATCTTCAAAGAGACTTCGTTTCTTTCTTTCGTGAGCAGCGATTCCTTTTCCTTATAATCATCGCGCGCGTCAGCGTTTATTTTCGCTATCTCTTCCTGTGCTTCCGCCAGCCTCTTTTTCTTCTGCGCTATCTGATCGTTGCTCTTTTCGATCTCGCTCTCGAGCACCGCTCTTTGCTCAATCAGTTTTTCCTTGTCACGGCCGATCTCCACCAACCTTCTCTCGGTATCTTCGATCGACCTTTTCAAATATCTAACCGATTCCTCGGCACGCCCGACTTTGCCGCCTATGGACGCCAGTTCGTGCAATATCAGGTCGGCGGCTTTACGGTCGTTTTCCATTCTCACCGAAAACTGCGCTTTCTTACCTTTTATTTCAACGCTCTGCTCCTTCAGTTCGACTTTGCGCTTGTTCAGCCGGTCCTCTTCCTGCGTCTGCTGTGAAAGTCTCTCGACCAATCTCCGAATATCGTCGGCGAAGACGCCAAGCTTCAGATTCTCCATTTCTTCAACAATCTCTTCGTAACGCTTCGCCTTTTCGGCCTGTTCGCGCAACGGTTCGATTGCAGATTCGATCTCGATGAACTGGTCACGGAGTCTTGCCAGATTATGATCGGTATCGGATATTCGCTGCTGAGTCTTCTGCTTTTCGATTCTGTATTTGATTATTCCGGCGGCTTCGACAAATATCTCGCGCCTCTGTTGCGGCGAAAGATCGATTATGTATTCTACGTCGCCCTGATGGACGATTGAATACCCGGTTGTTCCGAGGCCGGTGTCGAGCAGCAGTCCCTGTATATCCCGGAGCCGGCAGCTTTCTTTGTTGATCGAGAACTCGCTCTCACCGGATCGGTAGTAACGCCTCATTATCGCGATTTCGCTCTGAGGCAGAGGAAAGAAACCGTCTTCGTTGTCGAAAGTCAGAATGACTTCGGCGTAACCAAGCGGTTTTTGCGTAGCGCTTCCGTGATAGATGACTTCCTCCATTTTTCTACCACGGATGGATTTGACGCTCTGTTCACCGATAGCCCACGTTATCGCATCCACAAGGTTGCTTTTGCCGCTTCCGTTCGGACCGAGAACCGCCGTCGAACCTTTTCTAAAATCGAATATCGTACGCTTCGCGAATGTCTTAAAACCGTAAAGTGAAATCGATTTCAGAAACATTTATTTCCCTTGCTACTAACTTTTAAACTGCTTTTTATATGCTTCAGAACTATTCCAGTTTCATTATTGCTTGCTTTGCGGCAATTGTTTCGGCTTCTTTCTTACTGTATCCTTCACCTTCACCGTACTTTTCGCCGTCAACAAGAACTTCAACCTTAAACAGTTTGTGGTGCTCAGGGCCAGTCTGCGAAATCAGCTTATAACGCGGCAAACATTTGAATTTTTTTTGCACTATTTCCTGAAGAGAAGTTTTATGGTCCTGAATTCCCTTGTCTAAAATCTCATTAAAATCTTCTTTAATGATTTCGTAAACAAAATCGGACGCAGTCTGAAATCCCTTATCCATGTAGATTGCCCCCACAAGCGCTTCAAGGCAATCCACCATGAAAGAACTGTGATCTCTTCCCGCTGTCTCCTCAACTCCTTTTCCAATCCTCAGATATTCAGAAATATTTATCCTTCTCGCAACATTCAAGAGCACCGTTCTGCTAACCAGATACGCTTTAGCTTTGCTCAACAATCCCTGATTGTGATCGGGATAAAGCCTGAATAAATGAGTGCATACCGAAAGAGCTATCACCGAATCGCCGAGAAACTCAAGCCTTTCATAGCTTCTTGCAAGCCTTTCAGTTTCCGGAATAGCAAAATCGCCCCAATATGAAGGATGTGTCAACGCGGCTCTTAGCCACGAACGATCTCCGAAGCGAATACCAATCGCTTCTTCGAAGTCCTCTAATGGATTATTAAAACCTTCCTCATCTCTGACATCAAGATAGGAAGTTTTCATCGGGCATCACCCATTGTTCTGTCAGAGGCGTTTTTCGATGTATGCCAACGCATCGCCAACCGTCGTTATTTGCATCGCATCTTCATCGGGAACTTCTATCCCGAATTCATCTTCGACCAGAAGAATCAGGTCGAAAATTTCCACCGATGTTGCGCCCAAATCATCTCTGAAAGAAGCTTCGGGCACAATTTTATCTTCCGAAAGCTGCTTTTCTTTCAACGCTTCGAGTACGACTTTTTTCAGACGGTCTATATATTGTGACATTACATTACCTCCCGTTTATCCTTCCCTTTTTGTCGCAATAACCGTTCTTCCCTTGTAGTAGCCGCAATTTGTGCAAGCTCTGTGCACCATTTTCTGCTGGTGACACTGCGGGCATTCCACTATGGCAGGCGCTTCGAGCTTTTTCTTCCACTGAGCCTTCTGACTGCGCGTACTGGAACGAGACTTCTTATATTTTGGTTGAGCCATCCTGTTTCACCTCCCGAGTAAGACGCTCTCTCATTAATATCTGCATACCCTTCAATTCAACCATCATTTTTTGCAATGTTTGATCGAAGTTGTCAAGGATTTCCGTATTTGACGCCCCTTTTCGTATCGGGGCTACATCTCCGGAACTCCCCTTTGCATCCGCTTCCATTTCGAACTGCAATGTTCGCAATTCGCTCAATATCGAATACAGTTTTTTTTCATCAACAATTATTTTTCCGACCATCGACAGGAAGAAACCGCTGTCGAGATACATCTCCATCGCGTCTATAAGCCTGCGGAATTTAATCAGTCTTCCTTCAGGCCCGCTTGGAACCGGAGTCTCGGGCCGGGCAGCTTTGCCCTTCCCATCACCCGCGTACATTCCCATCGTGCCTTCCGCCATGCTTCTACCTGCTAAACTTGTTTTTCAACCCTTCGCAAACAAGCGGCGACACCAACTGGCTCACATCACCACCGAATGATGCAACCTCTTTTATAATCGACGAACTCAAAAAAGAGTATTCGGTGCTCGTAACCAAAAAGACGGTTTCTACATTCTGTTCGATGTGCTTGTTGATGAGCGCCATCTGGAATTCCATCTCAAAGTCCGTGACCGCCCGCAATCCTCTTACTACAACTTTAACATCTCTTTTTACAACATAATCCATCAGAAGAGTGCCGAAGCTCTCGACTTTAACATTCGGTATATCCTTCGTGAGCTCTTTCACGTAATTCAACCGCTCATCGATCGAGAACAACTGCTTTTTGCTCGAATTGTTCGAAATCGCAACTATAAGCTCGTCGAAGATTTTCGACGACCTCTGAATAACATCCATGTGGCCGTTTGTAACAGGGTCGAAGCTGCCGGGATATACCGCTCTATGCATTTATCCAATTATATCCTTTCCTGTTCTGTTTCCCACAATGTTATGTGCGTCTTGCCATATTTCCTTACGTCATACTGGTGAAGCACGCCGAAGATTTCTGATTCGGGTTTCCATCCGTGCTGCCCGACAACGATCGTCTTCTCCGTCAATCTCCCGCTCTCTCCGAGTATCTTCATCGCACTTTCGAAAAAGTCGCTCTTGTAGGGAGGATC
This sequence comes from uncultured bacterium, assembly GCA_964409645.1. Lineage (GTDB taxonomy): Bacteria > UBP15 > UBA6099 > UBA6099 > UBA6099 > CAYPEK01. Next base: position 6,670 of record CAYPEK010000115.1, on the reverse strand, counting down.
GATGAAAATCACATCGGCCGTGATCGGGGACCGGGCTCTTTTCAGAAAATCCAGCACGTCCGACCGAATCACTTCCGCGCGATCCGCAATATCGATTTTTTCTATATTCTCCTTTATGATCTCAATACTTACCTTGCTGCTGTCAACAAATACCGCTTTCTTCGCCCCTCTGCTAATCGCCTCGATCCCGACACTTCCGGTCCCGGCAAACAAATCGATTATTTCAAGACCATCGAGCGGCCCAAGCAGGTTGAATATGCTTTCCTTCACCCTGTCGTACGTAGGCCGGATCGTCATGTCCTTGGGGCTCGGCCCGCGAAGGGTCTTCCGTTTATGCTCACCGCCAATTATTCTCAAAGCCTCTGTCCGGATCCGCCCTATTGTTTTAAATTTAGGCAGATCAAAACAACTAAGTGTATCATACTAATATAATTATTAATATTTATACAGAAAAAATTTTTTTATACTATTTGTCTTTCAATTACGTTGTTTAAATTGTCGCTTTGCCGGATTTTCCGATCCATCTGAACATGGCAAGCAGCGATCCAACCGATATCAGTGTCATCCCCAGCCACACGAGCCAGATGTATGGTTTGTAGCTGGCCTGAAATATCACGCTCGGCACAACTTCGGCTTTTGCGGCGCTGGTCTCCGCACCTTCATGCCAACTTATAAGAGCTTCCTTCGATTCCACGTTTATCTTCTCGATCCCGAAAAAGAGGTCTGACCCTTCGAGCGAAACCTCCCTCGTCATCATCCCCTCATCCGTCATTCTTAATTCCGGCACGATTTCGCCTGTAACTTTCGCTGACTTTACCTTCAACACTATCCCGACGATCCCCTGCTGCATCTTTGCCGTGTCATACTTTTCAAATGTTACTTCCGCCGGGCCGGCCTTCACAGTTTCGCCCATCTTTACGCTTACCGTCCCTGTTTTCCCGCTGTTACCCGACACGCTATCATCGGAGAAAAGTATTTGATTCGGCGACAGATACAAATCGCCGTCGATGCCGTTTATCTTCACCGGTTTATTGATCGCCATGCCCTGCGCTTCGTCGGCGACAAAATTCATGTTGATCTTTCTGTTTCTTTTGCCTTCCACGCCGATCTTTGCTGTGTATCCGAATTCATACTGTCCTAGTTCAAGCAAGCTGTATTCCGATCCCGCGAACCCGACCGACTGCCCCGGCTGTATAACAATATGTTTCGTTTTCGTTCCAGCGGACGACAACACAAAGCCGATAAGTATGACAGCCACGCCTATGTGAGCGAGATATGCGGCGAAATTCATTTTTCTCGCGAATAAATATCTAACAAACGGCGCGAAATTGGTCGCCGCCGCAACACCGCCACTAAATGCGAGTAAGAGCAGCCACGGATTCTTCACACCGTGCATCCAGCAAATCGCTGTCGCAACAAGCGCGACCAGCACTCCGGCGGCAACGGACGGAAGCGATATCTTCTTCCCAGCTTTTCTCGTAAAAAACAGAGGGCATAAAAGCAGCACAATCGAGAACGGAATAGCAACAAGCGTCGAGGTGACATTGTAATAATTAAGGTTTATAGAGGAGCCGTTCTGATTCAGCCAACTTGAGATTATCGGGAAATTCGTGCCTGTAAAAATAAAAAGGAAGAAAATCCAGAAAAGAACTATCGTCACTGACAAGAACGATCGATTAATGCTACTTTTATCCGCAACATTTGCTTCGGAAGCCTTTTTGTTCTGAAATATACTTACAATAAACATAACCACCGATATCGCAAGAGTGGTTAACAGCACGAAAAGCAACGGGGCATATAGTTCGCCGCCCTGAAAAGAATGTTGCGAGAAGTTATTTAGAATGCCGCTTCGGGTCAGAAATGCACTGAGCAGAACGAGCAGATAAGAGGCGCAAACCATCGCTCCGTTCCATATTTTCACGCCTTTGTTGTAGTTTTGAAGGAAAAGGCCGTGAACGAGTGCGCCGAGAGCTATCCAAGGAAAAAGCGAGGCATTTTCAACTGGGTCCCAGCCCCAATAGCCACCCCAGCCCAATACCTCGTAAGCCCAGAAACTTCCGAGAAAAATTCCGATTCCCAATATTCCCCATGATGCAACCGCCCAAGCTCTAACGCGCTTGGTCCACGACACGTCACCTTTTAGAACGCCGCCGAGAAATATCGCGAAAGGCGCCGCCGTCAGCGCATAACCAAGAAAAACAACGGGAGGGTGAATCGCCATCCACGGATTCTTCAAAAGCGCGTTCATACCGCTGCCGTCATCCGGCACTCCTCCCGAAACGAGAGCAAACGGGTCGCTTTTCATCAACAGCGCGCATATCGTGATCTCCATCACCGCAATAAACAGCATCGAATGGCTTTCGAGGTCTTTTAACCTGAATGAAAGAACGAGTCCGACCACGCTGAGCAGCAACAGCCAGAGGAGAAAAGTACCTTCCTGACCGGCCCACAGCGCGGAAATTTTATAGATCAGTTCCTGCGCCCGCGCGCTGTTGTCCCGAACGTAGGTGAAGCCGAACTGATCGTGGACGAAGAGAGTTCCGAGGTAAAAGAATGCGAGTCCGGCGAGGAGGACCTTGATGATCTGAACAGCCCTTCCCGCTTTCCGCCAAAACTCGGAACCGCCGATCGAAATTATGTATAAAAGGAATGTCCCAATATTCAGGAAAAAGAGGCAATAAATCAGAAATCTTCCGAATGTCATTTTTCAGCCTTTACCGTTTTCACCTTCAGACTTCTTTTCATACTTAGACGGACATTTCAAAAGAAGTCTGCTCGATTGAAAAGCGCCGTCCTTATAAGTTCCAATCGCTACGACCGACTTCGCATGTTCGAAATTCGTGGGCAGACTCTCCACGGTTTCGACAGTCATCTCCGTTCCTGCTTCATCCTTCATCTTAAATGTACTCTTGCCGGTCTTCGAGTCGAGCGTGCGCGTTCCTTTAACTATCGTACCGATCACCTGAACCTCGCGGCCATTTGCCGTCATCGCTTCTTTGAAAGGAAGATACGGAGTCATGGAGGTTTTCAGCATGAATGCGCCGACGCCGATACATGCGGCTATGACAATGAATCCGATCGCATATTTGATTTTCATTTCTTTTCCACCTTGTTAAGCCTTATATTAAGATAAACAACGAAACCAAATATTCCAACTAAAACAATCATCGAGCATAAAATTGCGGTTTGCCACTCAGACATCGAAACCCTCCTTCTTTTTCACGAGCCGTTCCACGCGCACGGCAAGCGAGTAAATCCAGAAATAAAGCGCGGTGAACCCGGCAAGTGAGGCCAGAAATACCTGCAATATTCGTTTGTCGCCGATCTGGCTCGAAGCATGCTTATTGATAATCGTGTCGGGATGAAGACTCATATAGACTCTCGGAACAACGAAGACGAGAAATACCGACATGACAGCGGCAAGAATCGCGTACACCGCGGAAAGCCGCATGCGTTTGTCGTGATCAGTGATTGCCGAACGAAGTCCGAAATAAGCCATGTATATCATAAGCAGTACGACGATCGATATTTCTCTCGGGTCCCAGTTCCAGTACATATTCCAAGCCGCTTTAGCCCACATCGCACCCGTAATTGTCGCGAGCACAGTGAACCACAATCCAATCCGGGCGGCTGCTTCGGCCTTGATGTCGTTATCGATTTTATGGTTCTTCAGAACGAGAACACTGTTGACCAGCGAGGTGAGAAACGCGAGCATCGCGGTCCATGCGATCGGCACATGGAAGAAGAAAATGCGACTTGTTTCGCCGAGTCCTTCCGCCGCGGGCGCATAAACGAAAGCGCCGTATATCACCGCCGCCATATACAAAAACATTATCACTCCCGCAACAACCGGCATTCATTCACTCCGAAAAGATATATTCAAATAAAAACATGCCGCCGACGACAGCAGCGACAGAAAAGCATACCAGAAAAACGGGCAAATTCACATAATTCCACGCGCTTGATTCCGAGAATGCCTTTGCCGTCGCATCCACCGCTATAAGGAACACCGGCATCACAACAGGAAACACGAGAACGGGAAAAAGCGTCCCCCTCGCCCTCGCCTGAGCGACGAGCGCAGAGATCAAAGTACACACGCAAACCATTCCCGCATCAGCAAAGAACGCGGTAAAAATGAAATAGGTTAAATTGGCGATCTTTATATTCAGAAAAACAACGAAAAGAGGTGTAATAATTATGGTAACAGCTAAGAGTAGAATGAAATTGGCTATCGTTTTACCTATATAAACCTGATAAGGCTCGCATGTAAGCCGGAGCGTGTTCATAGTCCCGCGGTCTTCCTCTTTAATGAAGGCGCGCGGAAGCCCCATCATCGCCGAAAAGAAAAGAATCACCCAAAGCAGAGCGGCCTGAAGACGCGGGTCGCTCACCCGGCCGCCAAGCGAGAAACTCACAACGGTAAGGCAGGTGACGCAAAAAAGCAGAGTCGAATTCACAGCGTACCGGGCGCGAAACTCTTCGAGCCAGTCCTTTTTCACAACCGAATATATCTTACTTGCGTAACTCAACTGTTTCCTCACACCATGCGCGTTCCATAGAATCGTTTGTTGCTATAACAATAATCGATACGGCTTTAATAGACGCGATCGTTTTCTCGACGGCTTTTTTCCCGTTTTCGTCCATGAAAGACGTCGGTTCGTCGAGGAAAACAACCGAAGGTTTGTGTGCAAGAGAGGAAATTACATGGAATTTCTGCTTCATGCCCGACGAAAACTTTCCGATCGGCCAATCTTTTTGTTCGGTCAGTCCGAATTCATCGATCAGCATCGATTCATACTGTGAATCCTGCTTCACTCCCCGCGCCGAACTCAAAAACTGAAGATTCTCACACGGGGACAGCTCATCATACAGTCTGACATCTGGCGCGGTGACACCTATCTGATTTTTGAATAAAAACGGCTTCCCTTTTTTATTATTTAAATGATATGTGATTTCGCCTTTTGATGCTCTACTCAATCCGCAGAGTATCTTAAGCAAAGTGCTCTTTCCGGACCCGTTCGGCCCCCATAGACAAATCGAACCGCCGCGGCCGACCTCGAAACTCATATCTTTGAAAATCATATACTGCCCGAAATTCTTTCCTATCGAGTCAGCGACAATCTTATCCAAAACGGCCCTCAAATTACCATTAAAGTAATTATTTTTACGTTCTAAAGTTAATGATTTACGGCTATAAAATCAAGCTAAATCAAACTTATTGAATGACAATCACACATGAGATACATATAATATCTGCGGCGGCCGTTTAAGTTACGATGCGGCTCAACGGAGAGAAAACATGAAGACATTTCTTGTGATTTTGCTGTTTGCCTGTATGTTTTTCGGAGGCTATTCCGCATCGGCTTCGCAGCTTCCCGCCCCTAAAGGCACCGTAAGAGTTATAGCGCACAGGGGCGCTTCCGGATACGCGCCCGAGAACACGATGGCCTCGTTCAAAAAAGCTCTCGAGTTGAAAGCGGAAATGATCGAACTTGATGTCCACCTCACAAAAGACGGCGTCGCGGTCATCATGCACGATGGTAAGACGGATCGAACAACCGGCGTAAAAGGTGAAATAAAAGAAATGACATACGAGGAAATTCAAAAACTCGACGCCGGTTCATGGTACTCAAAAGATTTTGCAGGCGAAAAAGTGCCGACCCTTCAGGAAGTGCTCGAATGGGCGTCTGGAAAGATACAGGTTAACATTGAAATCAAAGCGCCGGGTTGTGAAAAAATCGTTGTTGACCTTATTAACAAATATGACATGAAAAATACCGTTATCGTCACAAGTTTCGACCACACAATTCTCAAGAAAATCAAGGGCCTCGATCCGGAAGTCATCACCGGTGCACTCGTCGGCGACGTCTCGAATGAACAACAAATCAAAAGCATTATTAATCTTTGCAAGCCCGATGCGATCAATCCGAATTATTTGTATTTGAACAAAACAAAAGTTAAGTATTCACACGATCTGGGCCTCTTCGTTAATCCCTACACCGTTAACGACGTTATATCTATGAAGCAACAGATAAAATACGGAGTTGAAGGAATCATTACCAACTATCCGGACGTGCTGCTGGCGACATTGGATAAAATTAAGAAGCCTGAAGAAAAGAAGGAAGAAAAGAATAACTGACTTTCGGAATACAAGATGAAACCGACTCCCGCCGACCTGCGCATAGACCGAGATGGCCGATGGTACGCCAACGGTCTTCAAGTCGTGCACGAAAAGATATTCGATCTTTTCTGCAAGTCCCTTATCAGGGAAAACGGCACTTACTTCATCCGAATCGGTGAGCAGATCAATCCGGTGATAGTCGAAGATGTCCCGTTCAGCGTTCGCGGGCTTTATGTCGAGAATACTGAAGACGGAAACGATATTATCAGATTGCTGCTTAATGACGGCCGCACGATAGACCTCGATCCGGTCACCCTACGCGCGGTTGATGAGATGTCTGTATATTGCGGCATTCCCGGTACGAACATGGAGGCGAAATTTTCAAAAGACGCACTGCCGATGTTCAGCCGGTACCTCGAACAGGACGATACGTCGGGCGGATATTATCTCGAGATAAACGGCAACAGATACGACCTTTTTAACGAAAATCCCTGAACATTCCGGCCATAAACGTTCAACTTGCCCCAAATATGCCGGATGATATAATAT
>CAYPEK010000114.1:0-13027 GCA_964409645.1 uncultured bacterium | reverse complement strand
ATATTATCTAAAAGCATTGATGATCTTATTTTAGACACACCGCAAACAACAGTAGCCGCAGTTAGGTTTAAGAAATATGTTATGAAGGCTGGCAGAGTCATAGCCGATGGATTGCGCGACATACTTGTTAATGTTGTAAGCGAAACAGCAAAGAAAACTATTTGGGGGTAAATTATGTTGAAATTATATGAATCGAAAGGAGAAGCATCTATATATATTATTATTACATTATTAGCAGCAGTAGCAACTATTGTTACTTGTTATATTACTATAGTCGATCATTATGATATTGATATTAATATATTTAAACATAATAATGCAAATAATGTTATAACACGCCATTATAATCCCTTAAATAAACAGGAAATAAAGAATACTAATGTTGAACAGTCTTGTGATAATACGAAAATATTAAATGGTAATACAGCAAGAAACGCATTTGACGAAAATGTTCGTTTAAAAAATGACTACATACCACCAAAGACACATTATGCAAAAAATACAAATCAAAATTCAAAAACATATAATAGTAAAAAAGGTAATGGTGTAATTGAAAGCAGTGTTCATGAAACTCGTGTGTATGATAGTGAACCAATTCCAAAAAGTATTGAGGAGATTCCAGTAACTGAATATAAAGCAAATGATCCATACCACGATAATATAGAAACAGACGCAGAAAAAGTTGCAACAAAAGCTCTTAATGAAAACGGCCTTATATCAGATGAAGGTTATAAAGCAGGAATTAGTGTGTATAATAAAATATCTACATCCAGCATTAAATTTTGGAATGCAAAAAATAGTGCTTTTACAGTGTCAACAAATCATAGTGATAATAAAGCGAAATTAGAAGGCCATCATGACTTTGCCATTATAAAATTTCATTAATAATTATTAATTATATATATATGATTGATTATTTCAATCCACACCGATAATCATATTAAGGACACGTTACATTGTTAGCCGTACAACAAAACGCATTTCACACTTCCTTGCCATTTTCTGCACCACGACGAAAACGCCCCGCTCAATCGGGGGGGGCGGAGCGTTTTCGTGCAAGAGCCGGAATTTTGGTTGTTATCTATTTCTTCGGAGCGGGTTTTTTGATGCCCGCGATGTTCTCGAATTTCTTAAAGATTTCGCCGGTTTGTTTGACCATCATCTGCGCCATCGGCAGGTCGGCCGGCGGGTTGAAAGGATTGAGGCTCTCCATGTTTTTCTGAGCCGCGCTGTTGCCGCCGGGTCCACCACCGGGACCGCCTTCTCCACCGGGGCCACCCATTCCGGGACCGCCTTCCGGGGGGGCCATGCCGCCGCCGGGTCCGTTGCCGCCTGCGCCGGCTTTGCCTTTCTTTTTCTCGGGCTTCATTTCCTCGATCAGTTTTTTCTGTTCGTCGGTCAGAATGACGCTGATTTTATCCAAGGTCGTCTTCGCCTGTTTCTGAGTCAGCGTTTTCTGCTTGCGAAGAGGAGCTATGATGTCGAGTATTTTTTTCGCCTGTTCCTTAGAGAGTTTCCCCTTTTTGCCGTCGTTGAGACGAGAGGCGTTATCGAGAATCCGGATGAGCTGGAACGCGGGCGGGGCGTTTTTACCTCCGGGACCTCCCGGACCGCCGCCGGGCCCGTTCCCTCCGGGGCCTTGCTGAGCCATAGCGGCTCCGAATAACCCGAATGCAAAAAAGCTCAGTACCGCAACGATTAAAGTTGATCTCGATTGTTTCATAACGCCCCCCCATCGTTGACGGCCAAATCCCAACTGCGGATTTGGCTTATTACTGACAATAAGACAACCGGGGAAGTGTTTTTATTCCGAATTTTAAATAATTTGCCTGTGCTGAAAAAAAGGCCGTGAACCGATCAGGAACGAGCGTCTTTCGGATGTCCGTAACCGCTTTTTGCATTGGCGGTGCGCCTCGGGCCGTTGTTTGCGGGGCGGCTGCCGCCGCTCCGGTTTCCGCTCTGGCTTCGGCTCTGATTCTGACCGCTGCTCTGGCCGCCGGCCTGACTGCTGTTTTGACCGCTGCCGCCGCGTTGGCCTCTGAACCCGCGTCTGCTGCCGCCGGAATTCCGCTGCTGCGGTCTCGCGCCGCGGTTGCCCTGCTGGCTGTTGGATCGCGGTTCGAGGTTAGTCTCCGGAGGCGGAGGGACGGACGATTTGAAAGGGTGCTCGCCTACGCGGGCAACATGTTTTTTGATCAGTTTTTCAATGTCCGCGAGGAATACCCGTTCGGTAGTGTCGCAGAAAGAGAGCGCTTCGCCGGAAGCGCCGGCACGGCCGGTGCGGCCGATGCGGTGGACGTAGCTTTCGGGCTCGTTCGGCAGGTCGTAGTTGATGACGTGGGTGACGTTATCGACGTCGATGCCGCGGGAAGCGATGTCTGTTGCGACGAGCGCGCGGATGCGGCCGCTCTTGAAAGCGGCGAGCGCGGATTCGCGAGCGCCCTGTGTTTTGTTGCCGTGGATGGCCATCGCGTTGACACGGCCCCGGAAGAGGTTGCGCGCCACTTTGTCGGCGCCGTGTTTCGTGCGCGTGAAAATAAGGACGCGGCTCATTGAGCGGTCCTTGAACAGATTCGTAAGCAGGCTCGGTTTGTCTATTCTCTCGACGAAGTAAACGGATTGATTAATGAGATCGACGGTCGCACACGGAGGCGCGACGGCCACCTGCACGGGGTCGTGGAGTATGTTGTCCGCGAGGCGTTTGATTTCGGGCGGCATGGTTGCCGAGAAGAAAAGCGTCTGCCGTTTTGCGGGCAGCATGGACACTATTTTATCGACGTCTCTGATGAAGCCCATGTCGAGCATCCGGTCCGCTTCGTCGAGGACGAACACTTCGAGGGCGAAAAAGTCGATGAGGCCCTGATATGCGAGGTCGAGCAGTCTGCCGGGTGTTGCGACGAGTATGTCAACGCCGCGGTGGAGCGCCTCCTGCTGCGGGCGCTGGCTTACGCCGCCGAATACGACGGAGCAGCGGAGTCCCGTGTTTCTGCCGTATGCCGTGAAGCTGTCGCCGATCTGCGCGGCGAGTTCGCGTGTCGGTGTGAGCGTGAGTGCGCGGATGGACCTTTTGGCGCCGGGCGCGCGGCTGGTGCACAGGCGCTGGAGTATCGGGAGCGCGAACGCGGCCGTTTTGCCGGTGCCGGTCTGCGCGCAGCCGAGTATGTCGCTGCCCGCGAGCACGTGGGGAATCGACTGTGTCTGAATCGGGGTCGGCTCATCGTATCCTTCGGATTTCACGGCCTGAAGAATTGGCTCGATGAGTTTTAGATCGTTAAAGCTTGTCATGATAAGTTTCACTTGCGGCGGTACTTGCCGCCGCATCCTTTCGTATAGCGCGATTACGCGCGGTTTTGAGTTTGACGATTCCTTTCATCCCTGCCGGGGCATACGCACGCACGCATGCGCGGGAGCCTCCCGGCGTTTGCATCCGGCGGCGCTTGTGCGTCATCGCCGGATTTGCGGATAGTATTTGACAATCAGATAGGGAGTATTGAGGAAACTTCTATTCTCAGAACCGCGATTCTTTCGCGAATACGCCTTTTATAATCCGATCCAACTCCGTCCGCATGGACTTGTAAAAAATCAAACCATCACAAGAAAGTATAGGTTATTCCAATAAAAAGTAAAGGATCAGCCGGTTTTTGAGTATGGTAAACATCCCCCTGCGCTTTCGCAAGTGGGGTGAAATGGAAATTTCGCGTTACTGTTCAGTGTGCCGCCGCTTCAATTGACGCCACGCATTTTTCCGCGCGAAGCGCCTTTGGAGCGCGACAAGAATTGTCGCCTTCAATGCCGGGAATTAATTCCCGGCTGACAGAACGGCGATGAATCGCCGTACGCCAAATTTTCAACGGCACATAGGGCATCGGTGCGCGTAAGCAAGTGGTTGCGTGGTTTGTAGGGTTTTGTAAAAAATAAAGGAGGTGGATTATTATGAGAAATGAATGAGGGGAACCCGTCAAAAGATTTGTTTGTTATCTTTGGTTGTTGTTGTTAATTATATTATTAATGCGTTGAGGAGATGATTAATGATAAAGACGATCAGGCTGGAGGAAGCGCCGGCGGTTCCGAATCCGGCTGGGCTTGATGCGCGGAGGCTGTACGACACGGAGCACGCGCAGGTGCTGCATATATCGCTGAAGCCGGGCGAGCGGGTGGAGAGGCATATTGTGCCCGTGGATGTGGCGTTTTTCGTGCTTGAAGGGGAGGGCGAATTCGAGATCGGCGACGAGAAGGTGACGGCCGGGGCCGGGACGCTGGTGGAGAGTCCGGGCGGACTGACGCGCGGGATGTCGAACGCGGGGGCCGCGAATCTGAATGTGCTGATCGTGCGTGCGCCGCGTCCGGGGGCGTAACGATCGGCTTTGCGATTTGCGGCGCACTTTTGACACGCCGTCGATGTTGAATTAATGTTGAGGTAAACGAAAACCAAACGATACTGAATATGTCGATAAGAAAGAAAACATTATACATGACTGGGGCGTCGCTGCTCGCGATGCTGCTGGCGCTGTACTGGCTGACGCAGGCAGTGATGATGCGTAGTTTTACCGAGCTTGAGCGGCGGCGGGCATTTGAGGACATCAACCGCGTGCGCTCGGCGTTCCTGAATTCAATTAAGGAGCTGGACAGCCAGCTTATGGACTGGTCGGCGTGGGACGACGCTTATGAGTTCATGTTGAATCGCGACGATAGGTTCATCGAGGCGAACATAACCGGAACGGTTTTATCGGACATCGGCGTGGACATGATTATGATCGTCGGGCCGGGCGGCAGCGTGATTTACGACGGCTGTTACGAGAAGAAAACCAATAGTGTGGTTCCGGTGGACGCGGGACTTGTGAAGCGCATTCTCGGCGAGAAACAGTTGGTCGAGTTCGAATCGGAAAAGGACGGCGTTAGAGGCGTGTTGATGTACGAGGGGACGCCGGTGCTGATTGCGTCGCGGCCGGTTGTGACGAGCAACAAGCAGGGGCCGGTGAGGGGGGCGCTGATGTTCGGGCGTTTTTTCGACAGGCGGCACATCGAAGAGCTGTCGAAAATCACACATTTCGATATTTCGTACGCGCCGGTGTCGGATAAAGGGATGACCCCGGATTACAGTGACGCGCTGGCTGCGCTCGAAAGCGGCGAAAAAAATGCGCTGATCCGCAACGAGGGCGCGGGCCGGATGCGGGGCTACACGACATTGCAGGATCTGGACGGGCACGAGGCGCTGGTGATGCGGGTGGAGATGCCGCGCGAGATTTTCCTTCTGAGCAGGCTGAGCGCACGGTATATTTACGCAATTTTCATAGTCATCGGACTGGTGGGCACGGGCCTGATACTGCTTGTGCTTGAGAGGCAGATACTGATGCCGCTTGCGAGACTGGTGGCGCACATCAAATACATCGGGATCGGCGGCAACTTGTCCGCGCGGATGTCTGTGGCCGGCGGCGACGAACTCTCGCAGGTTGCGGCGTCGGTGAATATGATGCTCGGCGGCCTCGAAGAGACGGAGATGCGGCTGCGGCAGCAGGAGACGCTGAGGGAGAGCGAGGAGCGGTACCGGCAGCTTGTTGAGTACTCGCCGGACGCGGTGCTGATACTCAGTGACGGTAAGATCGTGTTCGCGAATGCGGCGGCGCTGGCGCTGCTGGGTGCGGACGAGCAGAATGACGCGCTCGGACGCGGGTTGGAGGAGTTCCTGATTCCCGAGGACGACGAGGAGTTCCACCGCTGGAAGGAAATGATGTTGTCGGCGTACTCGCCGCGTTTCGAGAGGAGTTTTAAGCGTCGCGACGGATCGATGATTTTCGTCGAGCTGGCCGGGACGGCGTTTTCCTATCAGGGAAAACCGGCGGTGCAGGTGGTGGCGCACGACGCGACGGACCGGATGCGGAACGAACTGCGGATATCGAAGGCGAACGAGAGTTTTCTCGGCTTCGGGCCGGACTCGGACGCGAACATCGGGCGGCTGACGGCGCTCTGCGGCGAGTTGATGGGCGCCGATTTCGCGTTCTACGTGAGGTACGACGGCGGCTGGTTCGATACGATTGCCGAATGGCAAATGCGCGGTGTGTTCCCCGCGAGGTTCCCCGCGGCGGGGAGCTTTATTTACGACATGGTGAAGGACCGGCCGGACGGGATGGCGATATTGACGGGCGCGACCGGGTCTAAATATTCGTCGGCGGAACCGATCCTGTCGGCGGCGCCGGAGGCGCTGGCGGCGACGGCGGTGCGGTTCTCGAACGAGTTCATCGGGTCTCTGTGCGTGGCGTACCGGCGGCCGGTGATGGTGCCGGACGACGACATGAAGTTCATGGGGATAATCGCGTCCGCGATCGGTGTCGAGGAGAAACGGCGGCTGGCCGAAATGGTGGTGCAGAGGCGTCTGGAGATGGAGATGGCGGTGTCCGCGGTTTCGGCGCGGTTCGTGAGCGCGGAAGACATCGAGAACGAGATACGGGAGGCGCTCGGAGAACTGGCCGGCGCGGCCGGCGCGGACAGGGCTTATCTGGCGCTGTTCGGCAACAGCGAGAGGGGCAGGATGCGTGTTGAGTGGCGGGGAGACGGGCAGGAGGAAAGCATCGGAAACGCGCCGCCGCCCGACGCGATGCCGGGGCTGCTGCGTCTGCTCGGAACGGGTGAGCCGCTGTTTATCGGAGGCTGCGGCACGATCGATCAGGCGCTGATTGAGGAGGCGAAGGCATTAGGCGGTTCGAATTTCGAGTCGCTTGTACTTTTGCCTCTGTACATGGGCGGCGCGCTCGAAGGGCTGCTCGGCATCGAAAGCCCGGAGAAGTTGTCTCAATGCGACGACCGCGACACGGCGATTCTCAAGGTTACGACGGAGATAATCGGCAATTTCATTGCACGTAGAACCGCCGAGGAACGGCTCAGGCACATGGCGTACCACGACATGATGACCGGTTTGCCGAACCGCTACATGTTCGACCGGATGCTGAGGCTGGCGATAGCGGAGGCGGAGGCAGCCGGGGCCGAGCTCGCGGTGCTTCTGCTCGATCTGGACAGGTTCAAGGATATAAACGACACGATGGGCCACACGGTTGGCGATTCGGTGTTGAAGATAGTCGGGGCGCGGCTGCAGGCCGAGATGAGGGAGGGCGACTTTCTCGCTCGGTACAGCGGCGACGAGTTCCTTGTTATCGTGAAGGGCATCAAATCGTTGGAGGAGGCGGGCGCGGAGGCGGAGAAACTTTACCGTACGTTCCTCAACCCGATATCGATTGCCGGGCGTGAGGTGTTCCTCGGGGCGAGCATCGGGATGGCGGTTTATCCGTCCGGCGGGAACTCGGCCGAGGACCTGATAATGAACGCGGACATGGCGATGTACCGCGCGAAGGAAAAAGAACGCGGGCGGCATTACGAGGTGTTCAACTTGCAGTACCGCGAGGCGGCGTCCGAGAGGAAGATGCTCGAGGACTTCCTGCGGCGCGCGGTGGAGCGGGACGAACTGCTGCTGCAATACCAGCCGAAGGTCGAGGTTTCCACGCGGAGTATAGTTGGCGTGGAGGCGCTTGTGAGATGGGAGCATCCGACGCTCGGCATGCTGTCGCCCGCGAAGTTTATCCCGATCGCGGAGGACACCGGGACGATAGTGCCGATCGGCGACTGGGTGATGCGCACCGCCTGCGGGCAACTCCGCTCTTGGCTCGACAGGGGCGCGCCTCCGATCCATGTCGCTGTGAACCTGTCCGCGAGGCAGTTTCTCGACCAGAGATTGTTGCAGAATGTCAACCGGCACCTTAAAGCCGCGGCGTTGCCGCCGGAATGTCTCGAACTCGAAATCACGGAATCCACCGCGATGCACAACCTCGACATCACGCTCGCGCTCCTGAAGGAGATCAACCGGCTCGGCGTCCGGTTGTCGATCGACGATTTCGGCACCGGCTACTCGTCGTTCGGATACCTGCGCGAGTTCCAGTTCAACAGCATCAAAATCGCGCACGATTTCATTCACGACATGATGGACAGCCCGGACGCCGGGGCGATCGTGCAGGCGATAATCACGATGGCGCACGTGCTCAAGAAGCGGGTCGTCGCGGAGAACGTCGAGACGAAGGAGCAGCTCGAATTTCTCCGCGCGGTCGGCTGCGACGAGATTCAGGGCTTCTACTTCAGCGAGCCGATAAACCCCGAACAGCTCGAACAGATTCTCATGTCGGGCGGAAAATTCGCCTGATGAAACAGTAGCGAGTAGCCAGTAGCGAGAATTCAGGAAAAACCAATGATGAGAATATAGAATACAGGATATAGAATATAGCAAAATATTCTAAAAAGCAACGTGGATCGACATACCGACTTTTATCCGTGTCTAGCTGTGTTCATCTGTGGTTCTATTCGATATTCATCTTTTGTATTAATGCCTTAGACGCGATCGTCAGAGCGCGATAATGTATTCTTTGTGGCTTCGTGTCTTTGTGGTGAAAAATTAAAGGCAGCTTCTTCAGCGGTGCCGGGTCGTGTGCGAGAGCTGGCGGTTACTATGAATTTTGCGGACGCCGGATATAATGAATGGATATAATGATGCCGGCGGGGGCCGACTGACGGAATGCGGATTGCGATTCTTCTGATATCCGAGAGCATATACGGGTGCAACGTGCGTGCACTGAGCGCGCGGATGAAGTCGCGCGGGCACGATGTTAAGTTGCTGTTTGTCACAGACAGGGCGGACTCCGCACTCTGCGGCCGCGTCGCGGGGGAGATCAGGAATCTCGCGCCGGACATCGTGGGGCTGAGCGTGATGACGGATGTCGCGCCCGCATCGAGGGCGATCAGCGCGGCGATCCGGGGCGCGGTATCGTCGCCGGTCGTGTGGGGCGGCGTGCACACCGGGATCGACACGCGGGACTGCCTCGAATCGGCGGATTACGCTTTCATCGGCGAGGCGGACGATACGTTTCCGGAGTTCGCGGAGTCGTTCCGGCCCGGCCAGCCGTTCGAGTCGGACGGGGTTGTGAGCCGGTGGGACCCGGAGGGCCGCGCGCCGGTTTTTTCGGCGCCGGTGCAGGACATCGACTTGCTGCCGTTTCAGGACCTCGACTGGGACGACCATCTGATATTCGCGGGCGGCAAGGTTTTCACCGATCAGGGCAGGGAAGAAGCGATGCTCGGCTACGCGGCGCAGGCAATGATGAGCCGCGGATGCCCGTACAACTGCACATTCTGCTACAACAACTATCTGCGCGATGCGGCGAAGGGCAAGGGCCGCTATTTCCGCGAGATGTCGGTGGGGCGGATCATCGCCGAGCTGGAGTACGCGAAGGGCCGCTTCGGCGACATGCGCCGGGTGAATTTCTGGGATGACAATTTTCTGTCGCGTAAAAGAGAAGAAATCGAGGAGTTCGCGGCGTTGTACAAGGAGCGGATCGGGCTGCCGTTCCAGTTGCTTGCGAATCCGCTGAACATATCGCGCGAGAAGCTGCTCGCGATGAAGGCGGCCGGGATGGACACGATTCAGGTCGGCTTGCAGTCGGGCAGCGAGCGGACGAACCGCGAGATTTACCGGCGGCCGGTGTCGAGGGAGAAGACGGTGCAGATGTTCCATCTGCTGCACGATCTCGGCCTGAAGGCGGTCTGCTACGACCTCATTTTCAACAACCCTTACGAGTCGGTCGAGAATGTGAAGGAGACGATCGAGACGGTGCTCGAAATTTCGCCGCCGTACATCTTTTTCGGGTTCAACCTGTTCTTTTTTCCGGGCACCGAGCTGTACAAGCGGGCGCTGGCGGACGGGCTGATTTCGGGGAGGAAAGAGGGCGCCGCGCTCGACGACCCGATTTTCGAGCACGAAAACTCGCCGATCCACGCGCCGCTGACGAACAAGCCGTCGAGCAAGCTGTACGACGTGCATTACGATGTCGGCGAGAAGAGATATTACAATCTGCTGCTGTTTCTGGTGACGGGCACGCGGCTCGTGCCGCACTCGCTGGTGCGTTATCTGCTGCGCCACAGGAATGCGCTGACGGAGCCGGTTCCGGCGCTGCTCGCGAGGGTTGTGGTGTTTCTGCGGAAGATACGCAGAGTGTTACGTTAATTAAACCGTGATTGGTAGTTGAAGAGGAATCTCGCGCGTTAAAGGTGCTGGGGTCAGGCCATGAATTGGGAATTGATCGGGATCAGGAAAGGGATTGTCGGTGCAAGTATGTCTTTCCAGCAAAAAGTGATTCTCGAAATTTTCGGAATCTCAATTCCCAATTCACGGCCTGACCCCGATTCTCTCGCCTTGTTCGGAGCGGGCGCGCGTGGTATAATCTGACCCGGTTATAAGTATGAAAATGACGATTCCCGGGCGGCGTTGAGCCCGCGGGAGAGGCGAATGGACGAAGACCCGTCAGTGTATGTTTTACCTCCGAGCGGAACCCCCGCGCTGTCGAAACTCCTCTACATGGATTACATCTTTTATCTCGTCGCGGACCTGATGCCGGGCTGGTGGCGGAACCGTTTTTTCCGCAAACGCATGATGCATCTCGGAGAGAACTGTATCATCACAAACGGCGCGTGGATGACTCCGCTAAGCCGGATATCGATCGGCAACGACGTTTGGATCGGCTGGGGGACGCGGATATTTGCGCATCGCGACGGGGCGGTCGAGATCGGCGACCACGTGCTGGTCGGCCCGGAGGTTGTTATTACGGCCGTGAACCACGACATGAGTAAGCTGAGTCTGTCCACGATCGGCAAACCGATAAAGATAAAGTCGCATGTTTGGCTCGGCGCGCACTCGGTGATCCTGCCGGGTGTGACGGTGGGCGAGGGAGCGGTTGTGGCGGCGGGCGCGGTGGTGGCGCGCGACGTGCCCGACTGGACGGTTGTGGGCGGCGTCCCGGCGCGCGAGATCAAAAAACGCGAAATCACCGAACAATAACCCACAGACGGCGTTTAAAAGCTGTTGAAAAACGAACCTCTATACAGTCGATATATTCTGACCGAAACGGCAGATTTACCCAAGTAAACAGTAATAATTAGCAACTAAACACTATTAATATATATACAATAGCAATTAATATTATTACAATATTGTTACAATATTTTAATAAATATCCACCAATTCACTCAAAAAATATGCAAAATATATGTTTGGGTATATATATTTAACCGACAAATTTTGGGTGGTCAAAGATGAAACATAATTTGATAAGTCGAGCGATTGTTTTTCTTGCTGCGCTTGTGTTGTGCGCGGCGGCATACGCGGCGACGCCGCAACTTGTTGACTATCAGGGATACCTGATGGAGAGCGGGGCGGCAGTGACGGGCACCAAGAATATTACGTTCACGCTATATGATTCAGCGTCGGGCGGAGCACAGTTGTGTACGTCTGGCGCGCAGTCGGTGGCCGTCACGGCGGGAGTGTTCTCGTACAGGATCGGATCCGCCGGTTGCAATTTATCAACGATCAATTGGGACAACCCGGTCTATCTCGAACTGAAGGTCGAGAGCACTACACTGTCGCCGAGGGAGCAGATCGCTGGTGCGGCGTATTCGGTGCAGACGAAGGCGGTGAACGTGGTTTTCACGCCGGCGGGGAACGTGGCTTCGACGAATGTGCAGAACGCGATCGCGGAACTGGACACGGAAAAGCTCGACAAAACGGGCGGAACGATCACGGGCGCGCTGGCGGTAACGGGGAATCTGAATGCATCCGGGACGGTGGCGGCGACGAATTTGAGCGGCGACGGCACGGCGGTAACGAATGTAACTCCGAAAGACAACTCGGTGACGAGTGCGAAGGTTGCGGACAACAGCCTGACGGCGGCTGACCTGAGCGTGAATGTGGTGTCGAGTGTTGATGGAGTGACGAACGACGGTGGGAATGTGGATCTCGTTGCGGGCAGCGGAATAACAATAACGCCCGACGATGCAGCGAACACAATCACTTTTGCAGCCGATGTTTCGGTGGTGGATCACAACAGTCTTGCCAACCTCACGGCCGGCGATCCGCACACGCAGTACACGAAAAAAGCGGGCGACATGATGACTGGCGACCTGAACATGGGGACGTACAACATAGCGAACGCCGGGACGGTGACGGCGACGGGATTCAGCGGCGACGGGACGTCGGTGACGAATGTCACTCCAAAAGACGACTCGGTGACGAGCGCGAAGGTGGCAGACGGAACGCTGACGGCGGCGGACCTGAGCGTGAATGTGGTGTCGAGTGTGGACGGCGTGACGAACGACGGCGGCGACGTCGATCTCATCGCCGGCAACGGGATAACGATAACGCCGGACGATACGGCAAACACGATTACATTAACGGCCGATGTTTCTGCGGTCGATCACAATAGTCTCGCTAACCTCACGGCCGGCGATCCGCACACGCAATATGCGAAAAAGGTGGGCGATACGCTGACAGGCGATCTCAACATGGGGACGCATGACATAACAAACGCGGGGACAGTGACTGCGACAGGTTTCAGCGGCGACGGGACATCGGTAACGAATGTCACACCGCAAGACGACTCGGTGACGAGCGCGAAGGTGGCAGACGGAACGCTGACGGCAGCGGACCTGAACGTGAATGTGGTGTCGAGTGTGGACGGAGTGACGAACGACGGTGGCGACATCGACCTAATTGCAGGCTCGGGTGTGACGATCACGCCGGACGACGGAGCGAACACAGTAACGATAGCCGCCGACATGGGGTCGATAGACCACGGCTCGATTGCGGGCCTAGGCGACGATGACCATCCATATTATGTGGACAAAGTCGGCGACACGATGACGGGCGCGCTTACGATGAGCACGGCGAGCGGCGACATCACGTTCGACAACGCGGGCGGCAATATCACGCTCGCGGGCGGCGGCATAAGCGACAGCGTGGGGAGTGTGAACGTCAACGACAACCTGAGTGTGACCGGCACGGTCGGAGCGGCAAGCTACACGGGAGACGGATCGGGGCTGTCAGGGATAATCACCCGGAACAGCACTGTGAACGACGCGAGCCCGGTGATTGCCCTGACGCAAAACGGAGCAGGGGCCGGCATCTATGTCGGCAGATACAACACTGTCGGGACCGACCCGATGT
>CAYPEK010000113.1:0-13228 GCA_964409645.1 uncultured bacterium | reverse complement strand
GCGGTGTACGGCGCGGCGACGCCGGAGGCCGCGCTGAAGACGGCGGCGGCGCAGGCGTCGGACGTGCTCGCTGGGAAGTCGCCCGCGGCGGCTGCGGAAAAGCCGTTCGAGCCGGTCCATAAAACGCAGCCGCTTGCGCGCGAGGACGCGGGACCGCGCGAAACGGCGTCGCCGTTCGGCGTGCTGATCTGTCTCGGTCTGCGATATCCGCCGGAGGAGCAGGAAAAGGTGTGCAAGCTCGCGAAGGACGCCGGGATTGTGTGGAACAGAGAGGAGATCGCGTGGAGTGTGGTGGAGCCGAAGCACGGGAAGTTCGACTGGTCGCGGTACGACGACGCGATCCGCACCGGCGCGAAAAACGGAATTAACATGGTCGGGCTGCTCGACTACTCGGTGGGCTGGTCGTCGCCGTACTCGCCCGCGACGGACAAACAGCGCGCGGAGTTCGCGGATTTTGTCTATAACACGGTATCGAGATACAAGAATTACATTAAATATTGGGAAATATGGAACGAAGAAAATATTCCCGTTTTCTGGAGTCCGTATCCGAACGCGAAGGATTACACGGCGCTTTTGAAAGAGGCATACAAGGCGGTGAAGCTGGCCGACCCGACGGCGCAGGTGATGCTCGGCGGCACGTCCGGGGCCGACCTCGCGTGGATCGACGCGGTTTACAAGGCGGGCGGCGGCGACTACTTCGATTTTGTCGCATTTCATCCTTACAACGATGTCGGGTCGCTCGACGACGAGCGGTACGTGCGCAATTTGTTTTTCATCAAGCTGATGATGGAGGCGAACGGCGGAGTGAAACCGGCGTGGCTGACGGAGGTGGGGTGGGCAACGACGCGCGGCGGGCTGAGCATCGAGGATCAGGCGGCGGCGTACGCGAAAATGGTTGCCCACTCGCTCGCGAGCGGGTACGTCGTGCGGATACTTCCGTATGATTTCCGAGACGACGGCACGGACCCCGACTACGGGGAGGCGAACTTCGGGATGGTGCGCCGCGATTTCTCCCCGAAACCGGCCTACAGGACTTACGGCTTCCTTGCGAAGAAGCTCGCCGGTTATTTCTCCGTGCGCCGGGATGACCCGGAGGATGGGATGATCGGCTATCGTTTCGAGCTGCCGGAAGGCACATTTTTGATCGTGTGGGCACGTAAAAAAGGCGACGAGCGCACATTCAAATACACCGGGCGCGGAATGGTGACGGCATACAGCATCACCGGAGTGGCGGAAAAGGAATTTGCGCCGCTCGACATGGCGGTTCTGAAAATAACAAACATTCCCACTTTCGTGTTCGAAAATAATGCAAATAAATAATGCGTTTTTTTAGATTTTGAGATATAATTGTTACATGAGTATTTGTTTAGTTTATGAATGTAAATTAATTCACTATTATATTCCAATTCTATTTAATAGAACATTTTAAAATAAGAGGTTGAAAAACTTTTTGCATTTACGCACAATACCGCCACATAAAGCGCTGAATACGGCGGTTTTATTGTCCGCGAAAGGCAACGGAGAAAATCTATGTCTGACACCACGATAATTACGGAAAAAGCAGACGACGCCGCAATTATCAAATTCAACCGGCCCGACAAGAGGAACGCACTGACTCAGCAGATGATGACGGAGCTTAGTGCGGAACTTGAGAAGGCGGCGGATGACGTTTCAGTGCGCGCGATAGTGCTTGCGGGAGAAGGCAAATGCTTTTGCTCGGGAATAGATTTCAACATGCTCGCGGAACTCGGCGGCAAACGAACGGACACGGCGGCATTCCGGCGTATAGTGGCTAAAATGCAGTCGGTCGGCAACCTGATGGAATCGATCGAAAAGCCGGTGATCGCGGCGTTGCACTGCTACTGTTTCGGTATGGGACTTGAGATTGCGCTTGCGGCGGATTTCCGGATCGCGGCGGAGGGCACGCAGATAGGCTTGCAGGAAGCCGAACTTGGGCTGATACCTGACGTGGGTGGCACGACGCGGCTGACCCGCACGGTGGGCATCCCGCACGCGAAGGAAATAATCATGCTTGGGCGGAAGATAGACGCGCGCCGGGCTTACGAGATCGGACTTGTGAATGCTGTTGTGCCGGAGGACCAGCTGGCGGCGACAGCGATGGAATGGGTGAAAGAGCTGAAAGGCTGCGCGCCGCTTGCGGTTGGGCTTGCGAAAAAGGTGATCGACCGCGGGGCGCATCTCGACAAGATGACGCTGATGGAACTCGAAGCGCTCGCGCAGTCGGTGCTGATACGCACTGACGATGTGAACGAGGGCGTGATGGCGCGGATGCAGAAACGGCCGCCCGAATTTAAAGGAAAATAATATTTCAGGATCGCCTGAAATATATTTATTTAAGGAGTTATAAATGATTAAAAGTAGAGCGATCGGATTGCTTCTTGCGGTAGTGGCGCTGGCGGTGGTAGTGCTTGCGCCATCCGTCAACGTGCGGTCTTTCCCTGTATCCGCGACTCTCTCCGAAATCGAGGGTGACGTACAGGTGCAATTGCCGGGGAAGGCGTGGACGCCCGCAAAGAACGGAATGCTTCTTCCAGTCGGCGCGTCGATAAAAACCGGCTCGAAATCATCCGCGGTTGTCAAATGGAGTTCGGGCAATGTGGTCAAACTGACGCCTTTCACGAATTTTGCGATAAAGAAACTCGATATCGACCCGAGGACGAAAACGGTCGTATCGGATCTTGATATGTCGTCCGGAAAAATCAAATTCAAGGCGGAGAAGTTGCAGGGCGCGAATTCCGGATTCAAGGTTACGACGCCGGTGGCGGTCGCCGGAGTGCGCGGCACGACGGGCGACATCGAGAACACTCCCGACAACGTGACTCAGGTTACCGGCCGGACCGGGCTGATTTGTGTCGAGTCGAACGGCAGCGAGGTTTGCGTCGAGGGGAACCAGCAGACGAATGTCAACCCCGGCGGCCCGCCGTCACCTCCCAAGAATGTCACCGAAGAAGAAAAGAATAAATGCACGGCGGATCAGGACTGTATGTCCGGCAGATGCGTGGACGGAAAATGCGCGTCGGAAGACGTGTCGTTCCAGAGCGCGGCGGCGTGTTTCCCGGTCGGTGAAGCGTGCGACGAGTCCAAGCCGTGCTGCTCGGGCGCGTGCGTGGACGGACTTTGCAAAGTGCAGACTGCGGCTAATCCGCCGAAAAACGATAACAATCAGGGGCAGGGCGACGAAAACTTGGCCGCGTCTAAACCCGCTGCTGTGATTTGCAGCATAAATTCTCCTGCGGAAGGCCAGAAGATACCGTTGTCGCAGGGTACTGTAAGAGTAGCCGGGACGGCAGCCGCCGGCGCGGTATGCGACGTGAACGGGACATCGGTTACGGCGAGTTCGGCGGGAGCGTTCACGGCGGACCTGCCGGTAGATGTTGAAGGCGATTTTGAGATTAACGTTAAATGCGGAGAAGAGGCGCAGGGAATAGCGCTTTGCGGCACGAAAACAGTCGTGGCCGGCGCTCCGACGCTCCGGATTTTCGACCCGGTTGACGGGTTTAAGAAATGCCCGGATATGAATATTACGGGAACAACGGACGCGGGTGTGCGGCTCACTGTGAACGATGTAAGCATCCTCGAACTCAAGGGAGCGACACAGCGCGACGACGGGTCATTCGAGATACCGAATTTCAATCCGCCTAACTGTAACGATTCGCTCAGATTCACGGCGGAGGATTCGTTCGGGCAGAAGACATACGTGGTTGTGACGTCGGGCGTGCTATGCGGCGATGGTGTTGTGAGTGGCGCCGAGAAGTGCGACAGCGGAACAAATAACACCGATACGGCATGCGAGGCGTCTTACGCGGGTTCATGCACTTACTGTGACACAAAATGCACACCGCACACAGTCGTGGGCGCGAGCTGCGGCGACGGAACGAAGAACAGCGAGGAAGCCTGCGACGCCGGAGCGAACAATACCGACACGGCTTGCACGGCGGCATACGGCGCAACATGCACTTACTGCAATACGAAATGTGAAGAGCAGACAGTGTCAGGAGGAAGTTGCGGCGACGGCACGAAGAACGGCGAGGAAGCCTGCGACGCCGGAGCGAACAACACAGACACGGCATGCACGGCGGAATACGGATCGAGTTGTACGTATTGCGACACGACGTGCGCTTCGCACACAGTGGCGGGCGCGAGTTGCGGCGATGGAACATGCGACACCGGCGAGACAGCATCGACTTGCAGCGCGGACTGTGAGAGCTGCGGGAACGGCGATGTCGAAGGAACTGAAAGATGCGACATGGGCGCGGAGAACACGGACACAGCCTGCGTGGCGGAGTACGGTTCAAGCTGCACATATTGCAACACATCATGCAATTTGATGGTGGTGACAGGCGCAAGCTGCGGCGACGCAACTTGCGACAGCGGGAATGAGGACGCCGCGACATGCTACGCCGACTGCGGCGCTTGCGGGAACGGCGATATCGAAGGCCCCGAAACCTGCGACATGGGTGTGGAGAACACCGATACGGCCTGCGTCGCGGAATACGGATCGAACTGCACGTACTGCGACAAGACATGCGTGTCACACACTGTTGAGGGCGCGGTCTGCGGCGATGGAACTTGCAACAGCGGAAACGAAGATGCCGCGACATGCTATGCCGACTGCGGTTCGTGTGGTAATGCGGCGCAGGAAGGCGAAGAAGGCTGTGACTACGGTGTCGAAAACACCGACACACCGTGCACTCCGGCATACGGATCGAGCTGCACGTACTGCGACACATCATGTGTTTCACACACCGTTGAAGGCGGAGTCTGCGGCGACGCGACATGCGACGATGGCAGCGAGGATGCCGCGACGTGTTACATAGACTGCGGCGCTTGCGGCAACGGAATTCAAGAGGGCGAGGAAGGCTGCGACCGCGGGGCTGAAAACACGAACACGGTGTGTACCGCGCCTTATGGTGGTTCATGCGATTATTGTACGACAGACTGTGTGCTGGAATATGTAACCGGTGAATACTGCGGCGACGGATCGGTCAACGGTTCGGAAGGCTGTGACTCCGGAGCGTACAACAACGTTCCGTGCAGCCCGGGTTATAATTATGAGCCGAATGTCAGCACATGTTCGTACTGCAACTCCGAATGTACTGAAACGACGCTTACAAACACATACTGCGGCGACGGTATCTGTGATGAACTGAACGAAAACGCCGGAACCTGCTACACCGACTGCGGCGTCTGCGGAAACAACGTGAAAGAAAGCGACGAACAATGCGATGACGGATCGAGCAATACGGAAACACCCTGCATCGCCGAATACAGCGCCACGTGCAATTACTGCAATCTGGATTGCGTCACACAAATCGTGACGGGTTCCTACTGCGGCGACAGCGTGTGCGATTCCGGTTATGAAGACGCAAACTCCTGTTACGCGGACTGTGGCGTTTGCGGGAATGAAATAGTGGAGGGCGCCGAAGGGTGCGACCTCGGAACAAACAACGGCGTTTCGTGCACACCCGAATACAACAGCTCGTGTGTGTATTGCGACAGCCAGTGCGTCGAACAGACCGTGAACAGCACGGAATACTGCGGCGACGGAACAACCAACGGACCCGAGTACTGCGACGACGGCGCAAGCAATACTGTAACACCCTGCGCGGCGCCGTATAACGGATCGTGCACATATTGCGACACGTCATGCTATATTCAGTCGGTACAGGGCGCGATATGCGGCGACGCGACATGCGACAGCGGCTACGAAGACGCGAGCACCTGCTACGCGGACTGCGGATCGTGCGGCGACGGATCGACGGACGGCCCTGAGATGTGCGACGACGGCGCGGGCAACACCGAAACGCCGTGCACGGCTTCCTATAACGGATCATGTACATATTGCGACACGTCATGTTATTCCCACTCGGTGCAGGGTGCGGTTTGCGGTGACGCGACATGCGACAGTGGTTACGAAGACGCGAGCACCTGCTACGCGGACTGCGGATCGTGCGGCGACGGATCGACGGACGGCCCAGAGATGTGCGACGATGGCGCGGGCAACACCGACACCCCATGCGTCCCCGAATATGACAGTAGTTGCACGTATTGCAACACAAGCTGCGTGAGCAATATGATCGCCGGCGCCTACTGCGGCGACGGAAATGTTGACTCAGCGGGCGGAGAAACATGCGACGCCGGAGGCGACAACGGCGCATCGTCATGCTATCTGGCAACGTGCGGCGGGACTTGCGAAACATGCGGCGCCGACTGCCTGACGCAGCAGTGGCAGTCGTACGGTTGCTGCGGTGATTCTTATTGCGACGCCAGTTACGAGGACTTGAGCACGTGTCCGGTTGACTGCGCGGTATGCGGCGACGGGATATGCACGGACGGGGTTGAAGGCCTCGAAAGCTGCACGGCCGACTGTACGGTCTGCGGCGACAGCTATTGCACCGGAGAAGAGGATCCCGACACTTGCTACAGCGACTGCGGCTCATGCGGCGATCAGATATGCACTGCCGGCTCCGAAGACCCGGATTCATGCTATAGCGACTGCGGATCGTGCGGCGACGCCTATTGCTCTGCCGGATATGAGGATTTGTATGAATGCCCGGTTGACTGCGCGGTATGCGGCGATGCGATATGCTCAGAGACAGAGAACATGGACTCCTGTTACGAGGATTGCGGCCGTTGCGGAGACGAAACATGCACCGCTGGGTATGAGGATGTATCCACCTGTTTCCTTGACTGCGGATCGTGCGGCGATACCGTCTGCTCCAGTGGATATGAGGATGCGTACTCATGTTATGACGATTGCGGTTCGTGTGGTGACGGTTCCTGCAATCCTGATTTCGAGACCGATACATCCTGTCCCGCCGACTGTAACGGAACGGATGTCTGCGGGGACTCTTCCTGCACCGGCAACGAGACGCTGGCAAACTGCGCCGTGGATTGCTATGTCTGCGGCGATGAGGTTTGCACCAGCTCATACGAAGACCCGGATTCATGTTACTCGGACTGCGGGTCATGCGGCGACGGCTATTGCTCGTATATGTATGAAGACAGCCAGTCTTGCAGTCAGGACTGCATCGGCGGTATGTACTGACCATTTGAAATTAAAACCGATAAACAAAAAGGCCCCGGTTCTCCGGGGCCTTTTCATTATCGCCATATTCCTACAGCGAATGCAGGTTTACATTTCGCTGCCGTCGATGACTCTTCTGACCGCTTGCGAGAGTTCTGTAATCTTGAATGGCTTCTGGATAAATCCGTTCACGCCGTCGTCCAGCATGGCGCCGACTCGGCCGTCCGAACTGTACCCCGACGCCACAAGAACCTTTAAGTCTTTCTTCATCAATTTCAGCGCCTTATAAATTTCGTATCCGTCCATTTCCGGCATTATCATATCGAGAATCACGAGGGAGATATCATCCTTGTTCTTGCTGAATATATCGAGTGCATCTTTGCCGCGTATTGCTGTCAGTGCTGTGTAGCCGCAACTCTTCAGCATTTTTTCGCCGACCTTTGCCACCACCGGTTCGTCGTCCACAATGAGTATTGTCTCACTGCCCCGCAATATCGTTTCCGCGTCTTTGTTTTTCTCGATTTCCTCTTTAATGGGCAGAATCGGGATGTATATCCTGAAAGTTGTGCCTTCACCGGGAGTGCTTTCGACTTCGATATGGCCGTTGTGGCTTTTGATTATGCCGTGGGTGACCGAAAGGCCGAGCCCGGTGCCTTTTCCTATCGCTTTTGTGGTAAAAAACGGCTCGAAGATGCGTTGTTTCACCTCGTCCGTCATCCCGGTTCCGGTGTCGGTGATCCTGATGCGGCAGTATGAGCCGGGGCGTACGTCCGGATGCTTAGTTGTATATGTTTCGTCGAGTTCGATCGTGGAGCTTTCGATTTCAAGGCGGCCGCCGCCGGGCATGCTGTCGCAGGCGTTATTGCAGATGTTAAGAAGCGCCTGAAATAGCTGATTGGTATCGACCGTAACAGCGGGCGATTGAATGGAAATCGTTCTTATCGAGATTTTTTTGTTGACGCTTCTGGAGAGCACGCCTGACAGATCGCTTATTACCGAACTAATGTCCACAGTCTTGATATTCAATTTTTCTTTTCTGGCGAATGTGAGCAATTGCGTCGTGAGGTCTTTTGCCCTGTCGGTGGCGTTTGTTATTTCAGTCAGTTCAACGAACAAGGGGTCTTTTTCCTTGAGCTTCATCTTAGCCATGTGGGCATTTCCCATAATTACGGCGAGCATATTGTTGAAATCGTGTGCGATACCGCCCGCGAGCGTGCCTATCGATTCCATCTTCTGCGCCTGTAGAAGCTGCTGACGCAGAGACTCTTTTTCCTCCTCGGCCCGTGCGCGCTCCGTGTAGTCGATCAGAGTCATCAGGAAACTGTTGCCGACATTTATGCCGGATATATCCATCAAACTTATCGTGCCGTTTTTGCAGGTCACGTTCGATTCAATTTTTGTCAAATGAGAAGTTTCAGCGTTCGATCTTTTTAATTCCTCCTGTCTGATTTCAATAATCTTTTGCCGGTATTCAGCGTCAGGATATGCTAATTGCCACCAATCCATTATCGTGGGAATATCGTCGAGTGTGTATCCTAATGTCTGGGTGAATCGATCGTTTAAATAGCTGAATTTTCCGTCTCTGTTAACCAGACACATGGGAACAGGAGCGAGTTTTATGAGAGACCTGAAACGGAATTCGCTCTCGCGCAAAGCCTCCTCCGCTTTTTTACGCTCGGTGATCTCTGACGAAAGTATGAAGATGCCTTCCGTGACCGGTTGGATGGAAAGATCGAACCAGCCTTTCTCTCCATCAGGATAAACGAATTCATTTTCCGCAACCTGATCGGTTCGTTCTTCCATGCATTTTTTCATCAGCTTGAATACTTCGGTGTTCTCGGCGCCCGGCCATATATCAGTGTATTTTTTACCCAGCAGGTCTTCTTTTTTACGCCGGGCATGTTTCGCCGCCACATTATTTATGTACACGTAATTCCAGTCGAAATCGATGGTTTGCGCGCCCTCGAGCATGTTGTCGAGCGTGTTTCTGTACCGCTCTTCGGATTTCAACAATTCTTCATGGGCGATTTTGCGTTCGAGTTCGCCGGCCGCGCGGGCTGCGGCGAGTTTCAGTACGGACTCCGCGATTTTCTGATTTTCTAGGGGCTTTTTACTAACCAACGCTATCAGCCCGACCGGCTGGCCGGCCGATCCCCATAGTTTTGTTCCGATGTAGCTTTCGGCGTTCAGCCGTTGCAGCAATTTGCTTTTTGGAAACTGCCGCTGTACGTTTTCGGGATAGATGCAAATCGTTGCCTTGACAGTGTCGTAACAGGGGGTGTTTTCGAGGGAATAGGAAATGTTTTCTTCAAATTCCCCGCAGTGCCATATTGCCTCCGTGATGGCGCTCAGTCCGTCTGTCGACAATTTGCTGATGAACACAGAATCGGTTCCGAGACTCTCCCCCAGATAACGAGCTATCAACTGGAAAAAATTTTCGCCGCCGGTCATGCTTCCGCAATTGAGGAAGAAGAGCAGGGCGGCCTCGGTCTGCTTGCGCTCGGTAATATCGTGCGAGATGGTTTGTATCCGGAAAGACGCTTCTCCTTTCGGTATAACCGTAACATGAGTGTCCATCCAGAGAATTTCGCCGCTCTTTCTGATGGCTTTGTGCTCGAATTTGACGCCTTGGCCGGTTTGTATTATTTCATAGAATCTTGCGATCAGCAGAGGCATCTCTTTCAAATCCACCATGTTATTCAATTCCGTGAAATGTTTGCCGATCAGGTCCTCTTTTGAATATCCCCCTATTTTCAGAGCGCCCGTATTGCAGTCAACCACATGCCCCTGTTCATCGAAAAGCATGATCGAATCCGGCGTCTGCTCGAATAGCTTTCTGTATTTTTCCTCACTTTCTTTCAGCGCTTTTTCAGTGATTTGGCGTTCTATGGCGTTGCCGAGTATTTCCGCCGATAGTTTCATCAGCAGTGCATTGTTTTCTCTGAGCGTACGGCTTTCGTCCAGCGTGTCGAACCCGATGAATCCGATAAGGTTGTTCCCGGAAAGCACCGGGGTCACCAGAAGATAATTGAAAGAAAACTGTTTCAGGAATGCTTTTTCGTATTTGGCGTTATCAGGCAGTTGATCTGTTTTTTTCAGAACTATATTGTGCCCGTTTCGCATCTGTTCGGTCCACCAAGTGAATTTCTCGGCTGGAAGATTTTGAAACAGATGTTTCTGGGAGGCAATATCGTTCTCATGCCATTCGTGAGTGTTGCTGTAAAACAACCCGTTTTCGGAGACCCTGAAAAAATAAGCGCGGTCCGCGTGCACTATGTTTCCGATGATTTCGAGGGTGGTGTTTATTGAGGCGTCAATATCGTCCGGTCGCACGAAGAGAGAGGATATTTCCGCGATTGCCGTCTGAAGTATGAGATTGCGGTTGATGATTTCGGTTTGATACTTCCGTTCCGAAATGTCTTCGCTCGTGCCTTCGTAGGCCAGAACCCTGCCGTCGGAAGCGCGGACAACCCTCGAATTGATGGATAACCAGAACTCCGAATTGTCTTTGCGGCGCGCTTTTATCTCGTAATTCTCGGCATATCCATCGCGCTCCATCAATTTGATGAATTTTGCGCGTTCGCTCGGGTCCGCATAGATTTGACTCTGTATATCTTGTATGGAACTTATCATATATTCAGGCGAACTGTATCCGAACATGCGCGCAAGCGCCGGATTGACGTCTATGAATCTTCCTTCCGGGGTTGTGCGGAATATGCCTTCGATCGAGTTTTCATAAATGGAGCGGTATTTGCTTTCACTTTCGTGGAGCGCTGCTTCCATTTCGGCTCTGTCACCGGCGTGCTGCTTTTTCTTGATAGCCGCGTTCACCGCAGGAATGAGGCGAACGAGCCTTTCCTTCAGGACATAATCGTCGGCGCCGCTTTTCATGCATTCGACAGCCGTCTCTTCGTTGATCGATCCGGTAACTATAACGAACGGTATCTCGGTGTTCCGTTCTCTTACCCATTCGAGCGCCGACATGCCGCTGTATCCCGGTATTCCGTAGTCGGACAGCACCATGTCGGGTTTATACTCGATGAAAGATTCAATGAACGTGCTCTTGTTGTCCACGTGCCTGTATTCGAACGCGATGCCGGCTTTTTTGAGCTCGCGAACAATCAGGCCGGCGTCGTCGGCGTTGTCTTCGAGAATCAGTATTTTAAAACTGCTATCCATGATGAAAACACCCCGAGCTGGTTTTTACGAACACAAGCAAACAGTTCAGCTTCCGCCGCCGCAAGTCGATCATAGCGGCGGTTTGTTGACGATCAGCCAAT
The DNA here is from genome assembly GCA_964409645.1 of uncultured bacterium. Lineage (GTDB taxonomy): Bacteria > UBP15 > UBA6099 > UBA6099 > UBA6099 > CAYPEK01. The sequence continues at coordinate 1,900 of CAYPEK010000113.1, read as the reverse complement.
AAAGCCCAATCTCCTGAACCGAACTGATGAACTGGTCGAAATCGACAGGCTTCGTAACGTAACTGTTCACGCCGAGCTTGTAGCTTTCCACGATGTCGCGGTCCTCCTGAGAAGAAGTAAGCACGACGACCGGGATTTTGGAAGTCCGCTCGTCGCTCTTCATCCGCCGGAGCACTTCAAGGCCATCGACTTTCGGCAGCTTCAGGTCGAGGAAGACAACTTTCGGAACATTCAGGATGTCGCGTTCCGAGTAATCACCGGTCGCGAAGATGAAGTCCAGAGCCTCCGCGCCGTCTTTTACGACGACGACCCTGTTCGCGAGGTTGTTTTTCTTCAGTGCCCTGAGTGTCAATTCCACATCATTCGGGTTGTCTTCAACCAGCAAAATTTCCACCGCACTGTTAGCCATATAGACCTCCTTTATTTAGGGAGTGAGAAATAAAATGCTGCGCCTTCGCCGAGTTTTCCCTCGGCCCATACACGGCCGCCGTGGCGGCTGATTATTCTCTGCGCTATCGCCAGTCCGACACCGGTTCCCTCGAATTCGGTAGTGCTGTGAAGTCTCTGAAAAACGCCGAAAAGCTTGCCCGCATATTGCATGTCGAATCCGACACCGTTGTCTTTCACGTAATAAACGGTTTCGCCGTTTTGTGAGAGATCGCCGATTTCGATGACGGCGGGGTCTTTAGGCGCGCTGAACTTTACGGCGTTGGAGATGAGGTTGGCGAAAACCTGTTTCAGCATGGACCTGTCGCCTCGGTTGTGGTGTTTCGTCTTCACGGTGAAATCTATCTGTCTGTTGCTTGTTTCCGTCTTAAGTTCCCGGTAAACCTCTTCCGCCAACTGCCCCATGTCAATGTCGATCTTAACCATCTCTTGTCTGCTGAGTCGCGAGAAGGCGAGGAGGTCGTCAATGAGCTGGCCCATTTTTTTCGCGTTGTCCTGCACAAGGCCGAGGAATCGGTTTCCCTCATGGTTGAGTTTATCGGCGTAGTCTTCCCTGACTGCCTGCGCATACCCGCTGATCGCGCGCAACGGGGCGCGCAGATCGTGGGAGACAGAGTAGGCGAACGCTTCGAGTTCGCGGATCGCGGCGTCTTATTAAAAAGGTATTGAGCGAATAAGCGAAGACGCTTGTGTTTTAGCCATTGCAACTAAAAAAACGGTGTGCCATGCACAAATTTTCCTTTGTGCATGAGATATAAACAATGTCATTATGGGCAAACCCACGGGGGTGACGGCGGGGTACGGTCAGCCACTGGCGATCCCTAAAAGAGTCGGCGGGGTACGGAGACTCTGCCCTACATATAAAAGCGATATTGTGGATATGATACCGAAAATGACGTTGCGATGAATGCTCCTTTGTTCGTGTCGCCGGAGTTTCAGCCGGACGGGGCGCTGTCGATAGAGAAGGTAACCGAGATAGTCGTCGCCGTGAGGACGGAAGGCAACCGGCAGTTCGAGTGGGTGAACGTAAAGAAGAACGGCTCCGAATTTCCGACATTGATATCCCTGTCGCTGATGAAGATGAAAGGGAAAACGTTTATTCAGGCGACGATACATGATCTTACGGCGCGCAAAAGGGCGGAGATGGACCTGCAATCCGAGCGCGACAGGCTGAAAACTATTCTGGACAATATAAATATAGGTATTTACATAGGGGATGACGGGTGCAACATATTGTACGCAAACCCGGCGCTGACTAGCGATTTCGGGACGTTTGAAAAGAAGAAGTGTTATGAATATTTCCACGGGCTCAAGGAGGCGTGCCCTTGGTGCAGGAGCGGAGAGGTGCTGACGGGCAATCAGTATGGCTGGGAAAGCGATACGCTTATAAACGGGAAAACCTACGACATATTCAATATGCCGCTCAGCAACTCGGACGGCAGCATCGCGAAAC
>CAYPEK010000112.1:0-13454 GCA_964409645.1 uncultured bacterium | reverse complement strand
GTTAAGTGTAAAATGTTTGCGGTTTAATAAATATAAAATGGGCGTCGTAAAACACTCATGGCGGGAGTGCGGGCTATATGATAAACTTGCGTAAACTATTGCCGGCGGTATTGTGCGCATTACTGCTGGCATTCGTAAGAGTCGCGGGGAATGAATCGACGCAAAGTAAACCTTTTTTTGACGCGCAACTGATTTTCGACGAAACACCCGGCAGACCCCAATGCCACGCTTCGACTATGACCGAATTGCCTGACGGCGATATTCTTGCCGCGTGGTTTGCCGGCGCGTATGAAAAAGCGAAGGACGTCGCTATTCTGTCGGCGAGCCTGAAGAAAGGTTCGGACAAATGGACAACCCCGAAGATTCTGAACGACGCGCCCGGGCTCTCGGAAGGAAATCCCGTTCTCTATACCGGTCCGGACGGAAGAATATGGTTCTTCTACCTTGTGATGTACGGCGACACGTGGGACAACTGCAAAGTTCACTACCGGGTTTCGGGCGACGCGGGAAAAACATGGGGCGAAGAAATGACCCTGATCGGCAAAAAAGGATTCGCCATCCGAAACAGGCCCATCACTCTGAGGGACGGAACGCTGCTGCTTCCCGCGGCAAACGAAATGCTCTACACCCCGCTTTTTATTCTTTCTAAAAACGACTTCAAAACGATCAAGAAAACGGGAACCAATCTCAGAGACGAAGGCGGTCTTGACCAGCCGACGGTGGTCCAGCTTTCGGACGATTCCGTCCTCGCATTTTTCAGGTCCACTCAGGCGAAAGCCATCATCATGAAATCCGTATCGAGAGACGGCGGTTTGACGTGGAGCAACCCCGAGCCGACAGAATTTCCCAACCCGGAGTCGGGCATATCGCTCGTGCGACTCAGCAACGGAAACCTCGTGCTCATATATAACAATTCCAAAACGAGCAGGTCCCCGCTTACGGCGGCAATGTCGGCAGACGACGGTAAAACGTGGCCGTGGAAACGGGATATCGAAACGGAGCCTTTTGAATTCTCATACCCGTGTGTAATACAATCGAGCAACGGACTCATTCATGTTTCCTATACGTACAAACGCACAAATATCAAACACGCGGTCTTCAATGAAGAGTGGATCAAACAGGGACATAACGAAAAGTAGCCGTCACGTCTCGCATATAATATGGATTCTGTTGTAAGGGCACGTTGCAACGTGCTCCTACCGTTCGCGAAACAACTACGCCGGCAGCAAAGCCGTTCGCCGTTGTGAACATCTCCCAGTATTAATCCCTTCATTGACGAATCCGAATTTTTAGGTGGAATTTTCGCGTCTTCGATTATAATACTAATCGCCTTGGGGCGAGTACGGGAAAGCGGGGTTCGTGAAGTGAGAAGAGCAATCGTAAGGCTGACAGTGTTGATTATCGCGGCGGTTTGCATCGCCGGAGCGGCGCACGCGGCGCCGCCGGAGCCGACTCTGCGCGACGTTTCTTACGGCCCGAATAAGAGCGATCTGCTCGATTTCTGGAAGGCGGACTCGAAGAAGCCGACACCGCTCGTCATCTTCATCCACGGCGGCGGTTTCATTCAGGGCAGCAAACGGGGCGCATCGTCGGAAGACATCAGGAAATGCCTAGCGGGCGGCATCTCGTTCATCTCCGTCGAGTACCCGTTCTATAATGAGCTTCCGCTTCACGAGATTATCCGGAACCACATCGCGCGCGCGGTGCAGTTCGCGCGGTACAAGGCCAGCGAATGGAACATAGACAAGAAACGGGTCGTGGTTTACGGCGAATCGGCGGGGGCGGGCTCGTCTCTCTGGCTCGCGTATCACGACGACATTGCAGACCCCGCGAACGCGGACCCGGTGCTGCGCGAATCGACGCGAGTGACCGCGGCGGGCGCGGAGGCCACTCAGGCGACGTACGATTTCGCTCAGTGGGCGGAAGTGCTGTCGCGGGTGTTCGACAAGAAGATGGTTAAGACGTGGTACATGATAATGATGCCGATGGCGCTCGACATGTACCACATGAAAAGCGACAAGGAGCTGAAAACGCCGGAGGCCGAGGCGATGCGGCGCGATCTGGACATGCTGGCGATGATGGACAAGAACGACCCGCCGGTGATTCTCGAAACCTACGCGAGCACGCGGCGCGGCGGCGACCCGCTACACACCGAGGGACACCCGATCGCGGTGAAGGATCAGTGCGACAAGATCGGGCTGTCCTGCATACTGATGCTCGACTCGACGCCGCAGGAACAGCGCGTCAAGATCATAGACTTCCTGATCGAACACTTGAAATAAAGTTGCGAAGCGGCAAAGAAGCGCGGCGTCAGATGTTGTGCTGCTTCTTCGTCTTCTGGTAGCTCTCGATCCAGTTCTTTTCGAGGTTCGGCCAGATCGCCTTTTCGATCATCGGCCCGAAGATCGGTATCTTGATGTCGAGGCTGCCGTCGCAGAACTGGAGCGTCTTTTTCGGCCCGAGCTCCTTGTACCCCCAGTAGCCTTTGCAAGAGAACACGTTCGAGAAATAGTGCGGCTTGATTTCGAAGTTGTATCGTCTCGTCGCGGGTTCCCACGTGCTGATCTCGCGCCACGTGAGCATCTCCGGCTTCAGCAGGTGCTGAACCGCTTTCGGTATCTGGCCGAACGCGCAGAACTCCATCTTCACATGAATCCTGCCGTCCGGGTGGTCCACCCGCTCTATGAGTTTCACTTCGGCGACGTTCGACATCGATTCCTTGAAGTACTCCACGTTGCCTATGTTGTTGGTCACGCATACTTCGAGTGTGCGCGCCATATCCGCATCGAAAACATATTCCGCTTTAAGTTTCATCTTCCCTCCCGTTGCTCTCTTTCGCTTCAGTCGCCGCCCGTCGGCGCGGCCCGGATTTCATCTCGTTGTCTTGTGTGCCATGCACAAAGTTGTCTTTTGTGCATGAGATGCTGTTACAATATCCTTCAGCTTTCGGTGGGGTACGGCCAGCCGAGCGGCGACCCCGCCCTACATATTTTATTTGTTTCTCTTTGTCTTTTTCCTCTATTCCCGCTACTCGCTACTGGCTACTGTTTTTTCCGCTTCCTTCCAGCGGCGGTGCCACCAGAAATACTCCTCCGGGTGTTCGCGCGCGAATTTCTCGATCGCGTCCGTGCACTGTTGAAGATTATATACAAGGTCCTCCTCGTAGTTGCCGGTGTCCCTCATCGGGATCGGGTCGAGGATGTGGAGAGTGATCGTGTTGTCGGGATTGCGCGCGGGGAAACCGGGGATCACGGACTGCTTGCGCTTCATCGCGATCTCCGCCGGGCCGGTGGCCGTCTTCGCGGGCTTGCCGAAGAAATTCACGAACACGCCGCGCGTCGCGTTCTGGTCCGCCATCAGGGCGAGCAGCTTGTTATTGTCGAGCTGCCGGAGGCACTCCTCCTTGATGCCGCGTTCGCGGAAAACGTACTCGTTGCCCCATTTGTTGCGCGTCTCCATGATGAAGCGGGTCATCAGCGCGTCGCGTTGCGCTTTGACAACCACAACCAGCGGATACTTGTAAAGCCCGATTCGCGCGCCGACCAGTTCCCAGCTCCCGAAGTGACCGCCGAGGCAAACCGCCCCGCGCCCCTTTTCGAGTTCGGTCCGGACGCGCCACTCCGGGTCGTCGAAATCCACCCGCGCCTCAATCCATTCCTTGCTCTTGTGCGGCAGCATCAGGAACTCCGCGAGGCTCTTCCCGTAGCTGACGTACGTGCGCCGCAGGATGTCGTCGATCTCCTCCGGCGTCTTCTCCGCGCCGAACGCGATCTCGAGGTGCCGCCGCGCGAGCTTGCGGAACTTCGGCAGCTTCCTGTACGCGTACATCGTGATCTTCACGCACGTGGCGTACGTCAGCTTCTCCGGCACAACGGACGCGAGCCGTCCGAGCCAAATGATCGTGTTGCGGATCAGGAAATACTTAATCCTGCTCGCCGCGTCGAATCGCTTGTTGTCGGTTTCCTGTTGTTGCTTATAGTCAGCTATTGTTTTTTCTTTGCGTTCTTCCATCATATAGCAGTCGCGGCGCCAACGTCGCCGCCGTTTCCGTTCCCAAATATTAATAGCACACACCGGGCCGAAAAAAAATACGCCCGTGCCATTATGCTTCCCGATCCTTTTCGCCCGGAGAAAGTTCGCCTTCCTCCGCCCGCGCCGCAAACTTCCTCTTTTTGAACACGCGCGGCGGAATCGGCGGCGGGCCGCCCCCCTCCGGCAGCTTCGGCAGATACTCGTCGAGCACGCGGAACTGCGCGTTGAAAATGTGATCCCGCACAACGGGCCGCTCCTGTTCGAGCGTGTCGAGCAGCCGTCGGATATACTCGCGCTTCGACACATCCTCCGCCGGGCAGCGCGCCGCGGGCGCCGGCAGTCCGAGCTCCCGCGCGAGCTTCACAATGTTCGCCTCGCGCACGTAATACAGCGGCCGGATGAGGTGGAACTCGCCCCTGAACAGCGGCTGATTCGGCATCATGCAGCTTATCTCCGCGTTGAAGAACTCGTTCATCAGCAGCGTTTCCACCGCATCGTCGCGGTGATGCCCAAGAGCAACCTTACCGCAGCCGAGCGAGTGCGCGGTTTCGAGCAGCGCCTTCCTGCGCCGCCGCGAGCAGAGCCAGCACACCTTCTTCTTCTTTCCGGCCGACTGCTCGTAGATGTCGGTTTTCACGACGTGCAGGTCCACGCCGCACGAGGCCGCGTAGTCGCGTATCGGCAACGAATCGTGACCCGGAAACCCGGTGTCGATATGGATGAATTCGAGGCTGAAGTCCTGCGTGACGTGAACGAGCGGCCCGCGCATCAGGCGCATGAGCGCGAGGCTGTCCTTGCCGCCCGAGACTGCCACCGCCACCCGATCGCCCGGCGCAATCATGCCAAAATCGAGAATCGCCTTCTCCATCCACTTCCTTATGTGCCGTTCGATGGGACTCATCATACGCGCCGGCGGGTCAGAGCTGCCGTTTCTTCCTTATCGGCCGGAACGTGAACTTCGGCGCGCCGCAGGCCGTGCAGAAATTCGGGCATTTCGCGTCGGGGTAGATCGAGTTGTCGCCGAGCAACTCACACAGGCGGCACTCGTAGCTCGTCACCGTCCGCAGGTCCGCTCCGCAGTCGCCGCAGTAAGCGCCGGTCTGGCCCGTGTGGCTGCACTTCGCCCGCTTGTCCAGCAGCGGCGCGATCTCTTTCTCCAACAGTTCCGCAAGTTCCTTTATCATCGCGATCTATTATACATCAGACTCGCCGTCTTAAAAACATCGTAATACGACATTTGGTTCTAAATTACTTATCCATAATAGCGGGGGCGGCTCGAAAAAACGCTAAAAAAAGGAGACTGGCAACGCGTTTTGCGCGGTGCCTGTACCCTTTTTGTCACCAATGCGCTACCTCCGACATACCGCATACTTCAAACTCCTGATCCCGCGGGTTTATTTCGCTCGAAACTCCCCCGAAGCGCTGTTCGGCGATATAATTCCGGTTGTAAGAGCCGTACACAACTCATATCTTTGACTGGAGATGCCGGATGAACAGAAGAGAATTCATTCGACTTTGCGGAGGAGCGGCCTTGGTGGGCGCGGCGGCTGCGCTCGGATGGAACGAACGCGCGCTTGCAATGCCCGTCACTCTCGACGACACCTACCTATCATACTGCAAAGCTTACGACGAACTGACGGAGAAAGGCCCGATCGTCCTCCCCGACGGCAACTGCCGATGCGGCTGGATGCGTCACCCGGTGCTCGACCTCAACTTCGAGGACGCCCGCTTCTCGACCAAGACTAAGATGCGACTCGCGATGAAGAAATGGGACATGTACCACATGTACACGCCGACGCACGCAATCCACTTGCTCATCGCGTGGACGGCGTACGCGTCGTTCTTCACCGCGTTCGTTTACGACCGGCGGGCGGACAAGGTTTACGAGGAATCTAGTTTCCTTTCGGCGTCTCCCGAAATCCCGCTGATGCGCGACAGCACGGGCGGGAAAACGGAGTACGTGTCGGGAGACGTGCGGGGGTCGTTCGAGGTGGAGGGCGAGACGCGGCGGCTGCGCGTGCGGTTCCCGGGATTCGCCAAGGGTAGCCTGAGCGCGGACATCGACCTTTTTTATCCCGCCGCGTACGACTCGGTTGCCAGTTCGCAACTCGCGGCGCCGATGCGCTGTTATTTCGGCCACAAGATCAACGCGATGACCGCCACCGGGCGCATGGAACTCAACGGAGAGACGTTCGAGATGAATCCGGAGACCTGTTTCGGCGCGCTCGACTTCGGGCGCGGCTACTACCCGCCGAAACTGTTCTGGTACTGGGCCACCGCGTCGGGCAGGCACACCGACGGGAAGCTGATCGGCTTCAACCTCGGATACGGCAACCGGAAATACAACACGGCGGAAAACGCGCTGTTTTACGACGGGAAACTGACGAAAGTCGGGGAGACGGAATGCGTCGAAGCGCCGGATGACGATCCGATGCGCGCGTGGAGCGTCCGCGACGCGGAGGGGCTGGTCGATCTCAAGTTCGCGCCCGTGAACGTGCGCCGTGTCGAAGTGAACATGGGGCAGCGGTACAGCCGCGGTCGTCCATGCGTCGGCATCTTTTCCGGAACCATGCGCACCGCCGACGGCAAAACAATCGAAATCGAAAACCTCTTCGGCCAATACGAATGGATCGACTCAAAGTGGTGAGCGTTGTCGCCTGCTATCATTGATATCTGTAACATTTCATCCAATCTTTCACCACAAAGACACTAAGGCTCAAAGAAAACATTATCGCGCGCTGACGATCGCGTATAAGGCATTAATGCAAAAGATGAATATCGAATATCCAATAAGGAATTCCCAACATTGAAGGAAAAACACAAATACCTGCGCTGCCGCCAGTTGTTTTTATGTAGGGCGGGGTCGCCGTACCCCGCCGAGCGTATCGCTATATGGAACTGCCTCGGAGAAAACGCCTCAAGTGGAAATATTTGCCAGATAATTCTGTTAGGGTAGGGCTTTGTGTGTGAGCGGGAGATTGGCCTTATAAGGGAGAGATAAATTTGTTTGAATATAAAAGAATTACAAGGCGAAATGTTTGGATTAAATGTGATTAAGATCAATGCGTTACGTCGGCGGGGTACGGCGACCCCGCCCTACATAAAAGGCCCAACACGGCAGGGCACAACCAGCCAACGGCCTGACAAACGGCGATCCCAATTTATGTGGGCTATTGTTGCTTATTGTCTTTCGCGCGGTTTTTGACTTCGATTTCGATTTTGCTCAGGAGTTTTCGCTGTTCTTTGTTGAGTTCGCCGGCGACGACTTTCTCCAGCAGGCCGCCGATGCCCGGCATCCCGATGCTGATCCGCGCCGTAATTTCCATCGTAACGACGCCCGAATCCTGCGTATAGCGCTTCCACGCCCTGATATCGACGACGTTCCGGAAGAAATGCGGAACCACTTTCAGGGTGAGGGTGAGCGTCTCGGGGTTCCAGTTGCCGATCTGCCGCCACGCGAGCATTTCCGGCTTGATGACGCTGCGCGCGAACGCGGGCAGCCGGTCCTTTGAGCGGACGGTGAACTCCACATCGTGGCTGCCGTCCTCGTGCTCGTCGAACCGGATGAGTTTGATCTCTTCCAAGCCGAGCATTTTCGTGTAGCTCGACATGTTCTGCATGAGATCGAAATGCGTGACCTGCAGCACGAGGTCGAGCGGATAATCCAGTTTCAGGCTGTTTGCTACTGTCTGCATTGCGGAAAAAGTCTAACCGGGATGAGGCGCCGGGTCAATCACGGGCGGCGGGATATGGCCATGAAATGAGTTTTTCTCGCGATCGTCAGAGCGCGTTGATGTTTTCTTTGGTGTCTTTGTGGTGATGGCTTATTCAGCGGCGTCAGCGTTAGTATTCCCAAGTGAAGTTTCGGTCGTCGATTTTACCGAAGAGGCCGGAGGCGGCGAGGCCGAAGTAGGCTTTCTCGCTGCACATTTTGTACCAGCGCCACATGCGCGCGTCGTGCGGGCGGACGCATGTCTGGATGTAGCCGCCGCCGTAAACGTCGTAGATGTTGAAGCCGCCGGGATAGTCCATCGTCGCCGCAGTCTCGACGAACGGCACCATGTTCGCGCCGCTCCGCCGCATGATGCGCTTGTTGCCGTGCGTGTGGCCGTAAAAGACGCCCGCCACTTTCGGGTGCGAGTCAACGATCTCCAGAAACTCCTCGATCCGATGCGGGTTGGCGCGCTCGATCTTGCGCAGCGGAGGGTTATGCATGAACACGAACACGGGCAAGTGCGCGAGCCGTTTCATCTCGGCGGCGAACCATTCGAGTTGCCGTTCGGAGAAACACGTGTTGCCCGTGTCGGGGTGTATATCTTCGAGGAGCAGGAATCCGCATCCGCCGTGTTCGAACGAGCTCCAGCGCTCTTCGAGCGCGAATGTCTTCATGAAGTAATCTTCGGGCAGCCTGCCCGCGCGGTCGTGGTTGCCGCGCAGGATGTGGTACGGATGCCGGAGCGTATCGAGCATTTCCTTCGCCTTGCGGATGTTGGCCTCGTTGTGGTCGGTGACAAGGTCGCCCTTGACGATGACGAAATCGAGATCGAGCTTGTTGAGTTCGCGAATCGCCGCCTCGTTCGTGAACTGCCAGAACGGCGCGCCGTCGATGTCGAGCTGCAGCCCCGGCGTGAGCGGCGGCCATTTCATCCCCGGGATGAAAATGAGCCCGTAAATCTTTTCGCCGATGTGGATGTCGTTGACGGTTGCGAATCGGAACCTGAAATCACCCTTCGGTTTCCTCAGTGTGGTGAACGCGCCTTCGTGGACAGCACCCGCGCCGCTTTTAATACGAAACTTGTAATCGGCGCCGCTTGCGAGACCCGCGAACTCCACGAGGTAGAATCCGCCGGAGACGCTCTCCACACGCCCCGCGACCGGCTCGCCTCCGCCCGCAGGCGAACACGACGCCTCGAAGCTCGCGCCGCCGCCCGCGCGGAAGTTTATTCTCGCGCCCGCTTCGGAAACCGTGACGATCTCAACGTGACTTATTTTCATGAGCGTGAATTATACACCACGCAGCCGCGAACGCATACGCATTGCATGCGTTTTCGCTGAATTCAGCATGTAAACCCGAACGGATTCGGGTTAAAATAAGTAACGGCTCTTATCCGAAATATTCCCGTTCGAGACGCTTGGGATTTCCAAGCTCGAAGTAGGGTTTTGTCCACGAATCATCCGATTTGAGATACGCGCTATCGCGTTCCGGCTCGCCTTTTTCGCCCGACTGCCGGTTCACGACATCGCGGAAATAGTAATGATGGAACAGTCGCATGAATTCCCCGACGTACATATCGGCCACAGTTTTATCGCCGCCGATCACGAGCATGTTTTCATCGTTTTCGGTCGTTGAAGCGTCGCTGAAATTGGCGGACCCGGAAATCACACGCGGATCGTCGCCAAGCGGATCGTTCAACATATATTTGGTATGAATGTACTTTACCCACTTATTCATACCTGTGAGTCTCTCTTTGAGCCAGCGATGAAACTTGTCCGTTTCCATCTTGCCGCCGACTGAAATGAGGTTGTTTTTCTTCGTCCGGATCATCTCCACACTATCGTCGTCCTTATCAGATAGGACGTAATGCAGCGCAAGACTATCGTCGTCCAGAACGTCGGTGAACAGCTTGTTGATGCCGAAAGCGGCTGTGAAACAGGCGACCTTCTCCGACTTCGCGAGGCAATCCGCGTACCATTCGAGCGCTTCCAGAGATGGGCGGGGGCTGAAAATCGGCGTGATCGAGGCTTCCGCCGCGCCGTCTTTCGGAACCGGCGTTTCCGCGTCCGTCCACTTCCTTAACGCAGACGCCGCCGGGTCTTCCTTCAGTTGATTCCAGTAATCATCGTATTTCTGTGCCGTCTCGGGGTCGCGCACAATGTGCCCCACGTTGGACTGCCCGAAAATTCCGCCTTCGGTGAAGTTGGTGGAGCCGGTCCACACCTCACGCGGCTTCCCGTTTTCCAAAAGAATTATGAATTTATTGTGGGAAATAAAAGAGGGATTCGTCGTCCTTTTAATCATGAGGTTCCTGATTCCGGCAAGTTTAATCGCCTCATCATTTTCCTTCGCGACCTCCTTATCCCTCGCGTCATAAACAATCTTCACGTCGGCTCCGCTGTCGGCGGCTTTTTTGAAGGCATCGAGAACGGGAGCATAATTGAACTCATAAACCGACGCATGCAATCCGAACTTCCTGCCCTTCGCCTGCCCGATGAAGCTCAAAATCGCCTCTTCCAATCCCCGCGACAGCCATATATACGCCTTGCGGTCCGGCACGTCCTCCGGCGATTCATTCTTGAACTTCAGAGCGTACGCCTGACTCGCACATGCGCCGCGATTGAAAAACACCGCGTGAGTCCCCTGATCCTCATCCTCCGTGGATATTCTCACCTCAACGGATTCGCCTTCCCTGAGCTCGTCCGGCGTTCCGTAAATCGGGACTACGCGATACGTATATTCATGTTTCGGTTTGGCCGTGTAATCGCCCCACATAAACGCCTGTATCGGATTTTCGCGCGTGCTGACCCATTTGCCGGGCTCGGCATCTTTTCCCTTGAAGGTTTTAAATCCGTTAAGCCAGTATTCTTCGTTCTCCGTATGGTCGATACGGTATATTGCAAATCCTAAAAGCTGATGCAGATGAAGATTGTCGCCCGTCGCCTGCCGGACGATGTCAAAACCGAGAATTATGACGTAACTTCCGGAAATCGCGTGCACGGACAACCCGTTTTTTTCGCTTCGGACTCTCATGATTTTCCCCCTTTTATCGACATTTATGCGGATGCCGAAAAGCGACACCACGCCCGCACGGCCGGCGGCCGCATCCGGCCGACATCTCCTTTCTTTGTGCGCGCGAACGAATGGCACAATTTCGCTCTCGCCGCGCAGGTTGGTGCGTTTCGTCAGATAAATAATCTTCCCTAATTGAATCATTAATGCCGCATATAGTCAAGGCCGTGCACGGCCAAAGCGAAAAAATTGTTTCATGATATATCTGCGAGGCGTGCCTGTCAGCTTCGCCGGAGGAGCCTGCCCGGCAGCGGATCGACGTTGACCTCGCCGTGGCTGACGGCGTGGTGGCCGTTGATAAACACGTGCTCGATGCCGGACGGCTTTCCGGCCGGGTTCTTGAAGTCGCAATTCGCGGAAATCGTTTTCGGGTCGAACACGACGACGTCCGCGAAGTAGCCGTCCTTCAGCAGCCCGCGCTGCCGGAGCCCGAAGTGCTCCGCCGGGAGCCCCGAAGTTTTGCGCACGGCGGTTTCGAGCGAGAGCAGCTTCTTCTCGCGCACGTAGCGCCCCATCAGCCTCGGGAACGCACCGTAGAACAGGTGCGACGGCAGCCCGATCCCCATCAGAATTGTGTCTGTGCTGATCTGCGTATCCGGGTCGCTGACACCGGCGAAAATCGAGCGTTCGGTGAACTCGTCGTCCGGCGCGCCAAGCGCGGAGAAAATGAGGATTCTCGCCTCCTCTTCGATCAGCAGATCGCACATCGACTCGAACGGGTGCATCCCGCGCAGACGGCCGATTTCGGCGAGGCTCTTGCCTTCGAGCGGCTTGTTTTTATCGGTAACCACCGACATTATGATCGTGGATTCCCAGCCGAGCAGTTTCAGGATGTTGAGCGACCACGTGTTCCTGCCGGAGTGCGGCCACACCATTTTGCCGTTCTCGATGTCGTACCGGATTTTCCTGCGGAGTTTTGGGTCGGCAACCCGCTCGTACACCTCGTCTTTGGTGCCGTTCAGCACCCACGGCGGGAGGTAGGCGACCAGATGCGTGAACGTCGTTGTCGTCGGTATCACATCCGCGCTCACGTTTACGCCGCGCCCGCGCGCGCGGGCGAGCTTCGACAGCTCGCGTTCGACGTCGCCGTCCAGCTTCAGTGGCAAGGTGTAATATTTCGAGAGGTCGATCATCTTCCTCGCGAACCCGTGGACAACCGGATTCAGCGGGCCGTAATCCGGCACCCAGAACAGATGCGAAATCTGGCCGCGGATGCCGTTGCGGCGCGCGACGGTGAGAATCTCGTCCACCGCGCGCGGCAGTTCCTTCATGTACGACCGCAGATGGCTGGTGAAGATGCCGTCGTATTTTTTCAGCACGCCGCCGAGTTCAACGAGTTCGCTCGTGTTGCTCTGGAGGCCGGGCATGTATTGGAGGCCGGTTGACATGCCGACGCAGCCGGCGTCCATGCACTTTTCGAGCGAGCGGCTCATCCGGCGCACCTCGTCGGTGGTCGCGTGCCGGTTCGCCATTCCCATCGCCTCGATGCGCAGCAGGCCGTGCGGCGCGAGCAGCGCGCAGTTCATCACCGCCCCGCTCCGCTCGATGCGGTCCATGAAACCCGCCGAGTCCCGCCAGTCAACATCCGTGTCGAGCTCGCGCGCGGTGAATCCTTCGAGATACATCTTCGCGGCATCGTAGTGCTCGCCACCGAGCGGCGCGAGCGACATCCCGCAGTTGCCGCCGATGAATGTTGTGATCCCCTGCCGGATAAGCGGTTCGAGAATTTTGGGATGATCCGCGCGGTGGATCGTCATGTCGGCGTGCGAGTGCGGGTCGATCATCCCCGGACACACCACTTTCCCCGCCGCGTCGATCACGACGCAGCCGTTGTTCTTCGCAGCTTCCGGCGCGCGCCCGATCGTCGATATCCGCTCGCCCTCGATCACGACATCCGACTTGAACCGGTGCCGCCCCGTTCCGTCTATCACCGTTCCGTTTTTGATGATGAAATCCGGCATGTTGGTCTCCTTAGCAGGAAGTTCGATCTGTTTTTCTCTCGTCGTTGCCTGTTTTTAGTTGCTATTCGGTGTCTGGTGTTTCAGGCACACCCGCCATTTTGTTGAGCTGGCGGCGGAACTTCAGGCCGAGGTTCACCAGCTCGCGGATTGTGGACGCGCGGTCGTTGCCCGTCTCTTCCGCAACGCTTTCGACCTCCTCAAGCTGGCTGTCCGCGAACCATATATTTATCTTCCGGCCGGACACGCTCTTCTTCTTCGGCGCGACAGGCGCCCAATCGTGCGTGTCGCCGTCCTTGCAGTTGTCGCTCCATTTCTTACCGTGGTGACGCGTGCGCACCTTGCCGCACTTCTCGCACGTGAAATTCTTGTACTTCAGAAACTCTATCGCCTTCTCCATGGACTCCGCCCACGGAGTGCGAGACGCCTTGCTGTAGTCGGCCGTCGGTCCTTCCCAAGCGCAGAACCTCGGCTTTTCGCCTTTCGTGTACTCGAAAACGCTGTAACCCGTTTCGTCGTCGTGATAATGATTTCCGTCCTCGCGATCAGTCGGTACGAGTTTCATATTCGGCCTCCCGGCATCCAAAATATACACAAAGTATATTCTAAGTGTATCTAATAGCAACCCCAAAATAAAAATAAATGGGCGATGGCTTGAGTGAATTGTGACACACTCC
>CAYPEK010000111.1:0-13553 GCA_964409645.1 uncultured bacterium | reverse complement strand
GCTCCGTATTTTTATATGAGCGAAGCGAATCCGAGCCGCGCGCGTCAGCAAGCGGACACGTGGAAGATAGCGGAAAAGAAACACAAAAACTTCAGGCGTGTTCAATCGTATTTATTCTGGACTGCGGCCGGTCCGCTTATTTAAAACCTTATCCGCAATATGTTTTTTATGTAGGGCGAGGTCACCGTACCCCGCCGACTCTTTTAGGGGTCGCCGTTCGGCTGGCCGCACCCCCGTGGGCTTGCCCATAATGACATTGTTCATATCTCATGCACAAAAGAAAACTATTGTGCATGGCACACGGGTTAACCGTCTTTGCAGAAAATAACTGACATGATATAATTGATTAAGAGCAACATTATAAAGAACAAAGGGGATGAAGAAGCGTAAATTTGGTGACTGTCCCTACTTAATCATAACACCAAAAACAAATGAGGTTTTCAAATATATGGAACAACATAAATTACCTGTAAGAATCCAAATTGAGCTATATTCAGAAAAAATTAGGGCTATTAGAGAACTTGCAAATAATATTATATTTGTAATAGCGACCAAACTGCCAGAATCTAACGACAAACAGGCAGCAATGTTAAGAATATACAACCGCATGAATTTACTTGTTGAATCGGTTTTGCACTTGGAAGGTGATAAACATTATCAGACTATTGGATCGATAACCCGCTCAATATTTGAAATGTTTATCGATATAAGTTCATTATTTATAGATAAAACAGGAGAAACATTTGATAGATATATAAAATTTTCAGAAATAGAAATATTCCGATGGGGAAAAGCTGTGAATGAGTTTTATAAAGAGAATCCAGAAATGTTAAAGTTTGACAACTCAACCTACATGTGGGCGGAAAATTCTGATGTTCAAAAAAAGATAAAGCAAAACGTTGATCAATACTGGCCCAAAGCAAAGAATGATCTAAAGAAAGTGCAACGTTGGTCAAAAGAATCTCGTTTAGCTCTTTGTCAACATTTGGACAAAGAGAAACCAACTGGTCGTGATTCCTATATTTGTTTTGAGGAAATGTATGTCATGATTTATTCGAGGTTAAGTTGGCTAATTCATTCTGGAGAATCAGGCACGCTAAATTTTAATAAGCAAATGATAGAATTGACAGTATGTGAATCATTGTTGAATATCGAAGATATTTTCTGCGAAACTACTTTGATTATTTCTCGTGCGATTATTAATGAACCACAGTTGAATGATATACTCAGAACTTTGTTCGATGTTCTAGATAACATTGACAATAAATACAAAAAATAGATTGAACAAATAAAAAAACAGCGGGAGGTTTTCGGCCCCCCGCTGTTCGGTTTGCTTTTATGTCTGCCGCGCTGTCAGATGACTCTGAATTTGCCGAGCTGTCTGCCTTTCGGCGTGACGACGTGGATTGCGCACGCGAGGCAGGGGTCGTACGAGCGAACGATCCGGACGAGTTCGAACGGGTTATCCGCGTCTTTGACCTTGGTGCCGATCAGCGCCTGTTCGCAAGTGCTGTGCTGGCCCTTGTCGTCTTTCGGCGAGCAGTTCCACGTTGTCGGAACAACCGCCTGATAGTTGTCCGTGACGTGGTTCTTTATCTGGATCCAGTGGCCGACAGCGCCGCGCGGGGCGTCGGTGAGGCCCATTCCGCTGGACTTGTCGGGGATCGGCGCATAGTTGAACGCCGATTCGCCCGGTTTCAGCGAATTCAGCCATACCTTCATGTTATCCAGAATCAAGATCGCTTCGAGAGCACGCGCCGCATGGCGGCCGGCGACCGAGCAGAGGTCCGCAGGTTTCAGCTTCAGGCTCGATAGCGTGCTTTCGACGAGCTGGTTGAGCTTCGGATCGTCGCCTTTCGTGTAGCCGATGAGCACACGGGAGAGCGGGCCGACTTCATATACGCCGCCGTCGTAGCGCGGCGCTTTGAGCCATGAGTAGCCTTCCTTTTTCTCCGCATCCGGAACGGTTTCGCCGTTGCCGGGGTAAAGGTGCGAGCCGGATTTGAAGCGCGAGTATTTGACGTCTTCGGTGATCTTCGACGGATCGAGCGGGAGGAATTTCCCGTTTACGTATCGGCCCATCGGGAAGAGGCGTTTGCGCTGCGTGTAGTCTTTGTTGGAGTCGAGATCGAACACGCCGTACGCGAGATACTGTTTGCAGCCCGCGCCGATCGCGAAGTAGTCGCTGTAAACGCCCGCGACCGCAATGACGTCCGGAACGTACACTTCGTTGACGAACTTTGCTACTTCCGCGAGGTATTCCGCGTATTTGTCGATGCCTTCCTGAGTGGGAGTGCACGTGGAACCGCCGGGGATGATCGAGGCGGCGTGCGGCATTTTGCCCGCGAAGATGGCGCACATCTCATGTGCTTTCTTCCGCATTTCGAGCGCCTGAACATAGTGCGCGACGGCGGCGTCGTTGACCGCCTTCGGGAGCCTGTAGTCGCCTTCGTAGCGGGGCACGAACGGAGCAACGTCCGGGCCTTTGACGAAGTCGAGCGCGGCGAGATGGTAGAAATGCAGGATGTGTGACTGCATGTAGTTCGCGCCGAGTATGAGGTTGCGGATCATCCTTCCGTTGTGCGGGGGCTCGACGCCGAGGGCGCTGTCGAGGTTGAGCGTGCATGCTGTGGCGTGCGCGATGGGGCAGACTCCGCAGATGCGCTGCGTTATCATCTGGGCATCGCGAGGATCGCGGCCCTTCATTATCATTTCGATCCCGCGGAAGAGCGTGCCTGAGCACTTTGCATCGACGACTTTTCCGTTGTCGATGACGGCTTCCACCTTGAGGTGGCCTTCGATGCGGGTGATGGGATCGATTACGATGGTCTTAGACATTAGCCTTGTCCTCCTTCTTTGCTTTGTAGCCGTAGCGGATCAGGGTTTCATCCGGCAGCTTCGCGTAGAAGGGCGAACTTGCATCGGGGAACCCGGGTTCGCAGCAGGAGATGCAGGGCGCGCCGGCGCCGATGCAGTAGTTCACGCCGCCGTTCCATTTGCGGGTCGGGCAGTCGGCGTTTGTGATCGGGCCTTTGCAGCCGAGAGTGGCAAGGCATCCTTCATCGCCGTATTTCTCCGCGAACACGCCTTCGTCATACTGTTTCCGGCGAGTGCAGTAGTCATGTATTGATTTGCCGTGGAACTGGAGGAGCCGGCCGTACTGATCGAGGTCGCTCGCCTTGGGAAGCCCGTTGATGAGCACTCCCGCCACAGCGAGAACAAACCAGTCGGGATGCGGCGGACAGCCGGGCACGTTGAGCACCGGCGTCTTGATGCCGACCGACTTGAAGTAATCGTTGAGGCTTACGGACTGAGTCGGATTCGGGGCGCCCGCGGGGATGCCGCCGTATGCCGAGCATGTTCCGATCGCGATGCAGAGCGCCGCGTCTTTGCCGAGGTCGTTCATCCATTTTGTGAACGGCACCGGCTTGCCGCCGATTTCGCCCACGTCACAGTAGGCGCCTTTTTCCGCCAGCGGCACAGAACCTTCGACAACAAGCACGAACTTGCCTTTGAAGTTCTTCGCGGTGTCCTCGATCGCATTGATCGCGACATCGCCGGCCGCCGCGCTTACGTTCGGATGGAACTTAACCGAAAGCTGATGGCCGGGCACAACCGGGTCGAGCAGAACTTTCTTGATGTCCGGGTCAACCACGTTCAGGAACGACACCGAGCATCCCGTGCAGCTTCCGCCCTGCAGCCATAGTACCGGGTGCATGGCGAGCTTCTCTTCGAGAGCCTTGGCGATTTCGGGCACTTTCGATGCGGAAAGCCCGTAGGCTGCCGCGAACATTCCGGCCCATTTGAGAAAATCACGCCGCGTAATCTTTACCATCGGCTCTTTCTCACTCATATTTTTTCCTCCTTAACTGAGATGCGGATTTTGAACACTTTTTTATGCCCTTTTATAATTCGGAAGGCAGCATCAAACTTGTTAAAATTATCACAATGTCGCGGTCAATGTCAATAATTTTAACCCAATTCCGCTATTGGGATTTGGTCGCGATGATTCAGAACGGATGAAATGCGAGGCGAAAAGCACATACTATGGTAGGGGCACGTGCAACGTGCCCCTACTTTACATGAACGAAAAAATGTGCCGACAACGAAGCAGTTCGCCGCTATGAACATCGCCCCGGATTCGTTTTCTTACCGACGAATCCGGTTCTAATAACTATCGCGCGCTACACGCGCTACATTTTTAATGCAAATTCGCCGCAACCGGCCTCCTCCCGCTGTTGCCGTTTCAATTGACTCGCTATTTTTTTTGTCCTAAAATCACGTGCGTTATGCAGAATTTATATGAAATTCTCGGTATTCCGGAGGATGCGTCGGCGGAGGACATCAAGAAAGCCTACCGGCGGCTCGCCAAGGTTTACCACCCGGACTTGGGCGAAGGCAATGAGGATGCGTTCAGAGAAGTCAACCGCGCCTACAACGTGCTCTCGCGGCCGGAGTCTCGCCACGACTACGACAAGACACTCCGCAACTTCCGCCAGCACACGGGCGATGTCGAAAGCTATGTAGTGGACCGCTACGAGGTCACGGGCGAGAAGGTCCAGAAAATGATCGAGGAACTCGTGCGGCAGACAAACCTGACACGAGTAACGGTCAAATACAAGGGGCGGCAGATCGCGGACATTCCGATCACGACAGCCACCGTGCTCACAACGCTTGGGCTGATTTTCGCGCCGTTGCCGACTATACTTTTTAATATGGGGATCAACCAGTTCTTCGAGTTGGATGTGAAGAATATGGTGATGGAGAAGTACGAGGACGCGGTGAAAGTGCACGAATCAGGGCAGCTCGCCGAGGCGGAGAAGAGGTACTATCAGGTGATCGACATGAGCGAGTACTTCGTCCCGGCGCACCTCAACCTCGGGATGCTGTACCGGCAGCTCGGCGAGAACAAAAAAGCGGAGGAGTGCTTCCGCAAAGTGCTCGACATCGCGCCGTTCGGCGAAGTGGGCGCCCTCGCCCGCTCGAATCTTGAAAACATCAGGGGCTTCTGATGAGTTCCTTCTTGAGAGGCATTTGACATGAAAACAATCTTGGCGGCCGCGGCGGGTGTCGGTGCGGGCGCGCTCTTCTGCTGGACGCCCTTCGGCTATACGGTTATGGCGGTTTTCGCCGCGCTTACATTGATATATTTCGTCCGGCACACATTCGATAAAAAGTTCTCAGGCAGCGACAAGGACAGCCTTCAGGCGACATTCTTTTTCCTGTTCTGGATAACAGCGGCTACGTTCTATATCCGGCCGACCGGGCTCGACACAAGACTGCCTGTCATGCAGGAACATAATGTGAAGGTGGGCACGTTGATCGAGCGCTGGGAAGGTGAAACCCACGGCATTAAAATCGGCTGCGACAAGACAGTTGCGAATAAGAGAATAACGATAAGCACGATCGCAAAGATAACCGTCGGCGAAGCGCTCGAAATGATCGCGGAGAAAGCAGACGCGGAATACTCATTCGAGCAGGATTCTCACGGCCGCTCGATCGCCGGCGGCCCGCGTATCGACGTCTCGATCAGAGCGAAGAAACACCACAGCGGCGGCACATTCCCCGGCACGGACTACATCGGCCCGGATTGAGAGCCTTCGCGGCTTTTTTCTCCGTGCCTCTGTGCCCTCTGTGTTCAATCTTAATCCTTTTCATACCGGCTACTCTTTGACACTCGCGGCGGCACAGCGTAAAATCGTTTTTAAATGTCGAAACGGATTCGGGTTCTGCGCATACAACACAATTTCGTCGAGCCGACCAACCACAGGCTGCTCGAAGAATTGGCGCGATTTCCGGAACTCGAAGTCCACGCGCTATGCCCCGTATGGGGCGTAGAAAGCGGCAATATGCGAGTTCTGCGACACTCGCCGGGGCCCGACCTCGAAATCGGCCGCACTATCCTCACCTCCCACTATGCAACCACTTTTTATGTAACAAAACTCGCATCCGCGGTGCGCCGCCTGAAGCCGGACGTCATTAACATCCACGACGAACCGTGGTCGCTCACAACGATGCAGACGCTTTACTACCGCCGTCTGTTCGCGCCCGATTCAAAACTGGTATTCTGTTCGGCGCAGAACATCATCAAGCCGTATCCGTTTCCGTTCGGGGCGGTCGAGCGGTGGAACTACCGGGAGGCGTCGGCCGGCTACGGCTGCTGCGAGGGTGTGCGCGATTTTGTGCGCGCAAAAGGGTTCACGGGCCGCTTCGATGTGATCCCGCTTGGCATCGACCCAGAGCTATTCACTTACCGGCAACACGACGGGCGCGTGGCCGGAAGGCCGTTCACAATCGGCTATGCGGGCAGAATCACTGAGGAGAAAGGCATCTTCACACTTCTGAAAGCGTTCGCGCGGATACCGGCGGAAGCGGGCGGCGCTCGGCTTGTCTATATCGGCGGCGGCGACGCGCTCGATCGCCTGCGGGCGGAAGCCGAAGCGGCGGGAGTCGCGGACCGCGTCGAATTCATGCCGCCTCTGCCGCACGCGAAGATGCCTGCGGCGCTGAGCCGATTCGACACGCTCGTCGTCCCGTCCGAGACAACCCCGACATGGAAGGAACAGTTCGGCCGGGTGATAGTCGAGGCGTTCAGCATGGGCGTCCCGGTGATCGGGTCCGATTCCGGGTCGGTGCCGGAGATAGTCGGCGATGCTGGCCTCGTGTTCCGCGAAAAAGATTTGGAACAACTCTCGGCTCACATTACATCGCTGATGCGCAACCCTGAGCGGCTTGCGGTGATGTCGGAGCAAGGACGCGCACGCGCGACAGAGCTTTACACGTGGCGCCGCGTCGCCGAAATGTGCCGCGATATTTATCTCGACGTAGCAAACCACTGATGTTCCCCTGAATATTTCTCTTTTTTGTGCCTTAGTGACTTCGCGGTAAATGATAAAGACAGCTTCTTAAGCGGTGCCGGGTCGCCGTTCGGCAGGCCGCAGTCCAGAAAAAAATCTTTTCTTATCCAATTAAAGTTTCTGAACATCTGTTTTTGCGTTAAAATCACGCTCACGGGGCCGTCCCCGCCCGTAGGAAGAACCGACAGGAGCCTTTCGCGATGAAAACAAATAAAATTGTATCCATCATAATCGCCGGAGCGATTGCAGGACTCACCGCCACAGGCGCAACGGCGAACAATCCGCTCTCGGTATCCTCCTCCACCGCCGTCATCACGTACGACGCCGCAGCGGGGACATTCGATCTGCGAACGAAAGCCGGCGACAGCCTTATTACCGGTGCGCACGTCGAAGCCGCATTCGCCACAACAGGCGGAAAGTCGGAAGTTTCGTTCGCGGGCGCGCAAAACCTCTCCTGCTCGACCGCGTGGATCAAGGACTCGTTCGGAACGGGCGGCGAAATCCGATGCGCTCTCCCCGGCGCGGACGAGTTGCCCGATGTCACTCAAATAATCCGCTCGTATAAAGGCAAATCGTATTTCATAACGTATCTCGAAATTTCAAACCGGAGCGCAGCAACCATCCGGATCGACCGTGTCCTGCCGGTGGCGGCAGACTCGAAAGCCGGCGCTTCGATACTGCCCGCCTCGTCGCCGGACAGTCTCGTCATTCTCGAAAACGGCCACAAAAACCGGTTCGACTTCTGGGTGCGAATGATCCGCGCCACCGGCGAGTCGGACAGCAACTGGACCGCCGCGCTTTACGACCTCAACACCGGCCGCGCGCTCATCGGCGGCTTCCTCACGCAGGAAACATCGCTCGGTTCCATATACGCGACGCCCGGCGAAACAGGCGGCGGGCTCGGCTCGTTCGGCGCGCGCGCGGTGTTCTCGCCGTTCAAACGCATCGAGCCCGGCGCAAAGCTCAAAACCGACGCTCTCTACCTTCAGTATGAGCCCAAGGACGCGGTCGGCGCGCTCGAAACACTCGGCCGCACGATCGCCGCCGCAAACAAGCTTCCGAAACCCCCGATCAATGCGCCGGTATTCTGGGACACGTGGTACTCGCATTACAACGACTCGATCAATGAGAATATCGTGCTTCGCAACCTCGACGTTGTTTCCGAAAAACTGAAACCCTACGGAGTGAACACGTTCGAGATCGACGCCGGATGGCAGGACGATACGTCCGACTGGATGTACAACAAGGAGCGCTTCCCGAACGGGATGAAATACGTCGCCGACAAAATCCGAGTAAAGGGACTCAAGTCCGCGATATGGATAGCACCGTTCATGCTCGGCGAAAAGATGCCGGTTGTCATTGAGCACCCCGACTGGTTCCTCGAAATGGCGACCTACGGCAAGGCGCTGATGCCGAAGGACAAGCGCGCGCTCGATGTCTCGAACCCGCAGGCGCAGCAGTGGCTGCGCGACGTGATCGGCCGCATCGCCCGCGAATGGGGCTTCGACATCCTCAAAGTGGACTTCACCTATTATTCGCTCGAAGGCAAGAGCTACAACCAGCCGGGGCGCACGAGAACGGAGCTTTTCCGCGAGGCGTACAGGATAATCCGAGACGCCGCCGGCCCCGGCAAGATGATTCTCGCGGTCGGCGTGCCGGTCGGCTACCACGCGGGCGTCGTTGACTACATGCGTACCGGACTCGACAACGCGCCGCGCTGGGGCACTGAATCCGGATACGCCACGCAGGGCACCCTGCCCTCGTACCGCAGCATGATCCGCCGCTGGTTCCTCAACGGCGCCGTGTGGATGAACGACCCGGATGACGTCTATACAGGATACGAGCCGACGTTCAAACGGTGGAACCAGCCGGTGCAACCGCGCAACGAACTTCTTGCGTGGATCAGCGCAGTCGGCCTCACCGGCCAGATGATCGAGTTCGCGGACGAACCGGCCTCGATGAATCCGGAACGGCTCTCGCTCGTGCGGAGCATAATGCCGGTTTACGGCGCGGGCGCGCGGCCGGTTGATCTTTTTCTCAAGGAGCACCCTGAAATACTCGACCTGCCGGTCACGAAGCCTGAGAAATGGCACGTTGTCGGCATGTTCAACTGGGGCGTAAACAAAACAATGCGCGGCGAAGAAATCAACGGCACGAGAGAGATGTATCTGAAATTCGC
The DNA here is from genome assembly GCA_964409645.1 of uncultured bacterium. Classification (GTDB taxonomy): domain Bacteria; phylum UBP15; class UBA6099; order UBA6099; family UBA6099; genus CAYPEK01. Next base: position 4,517 of record CAYPEK010000111.1, on the reverse strand, counting down.
CGACCTCGGACTGCCCGCGAACGGCAGCTACAGGCTGTACGACTTCTGGGAGCGGAAATACCTCGGAGAATACAAAATATCATACGTCGCGAAACTCCCGCCGCGATCCGTGCGTGTGGTGGCTGTGCATCCGGCGCTTGCGCGGCCGCAGTTCCTCGGCACGAACAGGCACATCACGATGGGCGCTACGGATATAGCACAGATACGCTGGGACGGCAAAACAAAAGCGCTGTCCGGCAAACAGAGCGCGGTCGCCGGGTTCGAGTACGACCTCGCTTTCTACGTACCGAAAGGCTACGAACTCAAGAGCGCGAAAGCGGGCGGAAAAGCGGCGAAAACAGTTGCATCAGAGGACGGCCGCGTGCTGAACCTGTTTTTCAAACCGGCGAAAACCGGCAGCATCGAATGGTCGCTCACCTTCGGCAAGCCGACAAAGAAAACCTCAAAGAAAAAATAACCAAACGAAAAAAGGCTCCCGGTGAGGGAGCCTTTTGTTTTCCTGTTACGGCGCGTTTTTCAGTGGAACACGCCCATTATCCGGCGGAGACTCTCCTGCGCCGAGATAACGTTTTCCTGCTGATTGAAGTAGTTGTCCTGATCCGAGAAGAACGTGCTGCGGAGAGAGTCAACCTGATACTCGTTGACTTTTCCATACTCGCGGAGTTTGCGCGTAATTTCGAGACGTTTACTCGAATTATCAACGATGTCTTTCTGGATGTTGAGCTTGTCCACGGCGGCGAGGAAATCCTGATACGCCTGCCGCGCTTCGAGTTCTTCCGATTCGATTTCCTGTTCGAGCTCGATGCGCGTCTGGTTGAGCTTTTTGATGTATTTCAGCTCGATGCCCTTGCGCTCCATGTTGTCGTACAGGTTCCAGTTCATTCCTACGCTCATCGTATAATTGTTACGAGTGCGCGTGGACGAACTGGTTCCGTTCGGAACATTAAGATAGCTGATTGCGCCGAAATCGACCCCGTACGTCTGGTTGCTGTTGTTTAGCGTCAAGCCAACCGCGTTGTGCTGATCCTCGACTCCGATCTTGCCGGACAGGATGGGTTTGTAATCCCATGCAAGCTGCTTGAAAGTGCGTTCGCTTTCCGCGAGTTCTTCTTTCTGATATACGACCTTGAAGCTGTTGTCTTTTGTCAACTGCACGACTTCCGGCAGTTTGTAAGTGAACGGCTGGAGGTCACCGACGACATCGAACTCGGTGCCGAGCGGCACACTGATGAGGTTCATCAGTTCGAGTTTCCGCTTGATGAGGTCGGACTTGAGATTGTTGATTCGATTCTTTTCGTTGAGCACGTCGAGTTCGGCGGAGAGCACGTCGCTACGCGGCACGTCCTTCGCGATCTCGAAGCGTTTCTGCTGTTTCCAGAGTTTCTCCTCATATTCCTTCAGGAGTTTTTCGCGGGTTGATATCTGGTCTTTTTTCAGCAATACCTGAAAGAAGGTATTTCGGACCGAGTAGATGACGTCCCGCAGTTTCTGCTCGTAGTTGTAGATGGCGAGGCGCTTGTTCTCGCGGATCGACACCGACGAAGAGGAATCGCGGCCCCATTCGAGAAGGCGGCGCGAGTATCTGATCGCGACGTCGTTCGTTACGGTTGTCCGCTGGACGCTCGAGGACGACGTTTCCAGCATGCTGTTCAAATAATCAAGGTTGTCCATGAGCGTGTTGATCTGTTCCGTATCGATGTTATTGAGCGCGTCTATGATGCCCTGATAGTCAGATATGGTTTGGTTTGCGACTCTGTACGGCGCGCCGGACGTCGTCGTTTCGGCGCCGATCTCTGGAATGGACGCCGTCGTGGACGTCGTCGAAGCGGTTGGCCTGAACAAGCCCATCGACGAGACGAGCGACTGATACTCGGCGGGCACCATGCTGAGCAGGCTGCTGACGTCCGAGATTCCGTACTGCGCGGCGAGCGCGCTGATGGTGCTGCTCGTGCTCGATGAGCTAGAGCTTGCCGTATAGGAACTGGAATCGAGTCCGCCGAGCGACGAAACCGCCTTCGGGTTCAGAGAGGGGTAGTAACTTTTCAGCAATGAACCTTGGCTGCGCCCGAAGTTGGTAATGAAGTCAACGTGCGAGAAGAAGCGCGACTTGTCGATCATCTTGTCGCCTTCCACCGAATTGAGTATCTCCTGCTTGATCTTGAGGTCGCGGTTGTTTTCGATCGCGAGATCGAGGCAGTCTTCGAGATTGAGAACAACGCTCCCGCTTTCTTTCGTGACCGTATCGAGCTGTTTGATGAGGCTGTCGATCTTGGATTCCTGAGCGCGCGCCGGCGCGGCGGCGGCGGGCAGCAGCACGCCCGCGCATAACAGCGCGCACACAATAGTTTTTCTTTTCAGCAATTTCTTCATGGCTGCACCCGTGCCGCGCTCAGCGCCGGCTCACCTTCACCGTTATGATCGCTATGATTACGATGAACAGGAGAAGACCACCCACGATGCCAAGCATCAGCGTCAGGTTCGTCTTTGCCGTAAGCTGAATGCGGATGTCCTTCTGGTCCGACTTCACCGTGCTGCCCTCGTATAGCGTGCTGCCCTCTATCTTCACTTCGTACGCTCCGACGTCAACTCCCGCCGGCGGCTCTATTTTCAGCATAACATTCATTTCCTTGTTCGGGTCGATGCTGTCGATCTTATCCGGGTCGAGCGTCACATTCCAGTCTTCCGGCTTTTCGAGGTTGAAAGTAATGTTGTCGAGCCGCACACTTCCGGTATTCTTCAGCGTTATCTTCGCGTTGATCGCGTCGCCTGTCTTTATTTCGTAATAAAGCGTCTGCATCGAAAGCTCGAACTTGCCCGTTCCCAGCGGAGTGAGCTCCAGCCGCTCAACCCCGACCTTCATGCTCTGGAACGTTTCCATCGGTATTTCGCGACCGCTGCTTCCCATATCCTCAAGCGATCTCACAGCCGCCTCGTCGCCGATTATCGTATAAAAGCGGATCGGCTTCCTCAGTTCCGCCGACGGCAGTTCGTCAGGAACCGTGATTCGCAGAGCGAGAGATATTTTTGTCGATCCCTGCGAAAATTTTACCTGCGATATCTGTACGCCTTTATCGGTGTACTTATAGCGATACTTCCTCGGCAGCCCGACGAGTCCCACCGTAAACGTCCTCTCATCCTCCGCGAGACGTTCACAGTCGATCCCGAACTCGGCGGTTGTACCGAGCTGTCCCTCCTGCGCAAACTGCTGCGACGATACGCGCACGATATCCTCCGCCGATTTCTTTTCGAGGTAGATCGTCCGCACATCCTCGATGTTGTGGTATTTCATCGAGAGAGCTATTTCGTCGGCCGCCGAATTCAGCAGGAAGTCCAGATGCGACTCCTTGCCGAGCGGCAGCTTGGCAATCTTTATCTCGTACGGCGAGCCGATAATCGTCGCGCCGTTCTTCACAGAAGCGTAAAGGTTCTCGATAGTCAGCAGCGACGGCACCGTCTTCTGAGTGATGTTCGCCTCCGGGACTCCCTCACCAAGCGCGAGCAGCGCGAGGTTGAGGTCGGAGTCGTTCCGCAGAATGACCGACATGTGCCGCTTGTTCTGCGGGTCGATGTACTGGTACGCCTCGACGATCGACACGTGCGTCACGTCCTGAAGAAACGAGAGCGCCGTCTTCGCGAGGTCTATCTTGGCGAGTTCGAGATTGCGCTGGGCGTCCTTCATCTCCGTCTGAGCGTCGTTTACTTCCTTGCCGGTGACGACATCCTCTTTATAAAGTTCCTGCATGTCCTCATAGTTCGTTTTCTTGTCGTCGAAAAGGTCCATTGATGTCTGCAGAGACGCTCGCGCCTCGTCCAGCTTGAGGAGCTTGAGCTGTGTTTCCTTGCTGAGGCTTGCCGTGTTGATTTTCGATGCGGCGGAAGCTACAGCTTTTTTGCTCCCGGCGGCGCTCTGTGCGGCCTGCCTCGGCTCGGCGCCGATCATCACCGCAAGCAGAATCACCATGGCCGCAAAAACCAGTCTGATCGTGGCCCGTTTCAATTTGTCACTCTCCTATATTGTATTTTTCAAAAGCGCGAGGCCCCCCGGACTCCCGCGCCGATTATCATTCCATTTCCATTCTGCAAAGATCGCCGAGCGTCACGCTCATCGCCTTCGGCCTCCCGGACGCGCCGACAATCGCCACTTTGTTGCCTATCAGCGAAGATTCCAGTCGCCGCCCGACGTTCTCTATCCGCGTGCCGGACATTATTATGCTGTTCTCGATCTCGCTGTTCTCAATCGTGACTCCATCACCGACCGACGTATAAGGTCCGACGTACGAGCCGGATATCCGCGCTCCCGCGCCGATCACAACCGGTCCGCGCACACGGCTGCGCTCTATCACCGCGCCCTTCTCTATCGCAACGCGGCCCTCGATCACACTTGCGGCATCGACTTTCCCCTTAACGCCGCCGGCGATCCCGTCGAGCACCGCCTGATTCGCCTCGATCATGTCGCTCTTCTGACCCGTGTCTCGCCACCAGCCTTCGACTACATGCGGCGTGACTTCGAGCCCCAT
>CAYPEK010000110.1:0-14007 GCA_964409645.1 uncultured bacterium | reverse complement strand
GCGCTAACGCACGTAATTCGGCAGGTTCATAAGCAAATCCGTCGTGAAGATCAGCGTGTTCTGCAACATCCAGTTGCCGAAAAGCGCCATCGCCAGCAACACCGCGATTATCTTCGGCACGAACGTGAGCGTCATTTCCTGTATAGATGTCACCGCCTGAAACACGGCCACTATGAGCCCAGCCACCAGCCCGAACCCGAGCATCGGCCCTGCGAGCAGTATCACGAGCGTCACCGCTTTGATACCGACATCTATTACCATCCCTTCGGTCATATCTCTTCAGCCGGCCTCACATCCGGAAACTCAGAACCAGCCCGCGCGCGATCAGCGCCCAGCCGTCCACCATCACAAATATCAGTATTTTAAACGGCAGCGAAATCATAATCGGCGGCAGCATCAGCATGCCCATCGACATCAGCATGCTCGATATCACCATATCTATTACGAGGAAAGGTATATAGATGAAAAAGCCCATTATGAATGCCGATTTAAGCTCCGATGTAATGAACGCCGGAATCAGCACATACGTGGGCACATCTTCCTTCGTCTTCGGCCTCTCCATCCGGGAAATGTTTATGAACAGCGCAAGGTCTTTCTTGCGCGTCTGTTTGAACATAAATTCCCGCAGAGGCACCTCCGCTTTCTTGAACGCCTCCACGTGGTCTATCTTCTGCGCCATGTAAGGCTGAAGCGCTTCATCGTTTATTTTTTTACCGACGGGCGCCATGATGAAGAAAGTCAGAAACAGCGCCAGCCCCACCAGAACCTGCGTCGGCGGCACCTGCTGCGTGCCCAGCGCATTTCTCGTCAGTGAAAGCACTATGACGATCCTCGTGAACGAGGTCATCATAATAACAATCGACGGCGCCAGCGACAGGATCGTCAGCAGGAATATTATCTGCAGCGACAGCGCCACATCCTTCGGGCTTTCCGCCGGCGACACCCCGAACGTAACCTTCGGGATCGGCAACGAATCGGGCGCGGCAAGCACAGGCACCGCGAGTATTATCAACAGCGGCGCCGCCACCGGCAGTATCTTCAGCAGCCGGGACCAGTGCGCCCTCAGCCGCGCGGACGTGTTTCTGCCGATCCGCGCGCATTCAGCGGCCTTCGACTCCGTCTTTTTTCTAACGCCGACTTTCTTCATGCCGGCCTACTTCCCCTCATCGAGTTTTTTCAGCTTATTCTTGAGCCGGTCTATGAACGTATCACCGCCGGCCGCACTTTCCGTGTCTTGGTTTTTCATTATCTCCTGAATCGCCGCGTTTTCAAGCGCTCCCTGAAAAGACACTCCGCCCTCGCGAGGCATCCCCTCCGGCAGCTCTTCAGCCACAGCCAGATCGTTTACTTCCATCAGATAGCTGAGCCCCTTGTCGCTCGACCCTAAAAGCACCACTTTCTTGCCGACCGCCACAAGATACACCGACCTGTTCATCCCCAGCGAGACGACGTCGATCACCCTTATGTGCCGGCCCTTCATATCGAAACGCATCCCGCGCGCCCACACCTGCTTCAGCAGCCACACCACACCCACTATCATCAGTATGACTATCGCGAGGCTGAACAGCACTCTCCAGATCGACGGTCCCGAGAAAGGTTTACCTCTCTGCCCGTCGTACTGGCCAGCCGTACTTTCTAGTGTCGGCACGTCGCTCGGCACCACGTCCGTATCGGTTTTCGCCTTTTCTTTGTCCGGAAATGTTATCGGTTCGGGCGAATTAGCGCCCACAGCGGTCTGCGTCTTCTCGACGTTTGCCGTCGTGACTCCGGCATCCGGCGACGCTCCTCCGTCTCGCTTCACTCCCGCCGCGTAAGCACAGCAGGACACCAACACGATCAGCGCCGCAATAAAGACTCTTGTCTTAAAACCTTTTGGCAATTTATCCGCCAGCTTCCTCTTTTTACAAACAGTAAATTATATATTAATCAAATTGCTTTTTGAATTGACGGCAAATATATTTTTCGCCGCCTGTCCATCATATCGTTTCAAGCCGCTTCTTCGGCTCCACCAATTCCACAATATTCACTCCGAACTTCTCGCCTATCGTGACAATATGTCCGAGAGCAACAAGTTGCTCGTTGACATACACGCGCGCAGGCTGCCCGTGCTCGTTGTCCAATCCCACAACCGTACCCGGAGTCAGGTTCATCAGCTTGTCCACCGGTATTTTCGCCCGCCCTATCTCGATCGTTACCTCCACCGGGATGTCGAGCAGCACGTTCAGGTTCCGTTTCACGCCGTCGGGAAGATTCCCCGCACTCGGCCGCGGCTGCGCCTTCTTCACCGGCGTCGGCGCGTTTTTCTTTTCCACAACCGGCGCTTCGAGCGCGGTCATTTTTTTCTCCGCAGAGGCCGGCGCGAGTTTCACCTTGGCCGCCTTCGGCTTGCCGTTCTCCGGGAAAAGCGCCGCGATAAACTCATCCGGCGCCGCCACCAGAAATGTGAAATCGTAGCCGTCTATGCGAGAAGGATACCCTGACGCGTAAAAACGCCTGATTCCCAGCATTCCCGGGAAATTGTTCAGATAGTTGCCGATTGTATCCAACTGTATTTCAGGTTCGGAAACCCTGAATGCGAGACCGGTCCGGCTCGACAATTCCGCCGCCGCGGAATGCCACGCCTGCGAAATCAGCTCTCCGAGCGCGCTTCGGTGTATCTCCGAGAATTGTTCCGGGGCGCCTTGTGCGCCGGGGTTGATTATTTTTTCCGGTATCGCTGCGCCGAAAGGTATCGGGAAAAATATTATGCACACTCCCGCAGCCGGCGATGTGAACGGCACGGTGGCTATGACCCCGCGGTCGGGTATGTTGTCGCACATCTCATCACGGGTGATGTCGCCCACGGCCGGTTCTCCGACGCGAAGGTTCAGGCCACCGAGACCTTCCCCGGTTTTTTCCAACGCTGCTCCCAAGGTTCTGAAAAACTCTTTCAGTGTGATTCCTGATCCCATTGCATCCACTCCCGGGTCGTTCTTTTTTTTACTCTAACCCGATTTTTCGGATTTTTACGAGAAAAATCCGGCCTAAATAAAGCTGGCTCCATGCATTCACATGGAGCCAGTCGGGATTTCCTTATTCATGATTTCACAGGGCCGCTCGCCCTTTTTTGCCGTTCTTTACAGATCTTCTTTTTCCTTCACAACCGATGTCGTCTGCACGGCGATGCTCTTCCCGACCACACCCGGCCGCCCCTTGAACTTCAGTTTGTTTCCGATGTAGATGTCCACTTCATCGTTCACTTTTGTCTGAAGCGTGAGGATATCGCCCACGTCGAGCGTCAGGAAGTCTTTCAGTGATATCAGCGCGTTGCCGAGTTCCGAGGTCACCATCACGTTGGTCTTCAGCAGCCGTTTTTCGACTTTCATCGGCGTGTCCGGCGCAACCGTCCTGCGGTAGCTCGCAAACCACTTCTGTATGCTCAGCTTCGGAAGCACCGTCTCAAGCATTACGTACGGAAGCGCGAGATTCATGCGTCCCGATTTCTCGCCGATCTCCGCCTCGAAATTCACGAGTATAATCATCTCGTTCGGCGGCACGATCTGCACGAAATACGGATTGCTTTCGAGCACTTCGAGCTTCGGGCTCACCGTGATCACGTTGCTCCACGACTCTTTCATGAAGTTCAGCGCGTCGGTGAGGATGCTCTCCATGATGTTGATTTCGATGTCGGTCAGCTCGCGGGCGTCCTCTTCCTCTTCGCCGGAGCCGCCCAGCAGCCTGTCCATCAGCGGGAATCCGATCTGGGGGCTGATGTCGAGGACTGCGTTGCCCTCCATCGGCGGCAGCCCGAATATCGAGATAATCGACGGGTTGGAAACCGTGCTGATGAAATCCTCGTAAGTGACTTCTTCAACTGAAACGACTTTGATTCTTGTGAGCGCCCTGATTTTCGCCGAGAGCGTGCTCGAGAAAAGTCTCGCGAACGTCTCGTGGATCATCTGGAGCGTGCGAATCTGGTCTTTCGAAAACTTCGATGCTCTTGAAAAGTCGTAGCCCTGAACGTTTTTTGCGGATGCGGCCGGGATGACCGGTGAGGACATTGCCGAGGGCGCGGCCGCGACTGGCGCTCCCATGTCGAACGCGTCGAGGTCGATTCCGAGGTCGGAACTTCCCCCGCCTCCTCCACCGCCTGTGTCGTCTCCCAATTGTGATATCAGATCATCAATCGCATCTTGTGATAAAAGATCGCCCAAGTTACTGTCCTCCTGAGAGTCGTATGCTGCGACAATGAACCGATGTCACTGCACAAGGAACGACGTGAAATAAATGTCCTTTACGAACTTGATCCCTCTCTCATCGCGGATTACACGTAGAAGTTTTCCACGAATAATATCCATCTTTTTCGAGAAGCCTTCGTTCGAACTTTCGTCGCCGAATGTCATACCGGAATCGTCTTCCGCTTTTACGGGCGCCGCCGGCATTTCGTTAAAAAGGTCCGCTTTTGTCAGCGTCGAAAGAAACTCGTTCGACACATAAATGACCTTATCTTTTTCGGCCGCGAACGCATCTTCGACTGTTTTATATTTTTCACTCTTGTATTCTTCCGGCCCGGCGAGACAAATCGATATGGTCGTACTCAGATACGACTTGCCGTCAGCGAGGTTTACGATCAGCGACTTTCCCGCATCTAAGAGAGGAACTATTGCTTCGCAATCTTCAAGCTTGTTGCGCTGAGATGCATTTATGATTGTCCCGGTATTCAATCGGGTCTGCACATCCGAAACTTTGGTGGACAGATCGTCTTGAACGCCTTTTACCTTGCCGCCTATGACAACTACAATCACAGCGGTCACAACGATAAGCAGTACGGCAATGATGACTACCTGTACCATCGAGATGCCGCCGCCGCCACCGCCTTTTTTCTTCTTTTCGGGCGCCGCTGGTTGCAGAATTTCCTCTTCGGCCATGTTTTTTTCCTCCTTAGTCTTGTCTCACTTTTCCCTGAATAAATAAAAAACCGTTTTATTCCGGTTTAATTCCCAGACCTTCATGAATACTGCGGCGATATTCTATCACTTTCTTCAAGACCTCGTCAACACTATCCTTCACAACTATTTTCCGGCCCGTCGTCAGCACTATCATCGTGTCCGGTGTCGCTTCAATCGTTTCTATCAGATCTGAATTCAATATTACTACTTGATCTGATAATTTTCTGACTTCTATCATATATTCTCCATTTATACAATTGTTTAAATATTGTCATTTCCCAAGTTTTTTTGCAAGCATTGTCTTAAGACTCTTTTCGCTTCCCAAGTGCCGCTCCATGAATTCTTTGAACGGCATTCCCTTTATTTCATTCGAGTACATTATCCCGCCTTCCGTGGAATTGTACACCTTCAATATACCGGCGGCGGCGTCTTTGTCAAACCGCAGAAATTTGTTGATCCACTCGAACCCCGCCAGAAATCCCGCGAGCGAATAGACTTTGTTGCCGTCCTCGTCCTCATGTGAGTACGTCACTTCGCCCGGATTTTTACTCGGCTCCGTCATCGACAGGTCGCTTCCGATGAACGTGATCGGGTTGCATCCGGCTATTTTCGCCACAAGAAACGCCATGTTGCCCACAATCACTCCGCCGGGAATTATCGTTATCCGCTTGCCGGACAGGTTAAACGCCGCCGATTCGTACCCCTTGTCGAAATCCTCGACGTTGTAAAAAATCTTTTCGCGCCACTTCAGGGCAAGAACTCCCTTCGCGACATACGTCGGCGCAACGAGTATCGTTTTTGACGTGTCGGCTCCACCGAAGAACCCCGCAACAGCGGGCGACATGTCCGTCACCACCGTTATCGGCGGAATGACTCCCGTGTTCTCGACCACCCGTTTGAACGCCCGGTCGCAGCAGAACAGCCCGTACCGCTGATGATTCTCACGCAGGAGCCCGACATTTTTTTCGAGGCTCGGCCCCGCGCCGATCACCACGCCCGGAATATCCCAGAAAACGTCGTGCAGCACCCGGATGTCGCGTCCGCGGGCGATCTCGCTCTGGTTGACTCTGATGTTGCCAAGCCACGCGGCACGCTGCGCCCGGTTGTCCTGACCCGCAAGCGCGCCGGCTATCGCCGTGTCGCGCCGCTCGATACCCGCAGGCACGGGCGGCGGCCCAGCCTGCCCTTTTTGAGATTCGTCAGCCATTCTTTAATCAATATCCTTAATTTGCAGCTTTTGTTATTGCCGTCGTCAAAACCGACGTTGACCGCGTTTCTATTTGATGAACCCGTAATAACGACCCATCCAGTAAGGCAGCAGCCAGAACGTCGCCGCCTCTTCGCCGCCGCCGCCGCCGAGACAGTCCAACTCGTACGGGTTGCGGTTCCACTTCATCAGGCAGCGCTCGTCGAAAGGCAGCACGGATGTTCCCTGTATTTCGTCGAACCGGCCGCTGCTCGGGTCGCGCTCCACATCCGCGCGGTGGCTGTTGCGGGTCGTCCAATAAATCAGGTCCATCGGAATCTGCCTCAGCGCTTCGACCGAGACTTCCGGGTCGAACTCGATTCCCTCAGGCATCACCGCGCCGTAAATGTAGTTCCAAAGCGGATTCTTCTCCGGTCTGTCGATCTTCCAGCTCCGCGTGATGCTCTCGTGATAATATTTGAGCACGAACGAGTTGGTTTCATAGAGCAGCAGCGGATAGTACGCGAGAAACGCCAGCTCGTCGTCCGAGTGGTTGATAATGTGCGGCTGGTTCAGTTTTTGCTTTACTATGTTCTTCGCGTATCCGTGTTTCTTGATCAGCATCGCGTAGTTATCGAAGAATTTCTGGTCACCGGTGATGTGATAAGCCGTCCTCAGCGCGGAAAGTATTTCGAGTGAATTCAGGCCGCGCTGAAACCGCCCCTCTTTCGACAGGTACTCCGGGTTCCACAGTCCAAACGTCGTCGGCTTGCCGTCCGTGTCCACGAGATAGAAGTCATGATCTATTATGTGGTTCGTCATCGCGGAAACGTTTTTTTGTATTTCTTTCTTCTCTTTCTCATCCGCGCATAAGTCGTAGTAAATCGCGTTCGCATAGTAATGCCCGTCGATCTCGTCCGAACTCGTGTCCCCCTTCCAGCGCCACTTGCCGTCCGGCGTTATGTGGTCCCACTCGCCGGAGCAGTGCGGTTCGTCAACCTTGGCGAACGACCGCGCGGCGAAGCCGGGCACATCCGTGATATTTTCGAGCCTCATCAGGGATTCCATCGACGCGCGCGCAAACTTCTTCGCCTCAGGGTCATTCGTCGCGGCATACCGGTAACATTCCGCAGCTATGTACATCGCCGTCCATAGTCCGTCGTTGTCGTTCGTGGTATTCACGTTCGTCGAAAGGTCGCCGGGAGTTTTAAGATGAGAGTTTGAAATCAGTCCGTAACGATTGTGCCGCGCCTGCACCTGCTTCTCGAAAAACGCCGCCTTCTCAGCGAGCGTCGTCATCCTGTACTCGACGCGCGAAACTCCGCCCCGTGTGCCGAGCCACGCCCCGCCGTCCGGCTGCGCCACTATCGCCGATACGCGGTCGTCCGGCATATAGCGACGGCCCTCGAAATACTCCCATTTCCCGTTCGCGAAACGCTCCGCGCCTATCGTCGTGCCGGCCCACAGAATGCCGTCGCTTCCCGCAAGCGTTACAACGTCTTCGTATGGCAGTCCGTGTTTGCCGTTGATGTCGGTCCACCTGTCTTTACGGTCGAATTTGCTTATCCCCTTGCTCGTCGCGATATACAAATCCCCGGAGCTTGCGAGATACAGGTCGCGGATATTGTTGTCGATCACACTCCGGCCGTCCTCGCTATGCCGGTACAGGGAAACATTCTCGCCGTCGTAGCGCGCGAGCCCCTTCGTGAAGCCGATCCACGCCGCATCTCGGTCGTCCACCGCAAGCGCCGTCACCGGCCGCGTGCCGAACGCTTCCACCCGCGTCGCCTTCCCATCCTTTAAAAGAAAGAGCCCGGAAGACGTGCCCAGCAGCCAGCCACCGCGCCACGCCGCGAACGTGGTCGTCTCTCGCATATACAACATTTCAGGTTTTGCGTCCTCGGCGAGTGGAATCCGATAAAATCCCTCGCGCGACGCAGCAAGCAACCCGCCCTTTTCGCATTCGAGCTTCGACACCGCCACGAGCCCGTTGCCCTGATCGAGCGAAGACCATTTGCCGCCGCGCAACTCGAGAATTCCCGTGTTCGTTCCCGCGTAGAGCACGCCGCCGCACTGCGCAAGGCAGTTCACGCCGTCCTGCGGCAGGCCGCTCTCCTGCATGTACGTCGTCGTCACCTTCTGCGGGTATTTTTCGTCCTTGACGAAAGCCTTCTCCGCGGACGCCGCGCCGCAGAAAAAAACAGCGGCCGCAGCCGCTGCAAGTAACGTCTTAATCGGGTTCTTCATCCGCCTGTTTCCTTTTCTTGCGTTTCTACATTATTGAAGTAGGGGCACGTGCAACGTGCCCCTACGTTTAACCTACATTTTTCGCCAGTGCAGACAGAAATCGAAAAAAGGGATGAGGTACAAGGCGAATCGAGCGAGAACAAGGGAGCATACTGTTCCGTATGTGACCGAGTTCGAGTCGATGATTCAACGCTGTAGATCGCCCTTTCTTCGATTTCCCGGATTTTTCTCGTAAAAATCCGGTTTAATCATGCTATCTGCGCTCTCTCAGGAGCTGCATCGCGATCACGAGCTTCTGCATCTCGCTCGTGCCCTCGTATATTTCCGTTATCCGCGCGTCGCGGTAGAACCGCTCCACCGGGTAGTCCGTCATGTAGCCCATCCCACCGTGTATCTGCACCGCCTCGTACGCGCAGCGATTCGCCACCTGCGACGTGAACAGCTTCGTCATCGCCGCCTGCTTCGTGAATTTCTTTCCGTTGTCCGCAAGCCACGCGCAGTTGTAAACCATCAGCCGCGCCGCCTCGATGCTCGTCGCCATCTCGGCGAGCTTGAACTGGATCGCCTGCTGCTTGATGATCGCGCGGCCGAACTGCACGCGCTGCTTTGCGAAATCCTGACTCAGGTGCAGGCACCGCGTCGCCATCCCCACGCAGCCCGCGCCGAGCCCCATCCTGCCGAAATCCAGCGCTTTCATTGCGATCGCGAATCCGCCGTTCTCTTCGCCGAGCAGGTTTTCCGCCGGCACTTCCATTTCATCGAAAATCAGCTCCGCCGTTGACGAGCCGTGTATCCCCATGTGCTTCTCGATCGTGCCGACCGCGAAACCCGGGAACTCCTTTTCCACTATGAACGCGCTGATGCCGCCCCTGCCAGTCTCCGATTTTTCGAGATCGGCATACACGACATACACATCCGCGCGGCCGCCGTTCGTGATCCATATCTTCGAGCCGTTGATTATGAACTTGTCTCCTTTTCGCACCGCGCGCGTCTTGATGCCCGCAGCGTCCGAGCCGGCCGTCGGCTCCGTCAGCGCGAACGCGCCCAGCTTCTCGCCCGTCGCGAGCGGCTTCAGATACTTCAGCTTCTGCTCCTCGGTGCCGCCGACGAATATCGAATGACACGCGATGCCCGCATGCGCGCCCAGCACCGTGCCAACCGCTGGCGACGAATACGCCACTTCCTCGTTCAGCAGGCAGTACGCAACAGCGCCCATGTCGGTGCCACCGTACTCCTCCGGAAACGACGCGCCGAGAAATCCGAGCTCGCCCGCCTTTTTGAATATCTCGTACGGAAACAGTTCTTCTTTGTCTATCTTGTCCGCTACCGGCTCGATCTCTTTTTTAACAAAATCCCTGAACAACTTCTGCAATCTTACGTTGTCTTCCGTCAATGAAAAATCCATTGCTCTCACCACCCCGATCGATTCGATTTGCCTCACACCCAAAAGCAGTTCGGATATATTATTACATTAAATTTTGGGTGTCAAAAATGAATGCGGAGACGGGCATTTCCGCGTATCGTTGTTTTGCGGCCCGCGCGGTGCTAAAATTCTTTTCCGTTAAAACAGCGGCCATACCGCTTGGATGAAAGAGGCAGCTTCGATGCCGGTAAAAGTTCGTTTCGCGCCGAGCCCGACAGGCAACGTGCACATAGGCAACATCCGCGTCGCTATCTTCAACTGGCTTTTCGCGCGGCACGAAAAAGGTGAATTCCTCCTTCGCGTCGAGGACACCGACCTCGAACGCTCGACACCCGAAGCAATCAAGGCCCTGCTCGACTCGATGGCTTGGCTCGGACTCGACTACGACGGCGAGCCGGTTTACCAGACGAAGCAGTTGCAGCGACACCTCGACGTCGCGTCGAAAATGATCGCGGACGGTTTCGCGTCGAAGAAGGACGACTCCTCGCCGACAATCTGCCGGATAACAGAAAAACTTTTCGACCCGGCGTTCGTTTCTGAACCCGGCGAGGAAGTCGAGATCGAGATCGGCAACGGACGCCTGACATCAACCCCGCACGGGATTATCCTCTACCTGAAATCGAGCAAAGGCGCCGAGTTCGCGCAGCCGATGAGTTGGGGCGCGGTGCCGGAGCTGTTGCTGATCGCTGAAAATAGCGGGACATGCGGCGGCGATGTTTTAAAAGATAAGACTATACAATCATTCAGCAGCGAAACCGGCGAAGAGCTCGACGTGGCCGCGCTGACGGGCATCACACCCGTCAAGATCAGATTCCGCCGCCGCGTGGTGTTTTTCGACGACCTCGTGATGGGCAGACTCGAAAAACCGCTCGACGGAATCCGCGATTTTGTCATAGTTCGCTCGGACGGCTCGCCGGTGTTCCACCTCGCGAATGTGATCGACGACGTCGATATGGGCATCACTCACGTGCTCCGCGGAAACGACCACGTCGAGAACACGTTCCGCCACCTGTTCCTTTATAAAGCGATGGGCGCGCGGCCGCCGCTGTTCGGGCACTTCCCTATGATCGTCAACGAACAGGGCAAACCGTACTCGAAACGGGACGGCGCGGCGTACGTCGGCGAGTTCCGCGAGATGGGATTCTTCCCGGAGTGTTTGTTCAATATGCTCGCGCTCTGCGGATGGAATCCGGGCGACGACCGCGAGATTCTGTCGCACGGGGAAATGGTGGAGGCGTTCTCGCTCGACCATGTGAACTCGGGACCGGCGCAGTTCAGCCTTAAAAAAATCCACTGGATGAACAGCCAGTATTTCATGAAGAAACCGGCGGAGGAACTTCTGCCGGAGATCGTCGCGCGGCTCGAAAAGGAAGGAATCGACGCACGCGGCCGGAGCGACGAGTGGATGCTCAAACTGATAGAACTGCTGCGCATACGGGCGGAAACGCTCGCGCAGTTCGTTGATAAATCCCGATATTTCTTTCCGGGCGAGATCACGCCCGACCCGAAAGCCGTCAACAAAGTGCTCCTAAAAAACGACGGCGCGGGACTAAAAATACTCGAAAAGCTGAAGGGCCTGCTTGAAAGCGTCGCCGACTGGACCGAATCCGTATTGGAGGAATCGCTTACACAATTTGCAACATCGGAAGGAATCGAGTTCGGAAGCATCGCGCAACCGCTGCGGGTGGCAGTCACCGGCGGCACGGCAAGCCCCGGCATCTGGGAAACGCTGTACCTCATCGGCAGAGAGCAGACTCTCGCCCGCATCGGCAAAACGATAACCGGCGCCAATCAGCAATAACCACCCGGCGAATCATTCCGATTCACGATCTATATCCGCGCATATTTGCTCCGGTTTATCGCCGCTGATATAATATCCGCGGGTTACCATTAAACCGAGAACCTGATTGAGGTGCAGAACCATGGACAACGAGAGTCAGAAACCGGCAGTAGGAACAGACTTCATCCGCGCCATCATCAACGAGGACATCCGCACGAACAAATGGGACGGCCGCGTATTCACACGCTTCCCGCCCGAACCTAACGGCTACCTCCACGTCGGCCACGCGAAAAGCATCTGCCTCAACTTCGGCATCGCCAAAGACTACGGCGGACGCTGCCACCTGCGCTTCGACGACACCAATCCGAGCAAGGAAGAAGACGAGTACGTCGAGTCAATCAAAGACGACGTGCGCTGGCTCGGCTTCGACTGGGGCGAACACCTTTATTTCGCGTCGTCGTACTTCGACCAGATATACGAATGGGCGATACAACTCATCAAGGAAGGCAAAGCGTTCGTGTGCGACTTGAACGCGGACGAGATGCGCGAGTACCGCGGCACGCTCACCCGGCCGGGCAAAAACAGCCCGTACCGCGACCGCTCGGTCGAAGAAAACCTCGACCTGTTCGAGCGGATGCGCGCCGGCGAGTTCGAGGAAGGCACGCGCACGCTCCGCGCCAAGATCGACATGGCGGCGCCGAACATCAACCTGCGCGACCCCGTCATGTACCGCATCCTCAAAGCTCCGCATCACCGCACCGGCACGAAATGGGTCATCTACCCGTCGTACGATTTCACGCACGGGCAGTCCGACTCCATCGAGCGGATCACCCACTCGATCTGCACACTCGAATTCGAAGACCACCGCCCGCTCTACGACTGGTTCTGCGAGGCGCTCGGAATCTACCATCCGCAACAGATCGAGTTCGCGCGGCTGAACATGACATACATCGCGCTGAGCAAGCGCAAACTCATAACACTCGTGCGCGAAAATTTCGTGAGCGGCTGGGACGACCCGCGCATGCCCACCATCGCCGGGATGCGCCGCCGCGGATACACACCTGAGTCGGTCCGCGATTTCTGCTCGCGCATCGGCGTTGCTAAAGCCGACAACATCGTCGAGTACAGCCTGCTCGAACATTGCCTCCGCGAGGACCTCAACCGCCGCGCACAGCGCGCGATGGCCGTCCTCGACCCGCTACGCGTGGTCATCGACAACTACCCCGACGGTCAGGTCGAGGAACTCGACGCCGTCAACAACCCGGAAGACGAAACTGCCGGCACGCGCAAGGTGCCGTTCTCGAAGGTCATCTACATCGAGCGCGAGGATTTCATGGAGGACCCGCCGAAGAAGTTCTTCCGGCTCGCTCCCGGCCGCGAGGTGCGCCTCCGCTACGCTTATTTCATCACTTGCACCGACGTCGTGAAAGACGCGGACGGCAACATCGTCGAACTGCACTGCACGTACGACCCCGCCACCCGCGGCGGCGACTCGCCGGACGGCCGCAAGGTGAAAGCCACCATGCACTGGGTTGCCGAAGAGCAAGCGGTCGAAGCCGAAATCCGACTCTACGACCACCTGTTCACGGTCGAAAATCCGAACGACATCGAAGGCGGTGAAGACTGGCGCAGTTGCATCAACCCGAACTCGCTGCAGGTCGTCACCGGATGCAAATGCGAACCGTTCCTCGGCGAGGCGAAGCCCGGCGACAGGTTCCAGTTCGAGCGCAAAGGCTACTACTGCTGCGACCCGGACTCGCAACCCGGCAAACCTGTCTTTAACCGCACAGTGTCGCTGAAAGACTCTTGGGCAAAGATTCAGAAGACACTCTGATACACACGGCGTACCGATGAAGTAGCGGCAATCATTTCAGTTGTTGACTAATCATTAATGTGTTAATCTTTGGATATATTTTCATGTCGGAGTGTTGAGATGAAAACGAAAACCAAAACACAAGAAATCATATACAGGGACGGCAAACCGGCCGCGGTAATTATCGACATTGATGAATATCAGGAGATGCTCGAACGGCTGGAAGATGCGGATGACCTTAAAGTACTCCGCGAAATGAGATCAAGGAAGATGAGCTTCAGCAAACTCGACGATTTTCTCAAAGGAAAGTGAGCCTTGTACGAGGTCCTGATAGAGAAATCCGTGGAGCGTGAACTCCGGCGTCTTCCGTCCGAAGCCGCTGGACGAGTAATATCGACTCTTAAATCATTGAGAAACAATCCGAGGCCGAAAGGATGCCGAAAAATTGTCGGCTCGCAAGACGATTGACGTGTGAGAGTTGGAGATTACAGAATTATCTACGAAGTTAGCGATTCCGAAAAAACAGTAAAAGTAATGCGTGTCAGGCACAGAAGTTCCGTTTATAAATGAAAATTTGAGTCATCCAAAAATATCTTTGGCCGCGGTCAACTACTGCTGCCGATGCCCTGC
>CAYPEK010000109.1:12413-14147 GCA_964409645.1 uncultured bacterium | reverse complement strand
GACTGGACTTACTCACTTCCGTGGTATGTCGCGCAGGAGTCGATCGTCGGCAACGGCGCCGGTAAGAAATTCAAAGTCAGATACATCTTTAACATCGAAGGCGACCCGAAAACGTACAGCCAGCTCTGGTTCGTCCTCGAACAGCCCGACAAATACAAGATGTCGCTGAATGACAAACCTATAGAATACAAGAACAAAGGCTGGTGGCGGGATGTTTCGTTCAAGAAGATAGACATAAGCGGCCTCGCCGTCGAAGGCCGAAACGTATTCGAGATGGAAGGCACGTGCGTTCCGCCGACGAAACCCGGTACGATGGTTTACGTGGACGGCGGCGTCGAAGTGCAACCCGCCTACGTGCTCGGCGATTTCAACGTGAAGCGCGCGAAGGACGGAACGTACAAGATAATCGACAAAACGCAAACGGTTAAATACGGCGACCTCGTCAAACAGGGCTTCCCGTTCTTCTCAGGCTCGATCGTCGTAGGCAAAGACGCGGAGATCAATGCCGCAACCGGCGAAAAGGTCTATCTTGAATTCAACGGCCTGTATTCGATAACGACAGCAGTGAAAGTCAACGGGAAGGATGCGGGATTGATCGCGTTCCATCCGTATCGGCTGGACATCACGAAATTCGTAAAAAAGGGAAACAACAGGATCGAGATCGAGCTGACAGACAGCAACCGCAATCTGATGGGGCCGCACCACCAGACGGAAGCCGAGCCGAGATCGGTCGGCCCGGGCTCATTCAAAGACTCATTCATCAAGGCTTACAATTTCGTTCCGTTCGGCATCACGGATAATGTAAGCGTTGCGTATTACAAATAAAGATAAGTTTATTAGATCGGAATATATCGAGGGCGGGGTTTAGCACCCCGCCCTTTTTCTATCTGCTGATTCCTACGCCGAGTGAAAAATAGGCGAATTTCTCGCTGTAAATGCGTTCGTATTCTGTTTCGCCGTTGAGGTACGGGATTATGAACTGGCCGCCGACATCCGAAAACACGCCGCCGCCCGCCGGAAGCCCGTCCGTGAACATACCCGCCGTAAACAGCACTTTCACATTCTTGTGCGGTTTGTACGCGACCTTGAAATTCAAGTTCATGTTGTCCGGCGCTCTATCGGACGCAATCTTCGTAACCGAACCTCCTAAATCGAACTTCCTGCCCGTCCGGTCCGCTTTTAGCGTGTAGCTTTTTGTCGATACCATCAGGCTTGTGAGCGGAGTCGCCTTGATCTTTTCAAAATCGTAATCGAGCCCTACATTCCATGAGCCTCCGAGATCGCGCGCGTATCCGAGATGGAACGGATGCGACTCAACCTCCGCATAATCGATAATGTTCACACACGGCTGGCACGCGCCCTGATACACGTACTCCCTTATCCTGTCCGTCTTGATCTCCTTCTTTGCGAAGCCGATCGTCAGTGCCTGCCCTTTCAACTTTGCGGATCGCACGCCGAACATCATCCCGTAATTGTCCGCCTGCACTTTCGTGCTGAACTTGCGCGTCGCGCCGTCGTTCGACATCTTCGTGTCGTAGTAATTCGTATAGAAGCGCGTGCCGGCCGGGTTGCCGATGTATATCGACGTCACGTTGGTGTCGAAATCCTTTCCGGTCGGCTCATCGACGAGATTGTAGTATTGCTGCGAAACGCCCGCGCCGAGCTTTTTGACAAACTCCGCCGCCGGGTCCTTCGCTCCTTCTGCATATGCCGTCCCGAACAACATCGCCGCTG
>CAYPEK010000109.1:0-12313 GCA_964409645.1 uncultured bacterium | reverse complement strand
GAATCAATCACTATCTTAATTCCCTCGCGAACCGCGCTCACCTTTGTTGCCGGGTCGTTCCGCCACGTGATCGGCACTTCCGTGATTTTCATTCCGAGTTTCCTCGCAATGTACAAAATCTCGACATCGAAAGAGTAGCCGCTAAGCTTCTGCCGCGACGTGATCTGTTTCGCCGCCGCCGCGCGGAAACCCTTGAATCCGCATTGCGTGTCCTTTATGCCCGGCATCGCTATCAACTGCACGAGAAGGTTCAGGCTGCGGCCGCCGTACTCGCGCAGAAACGGCTGCCTGACTTCGAGTTTCGATTCCTTCATTCCACGCGAGCCGATAGCGACATCGTATTCTTTTTCGAGGAGAGGAAGCAGTCGTTCAAGTTCCTCAATCGGCGTCGAAAGATCGGAGTCCGAAAAGAAAACGTATTCGCCCGCCGCCGCCTCCATACCGGTTTTCACGGCGAATCCCTTGCCCCTGTTCGTGTCGAGTGAAATCACTTTGAATGGAATTCCCGATGGATCGAGCACGCTCCTCGCGCCGTCCGCAGTCCGGTCGGAACTTCCGTCGTCCACAACGATTATTTCCGATGAATAACTCTGTCGTTTTAGGTATGCGACCGTCTTTTCGAGCGAGCGCGGCAGCCTCAGCTCCTCGTTGTAAGCCGGAAAAACAAGACTGAGATAGATGCCGCTCATATTTAACGTTTCGCAAAAAGTCTCAACGAAAATGAATTATAAAATAACATTGTTTTAAAGGAAAGTTCGCTCGATGAATGACCGGTATCGATTCACCGAAAGCAATTCCGGAGCGAAGCAGGAGTTGCGACGCAAAAAGTTTTGAAAGAATTCTTAAGGGAAACTTTTTCAAAAGTCTCCTTTAAGCAACCGTTTTATTCGTCCACATCGTCGTCGGGAGTGCCTGAGTCGATCGGTTTAGCGATACGACCCGCCTCCATCTGCAGATACGTCCATATAAAATCGTCGATGTTTCCGTCCATCACCGACTGAATATTCCCCGACTCGAATCGCGTGCGCAAGTCTTTCACCATAGTGTAAGGCTGAAACACATACGACCTGATCTGGCTGCCCCACGCGATGTCCTTCAGCTCGCCCTGAATTACGTTCATCTTCTCCTGCTGCTTGCGGCGCTGGACCTCGAACAGGCGCGCGCGCAGAACCCGCATCGCGCTCTCCTTGTTCTTGTGCTGCGAGCGTTCGTTCTGGCACTGCACAACAATCCCGGTCGGAATATGCGTGATGCGCACCGCGGAGGACACCTTGTTCACGTGCTGGCCGCCGGCGCCGCCGCTTCGGTACGTGTCTATCTTCAGATCGTCCGGGTTGATATCGACGTCAACGTCCTCCTCGATTTCGGGGATCACATCGACCGCAGCGAATGATGTGTGGCGTCGCTTATTGGCATCGAACGGCGATATGCGGACCAGCCGGTGAATGCCCTTTTCCGAGCGGAGCATCCCGTAAGCGTAGTCGCCTTTGACCTCGACAACAACACTCTTCATACCCGCCTCTTCGCCCGGCATCTCATCTATCACGCGCGCCTCGAACTTCCGCCGCTCCATCCACCGCAGATACATCCGGAGCAGCATCTCGCACCAGTCCTGCGCCTCGGTGCCGCCCGCGCCCGCATGGATCGAGAAAATCGCGTTGTTCGTGTCGTAATCGCCCGAAAGCAGCGTCTCGATTTCGTACGCTTTAACGTCGCGTTCGAGGTCGCCGAATTCGGCGGCGAGCTCAGCAACCGTGCTTTCGTCGCCTTCTTCGATCGCCATCTCGGTCATCGTCACCGCGTCTTCCATCCGATCCGAAAGCCGCTTCCATTTCTCGATCTTTTCCTTCTTGCGGCTTCGCTCGGCGTTCACGGATGCAGCGCGCTTCTGGTCGTTCCAGAAACCGTCCGCAGCCATCTCTTTTTCAAGTTGTTCGATCTCGGATTTCAGGCGTTCGACGTCAAAGATACCCCCGCATGGCTTCGACTTTCGTCTGAAGCTGTCGGAGGTCATCCAATAATGTAGTTTCGATCATCTTATATCTCCAAAAACTTGTTTACATTCAGTATCCAGTGCCACCCTCAAACTTGGTTTGAAGGTGCTGCTTCGGCGGGGTGCAGCCGACTGAACGGCGGCCCTGCCCTACGCAATTTAGAGTTGCTTTTTGTCTTTTACCCATCTACTATCCACTACCTATTTTATATTTCTCTCGTTGCTTCAAAGCGGTGCAGGCGCCGCGAAACAACCGCGTTGCCAGTCCCTGCTTTTACTCTTTTACTTGTTGAGTTTTTCATCCTTCCGCGTGTCCGCTTGCTTACGCGCGCGGCTCGGTTTTATTCTCTTGTTTTTGTCTTTCCCTCGCTACTTATTTATTCAAGCAGCAATGCTTATATTTCTTTCCGCTTCCGCACGGGCACGGGTCGTTCCGGCCCACCTTCGCCTTCTCTTTGTGCCTGCCCGCGCCGGACGATTTCTTGCCGCCACTTTCCTCGCCGCCGCCGTCGCTGATATTCTCCTGCGCCGACTTCACCACGCTACGCCTCTGCTGCACAAACTCGAGCAGCAGCGTGAGCCTGATCGCGGACTGACGGATCTCGTCCTTCATCTGCGTGAACATCTCGAACGCTTCCTTCGAGTATGCCACAATCGGGTTTACCTGACCGTACGCGCGCAGCCCGATACCTTCCTTCAGGTTGTCCATCGCGTAGAGGTGGTCGATCCATTTCTCGTCTATCGTCCTTAGAAGCACAACACGTTCGAGCTCGCGCATCATCTCAGGCCCGAGCCGCGTCTCCTTCTCCTCGTAGAACTCAAGCAGCGGGCCGACTATCATATCCTTCATAGCCTCGCGCGTCTTGCCTACAAAATCCTCCGGCTTGTGCGTGAACTTCCAGCAGAGATAGGCGATCTCTTCATAAAGTGAAGTAAGGTTCCAATCCTTTGGTTGCAGATCGGCGCTGCAATAGCGGTCCAGCAGCGACTGCGCGTGCTTATCTATGAAATCGAGGATCAGGTCACGCGTGTCGCCCTCCATCAGCACGTCCTGCCGCATGGTATAGACCGTCTCGCGCTGCTTGTTCATCACGTCGTCGTATTCGAGCACGTGTTTGCGCATCTCGAAGTTGCGCGACTCGACTTTCTTCTGCGCGCTCTCGATCGACTTCGACAGCCAACTGTGCGCGATCGGCGACGAATCGTCGAACCCGACGCGCTCCATCAGCCCCTTGATGCGGTCCGAGCCGAACAGCCTCATCAGGTCGTCTTCGAGCGAGATGTAGAAGCGCGACGAGCCGGGGTCGCCCTGACGTCCGGACCGGCCGCGCAACTGGTTATCGATACGGCGCGACTCGTGCCGCTCGGTGCCGATGATGTGCAGCCCGCCGAGCCCGTCCACTCCTTCGCCGAGCACGATGTCCGTACCGCGGCCGGCCATGTTCGTCGCGATCGTCACCTGCGCGCGTATGCCCGCCTGCGATACGATCTCCGCCTCGCGCTCGTGGTGCTTCGCGTTCAGGACGTTGTGCGATACGTTGCGTTTAAGCAACATGCGGCTCAGCATCTCGGACTTCTCGACCGACACCGTGCCCACGAGCACCGGCTGCCCCTTCTTGTGGCACTCCACGATCTCCTCGACCACCGAGTCGAACTTCGCCTTTTCCGTTTTGAACACCGTATCCGGGTGGTCGATGCGGACCATCGGCTTGTTCGTCGGCATCACAACGACTTCGAGCCCGTATATCTTGATAAATTCCTGTTCTTCGGTTTTCGCCGTACCCGTCATCCCGGCCAGCTTCTTGTACATGCGGAAATAATTCTGGAACGTGATCGTCGCGAGCGTCTGGCTCTCGTGCTCGATCTTTACGC
Organism: uncultured bacterium; assembly: GCA_964409645.1. Classification (GTDB taxonomy): domain Bacteria; phylum UBP15; class UBA6099; order UBA6099; family UBA6099; genus CAYPEK01. Next base: position 8,448 of record CAYPEK010000109.1, on the reverse strand, counting down.
CTTCCTTCGCTTCAATCGCCTGATGCAAGCCCTCGCTGTACCGCCGCCCGAACATGAGACGCCCCGTGAACTCATCGACGATGATGACCTGTCCGTCCTTGACGATGTAGTCGCGGTCGAGCTTGTAGAGCGTGTACGCGCGGATCGAGCTCTGGATCGTGCTGATTATTTCATTGTAGAAAGTCTGCTTCTGAAAATCGCGCTCGGTGGCCGTCGATGGGTCCATATCGCGGCCGAAATCGTACAGGTCCGGCAGGTTGAGCGCCTTAGCAATGTATGACTGTCCCGACTCCGTCAGGTTCGCCGAGTGTTCCTTCTCGTCGAACTCGTAATGTTCCTCACTCGCCATCAACCTGCGGATCGCCTGATTCACCTTGTAATACACGCTGACGTCCTGATCCGCCTGCCCCGAAATGATGAGCGGCGTTCTCGCTTCGTCAATCAGAATGCTGTCCACCTCGTCAACGATCGCGTAGTTGTGGCCGCGCTGCACCATCATCTCCTTGCGCAGCACCATGTTGTCGCGCAAGTAGTCGAAACCAAACTCGTTATTCGTGCCGTAAGTGATGTCCGCGTTGTAGGCGATGCGGCGCTCCTCGGGGTCCATGTCGTGCTGGATCACACCGACCGTCAGTCCAAGCGCCTGATAGATCGGCCCCATCCACTGGCTGTCGCGCCGTGCGAGGTAGTCGTTCACCGTCACTACATGCACACCGTCCTGCGAGAGGCCGTTGAGATATACGGGCAGCGTCGCCGAGAGCGTTTTTCCTTCGCCCGTTTTCATTTCGGATATCTTGCCTTCGTGGAGCGCGATGCCGCCCATCACCTGCACATCGAACGGCCGCATCCGCGTGCCCTTGATGTTGAGTGCGCGCAGCTCTTTATAAAAATCCGCGGGCAGAAAAATCTGCGTCTGGTTTTCGCCTTCTTCGATGCGGCGCTTCACATCGCGTATCTTCGCGATCAGCGCCTGATCGCCGATCCGTTCCTTCAGTGTGTCGGCGTCCCAGAAAAAAACACTCCACATGCCGCCCGGCCGGCAGCGTCTGTCAGCCGCCTCGCGGCACACCGCGAACGCCTCCGGCAGAATGTCGTCCAGCGTTTCCTTGTTCGCCAGCCGCTCGCGGAATTTGAACGTCTTCTCGCGCAGTTGTTCGTCGTCGAGCGACTCCATCTCCGCCGCGTGCGAGTTCACTTTATCGACGATCTTCGCGAGCCGGACGACAATCCGTTTATTCTCGTCAAATAATCCTTTTATCGTATCAAGCACGTCTATGCACCCTTACCTTTAACGGGAGAGTATTGGTTAAGATACATCATCTCATATATATATATAGTCCATCGCCGGAGAAGATTATAACACGGGAAACTCAAAATTCAATTTTCGCGCCCTGAACGGCAAATTTCGCAATCCGGCGAATCCCGTGTGAATCAGCGGCATCCGCCACCTTTAAAATTAACCACAACAGACCCCAAGTCACAACGGAAATATTATCTCGCTCTCACGCGCCCGAATTAAAACAATAATCGACTGGCCGTTCAGCGGGCTGCTCGGCGGGCCGCATCCCGCAAGAAAGCAAACTTCTCTATCACATTTCGATTATCTCATATCTTGTCGATACGTGTTAAAAGTGGCAGTACCGACAAATAAAAAACGCCCCGGTTTGCGGCCGGGGCGTTTCGTATTTCGTTTGCTATCGAGTTACGATTGCTGCGATCCGCACTCGTTGCAGAATTTCGCGCCGGGCGGCAGTTCAGACGCACAGATGATGCATTTGTTGCCGACGATAACCGGCGCTCCGCAATTCAGGCAGAACTTGCTATTAACCGGTAGTTCACAATGGCAACTTTTGCAGTTAATAGTCGTAGTCGCCGGCTTTGCCGCCGGAGTCGGAGCAGGAGCAGGTGCGGCTGCCGGTTTCGGCGCGGGCGCGGCAGGCGCCGGTGCAACGGCAGGTTTCGGCGCGGGCGCGGCTGCCTGAGTTGGCGCAGGCGCCGGTGCTTCTTCCATCCCGAGTCCGAGGTCGGCAAGAAGCTCGTCTTCCGTAACTTCCTGTTTAGCCGCAGGAGCGGAGGGCGCGGATGCCTGAGTTGGCGCAGGCGCCGGTGTGGGTACGGGTTGAGGCGCGGAGGGCGCGGCAACCGGCGCAGCCGGTTTCGGCGGCAAAGTTGACGGCCTCGGAGGAAGCGACGCCGGCCTCGGCGGCATACCGCCGGGCGTGAATGCGGGAGTCTGTTCCGTTTCGGCCGCATCGTCAGAAATCTGTACTCCGGACTGATCCGAGACGGACGCGCCGCCCTCCGGCGGTTTGCCTTCCTTGAACTGATACATCGGAATATACGCGCTGAAGAACTGCCTGAGCAGCGAGTCGGTTATCCGGTTCCGATGCTGTTGAGCAATTTCGTAACCGCACACTTCCTTTATCCCGTTCGAGAAAATGTGAGAAAGGACGTGCCTGATGTACTGTTCGCGGAACGCTTTCTGCTTAATCAGCGCGCTGCAGTGCGTCGGGAAGATGGCCCAGAGCGGCTTCTTGCTCATTGCCTTTTTCTTGCTTCCTATGACGGCGAAGCCGACGCCCTGCTGCTCGAAGATGTTCTTCGGCGAATCGATCCAGAGCGCGTACCTGAAATCCGCGAGCGCGGACACCATCTGTTCGAGCGGCGACACGCGCGGCGGGCAGTATTCCGGCACCAGAATCAGGTTGTTTATGTAGTCGAACGAGGCGAGCCCTTCGCCTTTTATCATCATGATGTTCGGTTTTTTGCGAATGCCGATGCAGTCGAGATAGATGTCGAGGTCGAGGTGGCCGCCGAATACGTATATATCGTATTTCGCGAGCTCGTTGATGAGTTCCGCGGCCTTCTCCGCAGTGACGCGGTCCCGGTGCCTCGCGAATTCGGTCGCCGTCTCCGGGTCGAACCGCTCCACCGTCTGTGCGGGCGGCGCTTCGGCAGCGTCACCTTCCGCCTTCGCGTCGTCATCCACAACCGCATGCTGTATGTGATAGAAAACATTGAAGTAATAATCCGTCGAAATCTTCTTCGCGCCCATCGCCAGCGTCTGACTGAGCAGCGAAATATCCGCGACGATTTTCTTCGTGATCGCCGGCGGGTCCATGAAGTACGCTTCGGCGGATATCATACCGCTGTCCGCGATCTCGACGCCTCCGCCGACTTCCTTGAATTTGATCCGGCGCGTGCGGTAGCCGCCCGTCTCTTTGCGCTCGATATCGAGCGGTTTGTACGTCGCACGCCGGAGCGACTTGTATTTGTGTTCGATGAACTGGGACATCGTGCGGAAGCAGTAGTTGTCCACCACCTCTTCCTTGACCTTCGCCGGTTTCACAATGTCGCCGAGTTCGAGCGGTTTCTTCGTGCCGGCGAAATCGCCCACGCGCTCGATCCCGAACTCCTTCTCAATCTTCTCTCGTATCTGTTTGCGGAGCGGTTCCTCGTAATCCTCGTCGATCACGTCGCCGCCGCGAACAAGTTGCCTTTTGTCAATATCGGCCATCCGCATCGACACGATCGACGGCGGAATCTGCCGCATGGCCGCCTCGAACGGAATGTCCATTCCGATCATGTCGTCGAGGAATTGCTTCTCTTTGTCAGTGAACGAAATTTCGAGGTCCATTTTCTCGATCGGCATATTGCTGTCGCGGTACAGTTTCAGCTTCATGAGCAGCGCCGCGATCCTGAACCAGCCGCGCGTCATCTCGTCCGCGTTCTGCTGCGCGATCGCCGCCGACACCTCGGTGTTGATCTTGCTCAGTTCCGCGTACGCGTCGAATATCGAGCGTGCGTAAGGTGACAGGCTGCGTTTGTACTCGATTATCGCCTCACGCTTACCCTTCAGCTTCGCAACCTCGACGAGAATCGCCTGAATATTCACGACCTCCTCGCCCTGAGGCATCTTCGCGTTTTTCATATAAGTTTGAATGATGTAATCCAGAATCGGGAGGATTCTTACCTTTTGCGGCGCAGCTTGTTCCGACATCTCAAACTCCTTTTGTTCGATTGTGTACCGTCAACATGCGGAAGACGTGATTCGTCCCTATATCTAAAACACGGTCATTATATACAATATCAATTGCTTATGTAACCCCGCCCTTAAAAGAATATCGCGTGATATTGGTTACAAATTAGAAATAAGCCGATAAAACAACGCTTTTTTATCGAAGGCTGACCGCGGCCGTCAGGCTTTCAGTTCCTTCAGTCTGCCGGTGGCAAGATCATAGACAAGCAGGTCGATATCGAGCGTCTCGTTTTTGACCGCTTTTTTGACAAACGGATACTTCAGCAGATTGCCCTTCTGCACGCGCAGGTTTTCCTCTACCAGCAGCTTCAGCGCCGCCGCCTCGGTCATCTTCGACACGCCCGGAATCGCCTTCACACGCCTCAGCGCGGGAGCGCCGTACTTCAGCCATTCGGCGACTATCGTCCCCTTCTCCGGCCCGCGCCAGAGCGCCGTCAGCCCTCCGCATCCGTAGTGCCCGCAGATCACTATCCGCTCCACCTTCAGATGGCCTACCGCGTACTCGAGCACCGCGCCGACATTGTCATCGTCCGCCGGCACTAAATTCGCCACGTTGCGATGAACGAAAATATCGCCCGGCAACGCGCCGGTGATCGAACTCGACGGCACTCTCGAATCCGAGCAGCCTATCCAGCACGTATGCGGGCTCTGTCCGGCCTTCAACTTCGACAAACCCTGCGGGACGAAAACGTCCTTAACGTATTTTTTGTTTCCATCAAGCAATTTCTTGGGCATCGGGCATCCTCCTTGGTAGTTGCAAAGTGCGGATATTATATCATACGCCGCGCTTTCCGGGGCAGCGTTTCCGTAGATGTCCGTTCACACCTATACTTCATGCTTCGCGCCGCATTTCGGGCAGTAGAAAACACCGGATTTGAGGTCCGGCGGCACCTTCAGCCGCACGCCGCAACCGCAGTCGATGAACCGGTAGCCTTCCGACTTCCAGAACACGTCGTTCACCTTCGATCTCGTCGCAAAAGACTGCTGCCGAGCCGTTGCCGGCTGCCCGGCGGGCGCTGTAAAAGCCTGTCCGGCCGCAACCGAGGCTGGAGCGGGCGTCTTCGCGCCCGCACCCGCGCCGGAAAACAGGTTCTTCTTCATGTCAGCCACCGAGAAAAGTTTCCGGCCGCCGCTTTTCGAGTTGCTGATGAAAGCCCTCTCGTACGCCTCGAAAGTAAACTGTCCCGACATCCCGCGCAATATTCTTACCCGCTCTTCGATCGGCGGATGCGTTGCCGACAGCGATGACGCTTTCTTTAGTTTGCCCGCCATCGGGTTGGCGATGTAAAGCGGCGCCGTGACGCGGTTCGCGCTCGCCACGCTCTGGGGATAGCCGCCGATCTTTTCGAGCGCGGAAGCGAGTCCTTCCGGATATCTGGTCAGCCGCGCGCCACAAGCGTCGGCAAGAAATTCCCGCTTGCGTGAGGCCGCAAAATATATAAGCTGCGCGAGCAGCGGCGCGAGGATCATTAACACGATCGCGACTATCACCTCAATCGCATTGCCGCCACCTGACGACCGGGACGACCTGCGCCCGTACATGCTGCCCCGAAAAAGAATATCCACAATCATAACTATCGCGCCGAGCATTATGCTCAACATCGTCATGAAAAGCACGTCCCGGTTGATAATGTGTGACATTTCATGCGCGATGACGCCCTGAAGTTCCTCCCGGTTCACCCGCGAGAGCAGCCCGGACGTGACCGCGATGCAGCAGTTCTCGGGGCTGCGGCCCGCCGCAAACGCGTTCGGCGACGGGTCGTCGATTATATAAATGTCCGGCATTTTCGGCGCGCCGGACGCGATTTTCATCTCTTCCACGGCGTTGAAAAGTTCCGGAAAATCGTCGTGCGAAATCTTCTTCGCACGGCTGATCTGGAGGATCATCTTGTCGCCGGAATAGTAGCTGACCAGCGCGAGGATCGCCCATAGAATGAACGCCGCCGCCGCGCCCAATATGCCGCCGCCGTTGCCGAGAAAAGCCGCGCCGCCGGCAAACCCGGTTAGAATCAACACGCCGCCCATCGCAACAGCCAGAAAAAGCGATTTCTGCTTGTTCGAACTGATCTGACTCCACATAAGTGTCCACTCCACCGGGTTATTTCAACCGCGTTATTTTAGCATAAAATTTTCGGGACGTAAAAACAGCCCCGTGCATTTCCCCCCATACATTTCGACAAATATTCGATTAAAAAGATGCGTGGGCGGGTAAATAAGAAATAGGAGGGTTCAAAACCGACAAATCAGCCGGAACTTTATCGGTTAAGATTTGTTATAACCTATATAAGCACTGAAGGGAGGCGAGAGACATGGCCGCGGAATTCAGTGACAACCAACAAACAGTTACTCCCGAAAGCATAAAAAGGGCTTCCCTTAAAGGGTTTCAATGGGCGGAGAACGTCAAGAAAGCGTATCTCGGCATACAAGTTGACCCTACATTTCGGTCGAGACTTGAGATGCTGGTTGCGCGGAATTTCGACAGCGGCGGCCTTACGCAGATGCCTTCGGCGACAGCCGGAACGTCTGCCGCGGCCGGAGGGTCGGCAACCCCTGAACCGCTCAAGCGGCAAAATGCTCTTAACGATCTGGCGGCAATGGGACAACTCAATCAGACAGCGGCATTATTGAATGTGGCGCACCTCACTGGCGACACATACATGATGAAATCCGTCCTGAACGTTTACAAAAATAACGACCCAAAGGAAGAGGAAGTTGAGCCGGTAGAACCCGCTTATGGCGGTGTTGACGGCTAAACCCAATCCGAGGCGGATAGCCAACGGTTTACGTTCAGACGATTAATGTCACAACAACTTAAAGAATTCAGGGCGGCCTTTCGCGGCTGCCCTTTTAGTTTGGCTACGATAAAAAACAACGGGCAAGACAACCGGCCGGTCAGTAACCGGAGCCGACCTTTTCTTTTGCCCCAAACTTTCCGATTTATTTTTTCGTATTCGATATTATTTCGTTATTGATTTTCATGGTGCTGCTTTTCAATGCCGCTCAAACCACTCCGCGAGCCGGTCGGCTATTCCCGGACAATCCGGATCCGTCAGCAGGACGTGAAGCCCGTCCGGATACACAACGAGCTCTTTGTCCTTCGCGGCAAGCTTTTCGATAAAACGCTTCGCGCCTTCCGGATCGATCCCCGGGTCCGCGCCGCCCTGAAACAAAATCGTCGGCGCTTTGATCTTCTCCGGGCATCTCATGAGCCCGATTTTCATGTACTTATTCAACTGAAAAAAGTAACGCGGGCTGATGCATGAGAGATGGTACGGGTCCGTCCGGTCGAACTCCACGTGCGTCGGATTCTTGATTCCGAGATGTTCCTGACCCTTCATGGAGATCACCGGTTTCCCCGGCGACACCGCTGTGACGAGCAGATAATACGGCAGCTTGAGCAATTGCGGCCCCGGCGCGGTTTTGCGAAACAGCAACGCGGGCGAAAACAGCGCCAGCCCCGCCGCGTCCTCCGGAAACTGCGCGACGTAATTCACCGCCATGCAGCCGCCCATGCTTTCGCCGAGGATAATCACCGGCACGCCCGGCAGCCGCGACTGCACCCAGCGCACCACCTCGCGGCAGTCCGCCAGCAGCATCGAGAACGACGGATAATCGCCGCGCGTCCCCTCGCTCAGCCCGTGCCCTCGGTAGTCCGCGACAAACACCGCCGCGCCGCGCGGAGTCAGAATGTCCGCTATCAGCGCGAAATACTGCCCCTGCCCGCCCGCGCCGTGGAAACACACCACCGCGCGCCTCGGCGGGCCGTCCGGGCTCCAGTGCTGCACGAACACGCGCGTGCCGTCGCGCAACATCAGCCACTCGTGGCTGCCGTCGCCGATCGACCTCTCACCGCGTATGCTGTCGAACAGCGGATTGTACTTAATCCGTTCTTGAGGCATCGATAACCCCCGCCGATGATATTCTGCCGTAGATTCTACCCGACATTAGCCTCATGTGGAATAGAGTCGCGCCGATTGCGCGTCCATGCGCGTTTCTGTTATCATTATTCCAATAACGACCGGATCGAATCCGCGCAACACCATGAACGAAGAAACAAACATCGAAAAAAACGCGGCGCTCGCCGACTCCCTGCGGCGTGAAGCCGCGCGCGCGGAGTTGCTTGCCGGCATCACCGCAAAGGTCAACAAGGGCGTCACTCTCACCGAAGTGCTCGACCACATCTATGATTCATTCCACGAGGCGATCCCCTACGACCGGATCGGCTTCTCTCTGCTCGAAGACGGCGGCAAAACCGCACGCGCCGTCTGGATCAGGTCGGAACAGGCCGACAAAAACATCGACACCGGATACGTAGCGCGCATCGAGGGCAGCAGCCTCGCGAAGATAATCGAGACCGGCCGCCCGCGCGTCATCAACGACCTCGAAGCCTACCTCGTGGACCATGCCGA
>CAYPEK010000108.1:0-14199 GCA_964409645.1 uncultured bacterium | reverse complement strand
CCTGAAGATAAGAAGTTTTAACATTCGAGAAACCTCCTGAAAACAGTTAATAATATAGTGAAAGCTATCAAAAAAGAGCAATAAGGATAGGCTCGGCCCTCTGTTAATATTTTTTAACACAATATATCCTTTAGTATCAGGCTTTTTTATTGTGTTAATATTTTTTAACACAATAGGCTTTAGGTGTTGTTAAGAATAATTAACAAAACTGCAAGATTAAGAGGCAAAAAAATAAAAAAATGCTTATAATAAAGCTAGATTTAAAATGCGAGAAGGTTGGCACAGGAATTGATATATAATTAACCGGTTGGTTGGAGAGGCGGCGGTATGGTAAACGGCAAAAAGAAAATCCTTGTGGTGGACGATGACCGGTTCGTCAGGGGTGGGTTGAAGGAGATGCTGAATTACAAAGGGTACGAGGTGGATACCGCCGAAGATGGGGTTGAGGCGTTGAAGCAGATCGAGGAAGAAGATTTCGATCTGATACTGTTGGACCTGATCCTTCCGGGGATCAGCGGGGTAGAAACGATAACAAGGATTTTGAGCAGGAAGCCCCGGGCAAACGTCATCGCGATGACGGCATACAGCGAGCAATCGATGGTTGCAAAAGCGATGGCGGAGGGAGCGAAGCGGTGCCTCTTGAAGCCGATGGATATCGACCTCATAGAGGATGCGCTTAAGGAAGTAGTAACAGCCTGAGGGGCGGTTTGGGGGATCGTTAAAAAGGTTAATAATTGCCCGATGTTCCGTTGCGGCAGTATGGTTGGGCATCTTCTGTGAGACTCTGTTTTGACATCTTGTTGAGGGAACGAATGCGGGGGAACAGAGTCTCGGGCGGCTTTTAGGGGCATCATTGGTTGGAGCATCCGGGCGCTGTCCGGGGCGCCTCCTGTCCACCGGCCTGGCGGGGGGCGCCGATCCGGCAGCAAATCCACTACCATCTTCAAAAAAAATTATAAAAATACTGGAAATTGTTTTTGAAGTGTGTATAATTGTGTATGTAATCTCCGAATGTGAGGATGCGATTCTTCAAATGTAATATTTGAAGAATAGAAATTCTTAGGATAATTTTAAATAAAAAACAGGGCGGAAGTTTTAAAAAAGAAAGGTTCTGAAAAAGCAAAAAACGCGCATGGTGCGCGTCTTTAATTGCCACTTATTTCCTCAATTTCCTCTTAGTGTCTATTACGACACTTGCGGCGGCTCTCAAGAGCCGCTCTTTTTTTTTGTATGACCTATTATAGTGATGCAAAAGATGTCTTGTACATAAATCCATCAAAAAACAAGATAGAAACAATACGCTTTGTGAAATAATTCACAAATAGCGCTTGTTTTGGTTGTGTTTAAAGCGCTTTTTCATAGGTAAAAACGCCTCAGAAGTTGCTGTTAGTTTATTATGAAATATATGGAAATCATGTCTGATTCGGATACATTATTATGATAATTTTGCTATTCTGGTGTAATTAATTCTGTTTTGATCATCTCTGGGGAGGGGGGGATAAGCGGGAATTTGCACGGTAAAGGATGGCCGGTTCAGCTCTCGTGGACCGCTTTATTTTGCAATTCGTCAGCACATTGTTTTGATGCTGTGCTTGAATTGCTTACTTCTTTTTCTCGACCTGTTTTTTGATGGCTTCGGTTTGTGTCAGCGCGTTCGCAAGGTCAAACCCGATCTGAATGGTGGGTTGGCGGTCCACCATGTAGGCGCCCACCGCGCCGCCGTCCCGCAGGTCGCTGACTGTGGTATGGAACAGGATTGTGCGTTTGCCGTCCGGCGTCGGCTCGAGTTCCCAAGTGATCGGTATAACTTTTTCGTCTTTTTTCTTTTTATCTTTCGGCGGCTCGCCGGGGGTCATCGTTATCTTTTTGTATTTATCGAACGTCCACTTCTGTACATAATTGGTCTGTATCTTCACAGGTCCGAGCTTGATCAGAAACATGTAGAACCTGAGCCGGGCTGATTTCTCATTGCTGTCGAGCACGTCAACTCTTGAAATCTGGTTGATCATTTCAGGGTATTTTTCGTAGTCGGTGAGGGCTGCCCACACTTCTTTCGGAGTTGCGTCGATGATGACGCCGGCTTCCGCCATTTCCTTTCCGGGGTACAAGCCGCGATCGACGAATGCAACTCGGCCGCCTTCCAGCATCTTAATGAGCTGTTTTCTGTCCATTTTTTTCCATAGCGGCTCCGCGGCGCGTGCCTGCGGGGCGCAGAGCGCCGCGAACAGAATGGCGGCCGTCGCGAGTATCGTATATTTTTTTGTCCGTGTGCTTATTTTCATTTCGAAGCTCCTTTCGCGGTTTGTTTTCAGAGGGTTTCCGCCTTTTTGACGATCAGCCGGGTAAGCACGATCGCGCTCGACAGGTTGATCGCCATCACCGTCGCGGGTTGTTCCTTCAGCGCGGCGCCGATGAGAGGGTTCGCCGAGCCGAGGTCGGACGTAATGGCGTATATGACGATTGTCTTCTTGCCGCCCTGTACCGGGATCAGTTCCCAGTAGCCGCTGATGTTTTTGACCTGCCCGGACACCCACGAGATGTCCGCGCGTTTCGGCGCGTCGAAAGTGTACTTCAGCGTATAGTCCGTTGTGATGTTGAGAAGGCTCAGCTTCAGCACGGAAACCGTGAAGTGGACGGTTGCGGTTTTATTCGTTCGCTCTATTATTTCAGGCGTTGTAAAGTCCGGCATGAGTTTTCCGTAGCCTTCGAAATCGGTGATGGCTTTCCAGACTTTTTCCGGGGTTGTTTTCGCGAGAATGCCGACCGAGCACATCTCGATTTTATTGGGGCCGACAGCGTCCACCGATGTGAGTTCGCCGTTCTGGAGCAGTTTGGCGAGCGATTCCTTGTCCATTGATTTCCACGAGGGCGGTTCTTTGGCCTGTTTTTCCGGCGCTGCCGGGGCTTGGAGCCCAGCGACGAGCACAAGAAGGAAAATCAGAATAACCGCTGCCGGTTTTTTCATGTTTTTTACCCCCAGAAAATTGCTTGTTATGCGAACCTGCTTCAATGCATGTTTAAATTATCAGATTAATCCTATTGCGTCAAATTGATGTTAAACGGTTCACGCATGGAATTTGTGAATAGCTTAGGGAAGTCGAGCATAGGGGCACGTGCAACGGCTCCCACGTGCAAAATAAATTATTATGTAGGGGCACGTTGCACGTGCCCCTGAGAGACATTACCTGTGAATGGTGATAAATCTATTTTAAAGATATCCGAGCAGTTGATCGGGGCGGAGGTTATCGCCGGCGTTTTTGCCCATTCTGGCAAGTTTGAGGAATCCGTTTTTATCAACAATGAAATCGCCGGGGAGCTGCCACATATTGCCTTCCATTTTGCCCTGTTTGTAGCCTCTTGCGATGGCCTGAACATCGCGCAAAACGGTATTGGCATTGATGATCCCGGCGACGCCGCGATCGCCAACGCCGTAAATTTTATAAATCTCGCCGTCGGGGTCCGGAATGAGCCGGAACGGGAAGATTGATAAATCACCGCTTTTTTCGATTGTTTCGCGTGGGCTCTGGACGAACGCGACAACTTCCGCGCCTCTTGTTTTAAACTGATCGTAGGTGTCTTTCAAATCGTGGAGGGCGAGCTGGCAGATGGGACAGCCCACGTAGCGCAGAAACACAAGCACCACCGACTGCTTGCCTTTGTAGTCCGCAAGCCTGAATGTTGAGCCTTTTGCGTCCGCGATTGTAAAGTCCGGAGCCGGTCTGCCGACCTTCAGATATGTTTTCGCCGCCATTTTCATTCTCCTTATGTTATGTGTGTCCTGCGTTTAACTCGTTCTATTTTTTGTCTTTTTCCGGAACCGCCGACATACCGCCCGCGACGCTTACTACATTGTAGCCTTTCGCTTTAAGCATTTTTGCCGCCTTCGCGCTGCGGACTCCGTGCAGGCACATCGTCGCGATTTGTTTGTCCTTCGGGATTTCGCCCAGACGGCCGGGGAGCTCGTCGAGCGGAATGTTCACTGCTTCCGGAAGGCGCGATTCGGCAAACTCGTCACGCCCGCGCACATCGACAAGAATCGTCCCGTCGCCTCGCAGTGTGCGTTTGTAGTCCGCGTACGAAACGGCATCCGATCCTGCAAGCAAACCAAGTAGTTTTTTCAGTATATCACTCATTCGACAAAAATATTCCTTTCATTTTCTAAAAAAAGAGTTGTCCTGAAATCTAACAAATAAAATTCTACAAAAGTTCCGGCAAAAAACAAATCGGCGGCGGAATTGGGCTTTTGACGCGCCGTAATGCGCGGGAGGCCGGCAGCGGTTATAATTAACATCATTCATCTGGGTAGATTATCGCTGAAATAATATGATCGACGGAGGCGGAATATGAAGAGGCTGTTTTTAATGGTAGTTGCGGCTGTGGTTCTTTCGACTGGCGCGACAGCACGGTCCGAAGAGGCGCTGAAGGTGGACCTGCAGTCGCTTCTCAGCGTTATTACGTACAACTACGACAGCGACAATTTTCTCGGTGACCTTAGCATGAATTTTTACGGAGTCGGCGGCGGCGAGATTACGTTTGCCATAACTGACAGCGCGGGAAACAAGGTGTTCGAACAGGCGTACCCGTGCTCCGAAACGTATGCGTCCGACGGATCGCCGGCGTGCTTTACGGACTCGCAAAGCGTGAAGGATAAAATAAAGCCGTCGCAGATGAAATCGGGGGCTTATACACTAAGCATCTCGTATAGCGGCAAAAAATTCTACGAACTCAAGTACGACGTTTCAGTGGTGGAGCAGTACGGACTGAAGAGCGTGTATATCGGCGGCGACTGGGCGGCGATGGCGTCGCTGCAATTATCGGCGCAGCCCGCGGTCAGGGTGAACGCGTACGGCGGCGGGCCGGGGAAATGCGGGATGGATGGCGCGGACGTTCAGGTGCAGTTGTTCCGCGACGGTGTTTATATTGCGAAAGGGCACATGGAGGGGCTGTTCTATGAATCTTGCTCCACATACGGAGTGTCGTTCGGCCTTTTTTATGAGGACGAAAAGCATCTCACGAAGTGGCTCGGAGAAGGAGACATCACGGGCAAGGACGGTAAATACGAACTCGTGCTTCTGAAAAACGGAGAACCCTCCAAAACGTACGCATTCGAAGTGACGGCGGGCAAAGTCGTGAGCGCGCCGAAGGGAGTGCAGCCCGGCCTCTTCCCGGACAAGCTGAAGTCGTACTCTCCCGACCCGTGGATTTATTTGAAATAATTTTTTATGTAAAAAGGGGCACGTGCAGCATGCCCCTACTTTATACAATCGCCATAAACAATAATTTTATTTCACATCGGACAGTTTGAACGCGTAGGCGTATTTGCATGGCGCGGCGTCAACTGTGAGGGGCGGCATTTCGATGACCATTTTGCCGTCCTCGACCCGCCATTTCAGGTCGCCGGAGACGCCGAGCATTTTCACTGTCGTTGCGTCGGACGGTTTCGGCTGCGAGAGCACGAGTTTCTTCCCCGGCCACGCGAGCGCGATTGCATAAACGTCGCCGCCTTTAGCTGTGTAGCGGACGAGTTTTGTTTTTTTCGGATTGTATTTCGAAAGTTTTGAGAGGTTGCCGGGGCCGGAGCGGCCGGCCATCGGGTCCTGAATTTCGGAGCCGTCGGACATCACGCGCCATGCGTGCGTGCCGTATATCGCGTCTCCGTTGACTTTCAGCCACGCGCCCATGTCGAGCAGGCGTTCCTGCATGATGTCCGGGATGCGCCCGTCGGCGGTCGGCCCGATGTTGAGCAGCAGGTTGCCGCCGCGGCTGACGACTTCGATGAGCATCTGGATGATATTCTGTGTGGTTAGAATGTTGTCCGCGTTATCGGCGCGGTTGTAGCCCCACGCGGCGCCGAACGTGTGGCACTCCTCCCATTTGCGGAGCGCGGTGGCTCTGCCGCCGGTGGTGACGTCTTCGTTTTCGCTCGTGTAGAAGCCGCCGTGTTTCGAGCGCGTGTCGCTGCCCCAGCGGTCGTTGATGACGAGCTCGTCGCGCACGGACGATTCGTTGTAGAGCCAGCTTATGATCTCGCGGCTTTTCCACTGCTCGGCGGTTTTGTCCCATTCGCCGTCCGTCCAGAGGACCGACGGTTTGTATTTTTCGACGAGTTCCTTAATCTGCGGGATCATGTGGGAATCGACGTACATGTCGAAGTGGCGCAGATAGAGCGGGTTGTACCATTCGTATAGCGAGTAGTAGTAGCCCATTTTGAGGCCTTTCGCGCGGACGGCTTCCGTGAGATCGCCGAGCAGATCGCGGTGCGGGCCGATGTCGTAGCTGTTCCAGTTCCAAGAAAAGTCGGAGGGATACATCGCGAATCCGTCGTGGTGTTTTGAGGTGAGGACGATGTATTTCGCGCCTGAGCGCGAGAAGACGTCGGCCCACTGCGCGGGGTCGAACAGTTCCGCCTTGAACTGCGGCGCGAAGTCCTGATATTTTGTCCTTTCGCTGAAAATCTTCTCGTGGAACTTCCACGTGTCGGAGTCTTTCCGGTTCATGTTGTACCAGTACCATTCGCCGTATGCCGGGACAGCGTAGTCGCCCCAGTGGATGAATATGCCGAATTTCGCCTCGTCGTACCAAGAGGGTATGGGGCGGGCGTCGAGCGAGTCCCAGCCCGGGCCGTACTTTTTTTCGGCTGCTGAGGCCGCGAGCGAGACAGCGGCGCAGAAGAGCGCGGTCAGAATGAGCGAGGCGATCTTACTTTTCATTTTTAATTTCTCCTTTTGACAATCCATTTTGCTGAAGCTCGAAGATGCGCCATGCGGTTCTGTCGATTCGCTTGGAGGTCTTCGGGTTGAATGTATCGACATTCAGCATGAATTTCCGGGTCTGGTCGGCGAATATCGAAGCGGGGAGCTGCACGACGATCCTGTCTTTTTCGGTTTCGAACGGGATGATAGAGTCGTAGGTGATGCTGCTTTTCGCGGGTTTCTCGGAGTAAATGCGGCCGCCTTTCACTTTAATGTCGATGCGGCTGACGCCGTTCTTTCCAAAGATTCTCAGGTGGAATCCATAAGGGATTTCCGGCGAAATATTTTTCCGTGTCTGCAAGGCGATCCAGAGGTATTCGCCGTTGTAAACGAGGCCGACGGCGGCGATGTCTCCGGCGGTGTATCTGTAGGGCTTGGAGTCGCCCGGCGGGTCGCGGAAAACGATGTCCGGCATGATCTGCGTCGAGAAGAATTTCGGGAATCTCTTGGTCGTCTCGACTTTTATTGTCGGGTATTCCGCGAAGAGTTCATTTTTTCTGACGAACGATTCGAGGAATGGTTCCATCATTCCTTTTTGCGAAACATATTTGCCGACGGCGGCGTGTTTGAGTTTTTCATCGGCCGTCGAGAGGCGGAGTTCGTACCATTTCTCATCGTAACCGACGAGGTTTTGCGGGGGCAGCATGGGCATGTCCGGTTTGTACTTCCACGGCACGGGCCAGCTCCGCCCTTTATGGACGAGATAGGTGTATTGCTTACCGGCATAATCCATTTTGGTCAGCGTGTATTTGACGAACGCGGCGGTCGCCCAGTGATCGTGGTGGTCGTCACCGGGGTCGGGAAAGAAAACCATCGAAGGCATAAAGGAGGCGATTATCTGTTCGAGATTTTTCACGACGTTCTCGCCGCAGTAAGGGGCGTTTTTTTCGTAGCCGAAAGAGTAGGGCGAGTGATTCGAGCCGTTCGCGCCCGTGTGCAGCTTGTCGCAGTCCCACGCTTCGTTTAACAACGTGTTGGTGCCGCCGTCGGGGTACGAAAGATAGATAACGTCTTTATCCGTGAGCCCGAGCGATTTCATCGCGGTGAGGCTTTCGAGATGTCTTATTTCGCCGAGATTTTTAAATTGATCCGGAGTCGGATTAAGTGTTCTGAACTTGATCTGCACGGCTTTTTTATAGCCGTCGCCGTTGTTCATGAGTACGACGAGGACCGGAATCTGGCGCTCGACCGCGTGACGGATCAGGCCGGCGGTGGCGAGACTCTCGTCGTCCGGGTGCGGTGCGATCACGAGGATGCGGTCTGTTTTCTCTATGTGGATGGGGTTGATTACGGGTTTGATTGCATCCGAGGCGGCGGCGGCCGGCACGTAAACAAAGGCTGTCGCGAATGCGAGAAGAATTACAAGGCCTACTTTCATACGCGCATCGAGCGGCTGATATTTTATAAATGAAATCATATCTTTCGCAGTTCTCCGCAGTCGAAGTAAATAATGAATTTATATTTGTAAACTTAATAAAGTCAAACGCGCAACGCGCCGAGCGGAACGGGAAATAAAAAAGGCGCGCCGCTTTCGGACGGCGCGCCTTTTCCGGTTACTGTGTCAGATTACTTTTTTCCCTTTTTGCCTTTTCCCTTGCATCCGCAGGAGCAGGCTTCTTTGTTGACGAGAGCGGCGTGTGCCGCCGCGAAGCGCGCGATCGGCACGCGGAACGGCGAGCAGCTCACATAGTCGAAGCCGGTGCGGTGGCAGAAGTCGATCGACTTCGGGTCGCCGCCGTGTTCGCCGCAGATTCCGATGTGGATGTCCTTGCGGACGTAGCGGCCCATCTTCACGGCCGTCTCGATGAGTCTGCCGACGCCGATCTGGTCGAGCGTCTGGAACGGGTCTTCCGGCAGATACTTCTTTTCGAGGTAGTAGCGGATGAACTTGCCCGCGTCGTCGCGGCTGTAGCCGAATGTCATCTGCGTGAGGTCGTTCGTGCCGAACGAAAAGAACTCGGCTTCCGAGGCGATCTGGTCGGCCGTCATCGCGGCGCGCGGCACTTCGATCATTGTGCCGATGAGATACGGTATCTTCATCTTGCGGCGCTTGAGGACTTCCTGACATGTCTTCTCGGCGATCTCTTTCGCGGCGTGCAGCTCGTTGATGTGGCCGGTGAGCGGAATCATGATCTCCGGCTTCACCTGTTTCTTTTTGGCAACCACGTCGCACGCGGCTTCCATTATCGCCGTTACCTGCATGACCGAAATCTCGGGCATCGTGAGTCCGAGGCGGATGCCGCGGAGTCCGAGCATCGGGTTGAACTCGTGGAGTTCCTGAACGCGTTCGAGCAGCGTCTTAAGCTGTTTGATCTTAGGCGATTTCGGGCTCGTGCATTCGAGCTTCGCGACCTCGATCATGAGCTCCTCGCGGTTGGGGAGGAACTCGTGGAGCGGCGGATCGAGCAGCCTGATTGTGACGGGGCGTCCGCCCATCGCGATGAAGATTTCAAAGAAGTCTTTGCGCTGGTAGGGCAGGAGTTTCGCGAGCGCCTTCTCGCGGTCTTCGGTGGAATCGGCGAGGATCATCTCGCGCATGATCTTAATGCGCTCGTCGCCGAAGAACATGTGCTCGGTGCGGCAGAGGCCGATGCCTTCCGCGCCGAACGCGACCGCGCGCTGCGCGTCGATCGGCCGGTCCGCGTTTGTGCGGACTTTGAGGCGGCGGAACTCGTCCGCCCAGCTCATGATCTGCTTGTAGCTTTTATTCTTTTCCGGCTCGGCGGGGATGAGCGGGAGCTGGCCTGCGTAAACGCGGCCGGTGGTCCCGTTCAGCGTGATGAAGTCGCCCTCTTTGAGGGTGACGCCGCCCGCTTTGACGGTTTTCTTCGCGTAGTCGATTTCGAGTGCGGAGCAACCGACGATGCAGCATTTGCCCCAACCGCGGGCGACGAGCGCCGCGTGGCTGGTCATGCCGCCCTTCGCGGTGAGAATGGCTTCCGCGGCGTGCATGCCATGGACGTCTTCGGGTGATGTTTCGTTGCGGACGAGGATGACTTTCTCGCCCTTCGCCTTCGCGGCCTGAGCGCGGTCCGCGTTGAGGACGATCTTTCCGGTCGCGCCGCCGGGGCCGGCCGGGAGACCGCGCGCGAACTCTTTCGCGCTCTTCTCGTTCTTCGGCGAAACCATCGGCAGCAACAGCTCGGTGAGCTGTTCCGGCTGAACACGCAGAACGGCGGTCTCTTTGTTGATTAGCTTTTCAGCAACCATATCCACCGCCATGCGGACCGCGGCGACGCCGTTGCGCTTGCCCGTGCGCGTCTGGAGCATCCAGAGGCGGCCGTCCTGAATCGTGAACTCGATGTCCTGCATGTCCGAGAAATGTTTTTCGAGCCGCGTGCGGATGTCGTAAAGCTGCTTGTAGAGTTTCGGATACGACTCTTCGAGGCTCTTAAGGTGTTTTGTCTGTTCGCTTTTTGTCGCCTTATTGAGCGGGCTGGGGGTGCGGATGCCGGCCACGACGTCCTCGCCCTGCGCGTTGGTGAGCCACTCGCCGTAGAAGTGCGGGTCGCCCGTCGCGGGGTTGCGGGTGAACGCCACGCCCGTCGCCGACGAGTCGCCGAGGTTGCCGAACACCATCGTCTGCACGTTGACCGCGGTGCCCCATTCGTCCGGGATGCCCTCGATGCGGCGGTAGGCGATCGCGCGTCTGCCGTTCCACGACTGGAATACGGCGCCGACGCCGCCCCAGAGCTGCGCCATCGCATCATCCGGGAATTCCTTTTTCAGCACCTGTTTGATTTTCTTTTTATAAACTTCGACGAGTTGCTTGAGGTCCTCCGCCGAGAGGTCGGAGTCGATTTTAATTTTTCTGCGCTCTTTGAGTTTTTCGAGCTCTTCTTCGAGCTGAACGCGGATGCCGCGGTCGTCCTTCGGCTCGATCCCGGCCGCCTTCTCCATGACGACGTCCGAGTACATCTGGATCAGTCTGCGGTACGCGTCATAAACGAACCGCGGGTTTTTTGTTCTCTCGATCAGGCCGGGAATCGTCTTGCTTGTCAGGCCGACGTTGAGAACCGTCTCCATCATGCCCGGCATTGATTTGCGCGCGCCCGAGCGGACCGAGAACAGAAGCGGGTTCTTCGGATCGCCGAACTTCGCGCCCATGATTTTTTCACATTTCGCGAGCGCCGCCGCTACTTGTGCAGTTAGCTCGTTCGGATATTTTTTACCATGTCCGTAATAATAGGTGCATACCTCAGTTGTGATGGTGAACCCGGGCGGCACCGGAATGCCGAGGTTTACCATCTCGGCAAGGTTGGCTCCTTTGCCGCCGAGAAGCTCTTTCATATCCGCTCGCCCGTCCGACTTCCCGTCCCCGAAAAAATAAACGTACTTCGCTCCAGCCATAAATCCTCCTTAGGCACCGGAACAGTATATCTGTTCCGAAATTAGAAAATATCCTTAAATTAATAGAACTAATGCGCGCGTATTTCAAGCGGAAGGTGTAAAAGTATGTGAAAAATACGACAAGAGCTGTAAAAACGGTACTATAAATAAGTTTCTTTTCAGCGTTTTTGCGCGCTGGGTTCCGAGTGTGCCTTGCTTAAAATTTCACTGAGATTCAGGAGGGCAGTTCGTTCATTAAAGCGTCTAAGAAGTTCTCCGCTGTTTCCATGATTGGTCGCGGGCCGCCTGAAGAGAGGGTGAGGCTCCCCGCGTAGCCGCTCATTCCGAAGCCGAATATCGGCGGGTAAATCGGAGGCACAAGCATCCATGCTCTTCGCGGCGGGTTTTTGCCGAACATTAGGGTTTCTTTTTCGATCGGGCCCATGTTGGTGAACGTGTCCGGATGGTTTTTATTCGCGATCAGTCCGCCTTCCAGCGCTTTGAAAAATGTCTTGAGGCCGAAGTACGGAAGCGACAGCAGGACCGGACTGGTGAATGCGATCGCGAGACCGGGCATGCGTTCCTTGCGACGGCGCGTGAACGTGCTGATGCGCGCAAGTGTCGCTTCAAAATCCGCGCCCAGCTCGCTGCCGGGGGTCGGATATTCGAATCCGCTCAGGTTGCAGATTCCTCCTGCGCGCCCGGAGGGAAGATACCATCGCCTGTAGTCGAAAGTCATCTGCAGGAAGAGACCGGCGCTGCCGTCCCAGTGCGCGGTGGCGGCAAGTGCTCGGAACGCGGCGGCGATCACCATGTCGTTGAGCGTGGCGTGTCGCTCGCGACCGTACGCCGACAATGCGGCAGTCCTTTCAACATCGAGGCTCCGGACGGTATAAGCGAGTTCCCGGCGGTGAGCGTCGATTTCCGGGAGAGGCAGTGTGAGTGTGGGTGGGGGTGCGGTGTGTGTCCAAGTGCCGCGCAGGAAATCGGAAAACACCACCGGAATTTTGCCGATCGGCACCTGCCGGAAAAGCTGGGCAATACCCCTGTCGCCGCGCAGGTTCGGTTCGGGGATGTAATGTGGGTCGTTTCCTAGTCGTGAATAAATATCCGCGAGGCGGGCGGCGGTCTCTTTTGTCCCTCCCGCGTCGGCGGCGACATGGGAGACTTTCAGCAACAGCCGGTCGCCGTCCGCCGCGCGGAACAGACACGCTTTCACCTGCGGACCGGAAGTGAAATCGATCGGCTCCACTCTGAAAGAATCGTATTCAAGCTCCGCAGCGGCTATGCTGAATATTTTTCGCTCGTCGCCACTGACTCTTTTCCAGTACGGCAGGATAGGATTTGTTGCGAGTCTGCAACCGAGTACGGGTTCCGCGTCGAGAAGAAGATCGAGCGCACGGGCGAGGCGGTCGGCATCGAGAGAGCAGTCGAACTCCATCTCGATCTGGAGCATGAATTCGGCCAGCCCTAGTTCATGCCAGCTTAACACCGAGCGGTCGATGAGAGTGGTCGGCAAATGATCGGGAATCCGCATAACTCCGATTCTCTCACATCCGCCTCGGGAAAGCAACGCATTTAAGATAAGGGCGGTTAGTGTCCGCCGCAGCCGCCGGGGTTGCCGCCTCCGCCGCATACGTTGTTCTGCGAAAACCGGGGGAGTTGCCCTGAGGCAAACGCGCCGACCACATCCCCGACGCGATCGAGCCCGTTGTTGAAGAACACCTGAATGCCGACCGAACCGAAACCCGCGAGCGGGCGCATTCCCATCCCGCCGGCGATCAGCGCTTTTACGTTCCGGCTCGCGAGAAGCGTCACCGGCGCCATGCAGCCGCCTTGTTCGTGTCCGACGTTCTGTTGGAGAGAAATCTCGCCGACCTTTCCGTCTTCTATCGTGACGAGAGTGAAGACATCGCAGTGGCCGAAATGCCCCGACGTTCTCGCCTCCAGCCCGCCGGGCGCCTCACTGGGTACCGCTACAATAAAACTATCCGACATAATATTTCTCCTTCTTCGTCCATTTTATTTGCTGTTGCGCAATAGCGCGTCTTAATCCTTGTCCCGGCCGCAGCAACGGCCGCCGTCGGCCGACTGCCTCTGATAGCGCCGCCCGCAGTTCGTCCGGTGAAAATCATTCCCGCCGCACTTGGGGCACTCCTTGGGACATCCGGTTCCGGATTCCGTCGCCCATTTGCGGCCACATCCCTCGCATTTGAACTTCCGCTTTTCGTCGTCCGTCGCCTCGCCCTCGATTGCAATTGGCTTGGACGATACGAGTGCCTCCGCGATTTTCCTGTGCGCCGCGTCAATTGTCCTTGCAAACGTGGAACGCGATATCTCCATCTTCGCGGCGGCATCTTCTTGGCTCAACCCTTCGAGATCGCCGAGCCGGATCGCTTCGAGTTCGTCGAGAAACAAAGTGATAGCGTTCTTCGACGCGTGACCGCTCGCGCAAGGCTTGAAACATTGCCCCGCCGCCGCGGTTTCGATGTATCTGCATTTTCTTGGTCGAGGCATAACCTTTCCCCGATTATGAGCATATTCTCATAAATAAGGATAAGAAACCACGGGCCGCATGTCAAGGAATTATGGGAATATGCCCATAATTATTATGGAAGAGGCGTTGGCTTCGTGAAGGAGAGAGACACGCGGAAACACAGGGGCACGTGTTTCGTGCCCCTGTGTAACGTCATCCGTGAGCGGCTACATTATGAAGAGTGAGTTGAAGGTGAACTTCTTAAAGCGCGGCATCGATTGCCGCCGCAAGCGCTGCTTCCTGCTGCAGGCCGACAAAGCGTTTCACCTCACGGCCGTCCTTGAAAAGGATCAGCGTCGGAATGCCGGATATGCCGAACCTGCCGGGAGTGTTGCGGTTTGAATCGACATCCATCTTGCCGATCTTCGCCTTGCCCGTGTATTTCGCGGCTACCTTTTCGATAATCGGTCCCTGCATCCTGCACGGCCCGCACCACGTCGCCCAGAAGTCGATAAGGGTTACACCCTTTGAAATTTCGGATTCAAAATTCCCATCAGTGAAAGTTAGTTCCGCAGACATTGTTTATACCTCCTTTTTTTGCTGCCATGAGTTATAACAACGCTATGCGCGCGGAAGTTTCAA
>CAYPEK010000107.1:0-14236 GCA_964409645.1 uncultured bacterium | reverse complement strand
TAATAATATAATTTTTTGGTCTATCTCTTTACAATCAGGGATGAGATACAAACGGTACAACCCATAATAAACCCATAAAAATAATTGAAATTTAACTTTTCAACTCATAAAAGAAAGCCTATCCCGCCAAACACCGCCGCGCAGACCGCGAGCATGATCGACAGCACAACTGTATGCAGCCCGGCCACCACTCCCATCGCCGAGGCCACACTAACATCGTACGATCTCGATATCACACCGGCCTGCATGTATGTCTCCCAGCCCACCGCCAGCGCCGCCACAATCCACGGGCTCACCGGCAAAAACGGGATCAACACCAGCATCGCCCTCAGCGCCGTGCAGCGCGTCAGAAGATCGAGCAGAACCAGCGGCTCGCGTCCGTAAATAAATGAAAGAAGAATCGAGCCTAAGAAAAACGCGGATATCTGCAAAACGGTAAGCGTCAGCAACCTCATCGCAAACGGTTTGAGATAGACGTTCGCTGCCGCAGCCGCCGAAATCGGCACGCGTGCGAGATCAATCGGGTGCTGATCCAGCAGACACGCCGTCGCGAACGCCACCGCCGCGCCGGCGGCAAGAAGCATCGGCAGCCCGAACAACAGGAAGTTTCTCAATATCATACGGCCTTCATCGCTGATCGGCCCCAGAAGGTCCGGTTCGATGTACGCCGGCCACATCTTGCTGAAACCGCTCCATATCAAAAAACCGGCAAACAGAAACAAAAGAAATGCGAAGAAATCAGCCCCCGGGAACCTGAACGGCAGCCGCGAATGTTTCGCCCATCCCTCATCAAGCTCAATCCCCACGTAATGGCTGAATGCGAGCTTAGGTTCGCGTTCCGCCGTAAGGAGCCCGGTGTAAACCATGTTGGCAATGCCTCTCGGGTCCGCCCGCGGCCCCTCATAATCAGCGAAAGAATCAACAAAGCCACCCGCCGACCCCGGCACACCCGCAAGCGCATTCTCGAACGTTATGAGGTTGTACGTTTGAGCAGCCTCCGTGCCTTTCAGGTTGAAAGCGCCCCGGTCGCCCGGCGTACCGCCGCTTCCGTAGTTCACCATGAAATCGCCCGCCTCGCCATACATAAACTTGTCCGACTGCAACCTCTTCACATATCGCGAAACGGCCTCGTCCGTCCAGCCCGGAAAAACACTGCTCAGAATGAAATCGACACCCTTTACACGCGAGTCCGGCTCGAAACTGCGCGTTGCCGCGTATATCAGGCGGCCCGAATCGTATTTCCAGAGATTATATGAAGTGCGTTTCAGCCATTGCACAAGCTCTTCGTCCCTGAGGTCGAGGTCCCTCCCGAGACCGCGCGCAATGACCGACGGGTGCCGGTCGTCCCTCTCCGCGAAACGTGTGAACGCCGAGTCCAGCGCGGCATACGGGTCTTCCGAGCCCGAAGCGGGTTTCTTCCATAGAGGAAAATCCACAAATGCGAGATAGCCGTGCCGGTCACAGTACTTCAGCAACGCCTGATGCGGCGGATGCGTGAACCGCACCGCATTAAACCCGGCAAGCCTGATTCTTTCAAAATCACCCTCGATCGCGGCGGCGGTCACTCGCGGGCCCCAGCCGGGATATTGCTCCCGCAACACTACGCCTTTTATGTCCATTCTGTTGCCGTTCAGATAAAATCCGTCCCGCCGCCATTCCGGATGCCGTATTCCGAAAGATGTCTCGATACCGTCTGACGATCCCGTTGACGACATCATCACCAGCGACAACCCGTACAGCGCCGGAGAGCCAACGTCCCATAGTTCCGCGTTTCTTATCGGGCCTTCCCATCTGAACTCCGCAAGCCCTTGCTGATCGGCAACCATCGTGCTCTGTATCTCGGCCACTGTCTGCCTGTCCGGGCTGCTTATCCGCCCGAACACCATCACGCCCTCGCCCGGCGGCAGAGTCGCCGTCGCGGTCAGCCGCACAGTTGCAGTCGAGCTTTCGGAGGGGCGCGCTTCTATCCGCACATTCTCGAATCGCATCTCCTCCGCACGTTCCAGATATACTTCTCGATATATCCCACCGAACACCTTCTCGTCGGGCACATACGGCGGGCTTCCCGACGCCGGCCGGTTGTTCACCTTCACAACAAGCGTGTTCTCGCCCTTCCGCTCCACATATCCGGTCACATCCGCCGAAAACGGCTCATAATAATCGTCGTTCGCAGCCACCGAATGCCCGTTAAAAAACACCTCGCACCGGCCGGACACTCCGCCGAAGTTGATCCTTATCGCGCCGCCCTCTTTCCATTTCGGAAACTTGAACCTCAACCGGTATTCCGCCGGGCCTTCGTAATTTTCAAGTCCCGGAATAGCGTTCCAAACATGCGGAACCGCAACTTTATGCCAATCCCCGCCGCCGGACAGCCGGAATTCCCAGTAGCCGTCCAGCCACTCGATCTTACGGTACGGGTTCGGGGCTTCTTCGATGGGGCTGAAATATTCCGCCGCCTCTTTGTACCGTGGATGCGCGCCGCCCCACGGATACAACGCAACGAGAATCAGCGGCAGCACAATCGCGCCCGCCGCGCAGATTATGTATTGAAGCGTCCTGCTCATAAGCCGCCAAAAGTATATCCGAAATGAAATCTCATGTACATGATCCGCATTCAGTTAAATGATAATCAGGAACAAAATCTGTTGGTTTTTACCGGCATTTCCGGGTTATCAATACTTTTGTCAGCCCCAACGGCTCTTCCACTCATGAAACACGAACAAGTTCCAGAGCTTCTTGCGCTCGTCCGCCGCGCCGGAGAGATGCCGGTTCAGTATCGCGCGCACTGCCGCGGGATCGAAAATGCCGTCCGCTCGCAGACGGCTCTCGGAGAGCGTGTCCATGAAATTCTCCCGGAGCTGCTTTCTGATCCACTCAGCAAGAGGTACACTGAATCCCATCTTTTTTCGTCTCAGAACCATCGGCGGCACCACCGGCGCCACCGCCTTCTTCAATATGTATTTCGTTTTCCATCCGTTCAGTTTGTATCGTTCCGGCAGCCGCGATGCAAATTCGACAAACCGGTAATCGAGAAACGGCGTGCGCGCTTCAAGCGACCTCATCATGCTCGCACGGTCAACCTTCGTCATCAGGTTCTCGCCGAGATAAAAGCGCAGGTCGAGCGCCATCGCAGTCTCGGCGTCCGACATCCCCGTCCGCCACGTCCGAATAGCCGTATGCGGCGGCTCGAACACATCGTGTTCGCGCAATTGTGAGTAAAAATCGCTGCTGAAATAAGACTTTTTTTCTCCGGGCGCAAACGGCGCAAGCCACACGAACTGACGCGCCGCCACGTCGAAATCGACACCGCCGAGAAACTTTTTCAACTTCGTTCCGTAATTCCGCACACCTTCCGTCGATGGCAGGAGCGATATCGCACCTGCCGCCACCGAACGCAATGGACCCGGCATTCCGCTGTATATCGAAAACAGCTTGTGCGCCTGATACGTCTGATACCCCGCGAAAAGCTCGTCACCGCCGTCGCCGCTCAATGCCACCGTCACATGTTGCCGCGTGAACCGGCAGAGCATGTACGTCGGGATGAGCGATCCGTCCGACAGCGGCTCATCGAGCTTGTCGAAAATCTCCGGCAGCAGCCCTATCGCCTTCGTCAGCGGCAACCGCTCCTCGTGGTGGTCCGTGCCAAGCGCGGACGCCACCCCGCGCGCGTAGTAATCCTCGTTGAAATCGGGCTCTTCGAACCCTATGCAAAAACTTTTTATATGCGGTGAAAATTCCGACGCGAAAGCCGCCGTTGCGCTCGAATCCACGCCGCCGCTGAGAAAAACACCAAGCGGGACATCCGAGATCAGTCTGATTTTGACCGCGTCGCGGAGCAGTTCGCGAAGCTGTTCCGCCGCCGCGTCCTCGGAAATGTCCAGAAGCGGACCCGACGGGAAATCCCACCAGCGCCTCACCGCCGCGGCCCCGCCGCGATACACAAGCTGCTCGCCCGGCGCGAGTTTCTTAATATCATTAAATATTGTCCGGGGCGGCGGGATGTACTCATAAGTCATGTACATATCCAGCCCGAACGGGTCCATCTCCCTGCCGACACCCGGCGCGGCCAGCACCGCTTTCGCTTCCGACCCGAACACGAGCCGGTCGGGATAAACCGCGTAATAAAGCGGCTTTACGCCTAGCCGGTCGCGGGTAAGTATGAGCTTGCGGGCCTTCGCGTCCCAGATCGCTATGCCGAACATCCCGTTCAGATGTGAAGCATAATCATCTCCATATTCCTCGTATAAATGTGGGATAACTTCAGTATCCGAATTGGTTAGGAATCGATGCCCTTTTGCTTCGAGAGCGGAGCGGACTTCCCTGAAATTGTATATTTCGCCGTTGAAAACGGCTTGTATCGAGCCGTCCTCGTTCGACATCGGCTGTTTGCCGCCGGAGAGGTCGATAATCGACAGGCGTCTCATGCCGAGCGCGGCGTGAGAATCGGCGAAAAAACCGTCGTCGTCAGGCCCGCGATGCACGATCACGGAGCACATTGCGCGAACGGAGTCCGACATATTCGGCCCTTCCGCGCTCCTGACAATTCCACATATACCGCACATGGCAATTATTTTAAAATATCAATATTGTAAATCCAAAAAAGGCCCTGACTAATTATCGCATTTTGACTTAAAAAATGAAATAACAAGAGAATTATTTAGGTCTAACACAATACGAAAAAAATATTTTTTTAAATTGTGTTTAGTTTGTCATTCAATCGGGTAGAAGTAATTACAGATGTTCGTTAATTCAGCATACCTGAAAAACGGACATTAAAAAAGTTCGAATGGAACATCTGACGCCGTAGGATGTTCAAACATTAAAGGGATAGGTTTCTGTTCGAAAGAAAATGAGGTGGAGAGAATGGTAACAGCGACAGCAGAGAAAATTATCGACAGAAAACGCGTCCTTATTGTAGAGGACGATCAGGATATGAACGACCTGCTCTGCGGTCTTATGAGCGGAGCCGGGTATGACACTTATTCGGCGGCGGATGGGATGCTGGCCGCTGAGATGGCAAGGGAATATAAACCGGATGTGATTCTTTTAGATATTATGTTACCCGGGAAAAACGGGATAGACATCTGTAAGGAACTCAGCAGAGAAGCATCGACATCGGCGATTCCAGTGATAATTGTGTCTGTAAAAAACGACGTTCACACGAAGCTTTCTGCTTTCATCGCAGGCGCGAAACGCTACATAACAAAACCGTTCGGGGTCGAAGACATAGTTAATGAAGTCAGGAAAACCCTGCGGCAGAAGGAACTTACGAGTGGCGTTGACCATTACCGCGATAAATGCAATGGGAAAGGCGATTACGGCGTATTCCCGACAAATTTTGAGAGCATGACAGAGGTCTGTGATAAAGAGATTTGATTGTTTGGGAACAAATGCAATCAAATATGCCTTTATATAAAAGGCGGCCTACCCCGCATCGGCCGTCTTTTATTTTTTTGTTTTAACCTGCATTTTTCATAAGTGCAGGCCGAAATCGAAAAAACAGCATAAAAACTGTTTTTTTAATCGGTTCGTTTTAGATTCCACCCGCAGATCGCGCTATATATCGGCTTCATTCATTTTTTATACTTTATTTTCAGCGTTTTTATCTCATCGTGAGAGATCGGCAGCGTGATTGTATTGCCGGAGATTTTGATCTTTGCCGGTGTCCAGTCGGGCTTCTGCTCGATTAGGTTGGTTTCAACAGCCGACGCCACTGGTGCCGGAAGTGTGATTGTGGCGGTGGTGTTCTTTCCGGACGCCTCATAGAGGCGTATTACCGAATCGCTGTCGTCTTCCGCCTTTTTGATTGCTGTCAGCAGAACATTGGACGGCGATGATGAGAAGAACGATTTCGAGACCGGCAGCTTTCCGGTATGCGATTCCGCAATCCGCACAACCGGCGGGTAGTTGTAATCGTAGCCCCGCTGTGGTATGGCGGCGACACGCCAGTCGCCGTTGTGCGGGTAAAGCGCGTAGTTGAATGTGTGGAAGCCCCTGTCCGCGACGGGGTCCGGATCGGTCGGCGCGCGAAGCAGTGTCATTCGCATGATGTTTCCTTTAATGTCGAAGCCGTACTTCCCGTTGTTTAGCAAGCTAATGCCGAAGTTTGCCGACGGGTCCGTGTAATCGACCCATTTCTGGCCTGACACCTCGTGTTTGGCGCGCTCGGCGTCGGTGCGCGGAACGGTGCGGCGCTCGATTGCCGCGTATGGGATGTCGTACCATGCTGTTTCGCTCTTGAGATTGAGATCGAAAGCGAGTTTCGCCGCGACGTGGTCTTCGCGCCAATCGGCGTCGATCCTGAACTCGATGTAAGGAAGTCCGTTATAGATCGTAACGTACTGCGTGAAAGTCGATTTTTCGGTGCCGGACGTGAACTTGAACGTCGTGCGCACAGGGCCGCTCTCGACGATTCGAGGCGGGGCCGTCATCTTAAGCGGGATCGCGTCGCCGAGAACAATTTCCCACGCGTCGGCACTGCCGGGGCGGTCGTCGAAAAGTTGCAGGTAGTTGGCTTTTCCGCCGGGGGTGATTAGTTCGCGGCCGGACTTCTTGTCGAAAATGCTCGTTATTGCGCCACTTGCGGGATCGTATGCGACGCGGAATGCCGCGTTTTCGATTGCGGTGTCAGGAGACTTCACAGGTTCTGCTTCCGCGGCGGCCTTAGCGGGGTTCGGCTGAATGCGATAGACGGCGTATCCGCCGGCTGGAATGTCACGGGCGATAAACGACAGCGTTTTGTCCGGATAATGGACAGACGTGAACTGCGAAGGAACGGCACGGCCTCGGTCGTCGGTCACGACCGGGTTAGCCGGGAATGTGTATGACCACTCGATATCGACCGGCGCGTCGCGCTTCCACGAAAGCGGGTTGTAGATGACAATCGGCGTCCCTTTGCCGGACGTGTTGATTCGCGACTCGATCGACGCGAGACTTTCGTCGATCACTCCGTTCAGAATCTGTTGTTCACGGGCGTATTCCTGCGCGGAATCTTTGTAAACGGAATTTATCGAAGAGCCGGGGAGGATGTCGTGGAACTGGTTATACAGCAGGAGGTTCCAGCCTTCGCGGATCCGGGCCGCCGGATACGGCGTGCCGTTAAGAACAGTCGCGAGCGACGCGAATTTCTCGCTTTCCTCCTGAAGGATTTCACCGAGGCGGTTGTTGCGTTTCGTGTCCGACTGCGTGGTGTATGTGCCACGATGATGTTCGAGGTAGAGTTCATCTTTCCACGTCGGGAAATCGTGCGTTTTCGAAAGCGAGATGAGATGCGCGAAATATTGATCCGCCGTAGTGAAGATGACATTGGGGAATATGGGGTCCGACTTCAGGGCGAACGCGCGGTTGAGATGTGTGCGCGTTACGGCGCCGCCGTGGTCGCCGACTCCGAAAATCACGAAATTCTCAGGCACGCCATGAGTCTCGTTGACTTTCTTAAGCTGATCGAGCATCGATTTCGAATCGTTGTTTTCGCTGTAACCGCCGACGGGGAAATAGGTGAGGATGCGCGAGCCGTCCGGCCCTTCCCACCAGAAAATGTTGTACGGGAATTTCGTTGTGTCGTTCGAATTGAGCTTCTGCGTGAGGAAGCTTTTGATGCCCGAACGCCTGAGAATCTGCGGCAGGCCGAGATTGTAACCGAACGAGTCCGGCGTCCAGCCGACGGTGATATTTTTGCCGTATCGCGACTGGAAATAGCGCTGCCCGTAGAGATACTGGCGGACGTACGCCTCGCCCGACGGGACGTTCCCGTCGTGTTCCACCCACGCGCCGCCGACGACTTCCCACCTGCCGTCCGCAACCCGCTTCTTAATGCCTTGAAACAAGGACGGGTAGTCGTTTTCCATGAAGGCGTAGCCTACCGCCTGCCCCGCGTTATACGTGAATTCCGGATATTCGTTCATCAGATTGAGAACGGTGTCGGTTGTATTGCGCCACACGTCCTCGCCCTCGTGCTTATCCCATCGCCACGCGAGATCGATATGTGAGTAGCCGAGGAGGTAAACAGAATACTTCTTTCCGACTTCTTTGAAAGGCTCCAGCACCTTCACTGCCGCATCTACGGAGTCGTTGTATTTCTTTTCGGCATCGCCGAACTGTTTCGGATCGGAGAGTTTCTTATACGCATCCATGTCGATAAGGGCGGCCGATTCGTCGAGCTTGGCAAACCAGTATTCCGGATTCGGAGTCAGCGGCGCGAGCGCCTCGACAGTTTGCGTTTCGTCAACATACTTATTAGTGCGCTGCTCCAGTTCGTCGAAGGCTGAATATTTTACGAATGCCTCGAACAGAATTCCCTGCACATAGTAATTGTTTTCATCCGACCGAAGAACGATGACATACTCCTCGCCGGGAACGGCGTTTGTCGTCAGCAGCGCATCACCCGCCGGAGTTCCGAAGAAACCGCCGAGCTTTCCGTTGATGAAGATTTCGCCTCTCGGCACCATCTCCAGATGAAACACCACTTTCGATCCCTTCACTGACTTGCCGTTTATCGTTTCGGGTATTTTGTATGTGCTGCGGAACCACTTTGTCACCGACGGTTTCCACATATAATTTACACTTACCGTCTTCCATCCGGTCGGCTCGTAATTCGGGTCCATGATATTCGGGTCTTCGACGTCCGACGTCTTCCACTTGATAATCTTCGCTTTCACGGTGGACCGCGCGGACGACAAGTCCTTGAGAACAGCTTGGTACGGCCTGTCGGCGGCAAGCACCGGGAGCGACACGGCGATCAGAAGTGAGACGATTATAAGCGTTTTGAGTTTTCTCATTTCAGCATTCCCTCCGATATGAATACGAATCAATCCGACCTTATTTCTTATATCGTATTTTCAGCGTTCTGATTTCGTTATGCCCAAGCGGAAATGTTATCGTGTTTCCCGATATCTTGTACTCAGCGGGCTTCCAGTCGGGTTTCTGCTCTATCAGATTCGTTTCGATTACTGACGCCGCCGACGCGGGAAGCGTGATCGTGGCGACTGTATCTTTACCATTCGTTTCATAGACTCGTATCACAGTGTCATCGTCGTCTTCGGCTCTTTTGATGGTTGTGAGGATGACATTCGACGGCGCCGCAGAGAAAAAGGACTTCGATTTCGGAAGTTTGCCGGTGTGCTTTACCGCAACACGCGCGATCGGCGGGTAATTGTAATCGTATCCCTGCTGCGGCGTGGCGGCGTCGCGCCAGTCTCCGCTGTGCGGATATAGCGCGTACCGAAACGTGTGCAAACCGCGGTCGGCTTTGGGGTCCGGCTCCCCCGGCGCGCGCAGCATGGTCATCCGCATAATATTGTCTTTGACGTCGAATCCGTATTTGCCGTTGTTGAGGAGGCTGACGCCGAATTTCGCTGACGGGTCGGTGTAGTCGATCCACTTCTGACCGGACACTTCGTATTTGGCGCGCTCCTCGTCCGTGCGAGGCACTGCGCGACGCTCGATCGCCGCATACGGGATTTCAAACCATGCGGTCTCACTCTTGAGGTTGAGGTCGAATGCCAGCTTTGCAACCACGTGGCTTTCACGCCAGTCGGCGTCGATGCGGCAATCGATCCAAGGCAGTTCGTTATAAACCGAAACATATTGAGTGAATGAAGACTTGCCCGTGCCGGTCGTGAATCTGTAAGTCGTGCGCACGGGGCCGCTTTCTACAACCATCGGTATCGTTTGCAATTTCAGGGGGACAGGATCGCCGAATGCCAACTCCCAAGCGTCGAATTTCTTAGGCAGATCGACGTAGAGCTGAAGGAAATTCGCCGCCTTCCCCTGCTCTACGAGTTCTCGATCCGCTTTTTTGTCGAATATGCTCGTGATCGCGCCGGTCGATGTATCGAATTTCACGCGGTACAGCGCAGATTCGATCGTGTCGCCACTCCGCGAAGAGACCGTTTCCGGCGATACCGGCTTCGGATTGTCCGTGATGTGATATACGGCATAACCGCCCGCCGGAAGATCGCGCGCGACAAATGTGAGCGTCTTGTCGGGATAATTGACATCGATGAACTGAGACGGAACGGGCCGGTCTTGATCGTCGGTGACAAGCGGATTGTCGGGGAAACTGTATGTCCACTTGATCTCCACCGGCGCGGTTCTCTTCCACGACAGAGGATTAAAGATAACGACCGGGACGCCTTTGCCGGTTGTGTCGATGTTGCTTTCGAGAACGGCGAGTGATTCGCCGATTACACCGTTAAGTGTCTGTTGCTGATACGCATAATCCTGCGCCGCCTGATCGTAAACATCCGTGATTGACGAGCCGGGGAGGATGTCGTGAAACTGGTTAAAAAGAACGATGTTCCAGCCGTCGCGGATGCGCGATTCCGGATACGGGGTTGAGAAAAGCGTTGCGGCGATCGACGCATACTTTTCGCCCTCCTCCTGAAGCACTTCGCCGAGGCGGTTGTTGCGCTTCGTGTCCGACTGCGTGGTGTACGTGCCGCGATGATACTGAAGATACAGCTCGTCGGACCAAGTCGGGAATTCGTGCGTTTTCGAGAGGTCGAAAAGGTGTTTGAAATAATCGTCCGCCGAAGTGAAAACAATCTTCGGAAAGATCGGGTCTTCTTTTAGAGAGAACGCGCGGTTCAGGTGCGTGCGCGACACGCCGTCGCCGTGATCGCCGACTCCGAACACCATCAGGGTCTCGGGCACGTCGTGCTTTTTATCGATTGTTTTGAGATGTTCCAATATCGACTTGGAGTCGTTGTTTTCGCTGTATGTGCCGACAGTGAAATAGGTCAGCACGCGCGAGCCGTCGGGGCCTTCCCACCAGAAAATGTTGTACGGGAATTTCGTCGTGTCGTTCCAGTTGATCTTCTGCGTCAGAAAACTCGTAATGCCTGAACGGTAGAGAATCTGCGGCAGGCCGAGATTGTAGCCGAACGAATCCGGCGTCCATCCGACCGTGATGTCTTTACCGAAACGCGACTGGAAATATCGTTTGCCGTACAGATACTGACGGACATACGCCTCGCCGGACGGCACGTTGCCGTCGTGCTCGACCCACGCGCCGCCGACAGTCTCCCATCTTCCCTCAGCCACACGTTTTTTAATGCCCTCGAATATTTCCGGATAGTCCGCTTCGGTGTACTGATAACCCACGGCCTGACCGGCGTTGAAAATGAAGTCCGGGTATTCGTTCATGAGGTTGAGAACACTCGTGGAAGTGTTGCGCCACACCTCTTCACCGTCGTGTTTGTCCCAAAGCCATGCGAGGTCAATGTGCGAGTAACCGACTAGGTAAACCGTGTACTTCTTACCGACTTCCTTAAATGGCTCCAGCACTTTCATCGCTGCTTCGATCGATTTCCCGAACTTAGCTTCGGACGCTTCGTAGTCGATGTTTTTGGAGATGTTACGGCAGGCTTCGAGATCGATGAGCGCGGCCGATTCGTCGAGTTTCGAAATCCAGTGGTCGGGGTTCGGAGTGAGCGGCGCGAGCGCCTCCACCGTCTGCACTTCGTCCTGATACTTGTTAGCAAGCTGCGAGGCTTTATCGAGCGCGGAGAAAGTCACGTAAGCATCGGTAAGCGCGCCCTGAAAATATATTTTTTTGTCCACCCGGAGAACTATCGTGTACTCCTCGCCGGGAACAGCGCTCGAAGAAAGTAGCGCGTCACCGGGCGCGGAATCGAAAAAACCGCCGAGTTTGCCGTTGATGAAGATCGCGCCGCGCGGAAACATGGAGACATACAGCACCGCCTTCGATCCCTTCACGGAAACGCCGTCAACCTTTTCGGGCATCTTGAACGTGCCGCGAAACCACAGCACCCTGCCCGGCGTGAACATATAATTGATACCGACCGATTTCCAGCCCTTCGGCTCATAGTTCGGGTCCATTATGTTCGGGTCTTCTTTTTCCGAAAATTTCCACTTGTTGATCTTTACCTTTTCGGTCGCGATCGACGTGTTCAGTTCAGAAATCACTTTCTGATACGGATGCGCGGTCTCCTGCGCCAGAACCGGCAGACTGATTGCGATCAGCGTTAATACGGCTGCAAATAATCTGGTCAGTTTCATCACCGTCTCCTATTAATCAACCCTGATGCTTAACATACTCATATTATCCGGCTCAAATCTTTAATTATTTCAAATCCTCATAGCCGATCTCGTAAGTTTCCGTTCCGGTCACCTTGCCGTCCTTTATATGAATCACGCGGAATCCTTTTTTGCCGTTAGCCTTCGGTGTGTTGGCGCCGACTCCGATCGTGAGCCGCTCTTTCAACTCGCCGAACTGCTCGTCCTGATTGTAGTGGTTGTGGCCGACGAAAATATATTCGCAGCCGTTCTTGGTCAGCGTCGATGCGAAAGTATCGGGGTCCGGGCCGGGGGCCGTGAACGGGGGCGCTCCGATCTTCCGGCCGCCCTGCAGGTATTCGAGCGGTATGTGCATGTAAGCAACACATTCCTGTCCGCGCGCGTGCGATGCCTCGAGGTCGGCCTGAATCCATTTCCACTGCGAGTCCGAGATGACGCCGTTCAACACCGTCGCGAAAAACATCGAGTCCGGATTTTTCCGCGTGCGCCACTTCGGCTCCCATCCCTCGTAGTCCGCCATACCGATAAAGTGCGTCTTTCCGTAGTCGAACGAGTGGTACATCGGGCCGTACGTCGCCGTCCAGTACTCCGCGCCGTCCGTCACGTGGCCCGCTGTCTTGTCGTAGTACATCTCGTGGTTGCCGGGAACCATGTACATCGGGACGCGCATTATCTGTAGGAACTGCTCGTATGCGTAGATGTAATCCCAGTCGTACGTCGGCGGTTCAAGCCCGAGGTCGCCCGTGAATATCACGAACTCAGGATTGAATTTTGAGATGTCCATCAGCAACTGGCGGCTCAGCCGGTTCACGTCCTCGCTCTCGTCGTCCTGCACGTTGAAATGGATGTCGGTTATCTGAACTATGTTGTATTCGTTCTTGTATTCCTTTATTACCTTGACCGCATGCGGCTGGTAATCCACCCGCTCATAATCCGACTTGTTGTCCTTGAACTGCGCCGAGAGGTCGTACAGGCCCTCCGGTACGTCCGCCGGAACCGTCACCGCGTATTTCAGCAGCGTTTCCTCGCCGCCCTTGGGCGCGAGCTTGAGCGCAATCCGCTTCGACGGCGTCCCCACCGGTTCGAGGTATGCACCTTGAAGCGTCAGCCTGCCGCCCGTTTCGACCTCGAGCTCGAAATCCGCGCCGCTCTTAACAATCGCCGGGATATTGAACAGCGGTTTCTTAATGTAATGAATCCTCTGCACGGGCGCCGCCGCCGCGCACACACACAACATTGCCAATGCCGCAAGACACAAAGCAACTTTCTTCATCGGATAAGGCCTCCAAAACAAATCAGTTAATGGATTATATAGATTGGCGTCAAAAAAGGCACTAATTTTTTTGCGGTTTCGTTCCGCCGTTAACTCACTGCGGACCGCCAGACGCCGAGGTCTGCTTCTGCTGTTGCGCCATCATCTTGCGCCACATTCTGTCAACTATGAAAATTTCGAGAGCGGTCTTCACGATTATCACGAACAGCGGCTTCAGAAAGCTGTCGCCGGGGATGACCATCAGAACAACGCCGCACAGTATCACAACCACGTGGAGAACGAAAATACGCCCATAAGGCTCAGCCATCAGGCTCGTCGGCGATTTCCATTTGTACTCACCAGCCCCGATGTAATTCGTAAAAAATGTTATTGCATGGCAGAGCACTATCACCCCGATCACAAGCGGCGCTTTTACAAGACTGAATGCCTCGGATGCCGAGCCGCCGCCAAGCCCCATGCTTTCTCCGAAAAACAGAAACAGAAAAACGCCGTGACCGGCACAAAACCCACCGTAGTGCACGAAGAAAAACGGGACGAAAATCATCTTCATTACCGCGGGCGACGCAACTTTTACATTCTCATCCGGTTTCGATGCGTCACCTTCCGTCTCCGCCGGGTTCTCCACTTTTCCCTGTGCGAGTATCATCTTAAAGACGTTAAAAAAGCCGATGACTATGTTCTCGACCCAGTATAGAAGAAGTATCTCTCCGACACTCCATCGAAGGAAAACGACGCCGATAATCGGAAGCGCGTTGTAGAGAATCAGTGCGGCGGGCGGCGTTTTACCGCTCCTGCCGGACGAAACAACCGCACCGGCAGCCGTCATACCTGTTTTATTCTGTTCGATTGGACTCTGATCTGTCATTCAGTAATCCTCTTATCCGACGATTCGATTACTTCTTTACAAAAATAACACAAATCACA
>CAYPEK010000106.1:5597-14377 GCA_964409645.1 uncultured bacterium | reverse complement strand
CTCGTTACCCTTCATCATCATCCGTTCCATTTTATTCAACCCGCTTCAAGAAATTGTTCGGTGTCAATTAAAAAACAGTCTTTCTTTTCTTCTTCCTTCTGCCCTCTGCCTACTCACATCATTTAAATACTTCTATGCACACATCCGCGCACATTTCCGCGCAGATTTTGCAGCCTTTGCATTTGGATTCGGGATCTTCGAAAACCGCGGGGTTGTATCCTTGGGCGTTAATCTCGCCGTCGATTATGCGGATAAGTTTCTGCGGGCAGTGCTCTATACAAATCCCGCAGCCCTTGCATCTGTCTCTGATGATTGATATGTATGCCACTTGCTTTTTTGCGCCCTTTTCGTTGTGAATTTTGGCTGGCCTTCCCGCGGACGCGCCCAGAAAAGAATAATGAAACTTACCTGAAATTTCAATATTAGACGCGGATTCACCGGTTCGACGCTTTGAGTCATTCTCGGTTGCGCCGCCGGATTGTTGCTATTCGGCCTCGTACTCTTTTTCCTTTTCGGACAGTTCTTCCGAGTACCGTTCCCAGTCGGCCATAACCGTGTCGAGAGCCTGTTTCACCGATTTGAGTTCCGCGGGAAGCGTGCGCGCCCTCTCCGGATCGTTGTATGTCGCGGGGTCGGCGAGAATTTCTTCGAGTTCCGCCGCGCGCGTTTCGAGCCGGTGGATTTCCGACTCCGCATCCGCCACCGCTTTCTTCAGCGGCGCGAGCGCCCGCGAACGTTCGAGAATAAACTGCGCCCTGTCCCGCCGCGCCTCTTTCTTCGCCACGCCGTTGCCGGAATCTTCGCTCGCACTCCCCTGAACGCCTTGCGCCCGCATCCTCTTCTGTATCTCGTAATCCTCAAAATTGCCGAGGTAGTAATCAGCACCGCTCGGCGTGATGTCCACAATCGCCGTCGCGAGGCTGTTTATGAAATATCGGTCGTGCGACACGAAACACAGCGTGCCGTCGTAGTCGGAGAGCACCTGTTCAAGCATCTCGCGGGACGGCGGATCGAGATGGTTCGTCGGCTCGTCGAGAAGGATGAAATTCGCCGGGTTGGCCATCATCTTCGCGAGAAGCAGGCGGCTCTTCTCGCCCCCGCTCAACACCGCCACCTTCTTTTCCACGTCCGCGCCGCTGAACAGAAACACGCCGAGCAGCGTCCGCACGTTGCCGCCGTAGCCCTCGCCGCACGACTCAACCGCTTCTTCGAGCACCGTCTTGTCCGGCGACAGCAGTTCGTACTGATCCTGCGAGAAATAGTTGATCGTCACGTTATAGCCGAGCCCGCGGTCGCCCGTGAACTCGGTGCGCCCCGCGATCACGCGCATCAGCGTCGATTTGCCGAGTCCGTTCGCGCCGATGATCGCCACCCGCTCGCCCCGGTTGATCGTCAGGTCCACGTTGCGCAGGACGTGCTTCTCGCCGTACGACTTGTTCACGCCGGAGAGCCGCGCGACGAGCTTTCCGCTTTTCGAGCGCGTCCGGAACGCGAACGTCAGCTCGCGCGCCTCCTCGGGCGCCTCGATGCGTTCTATCTTTTCGAGCTTCTTGATCCGGCTCTGCACCGCGCGCGCTTTTGTTGCCTTATAGCGAAATCGCTCTATGAACTGTTCCTGCCGCTTGATCTCGCGCTCCTGATTCGCTATCCGGTTCATCAGCAGTTCGAGCCGCTTTTCCTTCTCGATTTCGTAATATGAGTAGTTGCCGTTGTATAGGTCGAGCTTCCGCATGTGGAACTCGGCGATGCGTCGCACCGTCCGGTCGAGAAAGCATTGGTCGTGCGATATCACAACCACCGCGCCCGGGTACGTCTGGAGGAACGACTCGAACCAGATCAGAGCCGGGAGGTCGAGGTGGTTCGTTGGCTCGTCGAGGAGCAGCACGTCGGGGCGTTTCAGCAACAGTTTCGCGAGCGCCACGCGCATCTGCCAGCCGCCGCTAAGTGTGCTGATCTCGCGGTCGAACTCATCCCGCGCGAAACCGAGCCCGGTGAGGATTTCGCCCGCACGCGAGCGGAACTCGAATCCGCCCCTGTTCTCGAACTCCGTCTGCAGGTTGCCCGCGCGGTGAACAATCTCGTCGCGCTTCGCCTCGTCGGTTTCGGTGGATGCGGCGGCGTTGAGCTCGCCGATCTCGCGCTCCATGTCGAGCAGTTCCGAGAACGAATCGAGTGCGGCGTTGAACACCGTGCGGCCGCGGTCGTAGATGCCGTCCTGCGGGAGCAGCCCGACCGTAAGGCCTTTGCGGCGCGAGACGGAACCTTCGAAACTCTCTATCTCGTCGGAAATAATTCGCATGAGAGTGGTCTTGCCGCAGCCGTTCGGGCCGACCAGCCCAAGGCGGTCCTGTGGGCGCACGTGCAGCGACAACCCGTCCATGAGCTGCCGCCCGCCGAATCCGAATTTTATCCCGTGCATCTGTATCATAAGCCCGATAAATTATAGCAATAAAGCTGAAAGACAAAAGGTGAACGGCGAGAATCGGCGCGGCGCGCATTATTCGTTTGAAATTAAGGCCCCTATAGCGTAAACTTTGCAAAAAAAGGTGGCCGGGTTGAAAGAGAACAACATCGTAAAAGTCGGGCTGATACAGACTTCGGTGTCGGCCGATCTGAAGAAGAATCTCGAAACGGCGCTCGACCGCGCGGCACGCGCGGCGGACGCCGGTGCGCGGATAATCTGCCTGTCCGAACTCTACCGAACGTCTTACTTCCCGCGCGAGGAAAAGATCGACGCTTCAGTTTTCGCCGAGACGATTCCCGGCGAATCGACGGATGCTTTCTCGCAACTCGCCCGCGAGAAGAATGCCGTCATCATCGTTCCGCTCTATGAAAAATCGCCGGACGGCACTTTATACAATTCGGCGGCGGTCATCGACACGGACGGCACGCTGCTCCCGACTTACCGCAAAACCCACATCCCGCACGACACCTTTTTCTACGAGAAAAACTATTTCGCCGAGGGAGATTCCGGCATCATCGTCCATAAAACACGCTACGCAAATTTCGCGGTATTGATCTGCTTCGACCAGTGGTATCCGGAGGCGGCGCGGATCGCGACACTTAAAGGCGCGGACATCATTTTCTATCCGACCGCGATCGGATGGATAGACGGCTATACATCGCCGGACGGCGACTGGCGAGACTCGTGGATTACCGTCCAGCGCGGACACGCCATCGCGAACGGCACGCACGTCTGCGCCGTGAACCGCACGGGGAAAGAGAGCGAACTCAGGTTCTGGGGCAGCTCGTTCGCGTGCGATTCTTTCGGCGCGGTTGTTGCCAAGGCAGGCGAGGACGAAGAAACGCTCATCGCGCAGCTCGACATCGGCAAGAATAAGAGCATCCGCGACGGCTGGGGATTCCTCCGGAACCGGCGGCCGAAAATGTACGGCGCACTCTGCGATAAAAAGGAAAACGGCATTGAAAGCGAATGATGCAACAACGCCCACCGCGCTCGGCCTCTACATGCCGGCGGAATGGGAGAAACACGACGCGATATGGCTCGCGTGGCCGTACGATCCGCTGACGTTTCCGGACAGAGTCGGCAAGGCCGAGGAAGCGTACATCGAAATCATAAGCGCGATCCACGAGAGCGAGATTGTGAACCTGTTCGTCCTCGACGAGGACATCCGCGAGAGCGTGTCGAAGAGGCTGCAAAAGAGAGGCGTCGCCGCGGAGCGGGTGCGGTTCCACATCCGCGACTATGCGGACGTGTGGTTCCGCGACTACGGCCCGATATTCGTTTGCGATGCGGCGCGTAAAACGCTCGCGATGACGCACTGGATTTTCAATGCGTGGGGCAACAAATACGATACGCTCCTGAAAGACGCCTCGACACCGGAGTTCATCAACCGGAGCATGAATATCCGGAGGTTCGAGCCGGGCATTGTGCTCGAGGGCGGCTCGATCGACGTCAACGGACGCGGCGCGCTGCTCACGACCGAACAGTGCTTGCTGAACGTCAACAGAAATCCGTCGCTCGGCCGCGCCGACATTGAAAAATATCTGGCCGACTACCTCGGAGCGCGGCACGTGATCTGGCTGAAGGACGGCGTTGACGGCGACGACACGGACGGCCACATCGACGACATCGCGCGGTTCGTCAACCCGCACACAGTGCTCTGCGCGTCCGAGAAAGATAAATCCGACGTCAACTACGAACCGTTGCGCGAGAATCTCGAAATACTTAAGCGCTCGGCGGATCAGGACGGACGACCGCTCGAAGTTGTCGAGTTGCCGATGCCGAGAATCGAATACGAGAAAGGCCGCCTCCCGGCGAGCTATGCGAACTTCTACATCGGAAACACCGTCGTACTCGTGCCGGTTTTCAGGCAGGAGACCGACGCCGCCGCGCTCGAAACCATTCAATCATTCTTCAAAGACCGGCGTGTCGTCGGTATCGACTGCTCCGACCTCGTTTACGGAATGGGCACAATCCACTGCATCTCGCAGCAGCAACCGGCAATGGCATCGAGCAAACCATAAAAACATTTACGGAGATTGTACATTCTTGTTAGTGTGTGCCATGCACAAAGTTTTCTTTTGTGCATGAGATTTATCCCCTTAAACTTTTCATGACAGAGATAAGCCCCTTCTCTTCTGTCAACCAATCCTTGGCACTCGACCATTTCCAAGCCAACGCATCTCTCACAAGCCCTTTTCTCACGGGATTATTATGGATGTAATTTATGGCATTCACTAAATACTCCGGGTTGATAATATTTCTGTCGTAACCGCCGCCATGCAGCCAGAAGAGATATTTCGGTCTTTCCCAGCCGGATAGCATCAATTCCAGTTTGTCGGGATCGTTCCACTTAAGATATGTTATTTCCTTTCTTGCGACCGGTTGCTTAACAGCCTTGAGAAAATCGGAAATCGAATACACCTCTTTTTTAGGATAAACCAACAAATGAACATGTGTCGGCATGAAAACGTAAGCGAGCGTTCCATAGTCGAGCCTTTCTGTCGCGCTTTCAATAGATTCAGCTAAGTTGCGGCAAGTCCTTTCAGATGTGAGTAAAGGCAGGCTCTTATTGCAAGTAAAAGTGAGTTCATGGACATGGTTGGGTATGTTGTATCTGATGAGTGTTTTTCTTATTTGTAATGTGTTTGACATTTGGTTAATTTTATACACGGTGCGTATCAGGTTCAAGTGTCGCGCTTTTATCGAATCGAGTTCTATCTCATGCACAAAATAAAACTTTGTGCATGGCACACCGAGAAAACAAAACCTTATTGAAAAAGCATTTCACGCTTCAAGTTTTGTTCGGAAAAGGCTGTGAAGTCGGGCTCACATCGTGCGTTCCTGTTGGCGGCGGATGTCGGTAAACTTATTCAGTTTGACGTTCGAGCCTCGGAGTGAACGCGGCGCGACGAATTTCATCTTGAATTCGAGCATGTTCAGCGACAGGTTTTTCCACAAGTCCGGATTCTTATCCTTGATTACCGCCCATATCGCCTTCTCGACTTCCGCCGTGTCAGAAGCGCCGGTTTCGGCGGTCAGTTCGAGCACCTCGCGGCGGCCTTCCCAGAATGCGCGCAACTGGTAGTCCTCGGTGACATCCGGCACCCCGGCGAGCAGTTCGTCGAAGCACTTCACCGGCAGCAGATCGACGCAGCCGATCGTGATTTTGTCGTCAGCGCGTCCGGCGATCTCGATGATCCGCGCCGTCGGCACTCCGCACTCGCATCGCTCGGTCGTCACGCGGCCGAGGTCGCTCACTTTATAGCGCAGCAACGGCATGCACTCGCGCTTGAGCGTCGTCAGCACGATCTCTCCAAGCCCGGTTTTGTCCGGGTTGATTATCTCGATGATCTTTTCCGATTCGTCTATGTGGTAGCCGGTTTTGTGCGTGCATTCGGCGCCGATCCCGCCGCAGCTCTCTGTGCATCCGTATCCACGATAGACTCCGCAGCCCCACACATCCTCGATGTATTCCCGCAGGTGGTTCGGCAGGTGCTCGCCGCTGCACATTATGCCCTTCATCGGGATGCGGCCGTTCGCGTCGGCGATCTCGGTTAGCCGCATGAGCAGCGACGGGTAACCCATCATCACGTTGATGTTGTAAAATTTGAGTCGCGAGTAGATTTCCTCCGGGTCCACCTTCCCCGCCGGGAGGCAGAACGCCTCGAACTTCTCCGTCGCCTTCTGGTGCAGTACGCCGGGTACCCAGAAGTTGAAGTTGTAGAAGTTGACAAAACGATCCTTCGGCGTGAACCCGTATAAATTGAACGCGAAAGTTATGTGGCTCGTCGCGCGGTTGATCTCGGCGTTGGTGAAGAAGATGCGTTTGTTGCGGCCTTTGGTGCCGGTTGTCTCGAACGCGATCTGCGGCGGGCGGCAGACAAATTCCATCGGGGTGTCCACCACTGCGGCGTTCGGCGTGATGAGCGCGCCGAGGTCTTCGATGCTCTCCACCTTCGCCGCGTCGATGCCCAGCCGCTCGAACTCGCGCTTATAGTACGGTGAATTCTCCGCGCAGTAGCGCACCTGATCTATGAACGCCTTCTTCTGAGTGTGAAGAAGAACCGAACGGGGCGTCAGGCGCCCCATCATCTCCACCTGCTTCGGCCCCACTTTATGTCTCAGATACCTTTTAACGTCCTTTTTCAACCCCATACGGCAACGCCCCCCGATCCGTTACCATAATCATTAACACCAGCCGATTTGTTTTTCAATATTCGTTGCCGGTTGAATATTCTCCGGCGCTGCTGTTCAACCCTTCCGCCGGATTCTCTCGAAATGCATCCGGATGCGTTCGCTCTTTGTCGTCACGGGCCATTCGGTTTCGCGAAGGAGCTTTCGGAAGTATATAAAATTCTCCATCGGCACGGCCGGATGCACCGTGTGGTCGATCGCGGGAATGTAGCCGCCCTGCTTGAGCAACTCCGGAACCTTCGAGAAGACTTCCTGATCGATCTCCTCCTTGGTGCGCTCCAGCACCCGTTTGTCGAGTCCGCCCATGATCGCAAGCTTGTCGCCCCACTCCGCGCGCACCTTGCGGATGTCCATGCCGGCCTGCACCTCGAACGGATACATGAAATTGACGCCGACTTCCGTGAAGAGCGGAATAAGCAGCGTGCAATTGCCGTCCGTGTCCACGCCGAACACCTGAACGCCGCACTCGCGCGCCGCGTCGATCGCCTCCCTGTAATACGGCGTAATGAACTCGCGGAATATTTTCGGCGAAACGAGCGGCCCGGAAACGTAACTCATGTCCTCCCAGAACGAAACGTAGTCCACGCGGCCCTTGCGCGATATGCGTCGGACGCAGCCGATCGTGAGGTCACGCCAGCGGCGGCCCATTTCGTGAATCAGCTCCGGCTGGTCGAAATATGCGTACATCAGTTTCTCGACGCCCATCAGGTGCCGGTGGAAACCGAACAGACCGCTGAACATGATCGCGAGCGGCGCGCGGAGCGCCTTCGCGGCGAGAATCGCGGAGTCCCAGAGCGGGTTGTCGCAGCGGCCGGGAAAATCCGGGTTGAGACGCCAGCGCAGGCGTCGGAAGTCGCGCATGTTCTTCACCGGCGAATCTATGTGGAACGGTATGCTCGACGAGCCGTCGCGGAATTTCTTGAATGTCTTCCCCGAGAAGTC
The DNA here is from genome assembly GCA_964409645.1 of uncultured bacterium. Classification (GTDB taxonomy): domain Bacteria; phylum UBP15; class UBA6099; order UBA6099; family UBA6099; genus CAYPEK01. The sequence goes on along the minus strand of CAYPEK010000106.1, from coordinate 6,774 downwards.
GCGGACGATTTCATACTTATCCGTCCGTTCAAGTGTCTTAGGAATAAAATGCGGGAAAAAGCCGGGGTCTTCATGCGCGCCGATCAGAATCGGCACATAAAAGTCGATGCCGAAATAAGCAATCGCCGCCTCCGCGCTGAAGACGTACCGCGGCAGCCCTTCGCCGTACCAGCGCTCGATTGTTTCGTCCCAGTAGCCGAGCGTCTCGAACCGCCAAGGGCGGTCCACCTCCTCGAATCGCATCGTCGCGAGGAACCGCTCACGCAAAGTCATTTTATTCATATCGGTCTCCGGCTATTAATTATGCCTCGCCGGGGCTATGAAAACAACGTGTGGAATATCAGGTGTTAGTTGCTGATAAGCAAGCGTCTCAGCCTTTTGATTTCGCTAAGGCTTGCGGGGTCCTTACAAAACTTCTCGGCTTCTCCGAGAGAAGTGTTTGCGGCGTCCTTTTTTCCCATTGCGGCAAAGGCGATGGATTTCTTCAGGTGTGCGCCTCCGTGGCCGGGTTCATGCTCGACTGCGAGAATAAAATAATGCGCCGCCTGTTTCAAATGATCGAGCATCAGGTGCCGAAGGCCGATCTCGTAGTACAAATCCGCTTTTATCGATGCGGGGGCAGCCCCTATCGAATTGGATTTATTTCTCAGACATACAAGCTCCGTGAAAATGCTGTTTCTCTCTTCGGATGAAATATCTTTCCTCATCCTTATTTTTACCTTCTGTCTGCTAAGAGCGTCTTCCGCGGACCTGCCGAAATCCGGCGAACGTTCCATCATCGGTTCCAAGCCGTCCCATCCGTACCGTTCTACGTATTTCTGATCTATGCCGTAGCAAACACTGTCGTACGCGCACTTCATGCAGTCGCTGTGTTTGCTTGTATTGGCCATGTTTTCGATGCGCATTGTCTTATTGCTGCTGTCGAACAGTCCGAGAACCACCTCGTCCGCTCCGATGAACGCTTCGTATCCTTTCATCAGGCAGAAAGGAATGCCTGCAACAGTGACACGCTTGGATTCGGAAAAACCGGGAACTTCGGCCTTCAAACTGTTAAGAGAGTCTTTCAGGACCGCCGCCGCTTCGGTTAGCGGAACAATTATCTTCTCGATGTTTTCGAGCGCCCTTCGCTCCAGCCTCAACGATCTTAACGAAAACACAATGTCTTCATCGAGCGAAA
>CAYPEK010000106.1:3852-5497 GCA_964409645.1 uncultured bacterium | reverse complement strand
GTGCTGCGTGGAAACTCCATGCAGAATATGCATTTATTATTGCATCTCTTACTCGTAGGAACGTGTAATCTTTCAATTCTTTTTACAACACTTGCCATAGATGCTCTCCACAGATCCCGAAATATTACCCGCCAACACTCCTCAAAATTTCATATAACAAACATTTTATAAATATTAATAAATCCAACAAGTTATTTTTTTTGGTTATTTGTAACAATATCAATTATTATGATATTTATTAATATGCAAAAAATGACTAATTAATCGCTATGGTTTACTCTTTCCCATTTCCGGTTGTTGATGTTTTATATGCATAAATTGTATTCTTAGATTTTAGCTCTTTTCAAGAATGAAATTAAAACATTGCAAACTATGTTTTTATCTGTACAATAGTCTAAATTTAAAAATGCGCGCGATATGCGCCATGCGCGCAAACAAACGAAAGGAGCGGCGCCATGAATTTCGACAACCTCAAAAATGCCGGACTGTACGACATCCTGTCGGACGAAGCCAAAAGCATCGTTCTGCCGCAGGGAATTTTCTATTGGAGCGGCCGGGCTAAGAAGGAAGCCGAAATCGACGCCACGATCGGCTCGGCTCAAGGCAAAAAATCCTCTTTCCTCCCGGACGGCGACGACTCAACCTGCACCTTCTACCTGCCCACGGTGATGAACAAGCTCAAGGGACTCAAGTCGGAGCAGATCGTCCCGTATGCGCCAATCAACGGGAATCCCAAGTTCAGAACGGCATGGAGGAACTGGATCATAAAGAAACTTCAGCCGCATTACAGTTTCGAACCGTCGCTGATCGGCACTCCGATAACCGTGCCCGGCGTAACAGCCGCACTATCTTATCTCGCGCGCGTGTTCGTGTCGCCCGGCCAGACCATCCTCTGCCACGACAAAAAATGGGAAAACTACCTGCTCGTCTTCAGCGGCGCGCAGAAACTCAACGTCCGCTCTGCGAAACTCTTTAAGAGCGGATCGCTCGATATCGCTGACCTCGCGGCGAACATACGCGACATCGCGAAAACTCAAAATCCGGTTGTCGTTCTCAATTTTCCGAACAACCCGACCGGTTTCATGCCCTCGCACGAGGATGCAAAACTCCTCCGCGAAGAGATAGTTAAAATAGCAGACGAAACAGGCCGCAAGATCACCATTCTATTCGACGACGCTTACGACGGATTCGTCTATGACCCGGCCGCCGCGCCGATCTCTATATTCGGCCACTTCGTCGGCGCGCACCCGAACATCGTAGCGATCAAATGCGACGGCGCGTCGAAGGAATTTTTTCTTTACGGCTCGCGCGTCGCGTCCATCACACTCGGAATGCACCCCGAATGGGGCGACCCCGCCGAGATTCAGAAGGAATTCGACAACAAGATCGGCGCATTAATTCGCGGAACGATCTCGAACTCGAGCCTCGCGTTCCAGCAGGCGATTGCAGCCGCGATCGACGACGACGTTGACGCCTGCAACGCCGAACGCGATAAAATCACGGCCATACTCGCCGAGCGCTGGAGCAAACTTAAAAACGCGCTCGATTCCGCAAACCTGCCGGGTGCAACACCTGACCCGTTCAACGCAGGCTTCTTCGGGTTCATGAACCTCGAAAAGCCGGCTGAAAAAGTTGCGGATTACCT
>CAYPEK010000106.1:0-3752 GCA_964409645.1 uncultured bacterium | reverse complement strand
TGTGGCCGCCCTATGTTATGATGTGTTTCAATCAGGGCGGCCACGCAGGGCCGCCCCTACAATTACTTATGCGACAGGAAGATTTTATAAGCACTCTACTGTTATGCCTTTTGATAACCCCGAGAGCAATTCCGAGTGCGAAGCAGGAATTGTGGTGTAAAAAGTTTTGAAAGGACACTTAAGGAAAACTTTTTCAAAAGTTTTCCTTAAGTGTCTTTCCAGTTCCACCATTTCAACTTTTCCGGGTCCTGTTTGCGGCCCACGGTTTCCGCGTAATACACAGCGCCGCGGAAAACATAGAGCAGGCACCTATCCTGCCTGCATCCTGCATGACTATTCGACATTTCATACAACTTTTCCGGGTTCTTCCCCTTCAAGTCGTCCACCGACCGAATCCCTATATCGACCAAATCCTGCGCGATCGACTTCCCGACCCCCGGTATCACCGTCAAAGCTTTCAACTCGTCGCGTTTTGTCATAGTAAGCAGAACATACCATGCCGGTTCAACGGCAGTCAACAATCAATAGTTTTATTATTTTCGAATAAAGTCGTATGAAATATCTTGAAGTCTAAGCTGATCATTGTATAATTCGGATTGTTGTTGTTATCAATTATATAAAAGATTGTTCCAAAGTTGTTTTTTAGCGAATTTTGCAGCCGGTTATAATTTGCACCCGATTATATGGTTGTATAACAAACGGCAGTAATAAACAGCATAAATTGCGGGGGGGCAATTTACATGCGCACAAAACGGTATGTCATTTTCGGTTTTCTATTTTCCACCATGCTTTTGACAACGATGTTTATGTCCGGCGGCGGCAACGTATGCGGAAGGCTTTTTACCCGTCCGGCATACGCGGAGGATGCAGAAGGTGCTGTGGATTTCCAATCTTCCGAGGATGAAGCCACCGAGGAACCGGCAGGATACGATTTGGTTGTAATTAAGCCGTTCACGTCGAAGTCCAGCAAAAAATATGTCCTTGGGAAAGAAGTCCGCATTTTGAAAAACATGCTTGCCGGCTATTTCGGCAAGACATTCGCAAATGAACCGAGAATGAAAACGTGGATAGCGGTAAGCACGCCGGAGGAGGAAGATGCGATTGAAAACGCGCTTTTCCAGAAAGCGAACAGCTATAAGGAATTCAAAGAAATAGTGAGATTCGATGAATTGGATAAATTTGCTCAGGATCATAACGCGCATCTGATTCTGCTTTCCGATATCAGCGAAATGTCCGAAAGATATGATGAAACGCAGGAAGGTATCGGCAAATTCGCGAAGAATGTGTCAAAGACTTTTGTCGATACGGAAATGCATTTCATTCTTTACGACGCAGAGAAAAAAGAAATTATATACAGCAAGAAAAACGCGTACAGTGTATCGCTCGGAGAATTCAAATGGAATGACTGTTACAACGAATCGGTGAAACGGTTCGGATGGACCGCAAAGGAAGTAGCGACATACGTCGTTGCGGACAGGACATTCTTCGACGAGACCGATCAATTTATGAAAAGCCCCATGGGCTTGCCCTTTCTGGTCATTTACGCCGATGTCATAGGGAATACAACGCCTATCATTTTCAAAACACTCGGTATCAAACAGGGAGGCGGGGACAAACCGAAGGACAGGCTGATTCTCTCCTCTTCGACCGTGAACGACGACGTGAGGGTGATTTCCTATCTGAACGAGTACAAGAAATTCGACACAAACCTTATGGTAGGACATTTTGTTGACTCGCTCCCGAATTACAACGCAGATGGGGCGTACGTTGCAGCAGGCGATTTCGACGGCAACGGCGTTGACGAAATAGCGATATCGGCGGGCTACGATTATTTCGACCATGAGGATTACAAAACAAAGCGCGACAAGAACAATACCAGTTATATCAACGTGTTCGCGTACAAAGACGGGCAGTTCGATACGGGGAACCCGTTTGCGACTCTAACAGACGTCGTTGACGAAGGAAAATCCGGCGCTTACGTCGCTGCCGGGGATTTCGACGGCGACGGAGCGGACGAACTGGTGGTGTCGCAATGCATGTGGTACGACAATATAAAAATCTTCAAGTACAGGGACGGAGCATTCGACACGGCGCAGCCATTCGCGGTAATTAAGAAAAATTTCAATAGCGAAACCGGCTACAGCGCCGGCGTGTTCGTCGCGGCGGGCGACTTCAACGGCGACGGCAAGGATGAACTCGCCATATCGCAGGTTACCAGAACGCGAATCAAAGTATTCAAATTCGATGACGGAACTCCTTCCGAGATAGCTGATTTGAGGACAATATTCGGAGGCTATGATCTGGGCGTTTATATTGCAGCAGGTGACCTCGACGGCGACAAACGCGACGATCTGATTGTGTCGGCAATGGATGTAGGTAATGATGTGCGCGTATTCTCGTACGCCGGCGGAAGTTTCGATGTAACTAAACCATTCGCGTCACTCGCCAACAGTTACGTGAATTTCCCGGACGGACTTTTCGTAACCGCGGGGGACCTCGACTCGGACGGCATCGATGAACTTGTTGTCTCCGCGGATTCGGTCAACAACGATGTAAGGGTATATAAATATGCGGACGGCAAATTCGGAGAACAGATAGGTTCCGTTGTGGGCAGTTACATCAACTTCAACCACGGAGTCTATGTAAACATCGGCAAGTTCTGACAGCGTAACAATACGAACCTTGCATCAAATGATAAAAAGTTGTTTTTACATGGTTTTAAATATATCTTTTAATTTGTTATCTAGTTCTTCGTGGCTGTGACGGTCGCAGTAATAATACAGCGCATTTATTTCCTCAGCACTTGTTGGTAAGCATTGCTTGTAAGAGGTCTTTATGTTTTCAAATGCAACATAATTTTTATAGGTACAGAATGGGCAGAATATGCCGTTGTCATCAAGCTTTACCCTAAGCCTTATATCAGCCGCAAGAATATTGACCTTCAAGCCCTCTTTTAACTTATTAGCAATAACATGTCTTATATTTCCTTTGAATTCTTCACCGAATTCGGATATGAGCGCTAAATCGGGCTGCATCGCTTGAATCGTGCGGATTACTCCTATCATTCCGAGATGATTGCCCAAGCACTGTTTGTCTAAATCCGCAGCTTCATTATAATCGAATTCACTTCTGGTCGTTTCTCCCATGTGTAATATTAGAAGATTAACAGGCCTGTGTTTTCTCAGCTTTTCAATATATTCTTTTGAACATTTGGAATCTCCCGTAAAGAAAATTCTTCTTCCTTTCCAATCGAATAAAAACCCCACCGCTCCTTTATCCGCAACAATATCCTTGTGTTCAGCCAACAGTGCATGGACTTTAAGTGTGTCGTTTATCTCTATAAAGCCATGCTTTTCAGATATGATTTGCATATCTTTGATTATTTCGCGTTCGAGATCGAGCCATGCAGCGAACTTGATATAAGCAGTCCTATTTAGATATAAAGATATTCTTTTTTTGCTCTCCGGAGACTGTTTTTCATTATATTCGTGTACAAGCGTTATTATCGATTCCAGATCGCCAGTGTGATCGTTATGAGCATGAGTAATGAAAATTGCGTCGATGTCGGCTATGCCGTAACCTGTTTCAAAAAAGTTTTGAATAAAATTAAAACCGGGGTCTATTACTGCTCCGTAACCTCCGAAATTAACAAAATATCCTCCACCGCGGCTCTGTGGATTCATTGTGGTCAATATTGGTGTGTATGAGTTAAATCTTCTCAGGACTACAAGTTCCGGTTCGTCGTTATCTAT
>CAYPEK010000105.1:0-14595 GCA_964409645.1 uncultured bacterium | reverse complement strand
GGCCTTCGAGTTTTTCTATTTCTGCAATTAGCTCGGCCGGAGTTTCCTCCGTGCGTCGGCGGTTACGGTAGTCATAAAAGACGCCGATGCTGTGGGCTGCGGCGACCACTGCTCTCTGCGCCTCGCTCACAAGCAGATACCCCATCTTCATCTCGGGGCCTTCGATGCTCAACGTTCGCGCGCCGACGCGCAGCGTGTCCGGGAACGTCACCGGCCGGATGAACTTGCAGTCCGTCCATTTCAGGATCGGGCCGAGGCCTTCCGTCGCCATCTTGTCCATGATGCCTATCTTCATGCCGTACTCGATCCGCGCATTCTCGACGTACCTGAAATAGATAACATTATTCACATGCTGGAAAGCGTCCATGTCGCTCCAGCTCACCTTGCATTCCGCAACAACCGGATAATCCTTCAGCAGCTCGTCCATGATGTCCGCACCCTCGATCCCTAAAATCGCGCCGGCCTGTTGCCGCCGCGCGAACATTGTATATCAAACCGCGTGAAAACGGAAAGCGCGCGCAGGGGACAGCCAAAAAGAATCCCGCATTGAGCGTATGCGTCTCCATTTTTATTAACCGCAACAGATTTCATTCTTCGACGAGACCGCTTGCTTACGCGCGCGGCTCGGAATAATGACCGGCGGGGTGCGGCCAGCCGAACGGTCTGCTGAGTGTTTTTTTATCGCGATCGTCAGAGCGCGAAAATGTTTTGTTTGTGTCTTAGTGTCTTTGTGGTGATTCAAAAACAATTTCTTCAGCGGCATCGGGACACGGGACGACAATAAATCTTTTAAATAAAAGGATTTTTTTAGCATAGCATTAATTAAGGTTGAGTAGATATGTTTACAAATTATTGAAAATATATATAATTCCTGAAGATTGGTTCGCGCCGCAGCGCGCGGAACCCACGATTTACAAGTGGGCATGCCCACTTTTTTTATTAATGGGGCAAGTGGTTTTCGCCTCCCGGACGGAGTACGCGCCAGGACTGCGGCCGCATGTCCGAACAACATTATATCGAGAAGGAGCAGAGCCGTGAATTCTGATTTTCTACTGGCGATACGGCAGATCGAGCGGGAGCGTGAAATACCGCCCGAGGAGATACAGGACATTATCGAGGACGCGCTGGTCAAAGCGATACAGCAGGAATCAGACGGCCTCCAGTCCATTCGCGTCGAGTTCGACGCGGACACCGGGCGCTTGAATATTTTCCGCATCCGCGTGGTGAACGAAGTGGTCGAGAACCCCGTTCTCGAGATCTCGCTCGAAGACGCGCAGAGGGTGAACGACGAAGTGCAGATCGGCGATCTGGTGGAGACTCCGATGTCGCTCAGGTCGTTCCGCCGCATCGGCATTCAGGCGGTCAAACAGCACATCATCCAGCGCGTGAAGGACATCGAACGCAACATTCAGCTCGACCGTTTCGCCGACAAGGAAAACCAGATCATCACGGGTCTGGTGAACCGGATCACGAATAACGGCGTGATTGTGAATCTCGATCGCGTGGACGGGCTGCTGCCGAACACGGAGCGGATTCCCGGCGAGAAATATCAGATCGGCCGCCGCGTGAAGGTGCTCGTGCTCGAAGTGCGCCGCGGCGTGCGGGACTCGGAGATCGTGCTCTCGCGGAGCCATCCGGATTTCGTCAAAAGGCTGTTCCAGAACGAGGTGCCGGAGATCGCGCAGAACATAGTGCAGATCAAAGGAATCGTGCGCGAGGCCGGCTACCGGACGAAAATGGCTGTTGTTTCGACTCAGGACAAGGTGGACCCGGTGGGCGCGTGCGTTGGCTACAAAGGCAGCCGCGTGAAGAACATCGTGAACGAGCTCAACGGCGAAAAGATAGACATCATTCCGTGGGACGACGACTCGGCGCAGTACATCGCGCACGCGCTCAGCCCCGCGCAGGTAATATCGGTGGAGATTTTCGATGACCACAGCGCTGAAGTGATCGTGCCGGACAGCCAGCTTTCGCTTGCGATCGGCAAGCAGGGGCAGAACGCGCGCCTCGCGAACAAGCTGACGGGCTGGAAGATAGACATCCTCAGCGACGCGGAGAAAGAACGCATCATGGCGGAGACCCGCCAGTCGGAAGCGCTCGAGAAGACTCTGGAAAAGCTCGGAATATCGCAACGGACGATCACGCTGCTTGAAGTAGTCGGAATCACGCACGCTTACGACCTGATGATACGGACGGAAGAGGAAATTTCGTCGATCGCCGGGATAGGCGATAAGTCTATGGAAGAGATAAAGATAAAGCTGACGATGGCGGGCCAGAGCCTGCTGCCGCCGGGGACGAAGCCGCCGGCGATGCCGAACTCGCTCAAGAAGGCGCGCGGCATCGAGGTTGAATAGGAAAAACCGGCGAAGGAAGCCGAGAAGACGGAAGAACCGGCGGCAGCTGTCGCTGAAGCGGAAGCTGTCACTGAAAAGGATACCGAAGAACCGGCTGAAGTAAAAGCGGAAGAGCCCGCGGCGGAACCGGCGGAAACCGAGGCATAAGCAAGAGTATTCTACGAAGCAGTGTTTTTGAATATTGTGAAGTTACGATATGGAAGGTGATGCTAAAAAACAAAAGGCGGATGAGATAGAGAACAGGCCTCAAAGGCCTTTCGGCGGGTGTCCAAGGAGTCAATAAATGGCGAAAAAGAAGAAAAGAATTTACGAGGTCGCGAAAGACCTCAACATATCGACTAATGATCTGATGCGGAAGCTGAAATTCATGGGAGTCCGGGCGGACAACATTTTCAACGCCGTGGACGACGACATCATCGATCAGGTCAAGAAGCAGATGGGACTTCATCTGTTCGAGGAACCGGAGATGCTCCCGATAGCGGAACCGCCGATGAAAAGGCGGGAAACCTCGTCCGCAAAACCATTCGGGACCGCCCCCGCCCCCGCGCCGCCGAAACCACCCGCCGCCGCACAGCCACACCCGCCCGCCGCACACGCGCCGGCGCCCCATGCTCCCGCAGCGCCCACGGCAGCGCCCGCGCCGCCGAAAGCTCCGGCGCCACAGCCGCAGGCACAGAAGCCTGTGGTTCCACCGCCCGCAAAACCGCAGACCTCGGCGCCGAGCCAGCCGCCCGCGCCGCCGAAGCAGGAACAGCCGAGAAAACCGCAGCAGCAGCAACCGCAGCAGCAACGGCCCGGCCAGCCCGCTCAGCAGCACAGACCGGGCCAGCAGCAACAATCTCAGAAACCCCAGCAGCAGCCAAGGCGGGACGATAGAAAAGACAGGTCGCAAAAGCCGCCCGCACCGGAACTAAAAAACGGGGAAGTCGCACCCGTTGCGGATCCCGACATCTATACGAGCCCGTCGAAGCGGCTCGAAGCCATTCGGCAGCGCGGCATGACCCCCGACCGCAAGGGAATGAAAACTACCTTCATCAAGAAGCGGTCGAAAAAAGATAAACTCGAAGCAGCGGCAGCCGGGAAACAGGCGGATGACATGCCGCCCGTAAGAAAAAGAATAAAAGTTACAGGCCCGATGTCGGTAAAAGACATAAGCCACGAACTCGGCGTGAAATCGTCCGACATAATCATGTTCCTCATGAAGGAACTCCAGTTGATGACATCGCTCAACCAGAGCCTCGATCTCGACATCATCACGCTCATTGCCGAACACTTCGGCTGCACCGTATTCCGCGACGCGGAGACGGAGGAGAAATGGGACGAGATGATGCTGGAGGACGGCATACAGGACGGCACGGGCGAGAGGATAACACGACCGCCGGTTGTGACGGTCATGGGGCACGTTGACCACGGCAAAACGAAACTGCTCGACGCGATCCGGGACACAAACGTGATAGCGACGGAGCACGGCGGTATCACGCAGCACATCGGCGCGTACCAGATCGAGCACAAGAACCGGCCGATAACGTTCCTCGACACGCCCGGCCACGCGGCGTTCACGCAACTGCGCGCGCGCGGCGCGAAGGTCACTGACCTCGCGGTGCTGGTTGTGGCGGCGGACGACGGAGTTATGCCGCAGACGATGGAGGCGATTGACCACGCGCGTGACGCGAAGGTTCCGATCCTCGTCGCGATAAACAAGATAGACAAGCCGAACGCGAACGCGGACAAGGTCCGCCAGCAGCTTTCGGATAAAGGGCTGATCCCCGAGGAATGGGGCGGCGAGACGGTAATGGTCGAGATTTCGGCCAAGATGAAACTGCACATCGACGATCTGCTCGACATGATCTTCCTCATCACGGACATGATGGACCTGAAGTGCAACCCGAAGCGGAAGGCGACGGGCACGGTGATCGAGGCGAAGCTGGACAAGGGCCGCGGGCCGGTGGCGACGGTGCTGGTGCAGAACGGTACGTTGCGAAACGGCGACTACATAGTGGCCGGCACGACTTACGGGCGCGTGCGTGCGATGGACGACGACCGGGGGGCGAAGCTGGAGACCGCGCCGTCGGGCGCGCCGGTGGAGGTGTTCGGGCTGCACGAGGTGCCGCAGGCCGGCGACCATTTCTTCGTGATCGAAGATGAAAAGACGGCGAAGGAAATAGCGTCGGACAGGCTGATGCGCTCGCGCGAGGAACGCCTGCGCTACGAGTCGCGCATTTCTCTGGACGACCTGTTCAAGCGGATACAGCATGACAAGCTGAAGGAATTCAAGATTGTCCTGAAAGGCGACGTGCAGGGCTCGATCGAGGCGATCAAGAGTTCGCTCGAAAGCATCAAGCATCAGGAAGTGCGGGTGAATGTCATCCGCGCGGGCGTCGGCGAGATCAAGGAGACGGACATAATGCTCGCGGCCGCGTCGAACGCGGTCGTGATGGGATACAATATAAATATCAACGCGGAGGCGCAGGCTCAGGCCAACACGGAGAGTGTCGAGGTTCGGCACTACGAGATCATCTATCAGCTCATCGAGGACGTGAAGCGGGCGATGGCGGGCCTGCTGGCGCCGGAGTACACCGAGGTGTTCACCGGCCGGGCGGAAGTCCGCAAGGTGTTTCCGTCGTCGCGGCTCGGCAATATCGCGGGCAGCTACGTTACGGAGGGCGAACTACAGTCCACGAACATAGCGAAGCTGATCCGCAAAGGGGAGCAGGTTTACAAGGGCAAAATATCGTCCCTCAAGCGGTTCAAGGACAACGTCAAGAACGTGCAGCAGGGTTTCGAGTGCGGCATCCTGCTTACGAATTTCGACGCCTTCGAGGAAGGCGATATAATCGAGGCGTTCAAGCTCGTGGAGAAGAAGCACGAGACTATCTGACGCGCCGCGGTGACTCCGTATGGTTGTCGGCGTACTTGCAGTCGATATGCGGCTTCCCGGAATTACGTCGCTGAAGGGCAAGCGGCATGTGCTCAGGAGCCTCAAAGACACCCTGAAAAACAAGTTCAACGTGTCCGTGTCGGAGACCGCGTATCAGGACCTGTGGCAGCGCGCGGAGCTCGGGGTGGCGGTGGTGAGCGGCGACCGGCTCTTTATAGAAAAGGAACTCGCCCGCGTCCTGCATCTCATCGAAAGCCGTCAGGAGATCGAAGTGATAAATTATGGCATCGAGGTGAATGTTAACAGTTGATTCGAAGGATCTGCTGCTGCTCTTTTGCAGGTGCGTATCGGTTCGAATTTGGAGTACGGCGATTCATCGCCGTTCTGCCGCGACGGGAATTAATTCCCGTCGCCTGAAAGCGACAATAAATTGTCGCACTCCGAAATGCTTGCGTGACGGAATTTTGTCGAGGAGCATGAAAAAAGATACGGCTGGTAGATACACGGATTTATAAAGAATGAAGGACTTAAGTATAGAACAATGATACCAAACAGAATTAAAAGGCTTGGCCAGCAGATGGCGAGAGACATAAGCGAAGTCCTGATATATGAAATGAAGGACCCGCACATCAAGCTGGTTACGGTGACGGGTGTCGAAGTCGCGAGCGATCTGGCCACGGCGAAGGTGTTCGTATCCGTGATGCTGGACAGCATTGAGGCGCGCGAGGGCATCGTCGGCCGCCTGAACAATGCCGCGGGTTTCGTCCGAATCAAGATCAAGGATAAGATGACCATAAAGAGGGTGCCGACCCTCAAGTTCATCCTCGACAACAGTATCGAGCGCGGAGTGCGCGTTTGCAGCCTCATCGAGAAGGTGCGCTCCGAGGACAAAAAGATCGCGGGAGAGGAAGAAAGCGCCGGCTCAGAGGAGCCGGCTGCGGATAACGACAATGACTGAACTCGATTTCACCCCTTTTGCAGATGCTATTCAGAGAAACAACTCTTTCGTTCTGTTCGGGCATATAAACCCGGACGGCGACAGCATAGGCGCGCTTTGCGCGATGGCGCTCATACTCGAGTACGCCGGGAAGACCGACGTGCAGCTCTACTCGCGGGACGGCGTTCCGGGATTTCTGAAGTTCCTGCCCGGCGCGGACAGGATAAAGGACAAAACGGGAATGCCGCCGGAACTGCCGGCCGAACCGGTCCCCGCGCGCGCCGCGCTGCTGCTCGACTGCGGCGGCATAAAGCGCATCGGCGAGGAGTTCGGCCCGATGCTGAAGGGCGTCTCGGAAGTGATCGTGGTTGACCACCACGAAACGAACGGCGGGTTCGGAAACGTGAATCTGATCGATCCGCAGGCTTCATCGACGTGCGAGATTATCGCACGGTATGCGGGGTCGGAAGGGATTGTGGTTTCGCCCGAGATGGCAACGGCCATATACACGGGCATGATGTACGACACGGGCCGGTTCCTGCATTCGAACACGACCGCGGAAGTGTTCGGAATCTGCGCCGATCTGGTGAAGCTCGGGGCGCACCCGAGCGATATAGCGACGAAGGTTTTCAAGCAGCGCTCGCCGGCGCGTCAGCGGCTGCTCGGCTACGCACTGAACAATATGCAGACCGCGGAAGACAATGCGATCGCATGGGCGGTTCTGGACCGGCCGCTTTTCGCGGAACTGGGCGCCAAGGACGAGGACACGGAAGGCATCGTCGAGGAACTCGGCGCATACGAGGGCTGCGAGGTACACATCGTTTTCGGCAAAACGCCCGAAGGCCGCACGCGGGTCAGCATGAGATCGACCGGCCGTGTGAGCGTTGGCGATATATGCGCGAGTTTCGGAGGCGGCGGCCATAAGTTCGCCGCTGGGTTCCGCTCGAAGGAACCGCTCGACGCTGTTGTCGAGCAGGCAATCGCAAGGACGGTGGACGCGCTGCGAAAGCTGAACGCGGGCGCGGAATAATTTGGAGGAAAGCGGATTCTACAACATACTTAAGCCGCCCGGAATGACGTCGCACGATGTTGTGGCGTATCTGCGGCGGCGGCTCGCGGTGAAGAAGATGGGCCACGGCGGCACTCTGGACCCGCTTGCGTGCGGGGTGCTCGTCTGCCTCGCAAACGGGGCAACCCGCCTGTCGTCGAACTTCTCCGCTCTCGACAAGACTTACATCGCGCACGCGGTGTTCGGCTTTTCGACCGACTCGGGCGACCTCGACGGGGTTGTCACAAAGCGAAAAGCGGGCGCGCCGTCGCGGGAGGCGGTCGAGGCGGTCCTGCCGCGATTCACGGGAAGCATCTCGCAGTTGCCGCCGATGGTTTCGGCGGTGAAGGTTGGCGGCGAGCGGCTCTACAAGGCGGCCCGGCAGGGAATCGAGGTGGAGCGGAAGCCGCGCACGGTGACTGTGAAGCGGCTCGAACTGAAGTGGTTCTCCACCGGCGAATGCGCCCGCGCGGTGTTCTCGGTCGAATGCTCCGGCGGCACCTATATCCGGACGCTGGTTGAGGACATCGGTGCGGCGGCGGGTTTCCCGGCGGTGACGGCGTTTCTGGTGCGCACCGCGGTGGGCCCGTTCAGGATAGCGGATTCGCTCAGGCCGGAGGAAACGGCGAACGCGGGAAATCCGGCCTCGCTGCTCCTGCCGCCGGAAATAATAAAAGAAGAATATAGAACATAGAATACGGAATATAGCGAAAAGACGAACAGCAACAAAATGAGCAGGGAAAGGTTTTGAAAAGCATACTATCATACAAAGTTATGAAGCTATCGAGATCGAATCGGCGAAGAGTGCATCGCAGTATGTTTTGCTGTATTCTATATTCTGTATTCTATATTCTTTCTTTAATCAAGGTTTAAAACATGATCTACGTCTATCATTCACTCGATGAAGTGCCCGATGCGGGGGACATGAATGTGACGCTTACGCTCGGGATGTTCGACGGCGTGCATCTCGGCCATAAAAAGATACTCGATCAGGTCGGGCAGTATCATCAGATGGGCGTGCAGGCGACGGGTGTTGTGACGTTCGACCGGCACCCGAAGGAGCTTGTCGATCCGTCGAACTCGCCGCGACTGCTCACGACGACCGCCGAGAAGGTGAAGCTGCTCAGCGACTACAAGCTGACGTACATTCTCGTGTTGCCGTTCGACAACGAACTGGCCGCGATGGACGCAAAAGATTTCGTGGCTGACGTGCTTGTGGGACGCCTGCGTGTTAACCAGATGATTATCGGCTACGACTCACGGTTCGGCCGCGGCGGCGCGGGAGACGCGGCGCTCCTCGAACAGATGGGGAAAGCCCACGGGTTCACCACGAAAAAGGTGGACGCCGTGAAGGCGGGCAGCTACCCGGTGAGCAGTACGGCGATCCGGCAGCTTCTCGACAAGGGCGACGTGAAGGCGGCGGCATCGCTTCTGGGGCGGCCGTACATAATCGAGGGCAAGGTTGTGAAGGGACTCGGCCTCGGAAAGAAGCTCGGGTTCCCGACGGCGAACGTGAAGCCGGACCAGAGGAAGCTGATCCCGATGAACGGGATTTACGCGGCGTGGTGCTGGACATCCGAGGGCAAAAAGCTCGCGGCGGTCAACATCGGCGTACGGCCGACGATCCCGCTGAAGGACCCCGAGGTGACGGTCGAAGTACATATTCCCGACTTCGAAGGCGACCTGTACGAAATGAAGGTGGGCGTGGAGTTCGCGCGGTTCATCCGGCCCGAAAAGAAGTTCGAGAACGTGAAGATGCTGGTAGAACAGATCAAAAAAGACGTTGATATTGCGAAAAAACTGCTTGCAGGCTAAAATAGCAAGGTTGAAAACATAATGGGAAGGAGGTGCCACAAATGGCATTAGGCGTCGAGCGCAAGAGCGAAATAATTGGAAAACACCAGTTCCATGAAAAAGACACCGGTTCGCCGGAGGTCCAGATCGCTCTTCTGTCAGAACGGATAAGCCTTCTGACGGAACACTTGAAGTCACACAAAAAGGACCATAGTTCGCGCCGCGGTCTGCTGAAGATGGTTGGACAGCGCCGCAGGCTTCTGAACTACCTTAACAGGGTGGACGCCAGAAGATACGAGAGTCTGATTAAGGAACTGGGACTGCGCAAGTGACGCGCTAGGGCGCGGCGGCTGCGAGGCTGCGGCGTTCCAAATGCAACATAGCTTAGTCCGTTATTCCAAGTCTGAAACTGCGTATCCAAGGCGGCCGCCGGTAGTGCGGTCTGATTTTGTGCGCGTAAAAAAGCGGTCACAGGTGCGGTTCTGTGATTAATAAATATATTGGACAGAAACCTAACCGAATATACAGGGATTTAGCATGGGTTGAGTCCCCGCGTTGGGGACTAATTTTTTATTTGGTAAAAAATTGGCAAAAAGAAGTAAATACATATTTTCGCGCGGATGACGCCGCGTGAAGCAGGAGCGGACGCTCCGGGAGGTTTTTTAATGAATGGTGTTACAGAGTATGAAAAGAAGCTGATGGTCGGCGACCTCGAGATGTCTATCTCGACGGGTAAGCTGGCCAAGCAGGCGGGGGGCGCGGTCGTTGTCAAATACGGCGGCAACGTGGTCCTTGCGACCGCGACGCGCTCGAAGGAAGAAAAAGAGATCGGCTATTTCCCGCTGACGGTCGATTTCGAGGAAAAGATGTACGCCGCGGGCAAGATCCCCGGCGGGTTCATCAAACGGGAAGGCCGGCCGCCGGACCACGCGATTCTAAGCGCGCGGATTGTGGACCGCTCGATCCGACCGATGTTCCCCAAAGGTTTCAAAAATGAAGTGCAGGTCATCTGCCTCGCGCTTTCGTCGGACATGGAAAACCCGTTCGACGTGCTCGGGCTGATCGGCGCGTCGGCGGCGCTCGGCATCTCGGACATCCCGTTCGACGGGCCGGTGGCGGCGGTGCGCGTAGGCCGCATCGACGGCAAGTTCATCATCAATCCGACGTTCGAGCAGCAGGAGCAGTGTGAGATCAGTATCGTGGTTGCCGGGAACGAGCAGGCGATTGTCATGGTCGAGGGCGAAGCGAAGCAGGTTTCCGAATCGCTGTTCCTCGAAGCGCTTGATTTCGCGAAGGGGCCGATCGGCGACCTCTGCAATGTGCAGCGCGAGATGGCGCAGGCGATCGGCAAGACAAAAATGACGTTCGAGCCGCGCAAGATCGACGAAGAGCTGATAAAGAACGTCGAAGAGTTCGCGACGGAGATTGTTCGCGATGCCACGAACAACAAGAAGAAGGAAGAACGCGAGGTTGCGCTTTCGGACCTGAAGAAACAGTGCGTCGAGAAGTTCGCGACTGTTGATGATAAGGTGGACGGCGCGACAGTAAAGGACATATCCGAGATTCTGGAATCACTCGAGAAGAAGATGGTGCGCGAGTTGATCTGCGTCCACGGGAAACGGCCGGACGGCCGCGCGATGGACGAGATCAGGCCTCTCTCGGCGGAAGTGGCGCTGCTGCCGCGGACGCACGGGTCGGCGCTGTTCACGCGCGGGCAGACTCAGGCGCTCAGCATCGTCACGCTGGGCACGGTGAGAGACGCGCAGCGGATAGACGGCATCACGACGGACGGCGAAAAGCAATACATTCACCAGTACAACTTCCCGCCGTTCAGTGTTGGCGAGACGCGGATGATGCGCGGGCCGTCACGGCGCGACATCGGGCACGGCATGCTCGCCGAGCGCGCGGTCGCCGGAATGATCCCGCCCGAGGAAAAGTTCCCGTACATGATACGCATTGTAACTGAGGTGCTGGAGAGCAACGGTTCGAGTTCGATGGCGAGCGTATGCGGCAGCACGCTGTCGCTGATGGACGCGGGGGTGCCGATCGAGGCGCCGGTCGCGGGCATAGCGATGGGCCTCGTGGTCGAGGAGAGCGGCAAGGCGCACATCCTCACCGACATTCAGGGCGTGGAAGACCACCTCGGCGACATGGACTTCAAGGTTGCCGGCACGCGTAACGGTATCACCGCGGTGCAGATGGACATCAAGGTGCAGGGGATTACGCAGGAGATCATGGCGACGGCGATGGAGAAGGCGCGCAACGCGCGGCTGTTCATTCTCGACATGATAAAGGGCGTGCTCCCGGAGCCGCGCACGGAACTGTCGCCGCTCGCCCCGAGGTTCTACGTTATTCAGATCGACGTGGAGAAGATCGGCACGGTGATCGGGCCGGGCGGGAAAACCATCCGCAAGATCATCGAGGAAACCGGCGTCGAGATCGACATTCAGGACGACGGCCGCGTGCTGATTTACGCCACGGAGCAGACCGCCGCGGACGAAGCGAAAGCGAAGGTTCTCGGTCTCGTCGAAGAGGTCGAGGTCGGCAAGATTTACACCGGCACGGTGAAGCGGATTGTCAACTTCGGCGCGTTCGTCGAGGTGCTCCCGAACATCGAGGGGCTGGTACACATCAGCCAGATGCGCAAGGAGCGCGTGAACAAGGTTGAAGACGTTGTGAAGATCGGCGACGTCGTGAAGGTGCGCGTGCGCGAGATTGACGATATGGGGCGCGTGAACCTGACGATGAAGGATGTGCTGTAAGCATCCGCGCCTGAGATAACACGAAGTTACGAAGGGGCGGCCACAAAGCCGCCCCTTTTCAGTTGTCAAAGCAGTAGCGAGGGAAAGACAAAAGAAAGAATATAGAATACAGAATATAGGATATAGCGAAAGACAAAAAGCAACATTCTATTTATGTAGGGCGGGGTCGCCGCTCGGCTGGCCGCACCCCGCCGGTCATTAATGTAAATCGCGCGCGTCAGCAAGCGGTCACTTAGAGGGCAAAGAGTAAAAGAGACAGAACTAATGGTTTCGCATTCGGCTGTATTCTATATTCTGTATTCTATATTCTCGCTTTTATATTAAAAGAGGTTTAGCATGGACACTAATGTCGTTAAAAAGCAACTCGGCTGCGGGACGACGGTTGTGGCGGAATCGCTGCCGCATTCGCTGACGGCGTCGGTTGGGTTCTGCATAAACTACGGCTCGCGGGACGAGGAAGAACGGATGTTCGGCGCGGCGCACTTCATCGAGCACATGCTGTTCAAGGGCACCGCCGAGAAAAACGCGCTCGACCTCGCTCTTGATATCGAGGCGGTGGGCGGCGCGGTCGGCGCGGGGACGTCGAAGGAGCTGACGCGCTGCTACGCCCACGTGCTGCCGGAGCATATCCCGCAGGCGGTGTCCATCCTCACGGACGTTTTCTGCAGGTCGGTTTTTCCGGAGGAGGAATTCGACCGTGAGAAAGGCGTCATTCTCGAAGAAATCAAACTTTATCAGGACACGCCGGAGGAGTACGTGCGCGTTCTGTTTCTTGAAGACCTCTACGGGCGCGGCGGCCTCGGCCACGCGATACTCGGCTACGAAGACGCGATCCGTGAAGTTGATTGCGTGGAGTTGTCAGAGCTGTACCGCAACCGGTACATTCCGTCGAACATCGTGGTGACGGCGGCGGGGAATTTCGACGGCTACGACATTTCACGGCTGATCGAGGAATCGCTCGGCCCGCTCAACGGCGCGCGGCGGCATCCGATCGAACATGCGGCGTCAGCGCCGAATTTCACGCACGGCATCAACCTGCACGCGAAGGACACCGGACAGGTGCATTTCGACATGGGTTTTCCGGGGATATCGAAGATGTCACCGGACCGCTATGCGTACGTGCTGCTGTCGATGGTGCTGGGCGGCGGTATAAGCAGTCGGCTGTTTCAGGAGGTCCGCGAGAAGCGCGGGCTGGTGTACGAAATCGACGCGGACAACACTACGTTCAGCGACAGCGGTTTTTTCGCGGTGTCCGCGGGCACGCGGCCGGAAAACCTGCCCGAGGTGTTGTCGCTCGTCGCCGCCGAACTGCGCAAATGCCGCGAGGGCGACATCAGGCAGGAAGAACTCGACCGCGTGAAAAACATCTGTCGCATCGGCATGGCGATGGACTTCGAGAGCGTGACGTCACGGATGTCGTTCATAGCGGATTCGGAGATATTCTTCGGCCGTCACAGGACTTTCACTGAGATTTTCGATCAGATTATGGCAGTGTCACTCGACGACCTCGCGCGCATTTCGGGCGATATTTTTAAGGACGAAAAAGTCGTGTTCACCGCGCTCGGGCCATTCAAAAAACGGTCGCTGAAATCCACCGAAAACAAAATCGCGGACATCCTCAGAACCATCTAAAAACAGTGATTGTCCCGACGTTGAAGTAGCTTGGGGCATGAATAAAAACTGAGCCGCGCGCGTAAGCGAGCAGCCGCGTTGAAAAATACATTAACGTACCATAAAAAGCGGAAAAGCAGGGAGTGGCAACGCGATTTGCGCGGTGCCTGTACCGACTTTTATGTATCGGCTACGGTTTTGTCGTTGCGAGATAATCCGATGTTTCATACAGTGTTGCTTCGCTTCCGGCGATATTTTTGCACGACACGGTGAAGATGTATCTCTCGGCGGGCTGGAGGCCCTCGCGGATCAGGACGTGCGAGGTTTTCTTTTCCGGCTCCCAGTCGCCCCACGGCTCCAGCTTCATCAGGTGCGTGCCGCCGTTGAGGCGACATGAAAGCGGCGATCCGGTGTCGAAAGACACGCGGATTTCCGACTTGGTCGTTTCCACGTTTTCCGGCAGAACTATTGTTTTGACAATCGGATAATCAGCGGCGGCGGTTTCCGGGTTGCCGGGGAGCGCCTGACTGAAGTTAGCCAGAAACTTGCCGACCTGTTTCGATCCGCCGGGCCACTGGTCCGCCGGAAGTATTTTCCCGTACTCGCCGAGCGCCGCCGCGAAATCCAACGCCCATTCCTTGTGCTCCGGTTTGTTTGTCTGCTTGTATAGCTGGTTTCCCCACAGCGCGCCGTTCGCGAGTTCAAAAACGCGTGTCGCCCGTGAAAACTGCGTCAAATCCGTTTCGAGTGCCTTCCGGTCGGCGGCTGAGAGTCCTTTGATTTTCTTCAACTCCGCGAGCATCGAGTCCGCGAGCGCGACAGCTTCCGCTTTCTCGGCGATGATGCGCCGGTATGTTTCCTCGTCAGGCGCGACCAGCGATTTCTCTCTCGGCTTAAATGCTTCGTCCCACAGCGCGATGCTGCGCGCGGTGAGCAGTTGGGGCGTCGAAGCCGTGTCCGTCAGATCGCTTCCTTTTTCGAGCGCCCAGAAGCCGAGCTCGTAATACATCTTCCGCACGGCGTCGAAGCTCGTCTTGTAAACGTGCATCAGCTTGGCGGCGTCCGGAGAGTCGGGTTTCAGGCCGTAGCGTTTCGCGATCCATTCGAGGCGGATGTCGTCCGCGTCGCGGTCGGGGTCGGCGAGAAGCGCGTGGTAAGCGTACAGGTTGAGCTCGTTTGTGGTGCTGAAAAGCGAATCTGACCCTCGCTCG
>CAYPEK010000104.1:0-14718 GCA_964409645.1 uncultured bacterium | reverse complement strand
TGCCGCGCAGTTCCTCTACCGGCTTCACATTCTCCGGCAGACTGGGGCAGGCCAGAACCGGGCCGAGCCCTTCGACATCTATTTTCACGATTTCCCTGTATGCGCAGTCCGGGTCGCTCTTATACGAAACGCCCGCGCGGTCGGTCTTTCCTTCGAGGTATTCCGCCACTTTGCCGTTCGCTTCGAATATTCCATTCTTGCCGCCGGCCTCGATCGCCATATTCGCCATCGTGAACCGGTCGAAAATCGACAGTGCTTCAACCGCTTCGCCCCTGAACTCCATTGAGCGGTACCGCGCGCCGTCAACACCGATTTTGCCGATTGTCTTCAGAATCATGTCTTTGCCGTTCGTCCATTTGCCGGGACGGCCTGAGTATTCGATCGCGATTGTTTCCGGCACGCGCAGCCATATCTCGCCCGTCGCCCATGCGGCGGCGAGGTCCGTGCTTCCGACGCCTGTCGAAAACGCTCCAAGCGCGCCGTAAGTGCATGTGTGGCTGTCGGCCCCGATCACCAGATCGCCCGGCGACACAAGCCCTTCCTCCGGCAGCAAAGCGTGGCATACGCCGCTTCGCCCGACCTCGAAATACTTCTTCACGTTCTGCTCGTGCGCGAACTCACGCATCATCTTCGCCTGTTCGGCGGATTCGATGTCCTTGTTCGGAACGAAATGGTCGTTCACCAGCACGAGCCGGTCCGGGTCTTTAACCTTACCGACGCCGATCTTCCTGAATTCCTTGATCGCCGGCGGCGCCGTCACATCGTGTCCCAGCATCAGGTCGCACTTTGCGAGAACTATCTCGCCCGGACTGACCTTTTCGCGGCCGCTGTGTGCCGCAAGTATCTTTTCCGTTATCGTCATTCCCATTTTTCCATCGCCCTCTCTCTATAACGGCATAGTGAAAAATTATGGGAGCCCAACATTTAAATGTCAAATTATAAGGGGGTTAAATCTTTATTGGTTTTCATTAATCTGTGTTTTTTCGTGTTAATCTGTGGCTTATCCGGATTTTTCTCGTGAAAAATCCGGGTTGATTTTCGGCCTTGTCTTCCGCCTTCTGTCCTCTCCCTGCATTTATGCTATAATCCGAACCTGCGGCGGATAGACTGCTTGATGAGGACAAACAATTATGGCGGAATACTTTTTCATAGGGATCGGCGGCAGCGGAATGAGCGCGATCGCGCAAATACTCGCGGGGCAGGGGCATGTCGTCTCCGGCTCGGACCGCAGCTACGACCGTGGGGTCAACGGCCCGTTTTTCGACAAACTCAAAGAACTCGGCATGAGGCTGTTCCCGCAGGACGGCAGCGGCATCACAACTTCGACCGGTTGCGTCGTCGTGTCCACGGCGATCGAGGACACCGTGCCGGATATGGCGCGCGCGCGTTCGCTTGGAGTTGCTGTTAAGCATCGGTCGCAAGTGCTTGCCGAGATCACAAACGAAAAACGCGGCATCGCCGCAGGCGGAACAAGTGGAAAATCCACCGTATGCGGTATGGTAGGCACATTACTGTATGAGGCAGGGCTTGATCCGTCCATAATTAACGGCGGCCGCATGAAAAACTTCGACGACGGCCTGCTGCCCGGCAACGCGCGCGCGGGCAAGTCGAACCTGCTTGTCATCGAAAGCGACGAGAGCGACGGCTCGATAGTCAACTACAAACCGGCCGTCTCCATAGTCACGAACGTAACAAAAGACCACAAGCCGATTCCCGAGCTTATTGAGCTTTTCGAAATCTTTATTGGTAACACAACAGAGTTTGTCGTTCTCAATGCGGATTGCCCGATCGCCGCGAAGCTTGACACGAAAGATAAAAAGGTTGTCACTTATGGTATCAATAATCCGGCGAATATCCGGGCGGAATCTCTCGCGCTCGACCTGTTCACATCGTCTTTCACAGTCGGCGGAGAAAGATATGCGCTGCGTGTGCCGGGAGTGCATAACGTGTCGAACGCACTCGCCGCAATCGCGGTCGGCAGGCACCTCGGAATCGGCACTGAGGAACTGAAACGAGGGATTGGCGCATTCAAGGGAATCGCGCGCCGCTTCGACCTGATAGGCGAGGCGAATGGCGTGAAAGTCATAGACGATTTCGGGCACAATCCCGATAAAATAAAGGCGACGCTTGAAGCCCTCGACCGCGCGCCCGGGCGGCGGCTGATAATGTTTCAGCCGCACGGTTTCGGCCCGACGAAATTCATGCGCGACGAACTCATAGATGTGTTCTCGACAAAGTTGCGGAACAGCGACATGCTGTATATGCCGGAAATATTCTACGCGGGCGGTTCCGCGGAGAGATCGATATCGTCAAAGGATATAACCGACGCTGTTGCGGCGCATGGCCGTAAGACGCTTTATTTCGAGAAGAGGGCCGACATTGCGGGAGCGATAGCCGCTGAAGCGAAGCCCGGCGACGTCGCAGTTGTCATGGGCGCCCGCGACGACACTCTTACAGAATTCTGCCGCACGATTCTTTCGTTACTTAAAAAATAAGCCGATGTGAATTAATAAATCCGGAGTTGTGCCGGTCGAATGACACCGCGACGCTTTTACTCTGGGAGTGCGGCCTGCCGAACGGCGACCCGGCGCCGCTTTGGTATTTATTGCTGTTTAGTCACGCATTGAATTCTGTTTTATGGAACTGTTTATACCGGCGTCGAGCCGCCGGCAACCAAAGCGGTGTCAGGCCACCGCATTCCCAGAGTACTAATTGCTTCCTTTAACAACTTATTAGTTCTCAAAATATAGAGCTTTTATATCGAACCAATTTCAGGAAGCCGAAACGAAAATTTATTTTTGCATTCGTGATGTTGGTCACGGAAATAAAATCGACAAAGTGATAATATTGATAATGTAGGTTGTAAGGGCCGTGAAATGTACGGTCCAGTGCTGAAAAAGTGTCGACCGGGTATCTCCGGGATACGAGAAGGGCAAAGTTGTCGAAAGACAGCGGCGCAAAACCACGAGGCTAAATTCCCCGAGACGCATCGCGTCGCCGGGAACAGGCAAGTCGGGTTGTCGAAATTCCGAGAGGCCCTTAATGGTCGGTTCCGCGATAGCGGTTCCGGCCTTTTGTTTTTTAAACAAGGAAAAAACGTCAACACAGAAATCACAGATACGCGGAGTATAAAAAACAGGCGCGGCCGGGTTTTAAAACGTTTGCTTCGTCAGATCGAGTAGATCGACTCGTCGAGGATTGAGATGTAGTTGTCTTTCAGCACCTGAATCGCTTTTTCGATGTCGCTGACGCGGAAAATGACGATTGCATTTCCGCTTGTGCGGCGCAGGTAGGGATACAGGTAGAAGACGTTTACGCCCGCGATGGCGAGCGGTTTCAGTACTGCGTTGAGGCCGCCGGGGTGGTCTGGTGTTTCGATTGCAAGTACTTCGCTCTTGTGGACCTGATAGCCGCGGGACGAAAGAACTTGCTCGGTTTTATCCGGGTTGTCCGAGATGAGGCGCACCGTGCTGCTCTCCGTGGATTCGACGAGAGTAATGGCGTTGACGTTTATGCCTTCCTTGCCGAGCACATCGCTGAGAGTGGAAAGTGTGCCGGGTGTGTTTTCGATGACGACTGATATCTGAATTATGACCTTGCTCATTGCAGTTCCTCCGCGGCGGGTTTCGCGCCGGCCTGTTATATTTTCTTAGCGTCTTTTAGCATTTCCTTAACGTAGTCGTATCCGGCTGTGACGGCCTTGATATTGAGTTCGGCGAGTTCTTTCTTTTTCGCGCCCGCGACGGTGTTCACTGCGTCGAGAAGCACGCGGAAGGATACGAGGTTGGATGCCGCCGCGAACGCACCCAGCATCACCATGTTCGCGCTACGGATCGAGCCTATGTTTTCCGCCATTTCGCCGCCGGGCACGCGTACTTCGCGTACGTCCGGGCGCATCAGTTCCTGCTCCACGAGCGTGGAGTTTGTAACGAACAAGCCGTTCGGGCGGATGAAGTTGCGGAATCGCTCCATCGAGGGGCCGTTCATCGCGAGGATGAAGTCGGGCGACGAGGCGATCGGCGATGCGATTTCCTCCGTCGAGATCGACACCGTGCAGTTCGCGGTGCCGCCGCGCACTTCCGCGCCGTAGCTCGGCAGGTACGTGACGAATTTTCCCTCGTTCATGGCGGCGTTTGCGAGGCAGACGCCCATCAGCAGCACACCCTGTCCGCCGAAACCGGCGAAAATAGATTTAGTCAGCATTTTTCGCGGTTTCCTTTCGCGTGTCTTTTATAACGCCGGGTTTGAAATATTGAGACATTACTTCGTCGATCCATTTCCACGAGCCCTCGGGGCTCAGTTTCCAGTTTGTCGGACACGGCGACAGGATTTCGACGAGCGAGAACCCTTCGCCGTTGAGCTGTGTCTGGAACGCTTCCTTGATAGCTTTCTTCGTGCGGCGGATGCCTTTCACGGAGTTTGCCATGCAGCGTTCGAGGTAAACAGCGCCTTCGAGCGAGGAGAGCAGTTCGCAGACGCGGACGGGGTATCCCTCGCGGTGTGACTCGCGTCCCGCGGGCGAAGTTGTGGTCTTCATTCCGAGAAGCGTCGTGGGCGCCATTTGGCCGCCGGTCATACCGTACACTGCGTTGTTGACGAAAATCACCGTGATGTTCTCGCCGCGGTTCGCGGCGTGGATCACTTCCGATGTGCCGATCGCGGCGAGATCGCCGTCGCCCTGATAGGAGAAGACGACCGAGTCCGGGAGCGCGCGCTTAATACCGGTTGCCACAGCGCAACCGCGCCCGTGGGGCGCTTCCGTCATGTCGATGTCGAAGTAGAAATATGCCAGCACGGCGCAGCCCGCCGGGGGCACGCCTATCGCGCGGCCCTCGACTCCGAGTTCCTGCAGCACTTCCGCCACAAGGCGGTGGATTACGCTGTGCCCGCAGCCGGGGCAGTAGTGGTAAACGGCGTCCTTCATGGTCGCCGGTCTTGCATCGCGTCGTTTATTCATCTCGCGACCTCCCCCGTGAGTTTGTGGTAGGTCTTCGAAATGACCCTGAACAGTTCCGCCGGTGTCGGCACCACGCCGCCGGGACGCCCGTAAACCGATACTTCGGCGCGGCCCTCCGCGGCCAGCTTCACATCCTCGACCATCTGGCCCATGCTCATCTCGAACGATAGGAAATGCTTGATGTGAGCCGCGGAGTCGGCGATGGCGCTCTTCGGGAACGGCCATAAAGTGATCGGGCGGATGAGACCGACTCGCATGTTTTTCTCGGCACAGCGTTTAACGGCGGCTTTCGCGATCCGCGCCGCGGTGCCGTACGCAACGATCGCCATCTCGGCTCCGTTCATGTAGAACTCTTCGAATTTCGGCTCCTTGCGCTCGATGCGCTGGTATTTGCGGAAGAGTCGCCAGTTGTGCTCCTCTTCGAGGTTGACGTCGAGAATAAGCGAGCGGATGAAGCGGCTCGGACGTCCGTTCGCGCCGCGTAGCGCCCACGGCTTTTCCGGCAGTTCGTCCGGTTCGAGCGCCTTGTCTCTGAAGATAACCGGCTCCATCATCTGTCCGAGCATTCCGTCCGCAAGCACCATGACGGGCGTTCTGTACTCGTCGGCGATGTCGAACGCGCGGCGTGTCAGATCGTACATCTCCTGAACGGTGGCCGGTGCGAGCACGATAGTGTGGTAGTCGCCGTGGCCGCCGCCGCGGGTTGCCTGAAAATAGTCGGCCTGAGAGGGGGCGATGTTGCCCAGCCCCGGGCCGCCGCGCATCACGTTCACGATGACGCACGGCAATTCCATCGACGCGAGGAACGAGATTCCCTCCTGTTTCAGGCTTATCCCCGGCGAAGACGACGAAGTCATCGCACGGTTGCCGGTCGCGGCCGCGCCGAGTACCATGTTGATGGCCGCCAGTTCGCTTTCGGACTGGATGAATACGCGCCCGGTCTCGTACATCCTGCGCGCCATGTACTCAGTAATTTCATTCTGCGGCGTGATCGGATAGCCGAAGTAACACCGGCAGCCGGCCCTGACGGCCGCCTCGCCGATCGCTTCCGATCCGCGCATAAGTTTTTTGATTTCAGTCTTCGACATCGTAAACCTCGATCGCCATCTCCGGACAAACGATCATGCACGACTCGCAGCCGGTGCACTGACTCTGTTCTTCAGGCTCCGCGGGATAGTACCCCTTTGCGTTCAGCGTCTTTGCCTTCACGATGGTTTTTTTAGGGCAGACGTGGATGCACAGCCAGCAGCCTTTGCACGCCTCCCGGTCTATCTTTATACACGCCTTTGCCATGCAGCCTCCCTGATCCGGTATCGTACCGGCTCCAAAGCACAATCTGCTATTGTAGTGTCCGACCTGCGTTTTTTCAACGTCTTAATTATTAGGAAACCAAAATATAATAAATGCATCCGCACGCCGGTGGTGAAAGCGCCTTTCGCCGGGTTATCCGGGCTCTTTGACGGGGGTTGCGCGCGGGTGTATATTATTGCGGAAGTTTTAACCGGGACAAATGGTTGTGTCTTTTGAAACGGAAGAGGCAGCCGAAAAAAACTTGCTGAAAAAAATTCCGGAAAAACCGGGGGATGGCTGTCTAACAAAAAAATGCGGAGCGCGGTCGGACTCCGCGGCTGGAGGCGCGGGATGAAAGTTTTAGCGATAAACGGAAGTCCGAGGAAAGAGGGAAATACATACCACTCGCTGAAAAAGGTGATGTCGTCACTTGAGGCGGCCGGGGTGGAGACCGAACTGGTGCAGATGGGCGGCGGCCGTTACCACGGCTGCACGGCGTGTTTCAACTGTGTGGATAAGAAGGACGGACAGTGCCACGGTCCGAAGGACGACATGCAGGCGCTGATAGCCAAAATAACGGAGGCGGACGGGGTGCTGATCGGTTCGCCGGTGTACTTCGGCTCGGTGACGGCGGAAGTGAAGGCGCTGATAGACCGCGCGGGGCTGACGGCGAAGGCGAACGACCACTTGTTCGCGCGCAAGGTCGGCGCGGCTGTTGTTGCGGTCAGGAGACAGGGCGCGGTGGCTACGTTCAACCAGATCAACCAGTTTTTCCTCATCAACATGATGATAGTGCCGGGGTCGTGTTACTGGAACCTCACTATTGGCCGAGAGCCGGGCGAGGTGTTGAACGACGAAGAAGGCATGAACACGATGGCCGTGCTTGGCGAAAATATGGCGTGGCTTTTGAAAAAAATTAAAATTTGAACGATACAAATATAAATTTTTATAATTAATGTGTAAGAATGTCACAAATATATAAATTAATGGGATATTAATAAAAATACTTTTGGGGGTTTAGCATGGTCGGCAGAAGTCTAAAAAAACTAATCGTCTTAATGACGCTGATAGCGCTTGGAATCATCCTGCGGAGCGCGCCCGCGACGGCGCAGGAAGCCGATGCGGGAACGGGCGCCGGTGGGGTTGCGCCTTCAACGCAGCCCGCGGAGAATTTTTCCGACGAAACCGACGTCATAATTAAGAAACTGGACGTATCGGGCAACTTCGAGATATCGGACGAGGAAATCCTCGGCGCCGTAGTGTCGAAGGAAGGCGACAAGCTTTCCACGACGAAGCTCGAAGAGGACCTTCAGAGAATATTCGACCTCGGCTGGTTCGCGGAGGATGTCAAGGCGAGCCTGTCGGACTACGACAACGGCGCGAAGGTGACATTCAGGGTGAAGGAAAACCCGGTGGTCAGCGACATATTGTTCGAGGGCAATTCGGGGATCAGCGCGGCGGTCCTGCAGATGGCGATGCAGACCAAGAAAAACTCGGTACTCAACAGCAACTTTTTGCGCAAGGACGTGGAGACCATAGAGGCGAAGTACCACGACGCGGGATTCGTTGCTGCACGAGTGATCGACGCGAAAGTGGACACGGACAAAAATCTCATCATCGTAATATCCGAAGGAATAATTCAGGACATAAAAATCGCGTTTGTAATGAAGGACCCGGAAGATTCTGAGAAGATCGACACACTGGAAAAAGGGAAGACGAAGGATTACGTGGTTCTCCGGGAAATGAAGACGAAACCGGGGGCCATATACAACACGAAACTGATAGGAAAAGACCTTCAGAGAGTTTATAACCTCGGATTCTTCGAGGATGTGCATACCCGTGTGGAAGCCGGCGACAATCCCGGGAAAATCATACTTGTGGTCGAACTCGAGGAAGGCAAGACAGCACAGGCCGGGTTCGGCGCCGGATACAGCTCGAACACGGGAATGACGGGCTTCCTCTCGCTCTCGGAAAGAAACCTGATGGGCAAAGGCCGCCGAGCGAGCATCAAGCTCGAGTTCGGAAGCAGCAAGAACGACTTCGACATCAGTTACTTCGAGCCGTGGCTGGATAAAAAACAGACGAGCTTGGAGCTGAGTCTTTACAGCACGACAGAAGAAAGCCTCTATTACGCTCTCGGCGACAATATTTCGTCGGATTACGAGGAACAAAGGCAGGGATTCAGCTTTACGTTCGGCCGCCCGATATCAGATTACACGAGGGTTTTCGCCGGTTTCAAGTTTGAAGACGTAACGGTCGAGCCGAAGGAATACTATTACCTGAACGGCATGACAAGGGCGCTGACGGCGGCGATACGTACGGACACTCGTGATTTTGTGTTCAACCCGACGATGGGAAGATACGATCAGCTCAATGTTGAGTTGACGGGCGGACCGCTGGGAGGCGACTACGATTACCAGAAGGGCGAGATCGACCTGAGGCGCTATATCGCCGTGACGAAAAAGCAGGTTTTTGCGGTTCGGATGGACATCGGGATGGCGCGGGGATCGGTGCCGAAATTCGACTATTTCGACCTCGGCGGCGTGAACTCTCTGCGCGGCTATGACGAGTATCAGTTCACGGGCTCGAAGATGCTGTTCTACAACCTCGAATACAGATTCACCATGTCTGGGAACCTCGGAGCGGTTCTGTTCATGGATGCCGGCAATTGCTGGATGTCTCTTAATGATATGAAAATACTTCCCGGCAACGAAATGCACAAGTCTTTCGGCATAGGCCTGCGGCTGAAGATCCCGGCGTTCGGGGTGGGGCCGGTAAGACTCGATTACGCGATAGCTCAGAAACCGCGAGACACGAAAATTCACTTCGGGTTCGGACACATGTTCTGATCCGGGAGACCGCGAATGACGGCTGTACTCAGAAAATCCGCCGGAGTAGTTTTGTCCGCCGTAATTTCGGCGCTTCTTTTCTGCGCCTGTGCATCGGCGCAGGAAGCGAAACCGGTTGTGGATTCAGTTGAGGTCAAGATAGATTTCAGATCGCCGGCGCCGGCGCCGATACGGGAGCGCATAACGTCCGCGGTGCGGAATGTGGGCGAGAAGGCGCTGAAAGGCAAAACGATAGAAGAGGCCGCCGCGGTTCAGGAATCGCTCACTCAGGTTCTGAAAAAGATATTCGGGGAAGTCCTCAGCGGCTTTCAGGTGATAGACCTTTCGGTTTCCGCCGGGACGACATCTACAATTTTGCTGGAGCTCGAAGCGGATCACCCGCAGGTGGACAAAGTCGGTATCGACGTTGCGACACAGGCGGGCACGCATCCGGAATGGGCGGAACATTTCAAGGATAAACTGCTGCCGATTGCGGCCGAACTGGCAAATGACCTCAAGGGCGTTCCGGTCGGCTCCGCGCGCTGGAGCACGCAGATAATCACCCAGATGGTCAGAGATAAACTCGCGGCTGAAAACAGTTTCGCCGGTTTCGAACTTGAGCCGGCTGTCGAACTCGGGCAGGAAACAAACATCGTTATCACGGTGAAGCCGGTAGGGCAGACAGTGAGCGCGGTGAACGTGAAAATACGCTCGACGACGATACCTACGCTGCTTCTCGACAGGCTGAAATTCGACATGGCGGCAAAGGCGGAAGCGCTGGTCGGACTGCCGGTTGAGTTTATGCGCGCTCACGAAGCGGAGATCATCGATTTCTTTAAGGAGTATCTCGCCACGAACAGCCAGATGCAGAGGCTCGGGCTCGAAGTCGATGTCAAAATGACACTCGTGAAGAGAAATGTGACGCTGACGGTGGTGGCGGAGTCGGTGAAGTACAGCGGCTTTTTGAAAGGGAAGGTGGGCATCGGGAAGGAGAAACGCAACCCTGATATCGAAGGCCATCTCGGTGTTTTTCTTAAACGGACGGAATTCTTCAGCGAGGTCAACTTCTATCCGGGTCCGGTGGAGTTCAAGTTCAATCTCGGGCTTGGGTGGCGGATCGGAGACAGGATTTATGCCGCCGCCGGAAGAAATTTCGTGGACGATCTTAACCGGATATGGGTGAATTACTACCTGACCGAGGACATTATACTGGCATGGAAGAAGAATGTGGTCGAAGACCCTGACGAGAAGGATGAGGGAAGCATAACATTTAAGGCGCACGATTATTTCAGCTTCGAAGTGGTGACCGATTTTAACACCGATGTATGGGCGCAGTTGACGGCTAACCTTTGATCTGAACGATGCGGCCGGAAAAATAAAGGAGGCTTTACAGATGAACAGAGGTTTGAAGATGGCGTTGGCGACACTTTCCGCCGCGATGCTGATTGCGGCTTTAGCAGTGTACCTGCGCACGGGCTCCGCGGAGGCGGAGGGACAGGTTGTTGGGTTCGTGGACTCCGAAAAAGTGCTTGCGTCATACAAGCCCGCAAAGGATGTAAACGAAGAACTTACCACGCTCAGAAAGACGAGCGAGGACGCACTGAAAAAGAAAATTCAGGACAAATACGGCTCCGGAGACCCGGCTGCGCTCCCGCAGGAATCGCAGATGGAAATCCAGAAGATGATCGAGGAAGCCGACGCGCAGTATCAGGCCGATATGGAGAAACTCAAAAACGAGAAATGGGCTCCGATTGTGGAGGCCGTTAACGCAACGATTAAGAAAGTCGCAGACGAGCAAAAAATTCAGGTCGTGATCGATAAAGCCGCGGTCATTTACGGAGGTGTTGACCTCTCGGACGCGGTGATTAAAGCTTTGCCCGTGAAATGAGCAAATGGTTTTTCATATTGCTGACCGTCGGATCGGCGGCGGCGCTCGCCGCGGCTGTTATGTTTCGCCCGGCGCCCGCCACGATGGTTTTCGGAGTTGTTGACTCCGGGAAGTATTTCGAACGGCAGCCCGATGTGAAAATACTTACAAAAATTGAGAAGGCCGGCCGGCGGGTTCGGAATATTTCCGGGGACCCGGCGGCCTCTTTTGTTTCGGACACGGAAATTATGAACTCCGAGTGGGAGACCGCCCGGCGCGGAATGATCGAAAGCGATAATCTTCTCGTTTCTTACTGGGCGGGGAAAACTTTCAGTGACCTGCGCAAGGATTACGCTCTTATATTTTCAGACAGGGACGCCGCGGGGCGCACGGACTTCGAGGCGGCTACGGCGAAACTCAAAAAAGCATACGAGGCGATGGAGAAAACCGGGTCCGAACCGGACATGTTCGCGGAAGAGAAATTAAGGCTGCTGAATCTGCGCCTCAAGCTCCGTGTTCTTACACGGGACCCTTACGTTCTGCCGGATTACAGGCTCGCGGCGATTCAGGACGAGATGATCGGCCTCGAAAAAGAGATTGCAACCGCTGAGAGCAAGCGCCAGCAGAAGCGGGCGGCGCAGTTGAAACAGGAGTCGGAATCGATCAGGGATAATTTCGTCGGAGAGACGAACGCCAAGGATGAAAAAGCGGGGGAAGAGGCCCGCGCAAGTCTTGCGGCGGCTGAAAAACAACTGGCGGACATCGTTTCCACCAATCGCGCTTCTTTGAAGAAAAAATTGGATGAGGGTCGCAGGGATCGGCAGGCGGCGGCAGACGGTTTTAAGGCGGCTTCGGCGGGCATGCAGCGCCCGGTCTCGATAAATCCGATAAATGCAATCAGGGAAAGCATGAGGATCGAATACGACCGGCGGCTGAGGAGGAAAGCTCCGGCGGTTGCCGAGCGGAATAACGTAATGCTGATAATAGATACCCGCTATTCGCCGGGGCGGAAAGCGGTTGATCTTACTAATGAATTCTGACGGCCCCAGCGGGCCCGGGACGGTGTGATTTTATGACGATAAAAGAACTTGCCGAACGTATCGGCGGAGAAGTGGAAGGAGACGCCGGGCGCGAGGCGCTGGGTGTATGCTCTCTCGACGAAATCCGGGACGGATGTGTGGTTTTCATAGAGAAACAGAAGGACGACGGAGGCTTGCTCGCCGGGAAAGATCCGGCTGCCGTGATTTGCTCGAAGACGGCGCAAATCGAGGGGCAAACGCTGATCCGGTGCGCGAATTCTAAAATGGCGTTTGCGCTTGCGCTCGGAGTTTTTCATCCGCCGCATAAGCCGGCGCCGGGCGTGCATCCGACGGCGGTCGTCGAGGAAGGCGCGGAGGTCGATCCGGCCGCCGCTGTGGGACCGAATTGCTTTGTCGGAGCGGGCGCGAAAATCGGCGCGGGTACCGTTCTGCGTGCAAATGTGGTCGTGGGGCCGAGGGCTGTTGTCGGCAAAGACTGCCTGTTGCATCCCAATGTGACGGTTCTGGACGAATGTGTGCTGGGCGACCGGGTCATTCTGCACAGCGGTGTCGTAATCGGCGCGGACGGGTTCGGTTTCGTCGAGGAAGGCGGCCGGAGGACAAAAGTGCCGCAGGTGGGCCGTGTCGTGGTGGAAGACGATGTCGAGATAGGTGCGAATTCGGCGGTGGACCGAGCGACGATGGGCGAAACGCGGATCGGCCGTGGCACAAAAATCGATAATCTTGTACAGGTGGGACACAACGTCCATATAGGCGAGGATTGTGTTTTATGCGGTGAAGTGGGAATCTCAGGAAGCTGCCGGATCGGCAGCAGGGTGATACTCGGCGGTCAGGCGGGCGTGTCGGATCACATAAAGATCGGCGACAACGTCCTCATCGGGGGAAAGACGGGTGTAATAGCGGACATTCCATCGGGGGTGTTCTACTCCGGTTTCCCGGCAAGGCCGCACAGGGAAAACATGAAAATGCACGCGCTTCTCAAGAAGCTGCCGGAGATCATAAGCAGGTTGGAGCAGTTTATCGGAGAGGAAAAGAAAGACGGAGAAGAATCGGGTAAGTAAAGCATGGGCCGCAGTGTAGGGGCGAAAATCAAACGATTGGCGATCGGATTGGCGATGATGGCCCTTTTATGGCCCCTCGCTGTTCAATCTCAGCAGAAGCAGCTTTCAAACGGAAATTCTCAGACGGCGGTTAAACCCGTGGCGACGGTTGAGCCGGTTAAGGAACCGGCCGGAGATGTGCCGTTCGTTATGACGGTCAAGATAACGGGTAAGAGAGTCGGTCGCGATTTTTTCATGCCGCTCGTTATGGATAAAGTGCGTCACGGTATAAGCGCGAAACGAGGCGCCGAATATTTCATCGAAAAGAATGTGCTCGCGCCGAAATATGTGCGCGCCGGACGGACGCGGTACGCGCTGCTGAGGGTGAAGATTTACGGACGCGGCTACAGGTCGGTGCGCAAGGCGGTTGTCGTTTTCATAAAAAATTATCAGTTGGAAGATATGCCGGACTCTGACCGGCTTTTTGTGAGCAACAGTCCGGAGAAAATTATCAAGCCGGGATTGCTTCTAGAAGGCTCGATAGACCGGCACGAATCCATCCGGTATCTGCTGCATCATGTAAACGGCACGAAATCGTCGCTGACGTTTGCATTCAGGCTGAAAAATCCGGGGGCCGTCCCGATCAGTCTTCTGATAGTTGAGGGAGACCCGAAAAAGGGTACGCAGGAACTGAATGTCGGACACGACAGCGCGTACGATTTTGTTATGAAAAGTCTCAATTCGCTGGGGCGGATAGTGGAAATTCCGCCGGGCGGCGAACTGGCGATACACATGGTTAGGCTTGCGCCGGGCGAGATTGTGAGCGGCCTCGGAGAAATAAGGCTTTTGGCCGGCGACAGGGCGGATTTCGTTGTCACGGCGGGCGACCCATACGGGAGCAAGATCGCGAACGCGGGCATGGTCAATCCGCGCGAGCTCAGGCGGGGCCACGGCGCTTTCGGACCGCCATACGTCTCCATAAACGACAGGTTTGAAATAGGCGGCCGCTGGACTTTTGTCGGCATAGGGGACAAACCGCTGAAAAACTTAGCGGACGGCAAAACCGACCTGATGGGCAACTACGGCGTGACGCACAAGGTGAACGTGACGGTTTTCAACCCGTCCGAGACCAACGAAAAGTGCGAAGTGCAGTTCGCGCCTGTGTCCGGGCCCGCGAGAGGAACGCTTATCATTGACGGCGAAATAGTGAAATTGAGTGTGGTAAAGCCGCCGAAAAAGGAAACAATTAAGACGATATGGCTCAAGCCGGGCGAGGAGCGTCCCGTTAAGATCGAGATGATTCCGGAGTCGGGCTCTTTTTATCCGGTGCGGATAGTTTTCTCGGCGAGGCGGATTTTATGAAGATTTTTCCAGAACAGACGACACTTGCGGCCGGTTTCGAGATCGAGGGGATCGGGCTGCACAAGGGGTTGCCGGTGAAGATGCGGATCGAACCGGCGGCGGCGGACGCCGGCGTGGTTTTCGACCTCAACGGCGAGAAAATTTTGGCCGACCACGCGCACGCTGTGGTATCCGCGAGGAATACGACAATTGCATCCGGAAGCGGCGCTCAAATTCATACCGTGGAGCACATTTTGAGCGCGTTTTACGGCATGGGCGTGGACAACGCGACTGTTTACCTTGACAGCGAGGAGCCGCCCGCGCTTGACGGAAGCGCCGGGCCGATCGCGGCGGC
>CAYPEK010000103.1:0-15298 GCA_964409645.1 uncultured bacterium | reverse complement strand
ACCATCGCGATTCCGTTCTTGAACAACTGCGCTTCGATAACCGGCGCGGTAACAACTTTTTCCTCGTTTTCTTTTGCAAACACAGTGGTGCACAGAACGGCAAAAAACAGGCACGCGCACACGAAAACTATTCTTCTCATAACTTGCCTCCTTGAATGTTCGAACGCATTGTTTTATGACAAATCAAATCGAAGAAAGATCGCCGCGTGTAAAAAATATTTCGAGCGCATGAAAGGCTCCAACACGGAATGGTGTCTGGCATTTAGTGTAACGGAGTGATATATTGAAAAACGGTGTGTTGATTACTACGGATATATAGAGTTGATTGACAGAGATCGAGATGAAAAGTGTCGCGGATTATTCCGGGTTTGAGCGGTTCGGGGCGGACGCCAAGGCGGTAAGACGCTGTTTTTTTATTTTGGCGCTGCTTTTTGTGGCGTGCCCGTTCGCCGTGTTTCCGCCCGCTTACAATCCGTATCAATTTAAAACGACGGTTTTCCTGTTGGGCATTTCGTTGCTTTTCACTGCGGCGGCCCTGTTTCTTCCAAAAGCGTTTTTGACGTCGGCGAAGCGGTCTCCGCTCGGCATTCCGGTTGCTATGTTTGCGACCGTCGTTCTGGTATCGTTCGTTTTCGCGCGCAATCACTATCTGGCTGCGAAGGAAGGGCTGCTCTTCATCGGTTTTCCGGTGATGTTCTACGCATCGCTCGCTTTTCTTCGTGACTCGCGGCTGATCCGGCGTCTGATGGCAGCGTCGGTTGTTGCGGCGGCGGGAATGGCGGCTATCGCCGTGTTGCAGTATGTCAACCTCGTTCCATACTGGTACATCGACTGGGGGCAACGGGTCGCGGGCCTGTTCGACGACCCGAACAGCCTCGGCGGCTATCTTGTCTGGAATGTGATATTCGCGATCGTTTTGACGATGACCGCCGAAAAAAGGGGCGCGAAAATGTTTTGGAGCGCGGCAAACGCGCTTATCGCGATAGGGTTGATGATGAGCAACAGCCGGAGTTCGTGGCTCGCGGCGTTGGCAGCGTTTGTCGTACTCTTCGTCTCCGTATTGATAGCTCGTGAAGGCAGGATACGATCGTTTTTTGCGGCGTTTTCGGTTGTCCTACTGGTTGGTGTCGCTTTCGCTGCGTTTACTTTCGCGTATAAACCGCACGGCGCGGATGTCGTAGAACGGGTCGGAAGCTATAAAAAGTTTGCCGGGACGGAAGGAAAGCCGCGCATGATAATGTGGCGCTCGGGAGCCGAAATGGCGGTGGCCAATCCGCTCCTTGGTGTCGGGATCGGAAATCTGAAAACGGAATTGCCGCAGTATGCGGAAGTGTTGCTCGACCCCACTGAAAAGGAAAACGAAGTTATATATGTAAATCATGTGTACAACGATTACATTCAAATCGCCGCCGAGATGGGATTCCCCGGATTGTTTTCGCTGCTGATAATTATATATGTGCTGTTCGGCGCCGCCCGGAAAGGTCTGAGCAAAAGCAGCAGCCTTATCGGCGACGAAAAGATGATATTGGGAGCGTTGGCAGCCGCGGCGGCGGGTATTTTCGTGCGTGCGTGTGCGTTTCAGTCCGTTGTTTACAGCCCGATGGAATGGTATCCGCTGGCGGTGTTCGCGGCGGGGATTTCCAACATTTGCGCGCCGCCCGATTTCGCCGGCGTTCGGCGGGCGGGGTCGGTCAATTTGCCGCGTGTGGCGCTTTCGCTTTTAGGGTTGTTGCTGATGGTGGTTACGGTGTGGATATGCGTCCCGCAGGAAATAAGCGACGCGTTGTACTTAAAGAGTTGTCTGGCTAAGCACAAAGGCGATATCTCCGGCGCGGCGGAATATGCACGAAGAGCTTACATGACGACACCCCGGGACGAGGAAATGATATCTTACTACGCATTCACTTTGACTCTCGAAGGCGACACCGGGAAAGCCCTCGAGTACTATAAGAAAGCGGTGCCGCTGCAACCGAATTTTTATCCGCAGTATATTCACATAGCCGACATTTATTACCAAAAAGGAAACTATGCCGAGGCGCTCGATTATTACAACAAAGCGCTGTCGCTCCTCCCGAATAATAAGAACGCGATGGAAACGGCGGCGATGTGCCTGATGCTGCTCGGCAGATATCCGGATGCGATCAAGGCATACAGCAGGCTCGCGGGGTTTTATCCCGACGAATACGAGCATCGTATGTATCTGGGAATCTGCTACAGAAAAATCGGGAGATACGGGGACGCAGAGAAAAATCTTGAAATCGCGATGAAGATGGAGCCCGGTTCGCAACCGGTGAGGTACAACCTTGCTGCGACG
Source organism: uncultured bacterium (assembly GCA_964409645.1). Lineage (GTDB taxonomy): Bacteria > UBP15 > UBA6099 > UBA6099 > UBA6099 > CAYPEK01. The sequence continues at coordinate 12,984 of CAYPEK010000103.1, read as the reverse complement.
CTGATGATGCTCGGAAGGTTACAAGAGGCTGCCGGGACTTTGGTTCCGGTCATTCGCGAAGACCCGCATTATGCCGACGGATATGTTCTAATGTCGCTGATTAATTACAAGCGCGGTGATATTGGCGGCGCGGAAAAGAATTTGAGAAATTATTTGGCGGAAAAGGGCGGCAGTTTAGATACTGTCCTGAAAGAGCAGGGTGCCGCGAAGATCACAGCAGACAACTTCATGACGGTTTACAAAGCGGCGATGCAGAACTGAAACGCGACACGAAAAATCCGGCAAACAATTATGGTTTCACCGCTTCGACTTCAAGGCGGGACATTTGCATGTGTGTTTTTCCATCCGCGTCGAGAGGTTTTTTATCGAGATAAGCGCTGATGCACTCCTGCACGAAATCCTCTCTCGACTCTTCCGGGATGCGCTCAACAAAAGGCAGCCACGTCGTGCGGAACCAGCCGGCAAGGCCTTCCGGTCCGTCGTGTGCCATGTCTTTGGGGAACAGCTCCACTCGCACCGGTTTCAATCCGGCCTTGATCAGCAACTCCTCATATTCCTTCGGGCTGTAAAAGCGGTATGGTGAACTGAATCCATCGAAGTTGCCCTTCCATTTCTTCTTCACCATAACGTCAACAACCACATCGAATATGCCCGATGCGTTCCCGTGTCCGCCCATTTGGAACAAAATCTTTCCGCCGCTTTTCAGCGCCTTTCCGACGCCCGCGAGCACGGGCAGGTTGTCCTTGACCCAGTGGAGCGCCGCGTTTGAAAATGCAACGTCGAATTCGTTCTCGAAGTCGATCTCGCGCGCATCGGCAAGTTTAAATGTGAGGTTTTCGACCGGATCGGAAACGAGCCGTCTCAATGCAAAACCGATCATTTCGGGAGAGCTGTCTATCCCGACGGCCGATCCGTCCGGGAGCATTTTCGCTATCTCGGATGTTACGAATCCGTCGCCGCAGCCGATGTCGAGCAATCGCTCTGATCCGTTGAGATTGAGTTTGCCGATCAGCTCCCGCGCCCACTGCCGCTGCGCCGAAGAGTTTTTGTCGTAATCGTTTGCATCCCACTTGACCATTGCAAGCCTCCCACAACCCCGGGAATCCCGTTCATCTCTCAGCGAGTTTTTTGCCAAGCACTGTGAATGCTTCCGCGTAAGGCGCGAGCCGGTTCACGTCGCCCGACACCGCCATGCGGCCCATCAGGAACAGTTTGTACGGGCTGTCGCCCGCGTTGAGTTCCAGCCAACCCTGTTCGGTGAACGACACTTTCACATCTTCCTTCGCGTGGAGCCGTTCGGGGATGATGTCGAGCTCGCCGCCCTTGATCGAGGCGGTGATGCGCTGCCGCCCGGGATGCTCGAAAGCAACCACGCACGTCAGGTTCTTTGTTTTTCTCCTGTATGTGGCGTCGAGGTTGAGTCTTTTGAACGCCGCCGCGAATGTTTCCTCGTCGAAAGGAAGCGCTCCGCTGCGGGGCTGTTTGCCCATGATGAGCCGGATGAGATCGTCGAACGCGTTGAGGATGAGCTTCTCGCGGGAGGGTTTCTTTTCCTTTACCGGTTTCGGCGGCAGAAGCGGCGCCGGAGTCGGCCGCGATAGCTCCTTTTTGTACTTCTTCATCAGCGTGGTGATGCGCGGGTCCGCGAATTCCTCTATGAGAACTTCTCGCTTTTCCTTGATCGAGCGCTCGGCCGCCATCGCTATCACCATTGACTCCCGCGCGTTAAGCAGGTTGGCATACGGCAACGTGCGGTCCTGCATGCAACGGACGAATTCGACGTGCTGCGTGTCCGCGCCGATGTGCCCGATGCCGTGGTTGTCGTTAACGTAATCGACCGGAACTTCCTTCATTTCGCCGAGCGTGCCGCCGCCGGCGGTGAGTATCACGTCGCGTTTCGCGACAGCGTGCGCGCCGTTGTTTCCGATGATGCCGACTTCGAGCCCGTCGAGCGGCTCCACTTCGTACATGCACAGCCGCAGGTCCGCCCGCGCCTTATTCGCGTACTCGATCAGCACGAGCGCGTGGTCAACGATGTCCGGCTTCTTGATTACGAATTCGGGGTCGGGAGCATAGCCGCAGTTTACCTTTATCTCTTTGCCTTTGACGACGTGTTGGCCGCCCATCGCGTAAACCTTCACCGGCGCGCTGCGGATGAACCAACTGAACAGGTCGAAGTGGTGGCAGTCCTTGTCGAGCAGAGCTCCGCCCGATTTTTTTGTCTCGAAGAACCACTGCGTCGGGAAGTTGTCGCGCAGCTCGTTGCAGAACGCCATGGTGACGTTTCCGAAGTCGCCACGCTCGACCATCTGCGCAACTGTGCGGTAGAGGTTGCAGTAGCGGTAAACGAGCCCGATCTGCACAATGCGGTCGGTGTCGAACGCGCGGACAATGAGGTCGTCCACCTCTTGGATTGTCGGCGCGATTGGTTTTTCGAGCAGCAGGTCCTTGCCGTGTTCGAGCGCGCAGATTGCGATCGGCGTATGGAAGTAGGTCGGCGTGCAGATGCTTATGGCGTCGATCTCCTCCATCGCGCAGACTTTGCGGTAGTCGTCGGTCTCGACGACCGATTTGTCGCCGAGCATTTCAAGCGCTTTGGCGCGGAGGGAGGCGTCGAGGTCGCACACGGCGGCCACGCGGCTGTTGGGCAGCCTCGCGAACCCGTTCATGTGCATCATACCGTTGATTCCCAGCCCGATGATCCCGATATTGAAAACTTTTTCGTCCGTAGTGCTCATTGTCCGCCTCCGTCACCTGTTTTCAGCGCGTTTGTTAGATTGAGCGCCGACGCGGTTATTTTATATCAACAGGCTCCTGTGTGCCACAATATGAATCAACGTCCGGCGGAACGATCAAAATATGTTTTAGTCATATTAGTTAATTAAGTTAATTTAAATGGGAATATATATATAGGAGGTCCGGAGAGGGCTGTTTTGTGCTTTGGGACCGTTTCGGCAGCACCGCGGAAGCATTTCACTGCGAAGTCAGGCATAAAAACAAACGGGAGAATTTCGTGAAAAAAACAGCGAAGTGGTTGCCGGAGGTTTTTGTGTTGGCGCTTGCGGCGGCGATGCGGCTGCCGGGACTCGGCGGGCCGCCGCTCACGGTTTCCGAGACGCGGATATGGATGTTCGCGCGCGACAGTTGGGCGCACGCCTTCAAGCTGTTCGGGCTTGAGGCGGATTACCACACGGGAACGGCGATTCCGTATGTATGGCTCACCAAGTTGTGGATGTCCTTCGCGGGTGATTCGGAGGCGGCGCTGAGAGTGCTGTCCGCGGCGGCGGGTCTGGTGACGGTCGTTGTTTTCTATTTTTTGGCGAAAAGGCTGTTTGGACGTCACGCGGCTGTGGCCGCGGCGGCGCTGTTTTCCGTTTATCCTTATCACATAGCGGCAAGCAGAACGGTCGGGCCGGATACCATTGGATTGTTGTTCTGCGTGCTCGCACTGCTGCTGTTCCACAGGATTTACGAGGGAAACCGCGGCAAGGCTACGGTGGCGGGATTCGCGGCGGTTATGCTGATAGGCGTTAATTTCAGTTTCCACACCGTGCTGCTGCTGATACCGCTCAATATTCTATTTTTCGGCTTCGCGAAAGATATGAAGAAGTCGCTGTGGTGGTGGATTCTGCTGAATCTGTTGCTGATCGGCAGCGTGGTGTTCTGGGAGCCGAGGTGGGCGGCGACATTTTTCTCGCGGCCCTCGTTATGGGTGGCGGCGGAAGACCGGCCGATCTACAGTTTTCTACCGAATGAGGATATCGTCGGCCTCAAGTCGAAAGTTATTTTCATCTCGAAATATTACGTGTTCGTTTTCACACTCGGCGGCTTTTATTTCTGCCGGGAATGGCTCGCGAACGGCTGGAGCGCGCTCGGCTGGCTAACGGTCGCGGTCGCGTGCCATTATTTTCCATATCTCGGATTCAGGGAGTACGAGGACGGCTATCGGTCGCGTGTGTTCGCGTTCATAATGCTCGCGTCGGTGATCGGGGCAGCCGTGATTCTCAGCTTCACCGTGGTTCCGGTCTGGACGGTGCTCCTGCCGGCGGCGCCGCTGCTTGCGGCGGTGATGGCGAACGGTGTGGTTCGTTTCAGCCGTTGGCGCGGAAAGACGCTGATGGCGCTGCTGTTCCTCTGCACTGCTCTGGGAATTGTGCCGATGCAGCGGCAGGAGGAGAACGCGCGGCCGGACTGGCGGTCCGCGGCGGCGCATCTGAGCGCTGCGCCCGGCGGAGAAACTATTGTGCTTACGGACGGCGGCGCATCGACTCTGCCGATCTTTTATTACATGCGTGGACAGGAGAAGCGGATTGTCAACTTCATGCCTGACATCGACCTCGAAACCATAGGGCGCGGCGCGAAAACCGAGGACAAGTACAGGCAGGCCGAGGTGCTGCCGGTCATCCATGGTACGGTGGACGCCCGGCCGCCGGACGGGTTTGCGCACCTGTTTTTTGCCAACGACAGGCTGTGGGTAATCCAGCGTGGTTCGGGGCTGCCGGAGGAGCCGCGATGGGCGCGCGAGTACGCGATCTGGGCTGGCAAGTTTACGAACAATCTTGAAGTGACGCGCATAAAAGACTGGCGGCCTACCGTTCAGTCGAAAAAAGCAAATCACGGCAAGGCCGAAGCGCTGAAGAAATCCGAAAAGGAACACGATACGATGTACTTGTTCCTACTGGAGAAAAAGGAGACGCGGCCGCAATAAGCGGCGCTATGGGAAGGCTCGCGGTTTACATCGACGAATATCTGAACTATCTCGCTGTCGAGAAGGGATACTCGCGCAACACGATTGAGTCGTACGGCGCCGACCTCGCCGGTTTCGAGTCGTTTCTGACGGACAGGCGGCTGGACGATCTGAACCGGCTCGACGCGGACGCCGTGAGTCTTTACAACCAGCATTTGCGGTCGAGGATGATGGCGCAGAACTCGATTGCCCGCAAAATCACGGCGATACGCAGTTTCTTCAAATATCTGCACCGGGAGGACTATATCGGCGCGGGGCCGGTCGAGGATGTGGACAGCCTGCGGAACGAACGGCGGCTGCCGGAGACGGTTTCGGAGGCGGAAATGGGGCGGCTCATCGACTCGATGCCGTCGGAGAAACCGAAGCAGATCCGCGACCGCGCGATGATCGAAACACTATATGCGAGCGGAATGCGGGCGAGCGAACTCGCCGGCCTCAAACTTTCCGACCTGAACTGGAGCGAGGGCGCGGTGCGCTGCATGGGGAAAGGCTCGAAGATGCGCACGGTGCCGCTCGGCGCCAAGGCGCGCGAATGGCTGAAACGGTATCTCGACGAGGTGCGTCCGGAGTTCGACGTTAAGCAATCGCCGTATCTGTTTCTTTCGCAGCGGGGGACACCCGTGACGCGCTCGACGGTGTGGACGGTTGTCAACAAGCTCGCCGCAGCCGCGACGTCGCACATCTCTCCTCACACGTTCCGGCATTCGTTCGCCACGCACATGATGGAGCACGGGGCGGACCTGCGTGCCGTTCAGGAGCTTCTCGGCCACGCGGATATCGCCACGACGCAGATATACACGCACGTAACTAAGGACAGGATGCTGCAGGTATATAAGCAGTGCCATCCGAGAGCGTAGTGGCGGGCAGAAGATAGAGGGCAGAAGGCAGAAGGGTAAAAAGAAAAAAATATTTTGAAAGAAACGAAAGAGATAAAGAGACGTATGGGGAAAAAGGGAGCGTAACTTGGAGGAAAAAGGAAAAATAAACAGTTATAAAGATTTAGAAGTTTACAAAAAAGGGTACGCGCTTAGCATAGATATTTACAAAGCGACAGAAGGATTCCCAAGGAGCGAGCAATTTGGTCTTGTCTCTCAAATGAGACGAGCAGCAGTTTCAATCCCTTCAAATATAGCTGAGGGCTACAGAAGAAATCACAGAAATGAGTATATTCGCTTCCTGAGAATATCGCTAGGATCTATCGCCGAACTTGAGACACAAGTATCGATTTCGACGGACTTAGGTCTAATGGAAAAAGAAATTGGAGATAAGTTAACAAAGGAGACAGAGATATTGGGACGGATGATGTATAGGCTGATCGAATCGTTGGATAAGTAGTTTTTCACATCTGCCTTCTGCCCAACTGCCTTCCGCCGGTTTTTATGTCTGAAAAAGCGATTGTAATAGTTATGGATGGAGTCGGCGCGGGGGAACTGCCCGACGCCGCGTCGTATGGCGACGAGGGGGCGAACACGCTCGGCAACCTCGCACGGCACGAGGGCGGCCTCGCCCTGCCGAATTTCCAGCGGCTCGGACTCGGAAACATCATCCAGATCGAAGGGGTGCCGCCGTCGGATTCGCCGGAAGCGTTCTGCGGCAAAATGACGGAACTGTCGGCCGGCAAGGACTCGACGAGCGGCCACTGGGAACTCGCGGGCCGAGTGAGATCGATACCGCCCGCATACTACCACGACGGTTTCCCGCCGGAGATCGTCCGCGCGTTCGCCGCGAAAACGGGCCGCGAAATGATCGGCAACAAACCGGCGAGCGGCACCGCAATTTTAGAAGAACTCGGCGCGGAACACCTCCGAACGGGCCGCCCGATTGTCTATACATCGGCGGACAGTGTTTTTCAGATCGCCGCGCACACGGATGTGATGCCGGTTGACGAGCTTTACGGGATATGCCGGATCGTGCGAGAGGAAATAATGAACGGCAACCCGTACGGTATCGACAGGGTGATCGCGCGGCCGTTCGAGGGCGTGCCGGGCGCTTTCGCGCGCATCCGTGCAAGGAAGGATTTCTCGGTCGCGCCGCCGTATCCGACGCTTCTCGACCTAGCGCGCGAGGCGGGAATCGCGGTGGTCGGCGTGGGGAAAGTGGACGATCTTTTCGGCGGCAGAGGCTTTACCGAATGCACGCACACGAAGTCCAACACCGAGGGGCTTGCGCTCATAAAACGTCTTCTATTGGAAAACAGGGCGAATGATAATAAAATGATTATCTTTGCTAATCTGATCGATTTCGATCAGGAATACGGGCACCGGCGGGACACGGCCGGTTTTAGGAAGGCGCTCGAAGAGGCGGACGCGGCTCTGCCGGAGATAATCGGGCTCGTCTCTCGGGACGATTTTCTCGCGATTACCGCGGATCACGGGTGTGATCCGACATTCGGCCGGAGCACCGACCACACGAGGGAGTATGCGCCGCTTTTGGCGGTTTGCGGCGCGGCGGGAAAGCCGCGCCCGCTCGGGACGAGGAAGTCTTTCGCGGACCTAGGCGCGACGGTAGCGGAGTTCATGGGATTCCCGAATGCGCTCGATGGGGATTCTTTTTACGAGGAAATGAAAAGGTAATATGAACATAAAGAAATTCACGCTCACTGTTCCGGTTGCTCTGATCGCGGTTTTACTGTTTTTTTGCGGAGCCGCTGTTCCGCAGCAGAAGAAAGCGAAAAACGAATGCGAGAATATGACGATCAGCACCGAGAGCACGGACATAGACCTTGAGGCTGAAGAATTCGTCATTCCGACGGCGGTCAACCTCGAATGCGGCGACATAAAAGTCAACGCCGCGCGGCTGAAGTTCAGCAATAAGACGCACATAGCAGATATTTCCGGCCGCCCGATAACTGTTGTATTCGGGCAGGACGTCACGGCGGAGGCGGCAAAGGCGACGATCGACTTCGACAAGGAGCACGCGGACTTGTCCGGCGGCTGCAAGTTCGTTCAGAAAGACGATAAGTTATACACCGAGATCGGCGCGGAAAGCGTGGAGACGGACTACGGAGACAACGGCTGGGTGAAGAGTGCGGGCGAGGTAAAGATAAACTATAAGAATCTCAAGCCGAAGCAGGAGCCGAAGAAGGCCGCCGACGGCGAAAAGAAAAAGCAGATGATCGACATCGACGAAGGTTTTGTGACCGCCGGCGCTGTTTATTACGCTCTGGAGACGCGCGACATTGAAGCGTCGAAAACGGTGCTGATGGAGTTCAAAGAAGGCGCGGTAACGGCGGATTCGCTGAAAGGCAACCTGCGCGACAAGAAGGCGGCGCTCGGCGGCGGCATAAAAGGAAAGATACGCGACATCTCTTTCTCCGCCGACAGGATCGACATTGACTACGGCAAACAGGAAGCGGACATCTGGGGCGATGTTGTGATCGAACGGGACAACGGCGACAAATTCAAATCGAAGCATGTGTGGCTGAGGTACAAGGAAGGCGAGCGGGCAATGAAGACCTCGGCCGTGCAGGGCAACATAAAGATCGACAAGGAAAAATTGCGGCCCAAGGACGGGTCGGAGAAGAAGAATTCCGAAGGGGGAAAGCCCTGATGGATATGCATCTTCGCGGCGAAGGGCTCGAAAAAAAATACCGCAGCCGCAAGGTAGTAAATGACGTTTCGCTCGAGGTCAAGCCCGGCGAGATTGTTGGGCTGCTCGGGCCGAACGGCGCCGGCAAGACGACAACTTTCTACATGCTTACTGGCATCATCTCGCCGAATGCGGGAAAGATTTTCCTGAACGGCACGGACGTGACGAAGCTGCCGATGTACCGGCGCTCGCGGCGCGGTGTCGGCTACCTCCCGCAGGAACCGTCGATCTTCCGCAAGCTGACGGTCGAGGAAAACCTGATGCTGATCCTCGAAAACCAGAGGCTTACGAGGAAGCGGCGAAAAGAAATAATGAATCAGCTTATCGAAGAGTTCGCAATAGAGAAAATCAGGAAATCAAAAGGGATCGTGCTCTCCGGCGGCGAACGGCGGCGGGTCGAGATCGCGCGCGCGCTCACGACAGAACCGAAGTATCTGCTGCTCGATGAGCCGTTCACCGGGATCGACCCGATCTCGGTGCAGGAACTGCAAGGACTGATGCGGCAGCTCAGGGACAAGGGCATGGGCATCCTGATTACCGACCACAACGTGCGGGAAACTCTTGAGATCACGGACCATGCATACATCATGTATGACGGGAAGATATTGAAGTCGGGCACGTCGAGCGTGCTCGCGAACGACCCCGAAGTGAGAAAGAAATATCTTGGCAGCATGGACTTCGGGTTCACGGAAGGCTAACGGCTGAGAAACGGGTTGGAAAGCTGACGGAACGGGATAATGAAGCTTGTTGACAGACATATATATCTCGAAATAGTCCCGATATTTTTCTTCGGGGTGTTGGCGTTCACGGCGCTGATTCTGGGCGTCGGCGCGCTGTATCAGATGATCCGGATAGCGCTGGATTATCATGCAGACTTCATTTGGGTTGTGAAAATATTCCTGTTGAAGCTGCCGGAGATCGTATCCTACACTCTTCCGATGTCGGCGCTGTTCTGCGTGCTGCTCGGGTTCAACCGCTTTTCGAGCGATCTCGAAGTTACGGCGTTCCGCGCGGGCGGGATCAGCTTCGTCCGGCTGATGGTGCCGGTGATGGTATTCGGGCTCGTTGTGAGCATGCTGGCCGTGCTACTGAACGATAAGCTGGTTCCGATGTCGAACAACCGGTTCGAGGCACTGATAGAGGAGATCAAGCAAAAGGGTCGGGAGAGGCTGGAACAGGAAAACATCGAGCTGACGGACCGGGACGGAGGCGTGATACGGAGCCAGATTTACGCGCGTGAAATGAAGGGCAAGCGCCTGTACGACATACGTTACACCGAGATGAAAGAAGGAATAATCTGGCGGGAGACATTTGCAAAAGAGGCGGTGTGGGAAAATAATTACTGGGCGTTCAAGGGAGGCGCGCAATACTTATATAACGACTCGGGGGAACTGAAGAACATTGTAAAGTTCGATACGATGAATATAATATTTAAACAGAAACTGGAGGAGATGGCGAAAGCGAAAACACGAGCGAACGAATACAGTTACAGAGAACTGAAAGACAGGATCCGGATATTAGAGCAGCAGAGGGCTCCGGAGATAGACCTGAGGAAAATAAAATTCGATTTTTACAGTAAATTAGCGATACCGTTTGCGAGTTTTACTTTCGTATTGATAGCGGCGCCGCTAGGATTGAAGCCCCAGAGAGCCAGTTCATCTGTAGGATTCGGACTCAGCGTAATCATCATATTCGCTTACTACATATCGCAGGCGCTGTTCCGCGGGCTCGGACAGGCGTTTCTGAACCCGGCGATAGCGGCTTGGCTGCCGAACATTCTACTGGTCACGATCGGCGGCTGGCTGACTTACAAGGCATCGAAATAACTCCGGTCGGTAGCGGGCGCGCTGAACGGCCGGTTTTAAGGGGGACGCGAAATGAAAAAAATGAAGATCACGATCAAGGGTAACAATATCAAGGTGACCGATTCGCTCAGGGCGTACATCGAGGACAAGATCGGACGGCTTGTAAAATACTACGACAAACTGACGAAAGCCGAAATCGAACTGCTGTATCAGGACAACAAAAGCGCGGAGAAGACGCAGCGGGTGGAAGTTACGCTGATCGCCAACGGGATAATCTTCCGGTGCGAGGAATCGTCGATCAGCATGTACGCCTCGATCGACATAGCCTCGGAGAAACTCGAGAGGCAGCTCAGAAGGTATAAACAGAAACTGGTGGACAAAGGCCGCGGCGCAAAGCGCAAGGAAATGGCAATTGCAGAGGAATACGACGATATACCGGCCGGCATCACCCCGGCCCGCGAGTCGGAGATCGTAAAGGTGAAAAAGTTCGCCGTGAAGCCGATGACCGCGAACGAGGCGTGCCTCCAGATGGAGATGCTGAACCACGCGTTCTATGTGTTCCTGAACTCGGAAACAGACCAGTTGAACGTGGTTTACTCGCGCAACGACGGCGATTTCGGACTGATCGAGCCGGAATTTGAGTAAGCGTTATTGTTTGTTTGAAATCGACTTAACTGGGCGGCCGGAAACGGCCGCCTTTTCGTTTAAAGATTGAACCACAGATTAACACAGGCAAGCACGGGTTAAGCATTGAAAGCGATGTCGAAGGCGAGGGCGAGGTTCGACTCACAAACGGTGGAAAGGCCGGCTTCGGTCGTCCTGCCGTTTTCGCCGACTGCGGCGGCGAGCTTAGGGTTGCTTTTCAGCTTCCTGATCGCTTCCGCGAGCGCGGCGGGGTCGTTCGGCGGGACCAGTATGGCATCGTGACCGTCGGTTGCGAAATCCACAGTCGCCTCGACGCGGGTCGCGATTACGGGCTTGCCGAGCGACCATGCGAACGTCGTCGAATTCTCGCCGCCGCTGATGTCGGTGTCCTTGAGGGCCACGATTGCCATCGACGCGGCACGCAGCGCGTGGATGTAGTCGCCGACCGGTACGAAATCGTGCCAGACGAGGTTCTTCGGGCCGCGCGGCGGGTAGCGCTTCAGGTCGCAGAGCACGTGAATCTGAAAGTCGAGCAGCTCCGCGGCGGCGGCGAGTGTGTCGTAGTCGCGCAGGTTGGAGCCGGCGGCGAGTGGTTTGCCTTTCACCTTGGCCGCGATTTCCGGCAGTCGGTCGGCGGGATCGGGTTCTCGTTTCAGGGCGTCGAAAACCGCCGGGGCGACAAAGCGCAGCTCGGCGGTCGAGCAGGCGAAATAGAAAAGGCGTTCGGCGGGGATTCCGTTTTCGATGTAAAAGTCGCGCTGCGATTTTGTCATGTGCATCCAGCAGTGGCGAGGGTTGGAGAGGAAACCGGGAAGCGGATCGGAGCCTTCCCGGCTGCGTAGCCATGCGGCAACACGGCGCACTCTGATCAGCCTGTCCTGCTCGTGAATAACGAACGGAACGGGGCGGCGGCCCTGAAGGTTTCTGATGTGGGATACGACGAGCGCTTCCGGGCTCTCCGACCAGACTATGTCCGCTTCCCTGTCGATGAGGTCGTTCACGCGGTCAACAATGGATTGATAGATTTCAAATTCGGTCTCGGATTTGCCCGTATGCACGACGAAGTCCTCGTAGCCGAAAGGGGAAAAGCGGAAGCGGTGGCCGCGCCAGTTTATCTCCCTGCCGGTGAAGTCCTCTTTATCGCTGTGGATGACGAGCACCCTTCGGTCGGACATTTATGATTCTCCGAGAAAATCTTTTATTGCGTCGCGCCAGTGCCGAAACGGCGCGGCGTCGCTTTGCGCCCGCTCCGTGCCGAGCACGCAGTAAAGCGGGGCGGGGACGTCCGGCATCAGAGTCTTCCAAGGCACGGGTTCAAGGATGGTTTTCGAGCTCGTTGCGGCGGCGATCTCGCCCGCGAAATCCGCTATCGTGCATTCGCCCGCGTTCGTTACGTGAAAGAGGCCGTTCTGTTTTTCTTCGATGAGCGCGCCGAGCGCCTTCGCGAAATCCGGCGCGTACGTTATGCCGGACACCATGTCGGACGCGACTGGCAGCCGCCTCTCGGTTCTCAGCAGTGCGGGGAGTATGGATATGAAGCTTTTTCCGTATTTCCCGAACAGGCGCGACGTTCTGACGATGAGCGAGTCCGGCGCGAGTTGCGCAACGGCAATTTCGCCCTCCCGTTTAGATGCGCCGTAAACGTTGATCGGGTTGGGTTTGTCGCTCTCGGTGTAAGGGCGGTTCAGCGCGCCGTCGAAAACGAAGTCGGTGCTTACGTACACAACCCTTACTCCTGCCGCGGTGCATTCGCGGGCTGTGTTTTCGGCCCCGACAGCGTTGACGTGCCGCGCCGCGCCGGGAAATCGTTCGCATTGCGCTTTGTCAACCCATGCCGCGAGGTGGATCAGTATATCGGGCCGGTGTTTGTCGAGTGCGCGGCGCAGGCTCTCGGGGTCGGTCACGTCGCAGCCGGATTTATCCTCGGCGGCGATGTCGAACCTGCCGTTGAGGCATTCCGCCGTCTCGCGCGCGACGAAGCCGCCGCCCCCGGTGATAAGTATTTTCTCCTGCATCCGCCTGTGTCCTCTGAGTGGTTTATCCCGGAAGTGTGTATTGGTAAACGATCCGCGAAATGCGGCCGGAGCGCAGCAGGGAGAGATCGGTGTTGATGTAGAACTGGCTGCGGCCGATGTAAACGAGTTCGCGTTCGATCAGACTGTTGCGAAGTATGTATTTTGTGTTCCTGCAGTTTTCGCA
>CAYPEK010000102.1:0-15540 GCA_964409645.1 uncultured bacterium | reverse complement strand
TTCCTTTCCTATATTATATTTGGCCTGTCAAGTGCCACTTTTTCAGAGGTCTCTAGATAATTAATATGTGCTCGACTGCCTTTATCTATGCCAGTGGGCACGTGAGGCGAAATGCAATGCTAATAAAAAACTTTTATTTTGGAAGCATCGATGCAAAACATGAATTGTTAAATAATGACCCGGATATTATTGATAGGTTTAGGAAGTCATTTTTAGTGCCATATAACGTTGATACAGATGACTTTGTTTCAGGAGAATCTTTTATTGTGACTGGGCTAAAAGGAACAGGTAAAACAGCTTTATTAAGATATATAGATTTGAAGACAGAAAGTTTAGGGGCAAAAAGGGAATTTGTATTATTTAAAAGTGACTTTTCAGAGGAAGATAAAAAACAACTTTCAAGAGGTGTTAATATTACTGAAGTTAATACTGACGGAAAAGATATTAATGATTACGAGAATATATGGAAGTGGTTCATTTATAGAATATTGGTAAATATGGTTGAAGATAAAAATACATTCTATAATACTCCCGAATTAAATTATTTTATATCCTGTATAAAATCTGTTGAAACAAACGAGGCTTATCATAGCCGTAAAATATTGTTACCGAAACTAAAAAAAGGGGCCGTTGAACTGTCTGCAGATTATAAGCGAATAAAAGGTAAAATATCGTTAGATTTTGAGTTTAGAGACAATGAAACAAAGGCATCTTTTGCTAGTGTGTTGAGAGAGTGTAATAAGTATTTAGAGAGATTAAAACCTAATGGATCTGGGACCCCAATATATTTATTTTTTGATGAACTGGAAATATCAATTGGAAATACGAAACAGACCGAAAAAGATATTAAATTGATTCGTGACTTAATTGTATCTGTATCGAATTTGAATCTTCTTTTTAAAAAATTAAAATATAACATTTTCATTATAATTGCCATTCGTTCTGAGGTTTTGAATAAAGTAGGTGCGTCAGGAAAAGAAATAAATAAGATAGTTGAAGATTTTGGAGTGCCCTTATGTTGGCATCAAAAAGGTGGAAATATTGAATATCATCCATTACTTCAAATAATTTGTAAGAGAATTATTTCGAGTACTAGCAGATATAGAAAAGCTGAAACCCATAAAGAAGAAACTTACAAAAATGTCTGGAATCAATATATTCCAGGAACAATACAATATCTACCTAGCCCGAATTATGTTTTACATCAAACATGGTATAGGCCTAGAGATGTAGTTAGATTATTTGGATTAATGCAGAAGAATTATCCGAATGAAACTTATTTTGGACACAATTGTTTTGATGGAGTTAGAAAAGATTATGCACAAAAAAGCTGGGTAGAGCTTAAAGAAGAATTATCATCTTCGTATTCACCTATTGAATTAAGAGGTATAGAGCATATTTTATATTATTTTAGAAGAAATTTCAGCCATGGTGATTTTGTAAGAAGAATAAATGAATTAAAAGATGATAGATCTGAAGTTAAGGTGTTAATAGAACGAAAGAATCCGACTGATGTGCTATCGGATTTGTTTAGAATCGGTTTGATAGGCAATTATTATGAAGCTGTTGATCGTGGAAATAGGCGTAAGTATTTTAGGTGGTCATTTAGAGGGGACGATGAGATTATATTGGATCAGAATTTGGTCATTCACAACGGTGTTGCTAATAATTTTGGTTATAAATAAAAGCCGAAGAAATAATAGGGCGGATGGCCGTACCCTGCCAAATGTTCCGCCTAATAGGTCTTGCCCATAATGACATTGTTTTATCTCATGTACAAAAGAAAACTTTGTGCATGGCACACGAAGCCGAGCCGCGCGCGTCAGCAAGCGGTCACGTTGAAGAATCTATAAGCAGAACAATTGAAGGCAAAAAAGTCGGGGACTGGCAACTCGGTCTGCGCGGTGCCAGTACCGCGCTTTAATCAGCGCAGGAATAGCTTGTTCTCGAAAATGTCGCTGCTTATCCGAAATAGGACAGCAGTAATGTTTACTGAAGTTTTGTTCCGCATTTATTGCAGAACTTCGGGTTGATTGCTTTGCCGAGATATTTGCCGCACGACGGGCATCTCCAGTTCCAAAACGAGAATATAAGGGCCCCGAAAACGAGAGCCGCGAGTGCCGCCACCAGCGGAGTGTCGGCGGATTGCATCTTTGTGCCTCTTTCGGTCGTCAATAACAAAAAGATCATTGCCGGGAGCAGCGGAATCCCGACGAGTAGCTGCCTCAGTCTTCTTTTCTTGAATTCGACGCCGATTTTCTGTTCCGGGCTTTGGTTCAGCTCCATTTCCGCCTCGCTTGGTTGTGCATTACCGCATTTACTGCAAATCCTCATCGGACATCGAATCAAGTTGTTGCTGAACGTCTTTTGACTTGTCGTACAGGTCGTTCATGCGTTGCTTGAGCGCCGCGAGGGCCTTGTTGAAATCCTCGTTGTTTTTGGTTGCCAGTTCGAGGTTGTCGTAGCTCGCGTTGTACTGCGCGAACAGGTACGCCATGTCCACCATGTTGCTGCCGTAGTGCCACGCCGCGCCGACGAGCGTCTTGTCCCACCCCTTGAGCGACGAGATCATATCGATTCCGTCGCGCAGTTTGTCGATCACCTGCGGGAGCGTGTCGCCCTCGGCGTACGCCCAATCCATCACGTCCTTGAAGGACTTGCAGTCGGAGAGTCCGGTGAGCAGTTCCTTCGTGTTGCCGAGCCGTTTGATCAGCGGCGCGGGCTGATCCGGCAGTTTCTTCGAGAGTTCGTACATCTGGTCGTAGCGTTCGAGCAGCTTGCCCGCGCTCGCGTCCATGAAAAGGTTGAAGAAGACGTCGCGTGCTTTCTCCATGCCTTTCTCGGCTTCGTCGCCCCAGTCGGTGAACAGCTTCTGGTTCTGCGCGATGTTGTAGTTCAGCTTCATGAGCTGTTGCTTGGTGGCATTGAGCTCGGACTGAAGCTTCGCCAGTTCCGCCTGAAGTTCCGCGCGCGTCTTCGATTTTTTCTTGTTCGATGTGTCCTCGGCCGGAGGTGTTTCGCCGCCGGGTTCCGGGGACGGTGTCGTCGTCATCGTACTGCCTGAGCCGACGGGGATTTTCGCGGGCGCCATCGGCCACGCTGTCATGCTGTGTATCTGAACCGCAACGTCGGACGACCTTCCCGGGTACTGCCTCACCTCGTCGAGCGCCTGCTTGAGGTCGTCCAGATTCTTCTGCGCCTGTTTCTGTTGCTGCTCGGCAAGCTGCTTCAGCGCCGCCGCGTCCTGCGGAGAGGAGGACTCCATCATGTCGGCCTTCTCCGCGATGATCTTGGCGTTGCTGATCGCTTCGAGGTTCTGGTCGATGACGTTGACCGAATCGTTATTGATTGCGGCGGCGCGGAACGGGTCGTCCGGCAGCGGCACGTCGAGCTGGGGCAGGGTGGAGAGGTCGATCTCGCCGGACATCGCGAGCGCGCTTTTCTGGGCGAGGTCGCGCGCTTCCTCGATGCTGCCCGCGCCGACCGCTTCCCGCGCGAACTGCTCGCTCGCCGCGAGTTGCTTGAGCACGTTGTCCGTCACGACGACGTCCTGCTTCGGCTGAACCCATGCGTCGCCCTCGCTCTGGTCGAAGGAAGCGCCGCCTTCGGTGACAATCGTCAAACTGAACTCCTGCTGGTTGGCGGTGAATACGCCCTGCCAGAAGCCGACCGCCGTGGACGCCTGATTGACTTTCGCGCCGCTCGCGTTTTCCACGGTGAGACTGTAGTTGTTCGAGCGCGCCCAGCGGACGAGCGCGATCAGCTTCGACGCCTCGCGGATTTTGTGGAGCGGCGGGAACACCTTCGCCAACTGGTCGTAGTTGCGCGTGAGGTAGTCCGCATATTCGTTTGTGTAGTTCGTGATCGCCTGCTGTACATCGGCCGAGTTGCGGGAGCCGACCTGATTGATGACCCAGCCGATGATTTTCACCCGCGCGTCGTCGAAGGAAACGATGTTGCCGTCCGGCGACACGCTGAGTTTCACGTCGCCGGGGATAAGGCGGTGGCCGACTTCGGCGCCCGCGTCGCCGGGGATGCGCACGCCGCCCTTGTTCGTTTCGTTGTCGATGTATTCCATCTCGGTCATGAAGCCGGGGATTTTCTCCTTGATGTCCGGGCTTGTGATGATCGACTTGAGCGCGTAGTCGGCGCGGAAAAGGACGTCGCCGAGAACGGAGTCCGCCGGCACGTCCTTGAACACGAGGTTCATCATCGGTGTGGGCACGTTATAGAGCCGGCAGAGGAACTGGTGCGAGAGGGTGAGTCCGTTGAACATTTTCAGCCCGACGGAATCAGTGACGATGCTCATGAAAGTGTCTTCCATGTATTTCTGGAACTCGGCGGCGCTCAATCTGCCGCTGTAAACTTTATTGGCGCGCGACTGTATCTCGTTTTCCGGCACGCGCATTTCGCGCAGCATCGCCGACACCATGAGCACTGTGAGCTGTACCGAAGCCTGATCCTGAGACAGCGCGCCGGCGTGGAATTGATCGGCTATCGCGCGGCCTTCGCTGCCGATCCCGAGTTTGTCGAACACTGCGAACGCGTCGTTCTGTATCTGCAACGCCTCGCCGAGGTTGGTGTAGCCGAGCCCGACCATTACCTTGCCTATTACCGGCATCAGCTCTTCCGACGTGACGCTGTTGTCGCCAGCGGATTTTTTCAGTAATTTGAGCATCTCGTCGTCCGTGACACCGAACGCCGCGGCGCCTTTTGTGACGAACTGCTTTTTATCCTTCGCCATATCCGGATTGTTCAGAATAAGGTCCATCATCCGCATCGCGAACACGTTGGGATACTGCGGGTCCGTGGACATGCGTTGCACGTCGGCGCTGATCGCCGCGTGGACTTGCGACACTCCGTTGCGTGTTGCGTCGGTCGGTTCCAGCGTAAACGAAGGGTAGGGGCTGTTCACGGCGTCCATGAGCAGGTCGTAGTACGGGATCGAGCCTGTGTTGTAGGTGGGATCGTATTTGCCGACGAGCGTGACGGTGCGCGTCCGCGGGTCGATCATCGCGTATTTGAGGACGTTGATTTCGGCCGCGATGCCCTTCTTTTTGTTCATGCCGCTGTCGGCGGCGGGCGGTTCGATCGGCACGATGTCCAGCCCGACCGCCATGCCCAGCCGCATGATTGCTATTTTGCAACTCCGCCCGATGGTGAGTCCGGAGACGGCTTTCCTTGCGTCATCTACGGATTTCACGGGGTTGCCGTTGAGGGCGGTGACAACATCGCCGTTCATCAGGCCGGCCTGATCCGCGGGCGAGTAGCGGATGAGGTCTTTTATCATCGCGCCTTCCGCGCCGAGCTCCGAAGGCGGTGCGCCGAACGCGACTCCAAGCCACGGGCCGCTCGGCTGCGCCGCCGCTGCCGTGCCGCCGCTCACGCCGTCTTTCAAATCGAGAGTCAGCCTCTGGCCGTCGCGCACAACCTCGATCGTCAGCCCCTGACTCGCGGCATGCATGCGGAAACTTAATATTTGCGCCTTGATGAAGTCTTCCTTTGTTTTGATGTTGACCCCGGCGAGCTTGACGACAACGTCGCCGACCCTGACGCCGGAAACTTCGGCGGTTCCGCCCGAGACGATGCTCGTCACGACCATGCCTTGGCCCCTCGTTTCCGTGGCTTCCATGCCGAGGGAGAATTGCGACTGGGTTTGGCCCGCCGCGACCGGAAAGCGCCGCTCGCGGCCCTGTCCGAATGCTCCGGATGAGAATACGCAGCACGCAAGAAGCGCTGCAAGAATCAGGATGGTCGATTTACGCATAGGTCACCTCAATAACAAGTTCAACAACAATTAACAATTATAAGACGTGAAAATTGCTTTTTCCCTGCCAAGATTTTCACAAAACCAACAACACATAATTTTAACTATAGTACAAATTGTGTGTTTTTGTTGGTTTTCGAAAAAAACATAACATTCCAGCGTTGTATGGGCGCGCAAATGAAAGATATTTTGCGGCGAAAAAAATGGACTTTTAATTTATTAAAGATATGATATAATGAACAACCACTTCTGCCGGAAAGGGCGGGATAGGGAGATAATACGTGTCCGGAAAAATTAAAAACATCTTGATGTTGATGTTATTTGCGGCACTGTCCGCAACAATGATGGTGGCGACTATAGGGTGTGGAGGCGGCGCTGCGGCGGCAGGCGCGCTCATAGTAGGCCAGCATGAAAACGGAAAGACGGATAAACCGCTGATTCCGGTTCCGGTGGAGCATCCGGATCGGATTGTTTTTGTGTCCAACAGGGACGGCTATTCCTTGAACAGGGTTATGGCTATGAACCCGGACGGATCGAATCTATCTGTTGTCGCCGAGAAACCGTCGGTGCCGGCTAACTCGGATGTCGATCTGTCAACTTTTAATTTTGAAAACCCCGGGATTTCTCAAGACGGGCTGAAAGTGTTTTTTACATCGAAGTGGTACTCGAATTATACGGAGATCGTGTCGGTCTCGATAATGAACACTCAGTACAAAAAACTGACTTTGGATCGTTCCGTGGATGGAAGCACATCAAATCTTGAGAACGCGCGAGCGTCGTGGGACGGGACAAAGATAGCGTTTGCCGGATATGTGTCGAAAACGGTGGACATAGTAGCGGTGCCGCCCGAGAGCGCCCACGTGCTTGAAGCATCGAACAATAAGCCTGAAGAGAAATCGCAATTCGGCGTCAACAAAAGCGGCCGCTACATAATCTCCAAAGACTCCACAAAGACGAAGGGCATGATAGAAAAGACGGGAAGTTCGTGCCCGACCACCGGCTACTCGACGAGCATGATTAGCTTCGCGTCTTCAGAGGGCAAGACACAAACGTCGAGCCCTGTGGGAAAAACATACTGCGTGAATCTCGACGATACGAATTTTATCGAGGTTTACATCGTGGCGCACTACTATAATCCGACTTACAGCACTGACAATATCCCCGGCTACATCACGTTCACGTGGACATGGGTGCAGCAGCCGACTTTTGTGCCGCTCGGAGACGACGGGACGGAAGGCGGGACGGTAACTATTATCGGCCACCCCGGAGCAAACGAAACCGGAGAAGGGTATCTCTTCACGCAGAGAAACAGCGAATTTAAAAAATACGATATTTATGTTGCGGACGCCGACGGATCGAACGTGGAAAAGATCGAGTACGGAACGGCGACCGATACAAACCGCTTTCCGTGTTTCTCGCCGAAGCATCCCGATAAGGTGTATTTCATGCACGGCGAAACGGATCTCGCTTATTTGGATTATGAAAAACCCGCCGAAGCAAATATCTACGAGTATGACCTGACGACGAAAACGGTTTCATCGACTCCCTTAGTGGCCGATATGGCGAAGATAAGAAACTGTGCGTTCAGTCCCGGAGGAAATTATTTCGCTTATTCGCGTTATAACGGATCCGCGCAGAGTTACGATATTTATCTTTACGATATCAATTCCGGGGTGTCAACGCCGCTTGTGGCTACTGTCGGGAGCGACCTCAATCCGGTTTTCTCGCCGGACGGCAGCAGGATCGCATTCCAGTCGGACCTCATGGATTCGAGCCCGGATATATTCGTTATCGACACCGACGGAACGGACATGAAGAATCTCACTCGAAACTACAGCATTTCCGACTATGCGCCGGCATGGGCGCCATAAAATCGTCACGGCGCGGGCCTTACGGACATTCATCAATACATATTTCTTTTATTTAGCGCTTGTTTATGATTTCGCGGGTCTTGTGGATCGCAACCATCGACTCGTCTATGACTTTGAGAATGCGCCGGATGCGCTCGCCTTCTTCTCGGAGAAGTTCATCGATGTCGCGCGCGTAGTCGGTAACCGTCTGCTGAGTGCTGCATGTTTCGTATATTTCCTGTGCCGACATCGCAATCATCTCCTTTATTAACTAGAACGGCAGAAGTTACTTAAATGTTAGCGATTTTATAACAATTATACAATAAAATCGCGCGTGATTGGTGTCACACCGGTTTGTGAAAAACTGCGCAAGGCCGTTCTCGCCGGAAGATGACAGGGCCGTTTCCGAATCAGTGAATTAACGCTCGCTCATTTACGCCGCGCCTTTCATTTCATAGAATTACCATGAAGGTATTCAATTCGATGGCGCGGAAAGACGAACTCGAAAAGCTGTTCGATCTGATGAAACGGCGGTTCCGGCCGGAACGCACGGCTGGCTGGGACTCGACTGTGCTGCTGGTGTTCTCGGACCTCGGCGCGGCAACGGCGGATGTCGAGAGCCGGGCGCTCACTCTGCGCCCCGGCCGCGCCGGAAAGCCGCTCGCAACCGTCAGAACGTCGTCCACTGTTTTCAAACGCGTTCTGCGCGGCAAAATTCCTCTCGATATTGCAATCGTGAAGCGGGAACTGGAAACCGACGACGCGGTGGAGGCGTTCAAGTTCATATCCGTGTTCGAGCCGGATGCTGTTGCTGCAAAGCAAGCAGGCTGCGGCGCGCGGCACGCGATGCCTCTCACGGACGCGGCGTTTCTGAAGGTGTTGTGTGCGGCGGTGTCGGCGGATGCCGCGCTGGCGGCTGCGGCGCGCGGGTCGGGCGTCGAAGGCAGGTTCTCGGTTGGTGTCGCCGGATCGGGCGTGTCGGTTGTTTTTCACGCGGGCCGAAAAGTTTTTTCCGCCGAGGTATCCGCGAATACTAAAAAGCCGGACATGTCGGCGGACGCGGCGACACTGGAAAAGGTTCTCACCGGCGCGCAGAACATGATGATTAATCTCAACAGAAAGAATCTCGACGGGCTTCTCGCGGAAGGCGCGGACACCGCGATGTTCGATCTGCTGATTTATCTTCTGCCGGGCATGTCCCGGATATATCGTGGATTGTTGCGGGCGGTCGGCCCGGACACGGAGTAGGCGATGGCCGAGCGGGCGAAAATAAAAATCGGCGTGGCGTGCAACAACGCGTGCGTGTTCTGCGCGGCGCTGAAAGAGGGATATCACCGCGATTTCGAGCCGGCGGCGGCGGAACTTACGGCCGCGCGGCGAGCGGGCTCCGGCGCGGCGCTCATAACCGGCCTCGAACCGACTGTTTTTCCGCGATTTTTCGATGTCCTCGCGGTGGCGCGCAAGCTCGGTTACAGGGAGATCGCGGTCGATACGAACGCGCGGGCGTTCGCCGATTCAGGGTTCGCGCGGCGCGCGGTTTCGACGGGGATGAACGCCGCGAATGTCCTCTTTCCGCATCATACCGCGCGCGGGTACGCCGCCGTAACCGGCGCGGGCGCGGGGTTCGCCGAGTCGGCCGAGGGCGCGCGGAATCTGCTCACGCTTGGGGTCGATGTCACCGCGCGGATACCGATTTGCGCGGAGAATTACACGTCGCTTGCCGGTATTTTAAAGCATATCAGGAAGCAGGGAATTGAACGGGCGCGGGCGTATTTCCCGCGTGATTATATGTTTGGCGGCGCGGAGTTCGACGCCGGGGCGTTCGATGCGTCGGTGGGCGGCGCGGTGGCGTTCGCGTCGCGCGCCGGGATGACGTTCGACTGCGACCGCGCGTCGCGCGCGTTTCATTATCTCGCGGAGATGGACGAGCGGACGGCGGTGAGTTTTTATCCGTCGTTCGAGGTGGGCCGTGCGCGGCGGCCGGAAGCGCTCGAAGCGCTGATCCGGCCCGTGTTCGCGTGCAATCAGATATGCAAATTCTGCTGGGTGGACACGTCGGTGCGGAAGCCGCCCGCGGCGCGCGTCCTGTCAGAGATAGATTATGTTGTTGCCGAAAGGATACCGAGGTTGGCGTTCAGCGGCGGCGAACCGACGCTCGACGCGCGGCTGCCGGAGTATGTCGGGCGCGCGAAACGCGGCGGGGTGCGGCAGGTGGAATTGCACACGAACGCGGTGCGGCTTTCTAACCGTGATCTGTGCGCGCGGCTCGCGGGCGAGGGGCTCGACCTCGCGTACTGCACGTTGCTTGCCCCGGACGCGGTGGTGTCCGATTCGATCACGCGCACGGAGGGCACGTTCAGGAAGACGGTTGCCGGCATTCTGAATCTGCTCGAAGCGGGTGTCCACGTCGTGGTTCACACGGTTGTGATGGGCGACAATTACGCGCTGATGCCCGCGCTGGTTGAGTTTGCGGATCGGCATTTCAGCGACGGGCCGCGAAAGACGCCGCTGAATTTTTCGTATGCTGCGCCGCGCGACATGAAGGCGATGTCTGACGGGGTGGTGCCGAAGTTTTCGGCGGCTGCGCCGCATCTCGAAGCGGCGATACGGCGGTGCGGGGAACTCGGCGTGCCGTTCGCGGCGGGCGAGGGGCTGAAGGGCGTGCCGCCGTGCGTGTTGCCGTTCAGGGACAGATACGCGGCGAGCTACCGGCCGGGCTCGAAGGGCAGGCCGGGCGGCGCGTTCGTGAAGAAGGACTCCTGCGCGGACTGCGCGTTCGACGCCACCTGCTTCGGGGTGCGGCGGTTCTACGCGGAATACTACGGGTTGGACGAGATTGAGCCGGTTGCGGCGGCGAAGTCGAAGCGCGCGCGGCCGGGTGTGTGTTGCAAATGAGCAAGCAAAAAAAATATGCGGATACGGCGCGCCGCCGTCCGGGCGGACCGGTTGCTCCTGTCTGGGCGAGCCCGCGCGAGGATTCGCTTTGCGAAACGGTAGTGGTTGACTGCGCGGCGGTCTCGCCGGACTGCAAGCCTGCGGAGGTGGCGTCGGCGTTGAAAGCCGGGAGCGGCGGGGAGATTCTTCTGCGCGGGCTCGGCGGTTTTTCGGAAAAAGGCGTGCTCGCGATACTGAAGGCGGCGCGCGCGGCCGGGTTCGAGCCGGTGAAGGCGGAGCTCGACATCACGAGGCATTTCGACGCCGGATTTTACGGCAGGCTGTTCGGCGGCGCGGCGGATGAGGTGTTTGTTGCGCTGCCGGATGTGGAGGGTAAACCGGCGGCGCGGCGGGCGGTGATGTCGGCGGTGGGCGGTATTGCGGCGTCGGCGAAGAAGCGCGCGGGGCTGCTGCGCGTGATTGTGAAGTGCGGCGGGGCGCGAGAACTGGAGCGCACGCTTGCGGCGCTGTCGGCGGCGGGCGCGGAGTATGTAATCGCCGACTGCGGCGGTGCGGCGGCGTCGCTCGCGGGCGTCTGCGAGCACGCGGCGGCGGAACGCGGGGTGTCCGTCGAGTTGCGCGCCGGCGGCGAAACGCGCGCGTTCAGGAGTGAGGCGTTCAAGGAGCGGGAGGCGGAGCGGCAGTTCATCGAAACGCCGTATTATGTGATCGGCGGCGCGGCAAAGCAGCTCGGACTTGTTTTTCAGCTCGATTTCCGGTGCAACCAGAAATGCGTGTTCTGCACGTCGGACAAATCGCTGCCGAGGCTGGACGATGCCACGCGGCGGCGGCTGATTGCGCGGTCGCTGGAAAGCAAACCGTCGCGGGTGGTGTTCACCGGCGGCGAGCCGACTCTGGATAAGAATCTATTTAAATATATTGCGCTTGCGAAAGAAGCCGGCGTGCTCGAAGCGGCGGTCTATACAAACGCTATGGCGTTCGCGGATGCAGGCTACGCGCGGCGGGCGGTTGATGCGGGACTCGATCTCGCGCTTGTCTCGCTCCACTCGCAAACCGCGTCGGTTTCTGACCGTATAACCGGCTGCGCGGGCGGCTATGACAAAACAGTGCGCGGGCTGGAAAACCTGAGCGAACTCGGTGTGTTCACGGTCATCAATTACGTTGTGAATGGGATTAATTATAAGGGTACGCCGGACTTTGTGAGGTTCGTTGCCGGGCGGTTCCCGGCGGCGGCACTGAATTTCTCGTATGTGGCCCCGATCATGGAGGAGACGGCGTCGGCTGAGATCGTCCCGCGTTTTTCGGATGCGGTTCCGCTACTGAATGAGGCTATGGATTTGTGCGACTCGCTGGGAGTTGTCGCGGCGGGGTTGGAGCCGCACTGGGGTGTGACGCCCTGCGCGATGGGCGATGGGCGTCGTAGGTATTTCCCGATTCTGCCGCCGCTTTCACAGCAGTATTCGGGATTCGTCAAAGCGGCATCGTGCGCGGAGTGCGAACTCGACTCGTGCTGTCCCGGAGTTCGCCGCAACTACGCGAAACTGTACGGCACGTCCGAATTGAAGCCGGTCTAAAATATCACTGTCAAAGAATGTATTTTTGGTGTCAGGCCGTGAATTGGGAATTTAGAAGTATCAGAAAAAGGATTGTTTGGTCATATATACCTGAATGGTAAAGTCTCTCGATACTTTTTGGAATCTCAATTCCCAATTCATGGCCTGACACCTTGTTTCCCTTGCTTACGCGCGCGGCATGGATTCGCTTTGCTCATAAATGATGGAATTGATGAACAGCCGGCCGGGATTTGAACGACGGGCGGATTCAATGTAATATTTCTACTGCCGAAGGAACGCCGGTTGCGGCCGGCACGGGAAATGCCGATTGCGTAATGTCAGAACAATCAAAACGCTTAGCCTAATACTCGCGGCGCTGCTGGCGGTTTTTCTTATTGTGGAGATAACGGTGCGGGCACTGTTCGGGGTATCCACGGAGAAATTCGAGCCGCACGCGGGGAAGCCGGAGTGGCCGCTCGCTGCGCCGGAGCCGGATAGGTTTGTGACTGCGCCAGAGGAGAGTTCGTTCGAACAGCGCCGGAAGCGTTTTCTGCGGGACTGGCTTGCGGCGGACGGATCGAGTCTGAACGCGGCGATTGTTGCGGAACGGCTTGGCGAGCGGGTGGAGGTTTCGGATGCGTCGGTGGCGGATGCGGTGAAGATTCTGGACGCGCGGGAGGACTGCGCGGATTTCACGGCGCTCGAAGTTGCGGAGGCGCTCGCGGTGGATGCCCGATCTCACTTTCTGAAACCGGAGCAATCGGAGCGGCTTAAAAAGTCGCTGCTCGGCTTCAAGTTCTGGATCGACGAGCCGGGTCCGGGCGCGATGGTGTTCGCAACGGAGAACCACCAGATTGTTTTTCACGCGGCGGAGTACCTTGCCGCGCAGACGTTTATTCACGATAAATTCGCGAACGACGGCAGGTCCGCGGCGGAGCACAAGGAGCACGCGGCGCGGCTGATTAAGCAGTGGATCGACCGGCGCGCGCGCTGGGGATTCAGCGAGTGGGACTCGAACGTGTACTACTCGGAGGACCTCGCGGCGGCGGCGCGGCTGGCGGAGTACGCGGCGGACCCGGTAATCGCGAAACAGACGGCGATGCTGACGGACTTGTTGCTGTTTGACATCGCGGACGGCCTCTTTAAAGGGGTTTACGGCGTTTCACACGGGCGCACGTATCAGGACCGCACGATGACGGGCCGCGATACGGACCTTGCATCGGTGGTGTATCTTGTCTGGGGCGTTGGGCAGACGGATGCGTTGAGCGGGCAGTCCGGGCTGCCTCTCGCAGTCTCGCGCAGGTACAGGCCGCCGGCGGCGATCATAAACGCCGGCCGCATAATCATGGACGAATTTATCTCTTATGAGCGACAGGGCATCCCGCTCGAAAATGCCCGCGACTACGGTCTCGATTATAACAACCTCGACGACGTGGTGGCGTTCTGGGGCATGGGGGCCTACACGCAGCCGCAGACTGTGGTCGCGACGCTGAGCGCGCTGAGGAAGTGGAACCTGTGGGATCAGCCGTTCGCGGGCGAGGCGCCCGGTTTTCTGCGGAACATGACACCGGGATTCTGGATCGGCCTCGTGCCGCGCATCCTGCCGATCGAGACAAACAGGTTGCTGCTCGGAGAAGCGAATGTCGTTACGTACCGAACGCCGGATTACATGCTGTCGTCGGCGCAGGACTACCGGGCGGGCGAGCCGGGCAACCAGCAGCACGTATGGCAGGCGACGCTCGGGCCGGACGCGGCGGTATTCACGACCAATCCCGGTTCGCCGGAAGCGGGCGGCGACCGCACGCCGACCTACTGGAACGGCCAGAACAGATTCCCGCGCATCGCGCAGTATAAAAATGTTCTTTTCGCAATCTACAAGCTCGATAACTACACGATTGCGGGCCAGCGGCATTTCTACTCATACACGCACGCGTTTTTTCCGCGATGGGCGTTCGACCGGGTGGAGACACGCGGCAAATGGACGTTCGGGCAGGCGGGCAATTCTTACGTCGCTCTCTATTCAAGCCATCCCGCGGAATGGACGAAAAAAGGCCGCGACGCCGGGGTGGAGTTGGTGGCGTCGGGCAAGCGGAACGTGTGGATTTGCGTGATGGGGCGGAGTATCGTGGACGGCACGTTCGATCGCTTTATGGCAACTGTGAGCGAAGCGCCGCTCAAAGTGAGCGGCCTGCGAGTGGCGTTCGAGCCGCCCGGCGTCGGAAAGCTGAGATTCGGCTGGCGCGGCAAGTTCACTCTCGACGGCCGAGAGTTGCCGATGAGGGGGTTCAAGAGGTTCGACAACCCGTTCTGCCAGAGTGACTTCAACGAGGGACGCTACATAATCGAGGCCGGCGGCAAACGGCTGTCGATCAATTTCGGCAAGAACTACAGGGATGTTGGCGAATAGCAAGAACACGGCGGGGGTATGCCGTACGTGTCACGATATATTTTATTTTGCCTCCCGTGAAACGATTTTTCCGATTGTTAAAATGATTAATAAGAATGCTTGGCGGGAGGTGGAACGGCATGTGTAAGTCCTGTGCAAAGCACAACCCGAAGAAACCGAAAAAGTAACATCGCGTTACGATTCGGCAAATGGCAATGACGGAAGACGGCGGGTGAATGCCCGCCGTTTTCGTTTGGGGAACACGCCGCCCGGCGTCAATTTGAATTTCCATCTGCAAAATCCGCGCGCTTGTGGTTACAATTCATTGGGTAAAAGCGGCATTCTTTTGATCTATGTGCCCGCGCGAGAAAGTTATCGGAATGAAAGAACTGCAACAAGTACCGGCTGTGATCCACGTGCACACGAAGGCGACCGGAGGCGCGTACACACCGTCCGAAATCGCCCGCATCGCCGCCGACAACGGGGTGCGCGCCGTGCTTTTTTCGGACAAGGCGGAGCGCTCGCTGACTTACGGCGTGTCGCCGTTCAGGGGCGTTCTCCGGGTGACGATTCACCGAGACTCGGTGAAGATGTCGAAGGTGGACGAATATCTCAAGTCGATAGACGAAGCGCAGGCGTCGAACCCCGGAGTCGTGCTTGTGCCGGGTTTCGAGGTGGCGCCGTATTACAGGTGGGAGGGCGACCCGCGCGCGGGCAACCTGACGATCAACCAGACCGACTGCGAACTGCTTGTTTACGGGCTGAAAAAAACATCCGATTGGCAAAACATGCCGTTTATCTCCAACCCGAATTCAAAACATTTCACCGTGGGGTCGTTCGCGCAGTTTGTGTTGTGCGCGGCGCTGTTCGCGGCCGGCGCGGCGATGTTGCTCAAGCGGAGCCGTCAGAAGTTCAAGGTCGGCCTCTGGCGTAAGCAGCAGATATATTACCATAGAAGGCCGTTGAGGCCGGCGGGCGTGCTGGCGCTGGCGGCGGCGCTGATTCTGACGGCGATCTGGACACCGTTCAGGCGGTATCCGTACAGCCAGTATTCGGAGCCGAAACCGCCCAACGCGCCGTATCAGTTGC
>CAYPEK010000101.1:0-15919 GCA_964409645.1 uncultured bacterium | reverse complement strand
ATGCTTGTGCAGGATTTCACATTATATCACATTCGGCATGTCAATCAACTTTAAATAAGAAGGCAACCATGAAGTCAGGCCGTGAACCGCGAATTGAGACAGGTGCAGCCGTCAGTCGCGATGCCAAAACAATACAAGCACTTATTGATTGAGTACTGCTTATTCACGGCCTGCTGCTAATCACGCCTTGTCCGCGATCAGCACATAAAAACCGGGTTCGTCAATGAATGTCTTTATGTTGAAGCCCGCTTCCGAGCAGAGCGACCGCATCTCGCCGTCGGTCGGAAGCGTGTCGTGCATCACCGCCATGCAGCCGCTGTGGTGCTTGTTGATCCCCTCCGACG
Source organism: uncultured bacterium (assembly GCA_964409645.1). Taxonomy (GTDB): domain Bacteria; phylum UBP15; class UBA6099; order UBA6099; family UBA6099; genus CAYPEK01. Next base: position 15,575 of record CAYPEK010000101.1, on the reverse strand, counting down.
AATCGAAATGGGCGATCACGAGCGTGCCGCCCTTCCTGAGCGCGGCCGCAAGCGCCGTCAGCGCCGCCGCCTTGTCGTGGAAGTGCGGAAAACACGAGAAGCAGAACGCAACGTCACAGCCGCCGTCTTTGACCGGCATATCGGCGACATCCGCCACAAGGAACCGGATGTTCGGTTGCGGGTGCCGCCGCCGGTTCACCTCAATCATCTTCGCAGCGTAATCTACCTCGTACAGCAGACCCGTGTCCGTGATGCGGTCGAGGATGAAAGGCACGAGCACCCCGACGCCGCAGCCGGTGTCGAGCACGTGGTCGCCCGGTTTCAGCTCGACCATCGAAAACAGGCGCGCGAACTGCTCCGCGTAAGCATCGTGGCGGCCCGTAGCGGGGTCCTTGTACCACATGTCCATCCACATCTCCGCGTGATTGTTAAAGAAGTCTTTTCTCATTCTGTAAATTTCATTTCGATCCATCATACTCTAACTCCTGAATTTAATCTTTTCGACGCCCTGCGTTTCGGCGAAAAAACGAACGCAACGGCGAAAATAAGAGTGGCCATGAGCACCACAGCGGCGCCCGACGGCAGGTCGAACAAATAAGAAACAGCGAGCCCGGAGGCGCAGGCGCCCACGCCGGACGCTACCGAAATCAGAAAGAAATGCTTCAGGTTGTACGTCAACTGGAGCGCCGTCGCGCCGGGCTGAACGAGCAGCGCGAAAATCAACAGCCCGCCCACCGTCGCGAGGTTGGACGACACCACCGCGCCCGTGAGAAACAGCAGCGCGTAATAAATCGCCCGCTCCGGAACGCCGCCCGATGCGGCGAGCCGCCTGTTGAACAGAACGCACCGTATCTCCTTAAAAAACACAATGACAAAAAGCGCCAGTATCGCCGTGATGACTTCGAGGACCGCTACGTCCGCCCGCGACAGCGTCAGCAAGCTGCCCCACATCAGATTCAGCGCGCCAGCCTTCGTCCGCGTCAGCACACCCATGCCGAGAAACGCGAGTCCCAAGAGGAACGAGAACATGATGCCGAGCACATTTTCCGGCGCGAGGTCGGTACGGTCGGACAGCGGCCCGAGCGCCGCCGCCGCGAGCAGACATACCACGAAGCCCGACACAAACGGATCGACACCGAGCAACATGCCGAAAACCGCGCCCGCGAACGCCGCGTGCGACATCGACACCCCGATCAGCGGCATCCGCATCAGCACAACGAACACCGAGAGCATCGAGCAACTCGCGCCGCACAATACGCACGCCGCTGCCGCCCGCTGTATCGGCTGGTATCCGAGCGCGTCGATCAGCCCGTCAACCATAGGAGATGAACCTCCTGCCGTTGCGCTCGAACGACTCAACCCGGCAGCGGAACAACTCCGACAGCGTGTCGCCGGATAGCGCCTCGCCGACGCCGCCGTCGAATACGATCCGCCCTCGGTTCAGCAGCGCCGCGCGGCTCATCGCCGCCGGCAGCAGATTGAAGTCGTGGGTGACAAACAGCACCGTAAGCCGCCGCCGCGCATGTATCGTGCTGACAAGTTCCAGAAATTCCTTCTGCGTCGCTATGTCGAGGCCCGCCGTCGGCTCGTCCAGCAAAAGCGCGTCCGGCTCCTGAAACAGAGCGCGAGCGAGCAGCGCCTTCTGCCGCTCGCCGCCGGACAACCGGCCGAGCGGCCGCCCCGCGAGCTCCGAAATCCGCAACTGCTCCATCAGCCGGAGCGCCTTCGCGCGGTCCTCCGCGCGCGGCCTCCGCAACACACCCGTCCGCCCGCAGCCGCCCATCATCACCGCCTCGAACGCGGACACCGGGAACGCCGGATCCACATCCAACCGCTGCGGCACATAGCCGATCCGCAACCGCACGGACCGCCCGCGCGCATGCGTCGCCCTCTCGCCGAACAGTTCCAGCGAACCCTCGAACCGCTCGAAGCCCGCCACCACGTTCAGCAGCGTGGTTTTGCCCGCCCCGTTCGGCCCGATCAACCCGACGAACTCGCCCGCCGCCACATCGAGTCTGATGCCGTCCAGCAACAGCGTTCCGCCGCGTCTCACCGTCACGTTATCAAGCCGTGTAAAAGGCTTTCCCATCATTTCTTCTTTGCGGCGGCCGCCAGTGCGTCCACATTCGCGCGCAGCGTCGCCACGTATCCTTTCTCACTTGGAAAATTCGTCAGCACCACGTGCCGCGCTTTCAACGCCTCCGCGATGCTCTCTCCCGTGTCCGGTCCCGACTGAAGATTATCCACCACAAGCGCCGCTTTCGCCTTCCGCCCGGCCTCCGTAAGCCTCACAATCTCCTTTGCCGAGATCGACTCCGGGCGGCCGTACTCGCCCACCACGCGGAAACCGAACCATTCAAGCGGCTCCTTCTGCATCGAGGACGCGATCACGGGCGTCCCGTATATACCGGCTTTTTTTATCTTTTTAACAAGCGCCGCCGCTGCCTTCTTCACATCCCCCGCCGCCGCCGCGCGCCGTTTCATTATCACCGACTTATCCGCCGGAAATCGCTTCGCGAGCTCCCCGGCGACAACCGACAAGCCCTCTGTGTATGCGTCCGGCGACATCCAGTTCCGGCCCTTCGCGTCGATGAGCACCGCGTCAACACCCCCGTCATCCGCCTTATCCATGAACGTCATGCCGAGAAACGTGATGACCAGATCGGCCTTCTTGACCTTTTCGATGTCGCTCAGCTTCACGTCGTAATGCCCGGGACACTGCCCGGGCGGCAGTATCGCCGTAACTTCGTAGCGGTTGCCCGGCAGCAACTGCTCCGCCATCGACATGAGAATCGAGTCGGACGTGACCACCACCGTTTTCGCCGTCCGGGCGGCCGGTTTAGCGCTTTCCGCGCGTTGCGCGCCGAACCACACCGCACACACCGCCGCCGCGAGCAGCAACGCCGCCGCGCTCGTTTTTCCTTTTATCAATCCGCCTCCGCGCATATCGTCCTCCATTAACAAAAAATGGGCGGAGACTCCCGTTCTCCGCCCTCCTTCCAAGAAGGAAATTAATCGGAATACATTTCCGCCATATTGCTGATACGCAATACTAAATCCTTATTAAATATCCCATTCAAAACCGGCCATCACCGTCCGGCCCGGCATCTTCCACAACTGACCGTTCAGGCTGCCCGTGCTGAATGTCCTCAGGCTGTAGTCCTCGTCGAGCACGTTCTTCAGATGCACGAAGAAAGTCGTTCCCTTTTCGTACTCATAGTTGAAGTGCAGGTTGACGAGCGTGTAGTTGTCCACCTGCTGAGTCGCACTGTAATAAATGTCCGAAACGAAACTCGCGTTCGCCGTGATCGCCAGCGCGCCGGCCTTGTGCCTCAGGTTCAGATCGTACTGGTTCTCCGGAGCCCATTGCTTGTGCTCAACAACCGTCGCGCCATACGAGTCCTCGATGTCGAGGTGCGTATAGCTCGCCTCCATCGACGTGTTCTTGTTGAAATACCGCGTGAACGAAGTTTCGATGCCGTCAGTTGTTTCGTCGCCGGACGCCGAGTTCGTCGATATGTTTCCGTAAGCCGTGTTTATCTTGCCCGTGTCCTTGATTCTGAAAAGCGACGTCTTGAACTGGAACCTGTTCGACTTATAGATCGTGTAATCGAGCGCGTACTGCTCGGTGTACTCCGGTTCAAGGTCCGGGTTGTAGTTCTTGACGAAGAACAACGACTCGCGGAGGCTGGGCGTGTAGTACGCCTTAGAGTACGAAGCGGCGAGTTCGCTGTGCGGCGTCGGGCGGAACTTCACGCCCGCCTGCGGCACACCGTTCCAGCCCGTCAGGAAATCGTGCACCATCCGGTAGCCGAGATTGAGCGACCACTCCGTGTTGAAATCGTACGTGTCCGCCACGAACGCGCTGTACCGCGACTCGCGGCACCACACGCTCATCCCGCACACGCTGTTGATAAACGGCGATCCGGAATAGTTCTGCGCCTCGCCGCCGTATCTCTCATAATCCGCGCCGAACAGGAGCGAGTTGCTCGCGCCCGTCTGCATCTGATGCGTCCACTTCACGCCGTCCATCGTGTCGCTCGAATCGAATCCGTCCGTGCCAAAACTCTGGTGCTTGCCCTGCCCGTGGTAAAAATGCAGATCGTTCTTAAACGAATCATGCTTGGTTTCGTACATCAGGTCCATGCCCCAGCGGTTTCGTTTCAGCGGATTTGACGCACTGTTAGGGGCGTTGCCGGTGAACTGATTCCACCGCCAGTCCGCCGAGACGTTCCTGTAGGACGTCAGCGCGTAGCCGACGTGGAACGTGTTGTTCAGGCCGCGGTAAGCGCCGTTGCTGTCTCCGGCGAGCGCCGGATCGTCCGAAAGATAGCCGCCCGTCCCGCGCGTGCCGAGCGAGAGTGCGACATCGACCGGGCCCTGCGTGTCCGCCAGAGACATCACCGTCTCGTACGAGTCGTTGCTGCCCGCCGACATCCGAAACGACACGTCCGTCTTGTCGCTGCCCTTCTTCGTGATTATGTTGATCACGCCGCCGCGCGCGTTGCTGCCGAACAGCACCGACGCCGGCCCTTTATATATCTCGATCCGCTCGACATTGTCGATCGACAGCGGGTCGAGCAGCGTGTGCCCCATGATGTTCATCATGTTATCCTGCCGCCCGTTCACGATGATCGCCACCTTGTCGAACGACTCCTGCCCGCGGATGTTGATTCCGTCCATCGGCTGCCCGTAGAGCGCCGTGTCGCGGTCGCTGTATATCCCCGGCAGCGAGTTAAGCAGATCGAGCACATTCTGCGCGCCCGATTCCTTTATCTGCTGCTCCGTGATAACCTCGACCTGCCCCGGGAAAAATGTCGCCACCTCAGGCTCACGGTCGCCCGTCACCACTATCTCTCCCAGATCGAGCGCACCCGCGCCCTTTTTCGCATCCGCTTCCTGCCCGAACGCCGAGAGCGACACAAGCGCCGTAAGCACCATCGCCATCAGAAATGTCCTTTTCATAACCTCTTATCCTCCTATTAGTATTTATTATCAAACGGGCGTCATGCCGAGACACAACATCCGGTAACACGCTTTTTGCTTTAGTGCCACGAAATTATATTTCCCACGCGGACTCGCCGTCAAGATGTTATTTTTTTTATGATCGTGTTACCGCAACTGCCGCATCGGTGGAGATCCTCGCAGCCGGCAGATCACTCGAACGGATATGTTTGGCCCTCAAATTCCTTCGCGCGCGGATTGACCGCCGCATCTCCGAGGCGCTTAATATTCGCCGAGCGGTCCTTGAACTGCATGTGCAGCAGTTCGTGAGCCTTGTGTCCGCCGGGCTCTCCGAGCCAGTCATCGTACAGTTTGCGCACCTGCCGGTTGTCCTGCGAGGCGCGAATTCCGAATTTTCCGTCCGCCGCATAGACGCCGCTTATCCGGTCGTTCATGTAATCTTTCAGCGTCTTTTCGTCCGCCGCCAGCGCCGGAGAGGGAAGCCGCACACCGACGATTGCCGCGCCGGCCAGCGCGCCGCACGTTTTCAGAAAATCACGACGGGTTATATTTAAAGTATCCATTGTTATTGTCTCCTCAGACTCTGCTTTTGATGCGATTGTTCAGTTCCGCCATGAATCTATCGTAACGCGGCGTGCCGGCGACCTGAATGTCGGGGAAGATCGGCTGCCCGCCGCCCATCACGCAACCGCCGGGGCACGCCATGAACTCGACAAAGTGCCACGGCGCATCGCCGGCTTTCACCGCGTCGCATATCTTCGCGAAACGCTTCGCCCCGTGAACCACCGCCACCCGCACCTCGATGCCGTTTATGTCCAACTGTGCCTCTTTGACACCCTGAAGCCCCCGCACCGGCTTGAAATCCATCGACAGCGGTTTGCTCTTTGTCACCGCCTCGTAAGCATACCTCAGCGCGGCCTCCATCACGCCGCCCGTCACTCCGAAAATGGTCGCGCCTCCCGTCGATTCGCCCATCAGACTGTCGCGCTCCCCCTCAGGCATCTTGTTCAGGTCTATGCCGGCTTCCTTCAACATATACGCCAGTTCGCGCGTGTCGATCGTCGCATCTATGTCCTGAAATCCGGACGACCGAAGCTCCGGCCGCATACCTTCGTACTTCTTGGCGATACACGGCATGATCGATACGGTGTACATATCCGCCCGGTTGTATTTCCTCATGTCCGCCCCGTATGTTTTCGCCAATGCGCCGCACATGCCGACCGGCGATTTCGCGGTGGACAGATGCGGTATCAGTTCCGGGTAAAAACTTTCGATATACTTCTGCCAGCCGGGACAGCAGGAAGTGAACTGAGGCAGTGGCGCAACGAGCTTTTTCGTCAGTCTGCCGAGGAACTCGTTCCCCTCCTCCCAGATCGTCAGGTCTGCGGCAAACTCATTGTCCCAGACGTGATTGAACCCGATCTCTTTCAGCGCCGACAACATCTTGCCCGTCGTCACCGTGCCCGGCGGCATCCCGAAACACTCCCCAAGCGAATACCTGACAGAAGGCGCGGGAATGGCGACTTTGACCGCCTTTTCATCCTTCAGCTTTTTGGTTATGTCCGACACCCACGACTGCGATTCGTAAATCGCTCCCATCGGGCAGTGCGTCAGACACTGCCCGCAGTTGATGCACAATTCCTTGTGGAGAATCTTGTGAGGTTCGCCGATATCACCGAAGATCGCCTTGACCGGACAGTACTGAGTGCACGTGTCGCAGCCGACGCATTTTTCTTCGTCTATCCGGACAAAAAACAAATCGTCCGGATCGGCGCGCGGTTCGGGAAAACTTTCGTTGTAATAAATCTTTTCCATGAGGACTTTTTCCATGGAATCGCTCCTTGTCGATATTTTCGCCGGAGCGGCGGCAGAGTTCTTCGTTGCCCTATATCAAATTGTCCCGTCGTTCCTTTCGTCCTCATCTCCCAGCCCGGCCGCCGCGCCTTGGTGTTACGAATATCATTTTCGTGCCACCAGCGCAACAAGATTATACGATATGCCGCAAGATGTCAAGAGAACGGAGGGTCAGGCCGTGAATTGGGAATTGAGATGCGCAAACTTCGAGAATTACTTTTTACTGAAAGACATGTTTGCACCGGCAATTCTTTTTCTGATACTGCTCAATTCCCAATTCATGGCCTGACCCCTTCCACGCTAAAAGTCTGATGATGGTATTTGAATCACCGCGCAACCTTCTCGAACGCCTTCAGTTCCGACACATAACGGGCCACCCCGTCTTCCAGAGAGGTAAACCGCGCCGAATATCCCGCCGCGCGCAGTTTTTCCATTTTCGCTTCGGTGAAATACTGGTACCTGCCTCTGAGGTCTTCCGGCATATCGATGTAGCGGACTTTCGCCTCACGGCCCGCCGCGCTGAATACCGCCAGCGCGAGGTCGAGAAAAGTGCGCGCCTCTCCCGTGCCGAGGTTATATATGCCGCGCGGTATCGGATGCTCAAGAGCAAAGTGCATCGCGTTCACCACGTCGTCCACGTATATAAAATCCCGTTTCTGCTCCCCGTGCGCCACGTCTTTTAGATAGCTTTTAAAAAGGAGCGCTTCGGCCGAACTCGCGATCCGGTCGTAAACGTGAAGCGCCACACTGGCCATCCTTCCCTTGTGCCGCTCGCCGAATCCGTAAACGTTGAAGAACTTGAAGCCGCTCCATTGCGGAGGCGCGACGCCGATCTTTTCCTGACTCAGCGCCCACAGATCGAAAGCCTGCTTGGACTCACCGTAAAGATTAAGCGGCCGCAACGCGGGGATCAGCGACTCGTCGTCGTCGTAGCCGCTCCCGCCGTCGCCGTAAGTCGCCGCGCTGCTCGCGTAAACGAAAGGAACGCCGTTTTCGGCCGCGTAAAGCCACAGTTTCTGTGAATACCGCGTGTTCACTTCGTCGAGATACTCCTTATCTGTTTCCGTCGTGTCCGAGCACGCGCCGAGGTGCACGATTGCGCGCGGCGGCCGGCCACCGCGTTCGAGCAGCGGAAGCAGGCCCGCGGGCGATTCGACATGCCCGAAATCGATATCGCCGTGCTCCGCGCGCGTCTCGAAGTATCGCGGTTCGTCAACCGATACGATGTCGATGCCGAGATCGTTGCACGACCGCGCGAACCTCGACCCGATGAATCCCGCCGCGCCGGTTACAACAATTGTGTTTTTCATTCTCCACCTCCGCTTTCAGAGGCGAACAACCCGGCCAGCCTGCGCGGCTGCCTCTGCTTCCACGCGCCCTTTTCCCATCCGTACCCCGCGATCATCGGGAACGCCACCGTGGCCTCGCAATACACAATCTGCTCATACTCGGTGGAAACCTTGCCCCACGAGGACGCCTCGCGCAGCGTCGATCCGGACAGGCCACCGTCCCGCTCGTCGGCCACGGTTATCTGCACGGCGTACTTGTGCATCGGCGCCTCGCGGCCGAGCAGTTCCGCCGCCACCACCGTGTCCTGCGCGAAATTCTTCGGTACGCCGCCGCCGACCATAAGCAGCCCCGTTTCTTTTGATTCGACCTTGAGCCGGGTCAGTTCGAGAAAATCCTTCGCCGAGTCGATGCTGACGTGTTTCTCGCGGCGTCGGTCCTGATGCAGGATGAGCCCGAACCCGGCGCTGCAGTCACTGAACGCGGGCACAAACACCGGCACTTCCCGCGCCCACGCCTCGCGCACCACGGAATCCTCACATTGTTTGTTGCTTTCCAGCCAACGCCCCATTTCTGCAATGAACTCCCGCGAGGAATACGGCCTCGGCGACAGCCCTTCGGCGATCTCGTAAATCGTATTATCGCAGACGCGGAGCATATCCTCGTCGATCAGCGTGTCGTAGATGCGGTCGATTGATAGCCCGCGCAGCATGTTGTCATCCAGCAACTGCGAGCCCTGATAATGCCTGAAGCCGAGCGCCTCGAAAAAATCCTGATCCACCATGATCGCGCCCGTGGAGACTATCGCGTCCACCATGTTGCACCGGATCATATCGACAACCACTTTCTTCAGCCCGGCGCTGAAAAGCGATCCCGCGAGGCAGAGGATTATCGCGCAGTCCGGGTCGGAAAGCATCCGGTCGTAAATCCGCGCCGCATTTCCGATGTTCCGCGCCTGAAACGCGGTCTTCCCCATCGTGTCCACCAGTTCGCGCCACTTGTGGGCGGTAATGTCGATGTGCTCGACAGGCAAGGTCAGCAAGTCGCTCTTATTCATACCCGTTCTCCTTTTAAGTTGGTATTCAGGCATCTACGGTTCAGGGCGAACCGCCATCGATTACCTAGGTAGCTTTGAGAGGATTATATGCAGGCGTCGGCCGAATTGCAATTGCTGTTTGTCAGTATATAAAATATCCGCGCGGACCATGCAAGATACGACGCATCGTATTTCTCAACGAATAAAGCTGTGAAATAGCCGCGAAAATCTACTGCGCGTCGTCGGCGAAAAAGCGGATCGGCCGCAGATAGACACCGTCCACGCCGAGGTCGGAGCCGCCGTCCGGCGACGCCCCGATGAACGTGAACACGATCTTGTGGTCGCCCGCGTCCAGCTCGCGCATCCCGAGGTCCAACGACATCCGCTCCGGGTTCGGCCGCGTCACATCGGACAGCATCCCGAACGGCTTGCCGTCGAGCGTCACGCTGTAAACACCTATATTCGGGCCTCGCACGATATCCGCCGCGACCTCGTACCGGTTCTTGTGTTTCAGATTGATCGGCACTTCATAGCGCGTGACACTTCCGGTCGGCGTGAAATTCACATACGCGCCGCCGCTCCACGCCATGTCGCTCACGATTTTGACGCCCTTCGCCGCCGCGCCGCCTTCCTTATAGTGCCGCTTCTCCGCCTCGATGTAGATGTTCGGCGGGAGCCGTTTCAGCCCCTTCGGCATTCGCTCGAAATTGCCGCCCGGACTGTCTTGATACCAGAACGCAACCGTCGAATAGTGATCCGGCCGCTCGCCGTAGCCGGCCGTCAGCTTGTCCTCGTCGTTGAACACCGGGCCGACATGCTCGATCTCCGCCTTGAGCGACTTCTCGAACATGATCGGGTCCGCGAGGTGCCACCGGTACGCCGTCGTGTGGCCTCCGATCTTCTCTCCCTCGTAAATCGACACACCGTGATAAGGCTGATTGAACAACCTGAAACCCCACGCGTCGCTGAAATAGTCCTCCGTGCCGGTCCCGCGGATCGATGGTTCCTTCTCTCCGTCGATGTAGAAAAAGTCGTCGCCCTCGCCGATCCAGCCGGGCATGTTCGCCAGCACCGAGTAAACAGTGCCGACGTACTGGCCGCGGCCGGTGGCCTCCATCAGTTTGTACCTGCCGGGCTTCACCGGAAACTCCTGCCTGTACTGCGCGTGAAAATACGCCGAATCATCAGGCAACTTGTCCAGTTTCACATAGTCAACATACCAGTAAAACACCACGCCGGCCGAATACTGATTTTCGTTCGAGATGACGATCTTCGCGTGCTTCTTGAACGGCATCGGCCAGAACGAATTACGCGCGCGGCCTTCGGAAGATACCTGAATCGGGATCGAGTCCACCGGTGCGTCGATGCCGTGCCCAGCCGCGAAAAAATCGCCGACCGGCGCTTCGACCGCCGGCTGCTGCTCACCGTCCCAATATATCCGTATCGACAGCAGCCGCGAGCACTGTCTGTCGCGGCAACTGTACGCCATCCAGACGTGCGTTATAATGCCGGGGCCCTCTATGTCGGCGATTGTTATGTCCGAGCCGCCCGCGATCAGCCGCCAGTCGTTGTTGCCCGTCTGCCACGCCGGGTCCGAGCTCGACACGCGCATCCGGCGGCCTTCCTTCAGCCGGAAGATGTCGTTCATCGGATTGCCGGTAAGCGAAAGCGTGTCCGCGAGCGCCGCGCCCGCCATGAACAGCAACACCAGAACCGCCGCCACCACCACCATTATTCTTTTCGTCCGCATGATATGCCTCCCCAATGTTGAAACGTCTCGATTATATCCCATCGCCGCCGCCGCAGGCAACCGCTCCCCACCTTCAACATTCTTATTAGCTTCTCGTCTCCCTTTTTATAGCAACCGGTTTCATTCTTCAACGTAACCGCTTGCTGCCGCGCGCGGCTTCGGATTTTCCCCGGTTCCCAACTACCAGATGCCGCCTATCTGCTACCCCTCGCCAATTTTTTCTATTACGAAAATGCATATTAACTTTTTTAAATGATATATTTAAATGAAAGGTGCCGGTGCGCGCGTATTGAAGCGGCTTTTTGCTAAAACGTTTAACCGGCGCCGTCCGCGGATATGGAAAAATACATCAATAGACGTGAGCTGCCGGCGGCGTTCGCGCGGCTGGCGTTCTGCGTCGGTCTCGTTTATGCCGTGTTCATGGGATACATCGGCGATTTTTCAAGCCGCCTCGAAACCATGTTCGCGGTGCAGGGATTTACGATAGTCATTTTTGCCGCGTCCCTGTTCATTCCCGAAAGATGGGAGCCGGGCGCGTGGCTTATGTTCGCGCTCGATATAGGGATGGCCATGTTCGGGCTGTCGAAATTCGGCGGTCTGGGTGGCTGGCTGGCGCTGCTGATGCCGCTGCTGGCGATCTCCGCCGGACACCGCTTCAAACCGAATGCCGCGCTCGCGGCGACCATCGTCGCGGCGGGAGCCTGTTTATTCGCGGCCGGCCTGCCGTCCGTTCAGGAAAACTACTTCCGCGCCGGGATGTGGAGTGCGGTGATGCTTTTCTTCTGGTCCATGATGTCGCAGCTCACACGCTCCTCCCACGAGGAAAAATACAAAATGATGTACCTCGATCAGGAGCACCTTAACGGCGAGCTCGTCGAGAAGATCAAGGAACTCGAAAAGAAGATGCAGTCGCAGACCATAGTGGATGAGGCCACCGGCCTGAAGAACTTCCGCTATTTCAGGTCCCGCATCGAAGAGGAAATACTGCGCGCGAAGCGAAAAGGCTACACATTCAGCCTCGCGCTTATCGAGATTGACGACATGCCGGAGTTCGTGGAGGCATACGGGGAACAGGAGCGCCGGCGCGCGATGCACAGGATCGCCGCCGTACTCAACGACGTGTTCCGAAACACCGATCTGATCGGGATTTACAAAGAACACCAGTTCCTCGTGATGATGCCTGAGACGGAGGCAAAATCGACGGTTGTGCCGCTGATACGGTTCAAGAACAAGCTGGCGGGCGCGCGGTTCGGGCCCGACAACAGGTTCGACTTGCAACTCAGCATCGGCGTCTCGGCATATCCGCAGGACGTGCAGGAAGTGGGGGGGCTGCTGAGCCTTGCCGCTGCTTCCCTGCGGCGCTCACAGCAGAAAGGCCGCGGAATGATCACGCTCGCCTCATCGCTGTTCAGGAAAGGAGGATCGGGAACAGTCCAATGACATCACACGCACCGGGCCGTGGGAAATATGCGGCCGCCGCCCTCATCTTCATCGCATTTCTGGCGCTGTTCCTGCTCACCGCGGCCCCGAACATCATGTTTGAGGACTCCGCGGAGTTCGCCGCGAGCACGTTCTCGCTCGGCGTCGGGCATCCGCCCGGCTACCCGCTGTTCGCGTTCCTCGGCAATCTTTTCCAGCAGTTGCCGCTTGGCAATCCCGGATTCAGGATCAACCTGCTGTCCGCGTTCCTCGGCGCTGCGGCGCCCGCAACGCTGTTCCTTGCGATCGCCGCGCTCGGCATCGCCCCGGCGGCCGCCGCCATCGGCGCCGCTTCGTTCGGCCTCTCGCTCACATTCTGGCAGCAGTCCGTGATCGCTGAAGTCTATGCGCTCAACGCCCTCATCAACGTGCTGCTCATCCTCTGCTTCGCCAAGATGATCGACGGCTCACGCCGCGCGATACCAGCCTTCATACTGCTCCTCGGCCTCGCCGCAACAAACCACTACACCACGGTTGCCGCGTTCGTGCCGGTGTTCGCCGCCGCGCTGCTGTGGATGAAGCGCCCGCGCGCGCGCACCGTCGCCGCGCTGATCGCCGCCGGCGCTCTCGCCGTAGCGATCGTGCTTCTTGTCTATTCGCAACTGCCGCTCCGCGCCGCGGCGGACCCGATCTTCAACTGGCGCGACCCGCATACCTTCCAAACCTTCATCGAACACATCAAGCGCTCGCAGTTTAACCGCTGGGAAAACCAGCTCGCGTTCAACATGCCGACGCTTATGAAATATCTGTCGAACATGTTCACCAACCTGCCGTCGGAATTCTTCGGCGTGTTCCTCTTCACCGCGCTCGTCGGCGCCGCTCTGCTCTTCTCGGAGAAACTGCGCCTCGCGGTGGTCGCGGCATGGCTCTGCGCGGTCCAGAGCGTGGGCATACTCCTCTATGTCAGATTCCACGCGGACGACGCCGGCCTTTCAGTCGTGCGCGTGTTCTATCTCGGCGCATACATCGTGATCGGCATATTCACGGCGGCCGGCGCGGACGGACTGATGCGCAACCTCGGCGGCCCCAAGCGAAAATGGGTTTCCGCGGCAATCGTCGCGGTGCTCACCGTATGTCTCGCCTTTCCGCTCGCGCGCGGCTACAGAGAAAATAACTTGAGGAACGACAACCGCTTCATCGCCTTCGACCGCGACGTCTTCCGCTACATCCCGCGCGACGCCGCCTACTACCTCAACAGCACTTACTTCACATCGCAGGCGATTTACCTGCACGGCGCGTATAACTTCAGGCCGGACGTCACTCTCGTCGAGAGCAGCGGCAACCTGCTCCGCTCACAGATCGAAAAAATCGCCGGGCCGTTCAAATGGACCAACATCGACATAGCCGTTGACCGCACGGTGGAAACATTCTACGGGCGGCTCCCGCTCGTGTTCAGCTATCCGGTCGCCTTCGAGGGCATGGGCTGGACGCTCGCGCAGCGCGGCCTCTTCTTCGTGCCATCCGAAAAAGCCGACTGCAACCTGCGCGGCTGGGACCCGGACGCTTACGGCTTCACGCCGGAATCGCTCAAACACCGCGACTTCGAAACACGCGTTCTGCCCGCAATTTTCTACGCGCGGCTCGCCGAATGCGACTTCCTCAACGGCGACAAGGAACGCGGCCTCGCTTATGCCAACCGCGCCGACGCCACCCTCGCTTCCTCCGCGCTCATCTCGCTTTACACCGGCCAGTTGCTCGACCGCTACGGGCTCCCCAACGAAGCCGCCGCATTCTACAAAAAATCCGTCGAAAAATGCCCGACATACACCGACGCCTACGTGCAGCTCGGCAACCAGATGATCGAAAACGGCCAGCTTGCCGCCGCGCAAGTCGAGTTCGACAAAGTCCTAAAAATATCGCCCGCGAACATGGAAGCAAAACTCGCCGTCGCCAACATCGCCAACCTCAAAGGCGACGTACAGGGTTCGTCTGCGATATACGAAAAGCTCTATAAAGAAAATCCCGACTCCGTCGTCGTGATGAACAACCTCGCCAACGCATACATCAAACTGCGCCGCGTGCGGGAAGCGCAAAAACTGCTCGACAAAGCGCTCGCCACCGAGCCGTTCTCAACCCTCACCATGCTCAACTACAGCAGCCTGCTTCTCGACTACGGCAACGACGTCGAAGCGAAGAAACTCCTCGAGCGAATCATCCGGATGCGGCCCGCCCATTACTACGCCCACTACAACCTCGGACTCATCCTGTTGCGGGAAGGAGACACCGAAGGCGCGATCCGCGAATTCAAGACGGCGGTCGGCATCGCCCCGAAAATGATCGACGCTTGGGAGAATCTCATCGTCATACTCACCGACGAAAACCGCATCGACGAGGCCCGCTGGGTGATCGCGTGGATGAAAAACTCGGTCGGCGACAGATTCCTCACCAACTACATCGCCATGTACTTGAAAGTCGAAATTAAAGCCGCGGAAACAAACCCCGAAGACGGTGCGGCATGGGCCAACGTCATCCTCACATTCCTCCGCCTGCACCAGTTCACAAGAGCGGAAGACACCCTCGAAACGATGAAAACCGTCGTTAAATCACCGAAACTGAAACAACTCGCCAAGGCCCTCGAAGACCAGATAAAAGACGTCGAGGCCCACTCGGTATCAAAAGAACCGCTCCGCTGACACGCGGACTCGCGCTCAATCCACCGCGATCATTACGTTGGACGCCTTAATCACAGCGTAAACTTCCTTGCCCACAGCCAGCCCGAGGCTCTGCGCCGACGTCTTCGTTATAATCGACACAATCTCCGCCCCGCCGGGCAACTCGACCACGACCTCGCTGTTCACCGCCCCATCCGTAATGCTTTTTACTTTACCTTTAAGCGTATTTCTCGCGCTGATCTTCATCGCTTCCAACCCCTTTCAGTGTGAACGTCTAATCATATTTTACCTTATTACCACGAATGCACATAGTCACGCAGCCACCAGAAGGAAAGATTGATCCAAAGAAACACAGAGTACCTCCCCACATACGTGGGGAATACATGGGAATGGACTGAAAATGATAACGGACAGACGGTTCACCCCCACATACGTGGGGAATACTTGCAGTCTTAAAAGTGATACCCTCGCCTCGCCGGTTCATCCCCACATACGTGGGGAATACGGTTACGCGCATGTTCGGCATCTTTCTCCGGACGGTTCATCCCCACATACGTGGGGAATACAGGCGAGTGTTCGATATACCCCCATT
>CAYPEK010000100.1:0-16040 GCA_964409645.1 uncultured bacterium | reverse complement strand
AACGGGACGCCGGTCAAGGGCATATTCTACAAAGAAGTGGACAAGAAACACTATCTCGCAGTGGACGACGTCGCGAAACTGTTCGGCGCCAAGATGAAGCTTGATGAGAAAAACAAGATTCTCGATATAGACGACACCGATAAAGACACAAAAGATGACAGCAACGACATTCAGATGAAGCGCGCCATCGAATTCCTCAAGGATAAAATAAAGGAAGGCAAGTAAACCCGTAGTATTCAGATATATCAATGAACAAACGATGGGCCGTTTTCGAACGGCCCTTTTTTATTTTTTACGGGATAAAAAAAAGCCACCTTCTCTGGTGGCTCTTTAGGAGGAGTTGCTGTGGCTAGCAGCAACCATGTCAATCACTTTATATATCGGTACGTTCCTGTTGAAACTTTAGTCCTCTCGAAAAAAATTTTTTCAGGCGTAAATGTCGATTTGATGAACTTCGCCTATATTTGCGAGGGGTTTACCCTGCGCAATCTCCGCACTTTTCACCGCCGACAGCAGTTGAATGAGCACAACACTTTGTTTCTGGGTCGCATTGGATATTATTTGGGTGGCATAGCTTGGAGTTGATATCGATACGGCATCCATTCCGCTACCCCCTTCTGAAAAAAGTATTTCACTCCTTCCCCTCCGTGGTCGGCAAGTGAACTCTTTTACTTCGACCTCCGTGTCATTAATTTATATCGTCATTATCCGTCGAATCTTTAACATGTTATAAATATTTTTCCGTTGTCATTCCGCACGGCCACGGCCATGCTTGACACCTTCTTGTTTATCCCACAGAATAGGAACCCAACGCGGTAGCCATAGGACAAGCGCACGATGATAATAGATATGCACGTTCACACAATGGTTTCCTCGCCTTGCAGCATGATCGACCCCGTCGAATGCATCGAGGCGGCGATATCGTTCGGTTTGGACGGCATCTGCATCACCGAGCATGACAAGATCGAAGGCAGCCGCGTAGTCAAGGAAATCGCCGGCAGCTACAAAAATATTGTCGTGCTTTCAGGGATAGAAGTGCAGAGCCGCGAGGGGCACCTGCTTGTTTATGGCTATGAAAAAGATTTTTCGAGCGTGCTTCCGGCTGAAGAAGTAATATCGATGGTGAACGCGGCCGGCGGAATCGTCATCCCTGCACATCCGTGGCGTGCTCCTTTCGGCTGGTACAGCGGATCGATCGACCGGCCGCTCGAAGACACCGACTTTCCTTCATTGTTCAAGGTGATCGAATCATGCAGCGGATCGTCGTCGCCGAAACAGAATCAGTCAGCGGCTGACTATTGCGCGAAGACCGGCGCGGGTGGAATCGGCGGCAGCGACGCACACAACATAAGCGATCTCGGATGTTGTGTAACAGTTTTCGAGGAAAAGATTTATAATGAGGAATCGCTCGTCCGGGCGCTCAAGGCCGGAAGATTCGCGGCCAAAATGAACGCCCGCTACTTCGATATCTGGGGAGAACACAATGGACGAAACTAACAAATTGAAGTCGATGCTTCCCGCGGTGGCGGGTGGATTCATGGCCGTGCCGCGCTTCGCAAAACTGCTTCTGGCGCTATTCAGAGACGCGCGCGTGCCTCGCTTCCTTAAGATAATGACGGCCGCCGCAATTCTTTACATCGCGCTCCCCATCGACATCATCCCGGACTTCATCCCGATCGCCGGCTGGGTCGATCAGATCGTTGTGATATTTCTTATCCTTATTCAATACATGCGATACTGCCCGCCGGACGTTTTCAAGGAACACTGGGACAACACGATGGGCGCCGATTTCAGTTTAGAATCGGACCTTATCAAAACCGTCGAGCGTTACGAGCCGGTAGTCGGCGCGAAATACGAATCAATACACAGAACAATCACCGGTCTGTCGGCAAAGATTTCGGAATATTCGTTGAGAAAACAACAGGAAGCGGAAGAGATTCCGCAACAGTAAATATCAGTTCGCTGGATTATTTTCTCAGAGGCCGTAAAGGTCTTCAGCAGTCATCAGCTTGCAGCCGCTTTCCTGAAGGTGTTTCTCCAGCCCTTCCGGCTCCGCAACCTCGAACACAAAAACCGCGTCTTTTCCGCGTTCGAGGATGAATCCGTATGCGTCCTTCACGTTCACGTTCTGCTCCGCGAGGAGCGGCAGAATCTCGTCGAGCCCGCCCGCGCTGTCGTCCATTTTCACCGCGACGACATTCTGAAGAGCCGCGGACATCCCCGCGTCCCTGAGCGCCGCGGCAGCTTCGCCGGGCTTGTCCACCAGAAACTTGGCCACCCCGAACCCCTCCGACGATGCAATGGTCGTCGCCCGGATGTTCACGCCCGATTCCGCGAGCGCGCGGACCGCCTTCGCGAGCCGGCCCGGCTGGTTCTGCATAAATACGTTTACCTGAACGGCCATTTCGATCTCTCCTCAGATTTGTCGTTTGTCAACAACACGAACAGCCTTGCCCATGCTGCGCGGCAATGTGTTAGGCTCCATCAATCTCACTTCGGGCGTCACCAGCGTCTCGTCACGCAGCCGCCCGGAAATCTTCTTCTGTAATTTGTTCAGGTCGGTGATATCGCCCTTGAAGAACGTCTCCCCCACCTCGACATTTACTATGATGTGGTCCGCGCCTTCCTTGCGCGTGAGTTCGATCTGGTAGTTGCCGCCCACTTCCGGCATCGCCATCAGTACGTCCTCGATCTGCGACGGGAACACATTCACTCCCTTGATTATCAGCATGTCGTCGCTGCGGCCGGTGATCCTGTCGATCCGCCTGTGAGTGCGACCACACGGGCATTCACCCGGAATTATCCGCGTCAGGTCGCGCGTACGATAACGGATCAGCGGCATTCCCTCGCGAGTCAGTGTTGTCATCACCATCTCGCCGCGCTCGCCCTCAGCAACAGGTTCGAGCGTCACCGGGTCGAGAATCTCAAGAATGTAGTTGTCCTCCCAGAGGTGCATCCCGTATTTTTCCGAACACTCGAACGCCACGCCCGGCCCGTTCATTTCCGACAGACCGAACGAGTTGTACACATCGATCCCAAGCGCATCCTCCACCTTCTTTCGCGTGCCTTCGGAATACGGCTCCGCACCAAGCAGGCCTATCCTCAGTTTCAACTCTTTTTTTGGGTCGATTCCTTCGGCGGCGATCTCTTCGCAGAGGTGCAGCGCGTAGCTCGGCGTCGCATGGATCACAGTTGTTCCGTAAGCCTTCATGTTGGCAATCTGCCATTTCGTGTTGCCCGCGCCCATCGGAATCGCCAGCGCGCCGACCCGCTCCGCTCCGTAGTGCATTCCCAGCCCGCCCGTGAACATCCCGTAGCCGGTCATGTTCTGGAAAACGTCGTCGGAGGTCATCCCCGCCATCGTCATGCAGCGCGCGAGCATATCCGTCCATCTGTCCACATCGCCGCGTGTGTAGAGCACAGCGGTCGATTTGCCTGTCGTTCCCGACGAGGCGTGAAGGCGGATTATTTGCTTTTTGTCAACTATGAGAAGCCCGAACGGGAAGTTATCTCTAAGGTCCTGCTTTACCGTGAACGGCAGTTTGGCCAAGTCGCCGATCCCGGAGATTTTCTCGACATCGATTCCGGCTTCGGCGTATTTCTTTGCATAGAAAGGCGATTTGACAGCGCGCCGAAGGGTTTCCTTCAACCTCTCCGACTGCAATTCTTCGAGTTTTTTCCTGTCGATTGTTTCTTTTTCTTTATCCCAGAACATTGCGGCATCTCCTATTGAAGCGGGGATTTATCTTCCATCCGACCGGTTCCATATCATAACACATTCCGTAATAAATAAAAACGCCGTCCGAGCCGCCGTAGCACTGAAAATCCGCCTCTGTTGAAAAAGTTATTTATTTCCATATATTATATATCCAATTATTTATTAACAAGGGTTCGATTTTTGTTAATTAACAAGGAGCACTCAAATGGACCTGAAACTTGAAATCAAAAAGGAAGAAAAATACTGGCATATCATCGTTCACGGAGAAATTGATCTTTACAACGCGAACGAACTCAAGGAAAAAGTGAACACCGCAACCGACCGGGCGGAGACCGGAAATCTGATTATAGATCTGAAAGACGTCGATTACATAGACAGTACGGGGCTCGGCATTCTGATCGGCATCAAACGCCGCTGCACGGAGAAAAATGGCAATCTCGTTCTCGTTCTTTATTCGGACCGTATAAACAAACTGTTCGAGATCACGGGTCTCAATAAAATATTCAGCATTGCTCGCAATCCCGAAGACGCAAAAAAAATGCTCGACTGAGAGGGAAAAAGAATGAAAACCGCGACGAAAAATTCGCTGGTGGAAATCAGCATCCCAAACAAACCCGAGTATCTGCGCGTGGTGAGGCTGCTTGTGGCCGGGTATGCTTCGCGCTGGCCGCTCTCGGTTGACGAGGTGGAGAACATCAAGGTCGCCGTGTCCGAAGCGTGCAACGCCGCGATTCAGACCGCCCCGGAATCCGACTCCGAGGAATACATTAAAATAAAATGCTGGTGCGAAGAAAAGTGCATCGGTTTCGAGATTAAAGACACGTCCGGCGCGGATTACGGCATTTCCGGCGAGGACTTCGGGGAGCACAGCCTCGGCATGTTGCTTATCCGCACACTAATGGACGATGTGGACATCAAGCAGTCCGCCTCTCGCGGCACAAAAATCACGATGAGAAAGAATATCAAGTCAGCCTGAGGCGGTTCCCTTTGAAGCATAAAACTTCACATCCAATACCTCAGAAGGCGGAAGTCAACGGGCTCTTCCGGGACTTCGCGGAGTCGCGCGACCCGGAGATCAGGGACAGGCTAATCGAGATGCACATGAACATGCCGCACTTCTTCGCCAACAGGTTCGGCAAAAAAGTCGAGCAGCACGAAGACCTGCTTCAGGTAGCCACGCTAGGCCTCATCAATGCAGTTGACCGCTTCGACCCGACCCGCGGCGTCGAATTCACAACCTTCGCCACGATCACAATTCTCGGCGAAGTCAAAAGATACTTCCGCGACAAGACGTGGAGCATAAAAGTTCCGCGCCGCATCAAAGACCTGAACGTCGTCGTCAACCAGACGATCGAACGGCTGAATAAGGAACTCGATCACCCACCCACATACGAGGAAGTCGCCCGCGAGATCGGGTGCTCGGTTGAAGATATCCTCGAATCGCGTGAAGCGGTCATGTCGTACAGGCCGGTCTCCCTCGACAAGGAAATCGAAGGCGACGCCGGCGACAGTTCCTCGTCGCTTATCGACATGATCGGCAGCATCGACCGCAAGATCGACCTTCTCAGCGACCATCTCTCTCTGCAGAGCGGCATGAAGCAATTGAAAAAAGATGAGAAGTTTGTAATCTTTAACAGATACTTTCGCAATATGTCCCAAGCGGAGATTGCGAAGGCAATGAAAATTTCGCAGATGCAGGTTTCGAGAATTCAGGCTTCGGCCCTGAACAAATTAAAGCTCATTTTAGGCACGTAAGCGGACGCCCCACTCTCAGCGGCCAATCGCAAAATAGCGGTTCAAACTACGACCCACTTTATTGACGGACGGCCGGACCTGACACCACCGCGCGTGCGGCGCATAGGTTAAGAAAGGAATTATTATGAATTCAGCGGAAATACGAGAACGCTATCTGGCATTCTTTGAATCGAAAAACCACCTCCGGCACCCGAGTTCGTCTCTCGTGCCTGACGACCCCACCCTGCTCACCACATCGGCGGGCATGGTTCAGTTCAAGCCGTACTTTTTAGGCCTGAAAAAACCGCCGCACACGAGGCTCACCACCTCCCAGAAATGCCTCCGCGCAAAAGACCTCGAAGAGGTCGGCCGCACCCCGCGCCACCACACTTTCTTCGAGATGCTCGGCAATTTCTCCTTCGGCGACTATTTCAAACGCGAGATCATCAACTGGGCGTGGGAGCTGTTGACGAAATATTTCGAGATCCCGATCGACCGGCTCCGTGTCTCCATCTACCTTGAAGACGAAGAAGCAGCCGACATCTGGCTGAATGAGGTCGGCGTTAAAAAAGAACACTTCTACCGCTTTGGCGAAAACGACAACTACTGGCCCGCGGGCGCTCCTTCACAGGGCCCGAACGGCCCCTGCGGCCCCTGCTCCGAAATCTTCTACGACTTCGGCAAAGACCGCGGTTGCGGCAGGCCGGAGTGCAATCCTTCGTGCGACTGCGAGCGTCACATCGAAATATGGAACCTCGTTTTCATGCAGTTCGAGCGCCACGACGGCGGGCTCCTCACCCCGCTGCCCAAGAAAAACATCGACACTGGCTCCGGCCTCGAACGCATGGCATCAGTTCTTCAAAAGACAAAAACAAATTTTGAAACCGACCTCTTCATGCCGATCATCCAAAAGATCGAAGACATATCCGGCATGAAGTATGCGGACTCACCCGTGCCGTTCAGAGTTATCGCCGACCACGTGCGCGGCTCCGGATTCCTCGTCTCGGACGGCGTGTTCCCGTCGAACGAAGGCCGCGGGTACCTCCTGCGCAAACTGATCCGCCGCGCGGCGGTCAACGGCCGTGAGCTCGGCGTCGAACGTGAGTTCCTCGCGGAACTCGTCCCGGTTGTCGCGGACATTCTCGGCAAGGTGTATCCGGATTTCGCGGAGAAGTCGGAATTCATCGGCACGATTCTCAAGAAAGAAGAACAGCAGTTCGCGGAAGCGACCCAGCAGGGCCGCATGTTCGTTATCAATCACAAGGACGACCTCGCGGGCGGCGAGAAAAATAAACTCGCCAACGGCGCGATCATATTCACCGCTTATGACACATACGGCCTTCCGGTCGAGGAAGCGGAAAAGATCGTCTCCGAACTCGGCTTCGCTGGAATCGACATGAAGCAATTCGAGGACGCGATGGAGGATCAGAAAAACCGGTCGCGCAAATCGAGCAAAATGGACGGCTCGGTGTTCGCAGAAGACGAGGAAAAAATTTACCGCGACGCGATCGAGGGAAAATCGGCGGGCGTTTTCGACGGCTACGACAACCTGTCGCTCGACTCGACGGTGCTCGCGATTGTAGCGGACGGCAAACAAGTTAAATCAGCGTCAAAAGGGCAGTCAATCGACATAATTCTCGACCGCACGCCGCTTTACGGCGAGATGGGCGGACAGGTCGGAGACACCGGCATCGCCGTGTCAGGCGGCGCAAGGTTGCGTATCGGCGAATCGTTTGTTGTGGAAGGCAAGATCGTCGTCCACCGCGCGGAAGTGCTCGAAGGCGCGCTCAAGGAAGGCGACAAGCTGTCGATGGAAGTCGAACTCGAACGCAGGCGCTCGATCATGCGGCACCACACCGCCACGCACCTGCTTCAGGCGGCGCTCAGGGAGATCATCGGCACGCACGTTCATCAGGCCGGTTCGTATGTCGGCCCGGACAAGCTGCGCTTCGACTTCACGCACCATTCGGCGATAGGCGCGGACGAACTGAAACGCGTTGAGGACAGAGTTAACGAGATGGTTCTCGCCGCGACGGCGGTCACGTCGCACGTGAAAGATTTTGAGTCGGCGAAGAAAGAGGGAGCGATGGCGCTGTTCGGCGAGAAGTACGGCGACGTCGTGAGGATGGTGGACATCCCCGGATTCAGCAAGGAACTTTGCGGCGGCACACACGTAGGCAACACGGCCGAGATCGGCCTTGTGAAAGTGACGGACGAGCATTCGGTCGGCAGCGGTATGCGTCGCATCGAGGCCGTGGCCGGGATGAAAGCAGTGGAATACGTGAACGAAAAGCTCGACGCTTTGGAAAAAGCGGCAGCGGTTCTGAAGGTTCAGGACACGGCGCTGCCGAAGACAATAGAGAACCTTGTGCTCGAAAGAGACTCGCTCAGCCGTGAAATCAAGAAGGCGGGCAAAAGCGACCTGAAAGACAAGAGCGCGAAGATACTCGAATCGGCAATCGAGGCGGGCGGCGCGAAAATAATCGCGGCGCAGATAGACGGCCTCGGAGTCGATGCTCTGAGAGGCATTTACGACGAGATCAAGTCTAAACTCGACTCGTACGCGGTGCTGCTCGGCTCGAACCTCGAAGGCAAGGCGAGCCTGCTGCTTGCGTTGTCGGACGATGTCGCGGCGCGCGGCGCGGATGCGGGCGCGTTGATCAAGGAAATCGCGAAAGCGGTCAAGGGCGGCGGCGGCGGCACAAAGACGATGGCGCAAGCCGGCGGCAAGGACGGCGCTAAGATGGCGGACGCAATCGCCAACGGCGCCGCGATTCTCAAGGAGAAGCTTTCTTGAACGTCATCACATACGACGACATTAAGCCGAAAATCGACAAGTCCGTTTTTCTCGCGGACAACTGCCGCGTGATAGGCTCCGTCGAGATCGGCATCGGTTCGAGTGTGTGGTACGGCGCGGTCGTCCGAGGAGACAGAAGCAAAATCATCATCGGCTCCTACTCAAACATTCAGGACAACGCGGTTATTCACTCCGATCCGAAATGCCCGTGCATCATCGGCGACCGCGTGACGGTCGGCCACAACGCAGTCGTTCACGGCTGCACCATATCGAGCTTCTGCCTCATCGGCATCGGCTCAGTAGTCATGAACGGCGCGGTGATCGGCGAAGGTTCGATAGTCGCCGCGGGGTCTGTTGTGCCGGACGGTAAGGAATTCCCGCCGAGATCGCTCATAATCGGCACACCCGGACGCCTTGTGCGTGAAATCACCGAAGACGAATACATGCGCAACCTCAACTACGCCGACACCTATATCAAACTCGCCGAATCATACCTGAAGCAAAACATTTGAGATTCCAACATTTATGGCAGATTTGAGCCCATTCGGAAAAATACTCATCGCCGCCGGAGTGATAATGGTCGCTGTCGGACTGCTTTTCGTATTCGGCGGAAAAATCCTGCCCGGCGGCAGGCTCCCCGGCGACATATTCATCAAGCGCGGCAATTTTACATTTTTCTTTCCGATCGTTTCGTGTATCATCGCCAGCATCGTGCTGACAATCATCCTCAACCTGATTTTCAGGAGATAAACCGGTTGCCGATAGAAACCAGCCTCTTCGATTACGAACTCCCGCGGGAACTGATCGCCCAGACACCGCTCGACAACAGGCAGGAGTCGCGGCTTATGAAAATAGACCGCGAGACAGGAATCATCGAACACCTTCTTTTCACGAATATCATAGATCATCTTCACCCCGGCGATCTGCTTGTAATCAACGACACACGAGTTATCCCCGCGAGGCTTTTTGTCAACAAGAAAACCGGCGCGAGGATCGAACTGCTGTTTCTTAAGAAAGAGGACTCCGGGAAAAATATATGGCGCGCGCTCGCTCGGCCCGGACGCCGCATCGACACCGGAACAGAGCTGTTCCACGATTCATCGGAGGCCCCCTTCTGCACGATTTCCGCCAAACATGAAAAAGGAGAGATATCCGTCGAAGTGGCGCCCGACGATCTTATTTCTTTTCTTGCCCTCCACGGAATGGTTCCGCTTCCGCCATATATAAAAAATAAAATCGATAATCCTAATCGCTACCAGACAGTCTATGCGGAGCGCGACGGCTCTGCGGCCGCCCCAACCGCGGGGCTGCATTTCACTCCCGATCTGATCGAAAAGATCAAAAGCAAAGGCATTCGCTTCGCAACCGTCACCCTACACATCGGACTCGACACATTCAAACCCGTTGATGAGGAATACATCGAAGACCACAAGATGCATTCCGAATTTTACACAATGCCGGACGAAACAGCAGCGGCGATAGCGGAAACGAAACGCAGCGGAGGCCGTGTCATTGCGGTCGGCACCACATCCGTGCGCGCGATGGAAAGCTGGGCGCTCGATAAATCACCCGATGAACTTTCCGGAGCTCCGGCAGGTGCATCCGGTGAAACCCGGCTTTTTATTTTCAGGCGGGAGCAGTTCGCGGTAACGGACGCAGTCATCACAAACTTCCATCTTCCGAAATCGACTCTGATCATACTTGTGTCCGCATTCGCAGGCCTCGATCTGCTGCGCGAAGCATACGAAAAAGCGGTGAAGGAAAAATACCGCTTCTACAGTTTCGGCGATGCGATGCTGATTGTATAAAATAATTCAAACGATATTAGGCTTTTCAAAACCGGCCGTCGCATGTAATATTGTTTCTGGTCATTGGAGATGCAGAACTTTTTGTACGAAACAATTTTGAATACCACGAACCGCGGCAGGCGGCTCGTGGGTCCGCGTTGGATCAATCCGGCGCATTTCGGAGTTGACACACCCGACAGAGAGACAAACCGCGCATTCGCACAGTTTCAGGACGAGCTCGAATCCCGTCTCTCCCTTCCGTTCGGCCTAAAACTGATGAAGTCGCGCTGGCTGCAATCGACGGAAGAGGACGGCGCTTCGTCCGCGATCGAGGCTTCCCTCGCCGCGCACTTCATCAAATGGTACGATCCCGATTTCGCGCTGAAAATAATCGAGCCGTTTTTCGACAACCAATCGTCCGAGGGAATAATTCCATCGGCGGTTATGCCTCTCAGCATCAGTTCGAAACCAGCGTCGCCGTTCATCGCGGAAGTCATTCTGCGACTAAGCCGCCTTTCTCATAACAATAAACTCGCGGATCATTTCGAGAGACTGGAACATTTCAGCAACTGGCTCATCCTGCATAAAAAGGAATCCGACGGCATGTTCATTCATGCAGATAAGGAATGGTTCGCCGAGGATCCATACATCCACCACATAAGGTCGGAACGGCCAGATGTGATGCGAACCCCTCACGATGTGCGCTCGGTGGCCCTTAACTCAATGATGGTTTTTCAGATGCAGTGCATGGCACAGATGGCGCGCGCGCTTAAACTCGACAAGGAAGCGCGCAGACACGAGGAATCGGCGAAACAGCTCCGGGACATTATTGCCGCAAAACTCTGGAACGAAGAAAAAGGCTTCTTTTTCGATTCAGTCGGCGACGCGCAGGTCCAGACTGCGTCACTCATGGGATTTCTGCCGCTTGCCGCCGATGTTCCGACAAAAGGTCAGGCGGCACGGATGGCCGGCTATCTTCCTCAGATGCTCGACCGGTTAAACATTCTGATTCAACAGCCGGGAGTTGCGCCGATCTTCCTGCTCGTCGCGGACGGACTGGGCAAGTACGGATATCGCAAGGAAGCGTCATCGCTCGCATTCGCCTCGGTGAACTACATACGCTCGCTCGGAAAAGCAAAGAAATATTTCCTTCCGAGACTGGTCGCGAAACTCTTGCTTGTGCGCAACATAATAGGCTTTCACCAGTTCGACGACCGATACGTGCTCAATCCGTGCCTGCCGGACGAATGGAAGAACGGTCCGGTGGGGATCAGAGTTGCGAGAAACTCACATATTATTTACATGACGCTGAAAGACAGCCAAAAAGTGGAGTGCAGCATTCTTTCATCCGCAGGCGAGCAGGTCAGCACGACTATCGATAACTACGCATTCAAAAACTTCCCCTTCCCGATCGAATCGATAAAATAGAAAATCTATTCCTTTTGGAATATCAGAAGATATCCGTTGTCACAGTTTGATGAGCTGCTCCACGGATGCAACCATGCTATTTGAGGACAAAACTTTTTCAATATACCAGTCGTTGTAGTTGCCGTCGGAAAGGTCCACATGGAACGGCTTCACGGTTTCCGTCTCGTTCTCATAAATAACGAGTATCCGCGGTCTCAGAGGATTGTTCTTGTTGCTTGTGATGACCACGGCGCGCATGCCGTTGTTCAACTGCACGAACGTGCCGGCCGGATAAACCGCAATGTTGCCTATAAACGTGCGCAACACGGCCGGATCGAAGCGCTTGAACTTCGGATCCGCTATTAACGCCATCGCCTGATGCGGGTCCACCTTTTCCTCTTTTTGATACGGAGTTATCAGAGTGTTGTACGCTTCGGCCACCGCGCAGATTCGGGCAAGCGGGTGGATATCGTCCCCCTTCAGGCCTTCCGGATATCCCGAGCCGTCCATATATTCGTGATGTTGCAGAATTATCTTCAGAGTCGTTTCGCTTATGCCGTGGATCGTTCTTGCCATATCGCAACTGCGCACCGGATGCTTCCGGATGTTCATCGGCTCCTTCGTAATCATCGAGTTGTCCCATTTCTGCTGCTTGTAAGCGGACAAGCCAAGGTCGTGCAGCAGGCAGGCGGTGCCGAGATCCTGAAGCTGGCTGTCGTTAAGGTTGCGCTCGCGTCCGATAATCAGCGACGTCACGCAAACATCCACGTTATGCTGATAAAGATATTCGTCGGATTTTTTTATCTTTGAAAGCAGGGAAAGCATCCCATGCTCAAGTGAAATCACTTCCAGAATCTGCGTGATAGTGCGCGTAACCTGAGATATTTCGCAGGATTCGTCCGAGAGCAGATTTTTCGAAACGCGCGCGAGAGACGAAATCGCGTCTTCATAAGTCTGTTTCGCGAGAAAACGTATCGACTCGCTGAAGATTACCCCCTCGCCTTCTCCCTCTTCCACCGTCTCGATATATATGTGCTCGATTCCCCACTGGCCAAGCCGTTTTATGTGCGGCTTTTCAAGCATCACGCCGGGACTCATCAACTCGCGGCCATTAGCATGCAGCACCACTACAGGCTTGGCAAGAATCATCCCCGGTTCCGCATCAAATATCCGTATCTTTTTTGTGCCCATATCGAGACCAGCTTTTCTCCTGCTGTTAGTTTATTTGTCCTTATTTTTTCCTCGATTCGGCGGCTTTAAATCCCTACGTTGACCAATATAGCAAATTCACAAAACAATGTCCAATTTGTCCGTTCATTTTCGAAACGCTTTTATGTCGTATGCAGACTCAGCGTCCTCATCATAATTGTTGCTGAACGTCATCCGCAGCGGCAGTTTCTCCGGCCTCGGGCACAACAGCCGGATCATCCGCGCCATTAATCTCCGCATCCGCCGCTGCTTCACAGTTCTCTTTTTGGCAACATGCCACAACTCCCTGCCAGCCGTCGTACTCAGGTTCCGGCATCTCCACCCATGTCCGGCCGCCGCCTTCCGTCTCAACCTCCACCGAATGGCCAAGTACGTTCACCGCAACGACCCTACCCTTCACGCCTTCTTGTTCGACCTCCGCACCGACGCGGGGAAGCCGATTCTTCATCTGGACGTAGTTGTCGTACTCGTGCTTGAGGCAGCAGAACAAGCGCCCGCAAATGCCCGAAATCTTCATCGGGTTCAGCGGCAGCCCTTGCTCCTTCGCCATTTTTATCGATACTGATTGGAACTCATGCAGGAACGACGCGCAGCAGAGCGATCTTCCGCACGGTCCTATCCCGCCGCACAGCCGAGCCTCGTCGCGCACCCCGACCTGCCGCAGCTCGATCCGCGTCCGCAGCCGCGACGCCAGCACCTTCACCAGCTCACGAAAATCCACGCGCCCGTCCGCCGTGTAGCAGAACGTCAGCTTCGAGCCGTCGAACGTGTAGCGGGTTGTCACCAGCTTCATCCCGAGGTTGGCTTTTTCGATCTCTTCCTTGCAGACCTCACGAGCCGCTTTTTCCTTATCGGCCGCTCCGGCCGCCTTCTCGCGGTCTTCCTCGGTCGCCACTCGAAGTATCTTTTTCAGGGGCAGTTCCTTCTCGTCGATCTCGTCCTCCATCAACGGCAGTCCGAGTTCGCCCATGTCACACCCGAATTCCGTCTCGACCACCACAGTCTCGCCGGGTTTTATCTCCATATCTCCGACTTCGAATGGGAACAATTTGTTCAAATAATCGAAACGGATGTAACCGATTCGCAGCTTCATGATACTTTCTCCTTAATATTTCCACCAACGATTTTTCTGAATTCAATGGCCATTGTTTCGAGCGAGAGCGCCAACTGCCCGCCCCCCTCGATCATCTTGATCGTGTTCATAACGGACTCGAGCAGCAGACAGCCCGTGCGGTGCGCATCGTCAACAAAACCCGCGCTCGCTCCTTGCGCCGCCTTGATGTACCGCCTCTCCAGCATCGCCATCATCACTTCCAACATACCCACTATCGCCTTCCGCTGCGCGATAGATTTCGAATCGTCTTCGGACGCCCCGAAATCTATCCGGCCGGCAATCGTGCCTACCTCCTCGGCAAGCCGCATCGGCGACGCGGGGATCGGCTTGAGCAGCCTCTCGAAAAGTTCCGCCTCAATATCCTCGAACAACTCCTTCAATTCCTTATCTTCTCCGAGCCGCAGTATCGTGCCGACATTACCCTTCGCCAGCGGATAAAGATAGCGCACCTCGTCCGCCGCCATCCTGTCTCCGGCCGCTTTCACCGCTTCCTCCACACTCAACGGTCTGAATGATACTGAAAGCGTCCTCGACTTGATCGTCGGCAAAATCCTGTGAGCATTCTCAGTCAACAAAATGAACACCGTGAACTCCGGCGGCTCTTCGATGATCTTCAGCAACAGATTCGCCGACTCTTCGTTAAGCCTGTCGGCGTGGTCGAGTATCAGAAATTTTCGTACCGCCGTGTTCGGCGTCATCGAGGCATCCTTGCGTATTTCCACCGCCTCCGGCTTCCTGTACTCGATCCCGGTCGGCTGAAATATCCTGACGTCCACATCTATCCCGCGGCCGATCCTCTGGCACGTCGGGCACACCCCGCATGCATCTCCGCCCGAACCCTCCATGCAGTTCACTGCCTGCGCGAACGCAAGCGCCGTGGTGCGCTTGCCGACGCCGCCCGGCCCCACAAATAAAAACGCGTGGGTGATGCGGCCCGCGCCCAGCGCGCCGCGGATTGTCCTCACCGCGGCTTCCTGTCCAATTATATCTTTAAGAGGCATCTCGATTTCACGTGTACAAATCCAGCAGCAGGCCCCTGATCTGGTCCAGCCGCCCGAGGAAGCCTATCAGATTACTCTGTTTGCCCAGAAAATCCGAAGCCAACTTTTCGAGCTCCTCGTTAATTCTCTTGACTATCAGCAACGACTTCTTTTTGCCCGTCGGACTTACACTAAGTTTCTCCTCGACTTCGAACAGCTCGTTCACTGCTATTCCAACGAACTTCTGCACCAGTTCCCGGTACACCCGAAGCGTCTCGAAAGTCAGCGTCTTTTCGATCTCAGCCGCCTGCGCGTCGATACTCCCAAGCAACAACTCCAACTCTTCGCGGAGATTTTCGCGCTGCGTTTCGAGGAGTTTGAGGTTGAACGACGGCTCTCTCCTGCCGGACGTTCTCGTCGCGGTCCGTCCCGTCGTACGCGCCGACTTAGCGGAACGCCTCGCACGGTCCCTCGATATTTTTCCAATATCCACATCCATCAGGATTTTCCGCCTTTTCCGGGTGTCTTCTTCACAAAATTTTCTATAAAAAAGTCGTGGACTCGTGTGTCTTCCGTCAGTTCGGGATGAAAGCTGCCTCCGAGGCATCTCCCCTGCGAAACCAGAATCGGCTTCCCGGAGTGCCTTGCGTGGACCTTCACCCCGCGGCCCACCTCCACTATCTGTGGCGCCCGGATAAACACTGCCCTGAAATCGAAACCCTTATCTCCGTTCGACAGGCTCACCGGCACCATGTCCTCAAAACTCTCCACCTGCGGACCGTATGCGTTCCTGACAACCGCCACATCAAGAAAGCCAAAGCGAATAATATCCGGATAATCCCTTATCTCGCGGCTCACCAATATCAACCCCATGCACGTGCCGTAAACCGCAAGCGTCCCTTCCTTGTATCTCCTGCTTATCGCACGATCCAACCCGTAGCGGCGCAGGAGCTTGCTGACCGTTGTACTTTCTCCGCCCGGGATAATCAATCCTTCGACTTCTTCAAGATGCTCGGTCGTGTGCACCTCGACAGTCTTCGCGCCCGCCTTCTCAAGCATCTTTATGTGAAGCTCGAAATCGCCCTGAAGAGCAAGTACACCGATGCCGTTCAATCTACTTCTCCCTTACCAGCCGCGCTTCTGGAGCTTTTCCTCTTCGGGCATCTTCGCTATGTCCAACCCGGGCATCGCCTGCTTCAGCCCTCGCGATATCTTCGCCAGAATCTTCGGGTCCTTATAATTCGTCGTTGCGTCAACAATCGCCTTCGCGCGCGCCGCCGGGTCGTTCGACTTA
>CAYPEK010000099.1:0-16260 GCA_964409645.1 uncultured bacterium | reverse complement strand
CCCGTCGCGCCACGACGACACGCTGGACTACGCCTGCGGTGTCGGTGTCGGCGCCCTCGTCCTTGCACATGCCTGAAGTGCTGTTTGTCAGATCAGGGGGGCTGCCCGTGCATGTGTAGGTGGTCCACGCTTGAATTACCACGGAGTTGCTGAGCACTCTGTAATAGCAGGTTTGCAAGCCGGATCCGGTATCGGCGTTTGTCACGCTCGTTGTGATGTCCGTGGTGTGCCACGAGCTTGCCGCCGGGCTGTTGATCGTGACGGTCGGGTCTGTATTGTCCACTTTATAGTCAATCTTCACTGATTGTCCGTTACCTGCTTGGTCGTACACGGCGAAGTCTTTCCCGGTCTGATCCGTGGACCATCCGGAAGTGATTGTGTAAGCGAGCGACCATGGCGATGAGGTTGTATCGGGGTCCGGAGTCTGGCTGAACATAGTCGGGCCCTGCAGGCGGTCGTAAGACGCGGCATCGTACCAAGTGAGCGTGCCGGTCATGATTTGCCCGCCGCCTTCGCCGGAGACGCTGTTAAACCACACGGTGCATGTTACTGACGGGTATGCGGAGTAGTTCGTGCAGTTGACGCCGTCCGCGGTTCCATAGAAATAAGTTTCGTTGTTTGACGTGATGGTCAGGCCGGTTATTGTCGGCGCTGTGGTATCTTTCCTGAAAATAAATCCTGTTGTGCTTTCAACGTATGTATGGGAAATTGTGTTTCCGCACCCGTCCACAACTTGAACGCTTATCTGGTTGACGCCTTCCGAGACTGACGACCATGTAATTCCCCAGTTGGAGGTGTAGCTGGAGGATTGATAAGCATTGAAAATGTTTGTCCATGAGCCCGTCCCGATCTTGTATTGCCCGTAGGCGAGCGGGCTGCCAGAGCTCCAGCCGAAGTCGATGTTGATAATCGATCCGGGGTCTGTTTTGTACCAGCTTGTGACGCCGCCCGCGGAGGGACTGTTATATGTGATCGACGGGTCTGTGTTGTCGTGCAGGAAGGTGAGGGGAACCGATTTGTAATTTCCGGCTTTATCATAGACTTTGAAATACAAACCGGTTTCGTCGCTTTCACCTGAATTTATGGTATAAGTCTGATTCCAACCGCCCGTGCTGCTGGTGTCAGGGCCTACGTTTGTTCCGTCGTAAGTGGGCGATTCGGAGAATGCGAACGGCCCGACAAACTGGTCCATTGCGGCCGAACCGTTGTTGTCCGTCCATGTTACGGTGACGGTCATTTTCTGCCCGTTTCCTTCGCCGCCGAGGTTGTTGAAATAAACCGTGCCGCCGGTTGTCGCGTTGAGCGTGACGCAACTGTCCGACGTTCCGCAGAGGTAGGCCTCCTTGTCGGATGTAACCGTAACAGCGGAGATGGTGGGCGCGACAGTATCGTAAACAGTGCTGTCGGATGCGTGTGTTGCCTGAATGTTGCCCCGGTTGTTTTTGTATTCGACGTAAATTGTTTTTGTTCCGTCTCCCGAGGAACATCCGGTGCTGCTTGTTATGTTGAACGTGCATGAATAACCGGACTCGTTGCACTTCTTTTCGAACGGCATCCACGAGGTCGAGGAAAGACCGGCTTCTGTGCATGCAAGCCGCATGTAGTCGTTCGAGTCGCAGTCCGTCCCGGACGGGTCCTCACAGGTGAGCGTCATCGGCGGCGTGGAATCGTTGGTGTAGCCGCTGTTGTCGCTGATCGTCAGCGTGCCGGGTGTCGGCGGCGTGCAGAACGGCGTCGGCGGCGAAACCACCACGAAAGTCGCGCCGAGATTCTCGTCGTTTTCGGGGGAGGTGTCCGCGTCGCCTCCGTCGCGTTCGCCGTCTTCGTAGCCGTCGGTGATGCGCTTAATGCTGTTTCCGTTTCCGGAGACCGGGGCTGCCGACGCGCCGTTGAAGGAGCCCTCCGGCAGGTCAGCGCCGTTGTAAGTACCCCACACCACGAGGTCGAGCGATGTTGTGGAAGCGGCCGACTGCTTTATATAGACTTCGTCTCCCGCGCTTTTAAGATCGAATACAGCGCCCCACTCATGAACGCTGCTCGCATCGCATGAGAACCGCGAGATGAACGCGGCCGAGTTTTTCGCTATGAGGTAGTAGCCGTGCGCGGGGATTGTCGATCCGGCCGGCAGTGTGTATTCATATTCGTTTCCGCTGCTCGGTTTTGTTTTATCGTTGCCGATTACGTAACCCGAAATATCGTAGTCGGCGCTGAATGGGTTGTAGAGCTGAATGAAATCGTCGCCCTCGCTTGTCTGAGTGCCGTCGTTGTGAACTTCGGTTATCGTTATCTGAGCGACGTTGATCGTCACGCCGTCGAGTTCTACAGCCTGCGAGCCGGCCGAGTGCAGATATGCCCTGAAGTAGAATGTGCCCGCGCCCACATCGTCGTCGAACTGCGTGATGTTGGCGTTTATTTCGGTTGACGTGTTAGTGGTTGTGTACCCGCTGCTTGCGGTTACCCAATTAGAGCCGTTCCAGTAGTACCAGTTGCTGCCGTTGTTTGATATCTGGTATTTCACGGTGCCGGCATTGTCCGGACCGAGAATGTCGGAGAAGGACAGCACTTCGACGAATGTTTTTCCTTTTCCGGACGCCGGCCGCACTGTCGGGTCCGATGGGTAGTATGTGCGTGATTCTTCGGACAGAGATACCAATGCCGACGGTTCGGGCGTTGCTGTCTGGCGACTGTAATACGTTACCGTCCAGTCAGCCACCACGGGAGTGGTCGTAACGCTTGAGGTCGTCAGAGACGCGTATAGTTTTACGTCCTCGTTTGCGTTTGCGCATGTCGATATGTCGTAAGGCACTGTTGTCGTCGTGCACAATGCGGTGTTGTCAGTCGCGCGGAGTACCTTGTAGGTTATCACCTGTGCCGTTCCGGTTCCGTCCGGGTCGGTCTGGCTGGCGCTGAGAGTGATACCGCCCATGAAGCCGGAAATGGTGTCGCTGGTCATTTCGCCGGATGTCTTGTAGTGCACGTAGAACCTAACGTCGTCGTTGTCGTAATACGTGCCTGAGCTTGCGCAGTTGTCGTTCTCGCCGTTTCGGTCGATGATACATCTCACGTACTGTTCGCCGGTGTTGCCGCTGACTGTGAAGCTGCTGGATTCCGTGTGATACGACGCGTCCGTGTACGAGCCGGCTGTCACCTGCGACCAAGATGATCCGTTGTAATAATAGATGTACCATTCGCTTCCGCTGTAGGATTTGAATGTGCATGTTGCGGTGACAGTGTCGCCGATACCGGCTTTGGTGTAGTCAACAGCGGCCTGCACGACTTTTTCATAAGTCACGGTGCCGCCGTGGTTGGAGCAGGAGTCGTACGTGTTGTCCGAATCGTTGTCCGCGCCGCATGAAATATTGAAGGTGTCGTCGCAAGTTGTCGACTGGGCATTAGTCTGGTATTCGAGTTTGGCGTCGCCGCTCGATGTGCTTATGTTGGAAGACGAACCCACCTTTGCAAATGTTGCGTTTCCGTCGGTCCACGTTGTCGGATATATAAGCGTATTTGTTTTGCTGCTCAGTGATGAAGTTTCTCCGGGATATCCGTAATACATATAAATCGTCTTTGTCGTGGCCGCCGAGATAGACGGCACCTTAATCCATATCGTTCCGGTGAGAGATGTTGCGCTGAAACTTTCGAGCCAGTAATTGGTTATCGGTGTTGTTCCATCCGAGTCCACGAACCTGATGTCTTTTCCGTCGGTCTGCACGTTTCCGAACGAGAAGTTCGTGTTGTCCAAGCTGATTTCGACTTGGAAGTTGGTCAGCGCGCTTCCGCCGGTGTTGTCGATTGTGATCGCTCTGCGGTATCCGTAATCGGTGTAATACCACGACGGCGAGTTGTTGGATTTGAGGTAGGCGAGGCCGCCGCTCACGTTCGCGTCGGAGTCCCATGTATAGTCACTCGTCGTCTCGAACGGCCACGTCGAATTGTCGCTCGAAAGCGTGAAAGTCACTCCCGCCGATGTTCCGCCGCCGGTTGTCACCTTGACGCTGCCTGTCTGCGCGCCCGACGGCACCGTGCATGTAATCGATGTGTTCGTCCACGATGAGCAGGTTGCCGTCTTCCCGTTGTAGAAAGTCACGTAGGAACTGCCCTGTGTCGATCCGAAATTGCTCCCCGCGATCACTATTGTGTCCGCCCAGTAAGCTGTGCTCGGAGTCAGTGATGTTATTGTCGGTGCGCTCACTGTGAAGATCGAGTCGGCTTCCTGCGGAGATTGCACGTTCCTCGACGTCACCACCACATAGCCTGTCGAAACTCCAACGGGTGCATTGATCGTTATCGATGTGTCTGACCATGAGGTCGCGCTTCCGGCATCGATGCCGTTGAATGTCACCGTTGAATTTCCCTGTGATGTCCCGAAATCCGTACCTGTTATAACGATTTGCGTACCGGCGACGCCGCTGCTCGGTGTGAGAAGCGTGATGTCCGGTGTCGGGGGCGCAACGTAAGTTATGTCAACGCTGTCGAGCAGTATTTTCTGCGTTCCGTCCGAGTGCATGTATGCTTTGAAGTAGAGTGTTCCGCCGCCGATCTCATTGTCGAACGACACACAGTGCGCGTTGATGTCCGCGGCCGTGTTTGTCTGGCCGTAAGTTGTTGCCTGCGCCCAGTTCGATCCGTTCCACCAGTACCAGCTCGTTCCGTCGTTTGAAATCTGGTAATACACTTCTCCGTCCGTGTCCGGTTCAATGAGCGTTTCGGAGAAGCTGACCAGTTCGGCGAACACGATGCCTTTCGATGTGATCGGCCTGATCGTGGGATTGTCTGAATAGTAAGAATGCGTCTGCTCGGCGCCCACGGATATCGAAGGCGGTGTGGATACGGTTTGTCTCGTGTAATAGTCGAGCGTAATGTCCGCGATGATCGCCGAACCCGGGAAGTTCGTGGTCGAAAGATACGCGTATATGTATATCGGCGTGTCTTCCTCGGTGCACGAACTGATATCGTATCCTGAGGCTGCTTGAGCGGCTGTTATGCTGCACAGTAACGCGTCGTCGGACGCGCGTCTTATTTCGTAGCTGAGAGTTGCAACACTCGGCAGCGAATGGGATGAAGTGAATGTTTTTCCGAGGAAAATCGGAGATATCGAGTCCGTCGTAAAATATCCGGAATCCGATATTCCGGAATTGTAAGAGTAAGTGATGGTGTTGGTATAAGTTGTTCCGTTTGAGCCGGCCGATGCGTTCGGGGAGTAACTATTGTTGCCGCCGACCGCGCCGCCGGTGACTGTGAGCGTGCCCGAGCTTATGAGGTTTTGCGCGAAGATTTTAATCCTTCCGCCGCCGCCGCCGCCGCCAGACGCGCCATAGTTGGTGAACCCGCCGCCCATGCCGCCTCTCGCCGTGAGTTTTCCTGTTATGTTTACATTCTGGCCTCTGATAATGATCGTGCCGCCGCTGCCGCCGCCGCCCGCGCCGCCGCCCGCCGCACGTGTCGGATCGCTGCCTCCGGATTCCGCTATGCCGCCGTCCATCTTGATTTCGTCAACTGTTGAATCATTTTCTATTGTTATAGTTCCGGCGTCGAGAAGCAGCGCGCCGCCGCCGTCGCCGCCGCTGCCGCCGATCGCCAGCGTTGAGAACTGCATCGGCTCGGAATTCGAGTTGTTATAGCAGCTCGCGCTACCGGCGCCGCCGCCCGATCCCATATAGATCGAGGTATCCGTCTGGCTTCCAAAAGATGTTCCGTATGTATTTGTGCATGCGGATGTCGGGGCGACATAATAGTTTCCAATGCATCCGGGCGGATCGGGATTGTAGCCTTGCCAGCCGTTTTCGCCGTTTCCTCCCGCGCCGCCGTAGCCGCCGCCGCCGCCGCCGCGTCCGTCGCGTCCGTCAGTGCCGTCGGCGAATGATACGCCGCCGCCGCCGCCGCATGTCACCGCTGTGCAGCCGGTTGTGTCGAAAAGCCCGTTGTTTCCGATCTGCTGGCCGCCGTACCACGGTGATGCGGAACTGGAACCGGCGTCTATGCACATGATACTTCCCGCGCCGCCCGCATAGCCTTTTTTATAACCGCTTATCTGTGATCCCGCCTCTATATAAATCTCGTTTGCGTATAGCCTGAGTATTTCTCCGTCGTTGATGTTGATCGTGGAATTATTCACCAGTCTGATACGGGATTTTCGGATCGTTCCTCCCAGCGACTGTACTTCACCGTCGAGTTTCAGTTCTTCGCCGAGCACAACGTCTTCGTCCGCCGTAACGTTTGAAGAGGAGTTAACTTTTGTCCATGTTGTATCGCCGTCCGTCCATTGGGCTGCCGTGAACGTGTCATCTATGCTGTCCGCCGTGGTCGCGCTGGAATAACCGTAATACATGTAAACTTCGTATTCGTCGCTCGCCGGGATGTCAGGCACTTTCACCCATATCCTTGCCGTTTGGCCTGAAGAATCGTAGTTTTGAATCCAGTAGTCGAGAGCGGTTCCCTGTCCGGTGTCGTCGAAGAATCTCAGGTCGCCGCCGTCCGAGCGCGCTTTCGAGAAGTCGAAGTTGCTTGAATTCAACTCGACTAGAATCTGGTAGTCGTACAGCGGGTTGGACGAAGATGTGTTGTCCACCGTTATCTTTTTTCTGTACGTCCACCGGGTGTCGAACCACGCCGGGTCCACATCCGCGCGGAGCTGAGCCATGCCGCTGGTCACCGATATTTCGTCCGTGTCGTATGTATAGTCCGTATCTGTCGTGAAAGGCCATGCCGCGTTGTCGGGGGCGTTTTCGGTTATGAACGCCCATGAGGTGACGTAAGACCCTGTGTTTCCGTATTGGTCTTTAGCTCTCACTGAATATTCGTAATTGGTTACATAGTCGAGAGTAGTCCCAACTGTCCATGAATTACTGCTTTGCCACGAACTCACCTGATAGTCCGGCGCCGCCCAGTCCGCGGGCACTTTGTCCAGACGGAACATGTAATAAACCGTGCTGATGTCTGTGGCGGTTGCCGCCATCAGTGTTGCGTCCGAGTCCACACCTGTTTCTCCGTTGGTGGGATACTGGAGGTCGTAAGCCGTGGGCGCCTGATTGTCCACGGAGAAGAACGCGGAATTTCTGATCTGTCCCGTATATGTTCCGTCGTTAGGCGTGATGCGGAGATAAGTTGTTATATCCTCTCCGGTGAACGCGCCGCCGCCGTTGCCGGCGTTTTGAGTCGCCCATCGGAAAGTTGCATTGCTCACACCCGTTCCGCAGGCCAGTCCTGATATCTGTCTCGCCGCGCTGTTGTTTACAGTCCCTATGCTGGCGTCGAGGATGTATGCTTTGTACCAGTTCGTGTTGTCATAAGAATATTCGATATATATACCGCAGGAATCTCCCGGGTTCGGGTCTGCCAAATCGTACTGTGCCGTGACGTATCCTTCACCGCCCGTGGATGTCTGGGCCACATTGTCTATATTTACATCGGGCTCGTTCGCGGTTGTTGTAAATTCGAACGTGGGGGTGTCGTAAGCGCCTTCGTTCCCGAAACTGTCCCGCGCTTTTATGTGCCAAAAGTATTTTGTTCCCTGATCCAGTGTGGTCGGGGTCCAAGTAAGGCCAGCTTGCCAGCCGCTCTGCTGGGCCGCCAGCGTGAACGCCTCGTCTTTAGCTATTTCAATATAATATGTGATTGTATTCTGGTCCGTTCCGGCCGCGCCGGTCAGTGTGGGGTTGATCGATACGCCTGAAGTACCGTTCGTCGGTGTCGAACAACTGTAGTTGGCCGGCGCCTTGTCGTCCACTGGGAACGCGGATGATGTTTCCGTTTCGCCTTGTGCCGCGTCGTATGTAGTAACGCGGATGTAAACGGTGTCGTCCTCACTGTCGTATGCGCCGTCTTGGTTACTCGCGTTCTTTGTCGCCCAGACAAACGTCGCGTTTGTCTGCGGAGTCGAGATCGCGGTTATCTGCCCCGTCGATGTGCCGCCGCTCACTCCGGTGTTGCTCACTGTCCCGACGGATGCGCTGCTTATGTATGCCTGATACCATGTGGTTTCATCATACGAATATTCGATCAGGAATCTTGACGTGTCGTTTGTGTAGTCGGTGACGTTGTATGTAACCGTCACGTCTCCCGATCCGTCCGTCGCCTGTGAGAAACTTACGAATGTTATGTTCGGGGTAACCTGCATGGTCGTGAATGAATATGTCGTCGAGTACGTGCCTTCGTATCCGCAGACGTCCTTCGCTTTCACGCGCCAGTAATAGACTGTGTTTGAGTCGAGAGATGTTCCGGGAACCCAGTCGTTGTCTCCGCTGAGCCAGCCGCTCTCCTGAAGGGCGGTGGAGAAGCTGGAGTCTTTGGCTATTTGGAAATAATAAGAAATCGTGGTGACGTCCGAACCGGCGACGGCGGTCAGCGTCGGGGTCATCGAGACGTCGATTTCGCTGTCGGCGGGTGTGCTGCAAGAGTATCCCGACGGAGCCACTATGTCCACTGTGTAGTTTACGTCCTCGTTGGTGGCTGACGTGTCCTTATTATTTACTTCGTCTTTACAAGATATATATACGTAATCTGTGCCTTGGGTCAGGCCTGTCGCGGAGCAGGAGTGGCTTGTCGAGCCGCTCCCGGTGCAGTCGTTCGACATGCTGTTGTAGTCGATGTCCGAATTTGACCATCGGCAATAGGCTGTTTCGTCGGTTGTGGCTGTAACCGACTGGCTTGTGTCGCACACTATCGAGCCCTTCGTCGGGTCCCACGTGAGCTGCGCGGGCGGCAGGGTGTCAACCGTGTATGTGAGCGCCGCGTTGTCGGATGTTCCGTTTCCGTTGCCGGCGTTGTCCGCGCACGCGATCCATATTGTGACCGATCCCTCCGACAGTCCCGTCACCGCGCACGAAGCTGTCACTGTGCCGTCGCCCGTGCAGTCGCCGTCGTCGGACATGTTTGCATAGCTTTCATCTCCGTCGAGAGACCACCGGCAGTTGCCCTGTTCGTTAAGGGTCAGAGATATTGTCGGCGCTGAACCAACCGTAGAGCCGCTCGAAGGATACCAGCCGGATTGTGTCGGCGGGGTCCAGTCGATTGTGAACTGGCGGGAGACCGTTGTTCCCGTGTTCCCGAGTGAGTCGGTCGCGTAGAGCTCAACCTGACATATATCCGTGCCCTGATCCCGGCAGTTGGCGGACGAGCCGACTGTAATCGTAGGATCGGATGTGCAGGTGTAAGTCGTCCATCCCAATGTCTGAACGGAATTGCTGAGAACGCGGTAGTAACACGTTCCTAAACTCGAATATGTATCGGAGTTGGTTACGTCGAGCGTGAAGTTGGCATTCTGGGAAGAGCTTGCGTCAGGACTGTTTATAGTTACATTGGGCCCGGAAATATCAACGGAAAATTGCCGTGATACCGTGGTGCCTATATTGCTTACCGCGTCTTCCGCGTAAAACTCGACTTGGCACATGTTTGAGCCTTCGTCCAAACAATATGCGGAGGAACCCACGGTGACGGTCGGATCGGTTGAGCAGGTGTAAGATGTCCATGTCAGGGTTTCCACGGAATTGCTCAAAATGCGATAGTAACACGTGCCAAGACCAGCGCCGCCGGTGTCCGCGTTTGTCACATCGACGGTGAAATTAGTTCGTTCCCATGTTCCTGAAGCAGGATTGTTTATAGTTGTCGTCGGCGCCGTCATATCAATTGAAAATTGCCTAGTTACGGTTGTTCCTGTGTTATTGACGGCGTCAACTGCATAGAATTCGACCTGACATATATTTGTGCCCTGATCCCGGCAGTTGGCGGACGAGCCGACTGTGATGTCCGGATCGGTCGAACATGTATAAGAGGTCCATCCAAGAGTATATACTCCGTTACTGCGAACCCGATAGTAACATGTGCCAAGGCCGGAACCGCCGGTATCCGAATTTGTGACATCGACTGTGAAACTCGTGCCGCCGACCCAAGAACCCGCCGCCGGGCTGTTTATAGTTGTTGTCGGCGCCGTGGGATCGTAATATACCGTCATCAGCAGGTAGTCTATATCCATCGATTGGCTGGAGGCATCTTCATAGACACCCCATGTGATGAGTCCCGTTGTGCTGTTTATATATGTTGTAAAATCTGATGTTAGTGAACGGGTGTAAGTTGAATCTGTATTGGATGTTATCGATTCGTCAGCTCCGAGTTGAAGCCAGTCCGCGTCTGACGTCCATGCCGCGCCGTCGGCGAGCACCCATGTGGAGAAATTTGTTGTTGAGTTATTAAGATGGCCTTCGAAAGTAAAGTCTATTTGATATACCTTTGTCCGATCTTCATTAATATACATCTCAAGCCAGAGAAAAATTTCATCGCTGTTTCCGGGGTCAGCTGTTGTATAACGGGCGTCGTTCGATGTGCTTACCGCCGTGTAGTTGGCGGAGGATGCTTCCGTATGCGTGTTTCTGTTGCCTGAAGAATATCCGAACGGGAATTGGTCCACATCGTCGGCATACATCCAGCAGTTTTGGCCGGGCGCCGCAGAATCGCAAGACGAGAAATCATAAGTTGCCGTATCCGCAAAGGTGCGGGTGGAGCATGCCGTCAGGATCAGCAAAAGAAAAGCGATGGATAGCATGGCTATCCAAGCGGGTCGTTTTCCCATTTTAGCTCTCCTGTAAATTTCAGATGAATGATATTTCCATGAGGTTCTGTTCTTATTTTGAGTCGATTTTGTGGAAATTAGTCTTGGAGGGTTCATTCCGAGACTCCTTTCGGATTTGTAATCATTTGTCTTTTGTGAATTCATAACTTTATTTGCCCTTTAATACTGTTTGTACATATATTCAAATAAGTGCTATATAAATTATCAATATTCATACCAATTAGAGGTGATTTATATCAATCATTTAAATAATGGCTTATATAAGGGGATTTCAAAAAAGTATTATCTTTTAGTTGTTATACTGGGCTTTTTTTGAATTGCGCAATTTTGCACTATATAGCGCAACGGGTTGCACGTAATGAACCGACAAAACGGACAATGTAGTATTTGTCAACATAGTTGGGGGTAATTCAATATTATACTCGCAGTAGAAATTAAGGTCGAAATCGGTGCTCAACTACTTGTCTGATTTTGTGGATTTTCAGGCTTTAAGCGCAAGAGATACACCGGCGGCTATCAGCAAAATGAAAACCATGATTCTGAATGTCCGCTCAGGAATCCGGCGGTGGAGCGCTTCGCCGATCAGGATGCCGCAGCCAATTGCCGGCAGCAGAGCGCCGCACGCTTTGAGAGCATCAAGAGAAATTTTATCCGCCTGAATATAGTTGGCGAGCAGCAAAATGTTGAGAACAAGCCACAGTACGGACAGCGTGCTTCTGAACTCACTCTTGTCTTTGAGCTTTTTGTTTGCGTAATAAACGACCAGCGGGCCGCCGGACGCGTATATTCCGTGGATCACGCCGCCGGTGAAAAGCCATGCCGCCGATTTGAGAAAGGTAAGCGGCTTCTCGGATGACGCGCTTACGGCGCGCAATATGCGGTACAGTTCAAATATCGAGAACAGCACAACGAAAATGCCGAACCCGAGCTTCAACACTCGCCCCTGCACGAGGTCGAATATCACCATGCCGACAACAAGTCCGCCTATCGTAAGCGGCAATATCCTGCGTGTCAGTTCCCTGACATTCACCGTGCGGCCGTGTCTCGCGACGATGTAGATGCTGAGTATTATGTTCAGCGGCACGAGGATCGGGAGCAGCCACTCGATGGGGTAAATCTGCGCCCCGAGCGTCAGGGCTATGACCGTGCTTCCGAACCCGGTCACAGCCTCGACTGTCTTGGCGAGCACGATGATGAGAAACAGCAACAGAAACTTTATATCGAACATGCACCCGGTTTCCGGTTTCGTTCTAAACTTACAGACTACATATTCTACATCATCGCGATAGCTTTCATAGACATTATTTCATTTGTCGCATCCATGATCTGGAGCAGCTTTGCGTCGCGCATGTATTTCTCGATGTTGTATTCCTTCGAGATACCGTAACCGCCGAACACCTGCACCATCTCGACCGTGTGTTTCATCGCCATGTTGGTTGCGAACACTCGCGCGGTGGCGCTGAGCTTGAGGTCGCCCATGAACTGTTTCGCGAGCGTCCACGATGCTTTCCACAGCAGCGCGCGGCAGGCCTCGATCGCCTGCCAGCACTCGAACAGACGGAACCCGATCGCCTGATGCTGGATAAGCGGCTTGCCGAACTGGACGCGCTCTTTCGAGTAGGCGAGCGCTTCCTCGAATGCCGCGCGCATTAGCCCCACCGCGAGGTACCCCACGCCGATGTTGCCGACAGTCTTGATTGCGTTGTGGATCATCGGGTAGTTGTCGCCGTGCGGGACGATCTGGTAGTTCTCCGGAATGTGTACGTTGTCGAAAAAAACGTCCGACTGATTCAGCGCGCGCATCCCGATCTTGTCGAGCATTCGGCCGTGGCTGACGCCTTCCTGCTGCGGTACGAGAAACACGGCGGAACCGGGGATGCCTTTCGTCGGATCGACGTTCGCGAACACGAGGAATGTGCGCGCGATGCCTCCGTTGCTGACAAACGCGCTTTTCGCGCCGTCGATGACCCACTCGCCGCCTTCCTTGCGCGCAGTCGTCTTGTGTCGCACTTTCGGGTCGGCGTAATTGCTGCCGTCCGAGCCGATGTCCGGCTCGCTGCTGCACCACGCGGTGATGTACTCGCCAGTTGTGTCTTCGCAATAAGGCCGGACGTACTCGTCGATGAGGTCCTTGCGGCCGGGCGCGAGCGTGCTGACGAACAGCGGCACGACAGGGCAGGCGAGCAGGGCGCCGGTGATGCCGACACCGCCCACCGCGAGCTCTTCCCATATCAGCCCGGTGGTCTGCGCGTCGAGCCCGAGCCCGCCGAGGTCTTCTCTGATTGTCATTTTATTGAAGCCGAGCTCACAGGCCTGCTTC
The DNA here is from genome assembly GCA_964409645.1 of uncultured bacterium. Lineage (GTDB taxonomy): Bacteria > UBP15 > UBA6099 > UBA6099 > UBA6099 > CAYPEK01. The sequence continues at coordinate 3,376 of CAYPEK010000099.1, read as the reverse complement.
ATTACTTTTTTGAAGGTTTCGCTTTTGAACGCCGCCTCAGGGTCGGCCATGCGATCGAGCTCCACCTCGGCCGGGCGGATGACTTCCTTAGCAAACTTTTTCGCAAGCGCGGCCAGTTCTTTCTGATCCTTCGTCGGCGCAAAATCGATCATTTATCGAACCCCCAGTCCGTCCTCGAAAACGAATAGGGCAGGAATTTTTCAGGGTCTGCTTCGCCGACCACTTCTCCGGGCAGCATCCGGTTGGTGCTCGTGAAATAGTATGAAGTCATCACGCGCACGCACTCGATTTCGCTCCACGGATCGTGGATCGAGGGAGCGAACTGAATTTCACCGGGGCCCATCTCGAAGCTGTGGTAATTGATCTCGGTGCGCTGCTTCACGAGCAGCACCGGGCCGTCGAATCCGGGCTTCAGCGACGCCGACGGCATGAATTTGAACAGGTAGCTCGGCCCGACTTTCAGCGGCGGCGCGTCGAGCTTAACTTTCAGCTCCGCGCGGATGTTGACAAAACGCACTCCGTGGCGCTCGATCCAGCCTTCCGCGAAGCCTTCGCCTGTGTTCAGCCCGACCGTTCCGACTTTCTTCGGGAATCCGTATATGTCGCGGCCGTTGAAAATCCGGTCGTCCGTTCCGTCGAGCGGCATGGACAGGCAGTAATTTCCCACCTCGTCCTTGTATTTGCACCGTATGAAAATAGCGCCCTCACGGTATCCCGGCCCGAGGTTGGTGTCCGGAAAATGCGCTATGTAGCAAAGCGCCCACGGCTCCGCGGCGGGTTCGAGCGGCGGCGGCAGAAGCTTTGCTATTATCTCCGGCTTTGTCTCGTACATCAGGCCGAGCATCCTCGCTCCCGGAAACTCACGCACTCCGAGACTGTAGTAACGATCGATTTCCTCCTGAGACCTTATGAATCCCATTTCATACCTCCTATTCCGACCTTATTTTATTTTTTTTGATTCTTTTTCTTCTTAAAAAAAAGCGCCGGATCATCCGGCGCAGCTATGCTCGGTTCTCGCGATCACTTCGTCCTGTATCTCGTTTCCAAGATCGACGAAGTACGTACTGTAGCCGCCCACCTTGACCGAGAGGTCTCGGTAAGAATCCGGGTCCTTCTGCGCCGCGCGCAGCATCTCCGCCGAGGCCACCGTCGGCTGCAACTGCTGGCCGCCGAGGTTGAAATACGTCCGCAGCAGCATAACCCATTTCCGGCGCGTCTCGTCCCGGTGGCCGATTGCCGACGGGTGGAACCTCATGTTCACCGCGCAGCCTAGCACGTCCTTGTAGTTAAGCGCCGCCACCGAAATCATTGCCGCGGTGACTCCGTTGCACTCGACGTTGTACGGGTTGCAACTTGCCGCGTAGGGCGTCGCCGCGCGGCGTCCGTCTGGCGTCGCGATTGATATACGCCCGTCTATCGTATGCGTCGTCATGCTTATCACGTACGGCACGAACGCGCCGCCCCGGTGCGATTTATAGTTGTATGTATCCTCGAACATCGCCGCCGTCAGATCGCGGGCGAGGGCGTCCACCTCGGGGTCGCCGTTGCCCCATCTGCCGGGAAGTTTGTTGATTTTTTTGAGCAGGTCTTCGTGTCCGTTGAAGTTGCTGTTAAGTGCCTCAAGGAGCTGCTTGAACGTCAGCTCGCGCTTTTCGTATATCAGTTTCTTTATAACGTACATCGAGTCCGTGAGGTTTGCGATGCTGTTGATGAACGAAACGCCGGTCAGATCGTATTTCGCGCCGCCTGCCGTCACGTCTTTCGCCGATTCGAGGCAGCCGTCGATGAACGCGGAAATGTACGGCGCGGGGAGGTGCTCCGCGAACAGCCGGTCCTTCATGTTCGACGCGTCGGCGATGAGTTTGATCTGGTGTTTCGCCTGTTTTATGAAAGCGTCCGCGAACTCGTCGTAAGAGGCGAACGAATCCGGGTTGCCGGTTTTGAGTCCGACGTCCTTTATTTCGGCGATCAGCGTCTGCGAGTCGCCGTTGCGGAGGACAATGTCGAGCAGGCGGCAGAGCAGGAGCGCGTTCGCGCTCATCCCGCCGGTTCTGCCGGGGGAGAGCATCTCGACGCATCCCATGACCGCGTAGTCGCGCGCGTCGGGCAGCGCAAACCCGCGCCGCTGCATTGCCTCCACGTTGACGTCGTCATTGAAAAACGAGAGGTTCGAGCAGCCCTCGTGCATCACCTCGGCCGCGCGCATAAGCAACTCTTCCGGCGTGCCGCTGTGCACGCGGAGCGACACGTTCGTCACCGCGCGCGATCTTCCGGCCGCGTCGAGAAAAACGTATGTCAGTTCGTTCGTCGCATCCGTGCCGTCCGCGTTGACGCCGCCGATCGTGACCGGCGTCGATCCGAGGTAGCGGTGGTAGAATCCGGAGAGAATGTTCGACTCCGGCCGGATGTTCTGCGACATGAGTTTCAGCAGGAGTTCTTCGAGGAGTTCGCACGCTTCTTCGCGCGTGATGGCGCCCTCGCGGATGTCTTTTTCATACAGCGGGAAAAACAACTGGTCCATCCTGCCGAGGCAGTGCAGGTTGACCGGATGTGCGAGCTCGACGGCGGTTTTGACTGTCCACGCCGACTGCACCGCCTCGCGGAAAGTCCGCGCCGGGCGGGCGGGGACATTGCGGCACACTTCGAGCATCCGCCCCAGTTCCATCTTCCTCATCGTGTCCGTTTCGTTCCCGATTTCGCGCTCGATTCTCTCCGCGAGCCGCCCCGCATAAATCAGAACGCCCTCGATCGCCGTTTTCATCGACTCGACGGCGGCGCGTTCGCCGGCTGACAGTCTGCCCTGTTCGATGCGCGCCGTCGCTTCGGCCGCCATCGCGTCCAGTCCGGTGTTTATTATCTTTTCGAAGTCGAGTATCACGTGTCCCTGATAGGTGCTGATCGTCGAACACGACGAGATCATCATCGTCTGCCGCGAGGTATTCGCCGGCATCGCGAGGTTGAAATCCTTCATGTCTTTTCCGAGCAGTCCGGAGTTCATTATCTCGTCCTGAAGCCTGTCCACGTGTGTTTTGCCCTTCCACCACGGAAGAAGATTTTTCAGAAGCAGCGTGCGGTCGTCCGGATCGATAATGAACGGATTGATTTCGCGCTCGGACATCGTTTCGAGACTGAGATTCATCGGCTGCGGGCCGGAGGCGCGTGTAGTCCGCATATTCCGCACGAACTCCCGCACGCCGCGCTTTTTTAAAAGATAAGAGAACGTGCCCGCGAACGATTTTACCCTGAACGCGAGGATGGAGCCGCGTGAAAGTTCGGTCTCGAGCACCGTGTTGAACACGCCGCGCTCGATGTCCACCGGCATTCCGAGAAAGTGCTCCGTCCAGTATCCGGCGATCCTGTCGTCCGGGTCGAGATA
>CAYPEK010000098.1:0-16499 GCA_964409645.1 uncultured bacterium | reverse complement strand
GGGCTCGCTTGCCTCGGCGCTGATTGTGGCTCTATATGCGCTGCGAAGGCGCAGCCGCGCGCCGGCGGCGAACATCGCTCTGTGGGCGTTTTCCGGCTTTGCGATTTTCTGGGAGAAAGGCACTCTTTTTCCGATAGCGCTTGTGGCGTTATGGACGGCGGGCGAGGCGGCGCGCAGGGGGATAGACGAGAAAAACACCGCTTTCGGCGCGGCGGCGTTCGCGGCAGGGCTTTCGCCAGCGATTGTGGCGTCGGTTGCACGCGGCGGCCGCGATATAATGGACGTTTTTTTGAAGTTCGGAACGGGCAAAGGCGAGCGGGCGGTGGCGTTGACTCCGCATGTTTTCTTCGAGAAATTTTACAACGGGGTGGGCCATAATCCGGTACTGGCGGTGGTGCTGATCGCCGTGTTCGTCGCGGAAGCGGTGTGGGTTGTGTCTGTATTGCGCAACCGCCGCCGGGGCGGTACGGAGTCGATCTTCTCGACGCGCGGCATCATGTTCGCTTACGTCGCGGGGTTTGGTGTCATTCAGCTCTCGCTTGCTCCGAGGGAGCTCGCGGACACTTTTCAATACTGGCTCGTTTTCTGGATGGCGCTTGTTGGCATGACCAACGCGCGTGCGAATGTCCTCATGGAAAAGGTGAATCCGAAGCTGAAGACTATTCTTCCCGCGGCGATCCTGCTGGTCATTGTTCTCTCACTGAACTGGAACGCGATCCAGCCGAAGAAAAACTCGATCGAGCGGATGAGGGAGAACACCGAGGCGGCGGTCTGCTACTGGCGCTTCGGACGCGGTTTCATCATAACCAACGACAGCCCGAATATCGCCGTGGAAAGATGCCGTACATTCGGTGGCGACGCCTCGCTGGACTGCATCTCGGGCATATCGTACTGGGGCAGAACTTATCCCACGAATTTCCGTTCCCGCGCCGAGAAAGCGGCCTTCACTTACGGGATAGGATATCAGGCGTTCAGCCCGGACCAGATCGACGAACTATGCAAAGACTCCGCCGAGGGATTCAAAGCCGACTGCGTAACCGGCGCTCTGGCGCATCTCGCGGTGATAGACTTTATGAAGTGGAATATGTTGCCCGGCAGGAAAACTCCGCCTGCGTTGCCGTGTTCGATCGGCCGCATCCCGTTCGGCGGCTACGACCGCTCCGTGACGGACTCCATCGTAACGGGCATGAACAACTTCGTTCAGTTGTGCAATGAAGATTCAATACAATCCGGCTGCGGACTCTATCTCGGCGCATGTGTGAAGGAGGAGTCGGAATGCTCCGTTCTCAATGGTGCGGCCGCGGGCGACTGCCGCAAGATTTTCAATATCACCGGCGGCGACTGACGCGCCTTCCGCCAAAACGATTTCTTCCGTAAAAACTCACGGTGTTGCTCTCGAACTAACGGCGAAATATAATGAAACTCGTATGCGCGACTACACGGAAATCAATCTGAACTACATAGGCCACCGCGCGCATTTTGTCCATTTCGGCAACGAAACCGGCGGCGAGCGTGTCGAAATAGCCGATACGCGGATTCCCGGCTGTCCAACGCTGCTGGTGCGCTTGCCGAACCGTGACTTGTATCTTCACAGCAAATTCGATCCGGTGCTTGACGGCCGCCGCTGGGTGGACCGGCAGGACGTGAAACCGGACTCGGCGTTTCTGTTCGTCTTCGGAATGGGGCTCGGCTATCACGTCGAGGCGCTGATCGGCAAATATCAAAATGTCCGCAAGGTGATTGTGTTCGAGGTCAGCCCCGACGTTTTCAAAGCGTCGCTGGCCGCGCGCGACCTCTCGGCCATCTTTAACAGCGACAAGGTGATCGTCATCGCCGGAAATTACATGCAGATTCAGGAGTCGATTCGAAAATTCATGCTGTACTTTTCGGAAATAATCGGCGACTCAGAAAAAACCGAAGTCCTCATCCATAAACCGTCGCTCGAAGTTTTCCCGGAGGAAAGCGAGGATTTGAGAAATACTCTCGAATACATCCGGATTGCATCGAACAGCCGCTCCACTTTCGACAAAGAGCGCGCCGAGAACGAAGCCGCGAACAGCGAAATATTCGCCGCCGCGCCCGGAGTGAAGGAGTTGTTCGGTTCTTACGAGGGCAGGGACCTGATCGTTGCGGCGGCCGGTCCGTCGCTCGACCAGAGCCTCGAACTGCTGAAAGCCGCCCCCGTCGCGCCGGACATCGTCGCGGTCGATTCCGCGCTCGCACCGTTCCACCGCGCCGGGCTGCGCCCGAAATTCGTCGTCTCCGGCGACCCGCAGAAAAAAACCGACTCGCTTTTCAGCGAGTTGAACATCGAATCGGAGAATCTGATTTTCTTCAAGTCATCCAATCCGGACGTTGTGGCGCGGTTCCCGGCGGGCGGGCGTTGGGCGGCGTATTCTTCGGTGAGGCCCGACGAGGTAAACAAGGACAAGGGCGACCTGTTTTTTTCGGGCACTGTGTTTCTTGCCGCGCTTGATTTCGCCGTCAAAACCGGCGCGAAACCGATCGTTCTCATCGGCGCCGATTTCTCTTTTCTCGAATCGCAGACTCACGCCTCGGGAAGCAGGATTCAGGGCTATACGCCTAGATATGGGAGACTGCGGGAGGTGGCCGCGCTCGACGGCTCGATGGTTAAAACTTCAGACATTCTTTATGTTTATTTAAAAGACACCGAAAAATACAATTTGAACCTGAACGAACCGGGCAGAATTTTCAATGCGACCGCGCGCGGTGCGGCTATTTTTCACATGCCGCACTTCAGATTCGAACGGTATCTTGAGGAGTATTGCAAAATGCATGGTTTCGACAGCGGCGTATCTTGAGTCATGAACCATACATGTTTGCCGCTCTGTCCCGGTTTTTTTATACTATTCCAAATAATATGCTTTGTTTAGAAGGTTTTTTAGATGGACAATTTTTTTCGAAACAGGGGTGATCCGCATTCGACGGCCATAACGGAAAAAAGCCGCTCTGCTGGAGCGGCTTTCCTCTAGGGTGTTGCAATCGGCAACACTTACTTCAACTCGTTAATAGTTATCGGCTGTGCCCGGCAATACTTAAGGGGTTTTAAAAAATAAATTCCACGAAATCCGCAAAAAACCTTATATTTAAAAGAAAATTGCGAATACAAAGGCGTTTTTGAAAGGAGACAGGCATAATGAACGAGGAAAATATCTGCAAATACGACGAGGTATTCGTTAAATCCATCGTCGAGGAAATCAACGAGATGCTGGTCGAGAAATACGGCGACGACGAGACAGTTCCTTTGCTCGGAATGCTGCCCAAGGACAAAATTCCGTGCGACACCGCTATCTGGGTTCATATCTTCAAGACGGCCGAAGTTAAAGGAAAGCTGAAAATTTAAATGAAAATTAAAAGAATCGCCGACGGAATAAGCTATCTCGCAGGTCCGTTTTTTGTGTTTTATATCGTGGAGGGGAGCAAAAATCTCGCTCTGATCGAATTGGGGATCAGCCAGTTGGTGCCGCAGGTGCTGAACGATGTCAGAGCGGCGCTGGACGGCCGCACGCCGGATGTGTTGATCGCGCCGCACGGGCATTTCGATCATGCGGGTTCGAGCGCGCGCTGGAAAAAAGAACTGCCTCAGGCGTCCCTGTGCGGCAGCCGCCGAACCGCGGAAGTGCTCGCAGACCCGGAAAATCTTCCGCCGTTCCTGCGCTCGATGGACAGTTCCGCGTCGATCCCGTTTTTCAAGGATGTTTTTCCGCTCGCGGAGGACGCGGCGTTAATAGAGCCTGTGACGTTCGACCGCATTCTTGCGGAAGGCGATGCCGTGGACCTCGGCGGCATGAAGCTCGAAGTGTATGAGACACCCGGCCATTCCGCGTGCAGCATTTCGCTCTTCCACAGGGAGTCCGGCACGCTATTCTGTTCGGACGCCTGCGGGTTGCCGTTGCCGTCGGGGCGTATATGGCCTAACGCGTTTCTCGACCGTGGCCTATATAAAGAATCGATACTCAAATTAAAGTCGCTCGAACCGGAGCACGTCTGCACCGGCCACAATCCGCCGATGTCGGGTGTTGACAGGAATCAACGGTACTTCGACAAGAATGTCGAGGCGACGGACAACTATTTCGAGAAGATCGAGAAACTGTGGGCGGAGTTGAAGGACAAGAAAGCAGTGCAGGACGCGCTTTTCGAGGAATATAAAAACGATGGGGCGCAGATGATGTCGTTCGTTTTTAAGTACGGGAACAAGGAGATGGTGCGTCAGGTGGCGGACGGAGTTCAGGGGCGCGGGTAAAAATCATTCCGAATCTATAAGTTGCCGATAGCTTTGATGGTATCTCCGAGAAAATTGCCGAAGACGGATTCGGCGCGCGGTAGCAGGTCCAACAGACCGGATTTCACAGCGAAAAGACGAAACGCAAGCAGTGGCATCAGCACGACTATCTCCACCGGCTTCAGCTTGTCGGCGGCCGTGCCGCGCAAAGCATGAATTTCTTCAAGTGCGTTCTTTGCTGTTGCGATGTCGCATTTGAAAAATTCGTGGCGTTTCAGCACCTCGCGCAGCGCTGTCTCCGGCGAAAACGGAGCGGCGAGCCCGGGGTGGTCCGCAGCGGCTGTGCGGCGTCCGGAATCGAGCCCGCCCGCCTCGATCATCCGCATCACGTTGAAAATTCCTATTCGCGTCAGTTCCGACGCTATGCTCGACTCTGCCGGCATCGCGCTCCGCAGCCGTAGCAGGTAGCGCGGCGTGATTGATTCGTACACTCCGCCGGTTATCATCCCGTGCGGAAATTTTCCGTCGTCGAGCATCCCGGCAAATTCTTCAAGCGCGCCGCGCGGCCCGCGCTCAAGCATTACCTCCGCGCCTCGCGCCACCTGCTCCGGCTCGATCAGCTTGAAGCATTTTCGGTCCTCGCATCTTGTGAACGTGCCGCATCCTGCGCATGGGATCGCCGCCGAGATTCCTATGTGGCCGATAGAGCTGTACGGCAGCATGTTCGTCGGGCCGTGAATCGCGAGACATCTTGTGCTGACCGCTCCCGCGACGTGCATCGGCCCCGTATCGTTCGTTATGAAAAGATCGCAGCGTCCGGCGGCCCGCGCCTGCTCGTCGAGCGGAACTCCGACGCATCGCTCGACACCGCCGCCGAGACTGTCGCAAACTCTCTCCGCCCCCTTGCGTTCTCTTGCAGAAGGGCCGGCGAAAATCATCACCCCGCAGCCCATTTCGTCTCTGAGCATCCGGCAAAGTCGCGAAAACTTTTCCTCGCCCCATTCTCTTTCGCGGACTGATGCGAATAGGTTTACCCCGATGGTGCGCGTGCCCGCGCCCGTCTCTGCGGGCGGCGTAATTTGATTCAGGCGCACGCCTGTTTTCCTGACCGATGGGGCGAGTCCGAGCGTTCGGATGTGTGTTTCCTCCGGCGCTCTCACGGCCGGGATCCGCGCGCCGACGTAAGCGTGCATCCATATATTCCCGCGAACTACGGCTGTGCCGTCACTGCCGACGCTGTAACCGATCCGCCTCGACGGGTCGGCCACCGCCGCGCCAGCTATCAGCGCGCTTCGTGCTGATGCGTGCAGATTTAAAACGGTGTCGAAATTTTCCGCTCGCAGTTCGCACAGAAAGTCGATAAACCTGCCGCACGCGGCGTCGAGTGATTCGAGTGATTGATCTTCGTGAAACCCGCCCCCGATCTCTTTCGGGGAATACTCGATCACGCGATCTATGTCCGGGTTGCCCGCATATAAGCTCCCGCTCGGCCTTTCCGTGAGGAAAACAATCCGTGCGTCCGGATACTTCTCCCGTAGTCCGTTGAATACCGCGCTCGCGGCTATCACGTCGCCGATGTTTGACAGGCTGATTAGCAGGATGGATTTCGCATCCGGTGGCGGGTCCGTCCGTTCGTATTTCGCATCAAAAAAGAGGAACCGTTTTTCGGAGTGCAGCGACTCGACGAACAGCAGCGCCGTGTCGTTGTACGAAAATGTGCCGCCTGAACTCACAGCCGATTCGATTCGTTCACTGAGGATGTTGCCGTCACTGCCCATAGAGTAAACAATCTAACACAACACCATCCAAAACGCACCTGTGGGGGGGACATTAGTGTGCCTGCTTCTCCGCAAATATTGATTTCTTTGAGTGTATTTTGGTGTCAGGCCGTGAATTGGGAATTGAGAAGTATCAGGGAAGGGATTGTTGGCTTATATATCTGATTGACTAAAACCTCTCGATACTATTGGAATCTCAATTCCCAATTCATGGCCTGACACCCTGCTTCACTCGGTAGCGGAAAATTGAGTGTAATCAGGTAATCGTTTTGAACAACGCGAAAAGCAATTATGCGCCGAGGTGCTTTTGAACGAATGTTAACATTAACCCGGAAATAGAATATATTTTATATAATGTATCTGTGCATTCATTACGCATTGAATACGGGGCGTATCCGGTGAGAACCGACAATAAAGAGAATCCAGCGACCCGCGCGAATTCATTCAACTATCTTTTTGTCGATGAATGGAAGTGCGACACGGCGACGCCATGCCCGCTGTTCTCGGGCGAGATTGCCATGCCCGCGGCGGCGCGCTCGATATTCGTCCGGCACGGCAACCGGCTGCAACTTTTTTATACCGACACAGTGGATCATCCGGATGCGGACATCCTGCGGGTCAAGTGCGAGACTTGCCAGATTTACATGGACCGCTCCGGGAAAACGCGCGACATAGATTTCATGCGCGATCTCGTGAAACTGGAGCGGTCGGCAATGTGCGGCGGGTGTCCGTCGGCGGAGTGGTGCCCGGGGATTTACGAGCGGGTGAAGGGCAAACCGTCCGCGCCGTCGGAGGCGGTGGTGCGCGATGTGCTCGGCGGGCTTTCCGGCCGGGTGCTCGATGTCGGCTGCGGGCGCAACCTGTATCCCGATCTGTTCGAGGCACTCGCGGAATCGGGAAAGATCGAGTATATCGGCATAGACCCGGCCGCGGGCGAACTGCCGCCCCCGAAGAGCTCGAAGATCAAGGTTATCGAGTCCGTCATAGAGGAATTCGACGGCGCGGACGGCTCTTTCGACGCTGTTCTGGTTCTACGCAGCCACAATCATTTCCGAGACCTGACCCGCGCCTACGGCAATATCGGGCGTCTGCTGAAACCCGGCGGGTTGTTGCTGATTGTGGACAACACCGTGTTCGGAGTGGTGCGCCCGAAAGGGTTTGTGCAGAAACCGGCGGGCGCGGAAGCCCCGGTCCAGCACTACAGGAACGACACATCTTGGGACGTTTACGATTTCATTGATAAAGGTGTTTTCAGGGCGTACAGGCACGCGCCGGTGCGGCCGGACGGGTTCAACCAGTGGCTGATCTCTTTCCGGAAGCGCGCGCCGGAGGATGTTGATGTGCTGATCGTCAACCCGGCGGTAAGGCTGCACGCGGATTTTGTTGACTATCCGTATTTTACCAACCTCGGCGTGCTGCAGAACGCCGCCGTGCTCGAAGCGGCCGGAATGAGCGTGCGCACGGCGGATTCGCTTTCGCTGCCGGATGCCGCGCTTGTGCCGGAAGACGACGACCATTACCGGCTCGGCGCTCCGGCGGAGCGGATTTTCGAGGAGACGGCGGACTGCCTGCCGCGCGTGGTGGCGGTGGCGAAGAATGTTTTCAACTATTCGCCCTCGGGGAACCGGTACATCAGGGAAATTCTAAAGGGCGTCAAAGAGCGTTGGCCGGGTGTGCCTGTGCTGCTCTGCGATTTTTATTTCGGCGGCATGCACTATATAGAGGAATCCGGCGAGCAGTTGGCGGCGTTGTACCCGGAGGCGGACTGCATAATTAAATACGAATGCGAAGTGGCGCTGACGGAGGCAGTAAAGCGGCTGTTGGCCGGCGGTGGCGCGGGAGCGCGGGTGATCCGGGGGAACTCCGCGGATGTGCAACTCGACTCGCTTCCAGAGCCGGATTGGAGCCTCATTCACGTCGAGCAGTACCAGAGAACGTTGAGGTCGGTTTTCGGGAACACGAGGGCGCAGGCGATGTTCGCGCCTCTGCGGAACACGTTTCCGGCGGCGACGAGTCGCGGGTGTGTCTATGACTGCTGTTTCTGCACGAGAAATCCCGGCCAGTCGGGCGACGGCGATCACGGCTACCGGCTCGCGCGGCCGGCGGCGCTGAAAAAATATTTCAAGCGTCTGCGTGACGAGCACGGCGCGCGGGAAATTGTCGTGCTGGACGGGCTTGTGAACCTGAACGAGTCGCATTTCACGACTGTGATCGATGCGCTGAACTCGCTCGGTCTGAAATACGATTTTCCGAACGGTCTGCGCGCGGACCGGCTGAAGAGAAAGCATCTCGAAGCGATGGCCGGCCGGGTGAGTGCGCTGTCGGTGAGCGCGGAAAGCGGCTCGCAGGCGGTGGTGGACGAGATAGTGGTCAAAAAGCAGCCGCTTGAGGCCGTGGAGCGGGTGGCGAAATGGTGCTCCGAGCTGGGCATCCCGCTGCTGATTCACTATATGATCGGGCTCCCCGGCGAGGGACTGCGCGAGATCAACGAAACGCTTCGGCACGCGTGGCTGATGAAGCGGGATTTCGGGGCGGAACCGTCGGTGCAGTTCGCGACGCCGCTGCCGGGCTCGCCGCTCCATGACGAATGCGTCGCGAAGCGGTTGCTGCCGGACGAGCCGGTTGAAGATTATGCGCCGCATTTCACGAAGCGTCCGCTGATCGGCACGATAGCCGCGCCGCCCGCGACGCTGGTGAAAATGCGGGAGCGGTTCGAACTGCGCAAGTCGGTCTCGCGGACGCGCAAGGTGATAATCAACCTGACTTACGAGTGCTCGAACAGTTGCCGTTTCTGCGCGATCGGGCGGCGGGAGAAAAACACGCTCCCGCTTGATACGGTGGTCGGGTTCCTCGCGAAATACCGGGCGGAAGGCGTGCGCATGGCGGATTTCGACGGCGGTGAGCCGACGCTGCACCCGAACCTGTTCGAGATCGTCGCGGCAGCGCGCGGGATGGGCTACGAACGCATCAATGTGACGACGAATGGCCGGAAACTGGCCTCGCGGGATTTCACCGCGCGCTTGTTGCTTTCCGGCATCTCCGATCTGCTCATATCCATTCACGGCCACAACGCTGAGATTCACGATTTCCACACGACGAAACCGGGCAGTTTCGATGAGACGCTTCAGGGCCTGCGAAATGCGGTGCGCCTGCGGCCGGACCGGATCGACCTCGGCGCGAACACGACACTCACGACCGTGAACGCCCCGCATCTGATGGAGTATGCGGAGTTCCTTGTGCATGAGGGCGTCCGCAAGCTGAATGTGCAGTTTATAACACCGTTCGGAACCATTGATAAGGATATCGTGCCGGACCCGGCGGGCGCGGCGTCGCACCTGCGGAAGGCGATAGATAAATTCGGCGACCGGCTCAAAATTAATGTCATCAATCTGCCGTTCTGCTTCATGGAAGGTTACGAGGAATATCTAACGGGTGACGTGTATAAGAACGAGCGGAACATGGTGTTCGTTTCGACTGAGGATGTGAATCTGGCGCAATGGCTTACCGCGGGCCGCCGCCGGACGGAAAAGTGCGACGAATGCGAGTTTGCCATCGTCTGCGACGGCGAATATCAGTTCGAAGAGATAGGAACGTGAAACAGTAGCGAGTAGCCAGTAGCGAGGATAGAGGGAAAAGAAAAAAGCAAGATTATAGAATACAGGATACAGAATATAGCAAAAGACAAAAAGCAACAATAGTTATATTGGCGAGATTTCCACATCCCGCCAACCGTAATATAAAAATTTGTAGGGCGGGGTCACCGTACCCCGCCGATCATTAATATGAACCGCGCGCGTCAGCAAGCGGTCACTAATAGCAGGTAGTCAGTTTAATGAAGGTTATCGAAATAGCTATGGGGTTCACGTGCAACGCACGTTGCGCGTTCTGTTTTGTGCCGCCGTCGGTTAGGGATAATAGTTTCACTTCGGACGAGATCGTATCAATTCTAAACGAGGGGATTGAAAACGGGTCAGAAACGGTTTACTTCGGCGGTGGAGAGCCGACGATACGGCGCGATCTGCTGCCTCTGGTCAGGTACGCGAAAAAGGCCGGATACAGGACCGTGAACCTGAAGACGAACGGGATGATTTTTTGCTATCCCGACCACGCGAAAAAAGCGTTTGACGCCGGGGCGACATCGTACACGATTCCGCTATGGGGCCCGCCGGAGATTCACGACGGTTACGCGCAGGTTTCAGGGGCTTTCGAGCGGACGGAAATGGCGGTGAAAAACCTCGTTGATTTAGGCGCCGATGTCGAGCTTGACCTACTTGCGACGAAGACGAATATGCAGCATCTGGCGACGCTTGTAACCCGTTTCTCAGCCGTTGGAGTGAAACGATTCAGCGTGTGGTATCTATCCCTTTTCGGGATGGAGGAGGCGGGGGCGGATATGGCTGCGGACTTGCCGCGATACACCGAGGCGCTGCCGCATCTTAAAGCGGTGTTCGATGCGGGCGCTGCCGCCGGACTCGATCCGATCAAAACGTCGCATGTGCCGCCGTGTCTGATGACGGACATGCCGGACAATTGGCACACGATTGTGGATATGGATTTGCTGGTTGTGACACCGGGGAATTCGTTCCGGGGTGAGGAGTCGCCGTTCGAGTGCGGGGTGAAGGTTGCGGCGTGTGAAGGGTGCCGTTTTTGGGACGAATGTCTCGGAATACGGGAGGATTATCTCCGGGTTCATGAGGATTCCGAGTTCAAGGCTGTGAAATAGAGAGTATGGCAAAAAGCGAAACGATAAAAATTCTGACGGTGTTCGGCGACGGCGGCATGCACGCGGGGCGTGAGTCGCGCGGCCCCGGATACGAGATGAAATTTTCGCAATTCTATTTCAACGAATATGCGTCGCTTGTGGAGTCGGAGGGCGAGGCAGACCGGCTGGTGATATACGAGACGCCGCTCGAATGGATGATGAAGGAATTGAGGGAGGGCGGCTGCGACGCTGTGAAGAGCGACAGCACGGACGCGTTTTTTCTGAGGCATCGGATGGAGAAGGAGGGCGTGCCGCGGCTACCGTTTCTGGTGGTGGAGAACGATCTTTTCGAGCGGGGGCGCCGGCTGTGCCGGATATTCGGGCGAGAAGACGGGCGAGATCCGTACAAGGATATTCTCACTGCGCCGGACATTTTCTGGCTCGCGATCAGCGAATCGTACCGCGATTTTTATCTCGGCGAAGGTGTGCCGGAGGAGAATCTGTATCCGTTTCCGATGGCGCGGTCGTCGATCGGGTTCTCGTTTCCGGAGGCGACGCCGCACATAGGAAAGGGTCTGCCGGAAGACGAATGGAACGAGGCGGTGCGCGAGATTAAGGGCAACGTTCTGGCGGTGGGGACTAATGAGCGCGACTATGAAACGCTTGCGGCGGCGGCGCGCGGGCTGGACGCCGAGGTGCACGTGATCTGCGACTTGAAGATTTGCCCGCCGGTGAAGGGCGAGCGGCTGAAGCGGCACCATTCGATGCCGATGGATCAGTTTGTGGAGGCGATGAGGCAGTCGCTTTTCGTGGTGATCCCGCTGAAGGGAGTGGAGAAAAATTTCGGGCAGATGGGCGCGGTGATGCCGATGGCGCTTGGGAAGGCGGTTGTGGCGACGGACGCGGCGGCGCTGCGGGAGCATGTAGTGCCGGGAGTGACGGGCGAGACGGTGCCCGCCGGGGACACGGCGGCGCTACGGACGGCGATCGGGAAGCTGATAGCCGATCCGGCGCTTCGGGCGAGGTACGGCGCGGCGGCGATGGAGCTCGAAAAGAAGCATTCGGCGACGGCGCAGCGGACGATCGACGCCGTGCTCGGGCGTATTGCGGAGATAAAGAAAAATAGGCGCTGACGGCGGCGCGGGCAGGTGTGATGAAAAAGAAATTGAAGATTATAGGTGTCCATTCATATATACATGATTCAGGGGCGTGCCTGATCGACGGCGCGGAGGTACACGCGATCTCGGAGGAGCGGCTTTCGCGGATAAAATACGACGCGTCGTTCCCGAAGCGGGCGATCAAATACGTGATGAATGGCGGCGCGATAAGGGACATCAACGAGGTTGATGCGATTGTGTTCGATCTTTTCGAGCGGCAGGGCAAGGTGACGGAGATCGGGATCGGCGAGAGTGGCTACGAGGGGGAACTTTGGAGCGTGCGGCACCATGATGCGCACGCGGCGTCGGCGTTTTTTTGCAGCCCGTTCGAAGACGCGGCGGTGCTGATTGTGGACGGCGCGGGCAGCCGCGGCAATGAGTATGCGGAGGGAGGCTACCCGTATTATCTGAGCGATCTCGGCGGGCGGACGCAGGAGGTGCAGAGCCTCTACCGCGGGCACGGTAATTCTCTGACGACAATCAGGACGACATACAGCACGTCGGAGTTTTCGATCGGGGTAGGATTTCTGTACGGGCTGGCGTCGGAATTTCTTGGGTTCGGGAAGTTGCAGGGCGGCAAGCTGATGGGGCTTGCGGCGTACGGCGAGAAAAATAAGCGCTTCAAAAAAGGCCTTTTTGTGACGGCCGACGGCGAGGAACTGATCCGGTTTCCACAGGAGGCGCTCGAATCGAACGACTGGGATTTGATAAGCCGGGAGTTGTTCGGCGGCCTGAAAAAGCCCGAACCGGGCGCGGAACTTGGGCAGGAATACGCTGATCTCGCGAGATTTGTGCAGGACGAGTGCGAGGCGGCAATGGTGAGGATGGCGCAGAACCTTTATGACGTAACGGGGGCTAAAAATATATGTCTCGCGGGCGGCGTAGCGCTGAACGGGATCGCAAACAAACTGATAATCGAGCAGACGCCGTTCGAGGGGATATTCGTGCAGCCGGCAAGCAGCGACGCGGGGCTGCCGCTCGGGTGCGCGCTTTACGGCAAGCACATAATCAAGGGGCAGCCGCGTGACTGGGAAATGAGGGACGCTTTTTTTGGGATGGAGTACAAGAGCCGGGAAATCGCGCAGCTACTGAAAAATTATAAAGAACTCAAGGTGGAGAAGCCGGACGCGGTGTGGGCGGATGCGGCGCGTGAAATCGCCGCCGGGAAGATAGTCGGCTGGTTTCAGGGGGGGAGCGAGTTCGGCCCGCGCGCGTTGGGAAACCGGAGCATTCTCGCGGATCCGCGCGACCCGGAAATCAAAGATAAGCTGAATTCGAGAGTGAAACACCGGGAGCGGTTCAGGCCGTACGCGCCGGCGGTGCTCGAGGACCGGGCAGCGGAATACTTTGATTACGACCGGTCGAGTCCGTTCATGCTGCTGATCGGCCATGCGAGGCCAGAGCGTGCGGGTGAGATTCCGGGTGTGGTGCATGTGGACGGGACGGCGCGAGTGCAGACGGTCAACGAGCGGGACAACGGCTCGTTTTTTCGTTTGATAAAAGCGTTTTTTGAGCAGACCGGCGTTCCGATGGTTCTGAATACGTCGTTCAACACGTCGGGCGAACCGATAGTTGAAACTCCCGCCGATGCGTTGAAGACGTTCATCGAAACCGATATGGATATTTTATACCTTAGCGACTTAAAAATCGAAAAGGCCGGAAATTAGATTTTTATTTTAAATTTGGAATAAAACTCTTTAAACAATCACTGTTATAAGAAGTTCCATTAAGGTATAATATACACAGGGGGAAAACCTGTTAGTTTGCGTATGCAAAAAAAAGGATAGGCGGTCAAATGAATAGACACCCCAAAATCCCGCTGATTTTTCTAATTTTGCTTTTATTGCCCGCTGTAGTTAAAGCGGAGACGACACTTCCAAGGACGATCGAGTCCGGATGGCATCTGGTTTCATTCCCGATGTCGCTCGACGGATCGAACTTGTGCGAGGTGATGCCGGAGGCGACCGCAGTGTCGGTCAAGGGCGGCAAATATGAAATATGCGGAAACGAGACAAATGTTGAGATAGCAGCGGGACATGCGTACTGGGTTTATTCGGAAAGCGCGAAGCGGGTGCTGTTGAAGGGTGTTCTGAGAACGAGCGGGAGTCTGACACTCAATCTTGAAAAAGGATGGAATTTAATCGGACCGCCGTCGAGTTACTTGATCAAATGGGACGATCAGATAAAGATAGACGGAATCGAACTGAGCAAATCAACGAAAATCAAAGGCTCGCTGTTGAAGTACGATACGGTGACGGGAGCTTACGCCGCGGCGACGGAGATGGAGCCGTGGATCGGCTACATCGTGTACGCAAACGAGGCGTGCGCGGTGGAATTCCCGGCAGAGGCGACCGATGAGGTGACTTTCAAGTCGTTCGCGGCGTCGGACGTGACGACGGAGAACGGAGTAGCGGTTGTCAAAAAGCAACTCACTCTATTGCGTGCGGAAGGCGTGACGGACGCCACATTCAGGACAGTGATTGCGGCCGCCGGCGGAACGCTGGTGGGCTACAACCCGTATCTTGGAGTGTATCAGGTCGAGATGCCCGATGGAACGGACCTGAAAACCGCGGCAACGACGATGAAGCGGACGTCGGCGGTTGCGGCGGCGACCCCGAATGTGGTTTTCGGAGTGACGGATTACACGCCCACGGACCCGCCGTATGCGGCGGGCGCGGATGCGACGCGGAGCTGGGGGTTCGTGCAGATCGGCGCGCCGAAGGTATGGAAGATTTACACGGGCACGGGGACGAAGGTTGCTGTGATCGACACCGGAGTTGACGGAACGCAAACCGACCTCGCGGGCAGAGTGGCGGCCGGCGCGGACTTTATAGACGCCGCCGGGGACGCTGCGCGGGACGCGAACGGGCACGGAACTCACATAGCCGGAATAATCGCGGCGGCCGGGGACAACGGCGTGGGGATAGCGGGCGTCTGCTGGAACTGCACTGTGATTCCGGTGCGGGCGTGTGACGCGCAGGGGAACTGCCCGTTCTATTCGGTGCTGAACGCGATAGTTTACGCGGTTAACAACGGCGCATCGGTGATAAACCTGAGCATCGCGGGAGCGGCGCAGAAGGACTCCGATGCGTGGAAGATATTCCAGAGCGTGATAGATTACGCCGTGTCGTCAGACGTGGTTGTTGTAGCTGCGGCGGGTAACAGCGGAGCGGATGCGTCGGGGACGATCCCGGCGGCGCTCGACGGCGTGTTGGCGGTGGGCGCGACTGATGCGGCCGACGCGCGGGCGTTGTTCAGCAATTACGGAACGGCTGTGGACCTTGGCGCGCCGGGCGCGGGGATATACTCGATCGAGCCGAGCGGCGGCACGGGATACCGGGACGGCACATCCGCGGCGGCGGCGTTCGCGGCGGGCGCGGCGGCGTATGTGAGGAGTGTGCAGCCGGGAATGGCGGCTTCAGCCGTGACGGAGCTGCTGAAGAGCAATGCCGACACGCTCGCGTCCGGGGTGGGCCTCGGTGCGGGGCGGCTGAACCTGCAAAAAACGCTCGGCGCCATTGCGACGGGCAACACGGCGCCGGTGATAACCGCGGTAAACGTGGGAAGCTCCGAAATTGCGCAGGGCGGCGGCACGAAGGTAAGAGTGACGGCGAGCGACGCGGACGGCGACGCGATTGCATACGGACTGACGGCCGACGGCGGGACGCTGACGGTTGACGGAGATAACGAGTGGACGTGGAGCGCGCCCGACACTCGGGGCGAGTATCAGGTGACGGCGGCAGTGAGCGACGGGCGCGGCGGCACGGACACGGCGACGGCGTCGATCGAAGTCGATCTGCAAGGTCTCGGAATGATCCATATCCTGCCGGGAGTGGACTATCTGTATCAGGGCGACATAGTGCAGTTCGAGGTGCGCGGAGAGTTCGACGACGGGCGCTCGTATCCGCTGCATGCGGTGTGGGAGATGGGCAGCCCGCACGGTGTGGTGACGGCAGACGGAAAATTCACGGCGCTTGCTGTCGGCGACGCGTTGTTCTCGGTGCGTGTCGGCAACAACACACGGAATTTCGCGATAAAGATACTTGCGGCGGGCGAAATGCCGCCTTCGTTAAACATCGCCGGGTTCAATAACGGAGGAACGCTCGAAAACACGACGAAGGGACAGATGCTGGCGCTCGGCGATATAGACGGGGACAGCAAAGTTGACGCAGTGGTCGGGATGTATGGCGCGGCAAGCGTGTGGTACAAGGGGACGGGAAGCGGAACGTTCACCGGGCCGACGACGATAACCGCGCTGAACTGTGAAATAAAGGATTTGAACCTTGCGGATATAGACGGGGACGGCGATCTCGATCTCGGTGCCGCCTGTTTCAACACATACGGATACTGGATTTTGAAGAATAACGGTTCCGGAACATTTACACTATCGCAACAGCTCGGCTACGGGTCTTACAGCGGAACGTCGATAAATTTCGCGGACATGACACACCACATGCTGCTCGATGTCATCGGCGGCGACGGTGTGGCGGCGAATTACAACCACGTTTTCGTGAACGACGGTACAGGGACAGGGACGTTCAACACAACGGCGATGAGTGTGGGTTCCGGCGCTGGTGTAGTGACGAACCACATAGAGCCGGGCGATTTCAACGGAGACA
>CAYPEK010000097.1:0-16560 GCA_964409645.1 uncultured bacterium | reverse complement strand
GGGCAGGTCCGCGGAGCGCGCCGCAGAGGCCGCCGCGTCGCAGTCTTCCGGCGACGGCATGTTTTTTTCGCAGAACTCGGCGCCGAGATAAACCCTCGAAAACCGGTCGAGCGGCAGCTTCGCGAGAGTCTCCGGCCCTGAGACGTATATCGCCGTTTCCGGCGTTTGCGCTCCGGCGGCGGCGAACTCGCCGAAGAAGAGGTCGAGCCGCTTCTCCGCGTGGACGCCGTTCATGAATCTGTCGCGCGCATCCGGTTCCGTCATACCTGTGCCTTCTGCTGCATGTAGCAGTTCTGCATGCAATCGAACCCGAACATGCTTTTGTATAGTTTGCGGACCTGATAGACATACTCTCGGCGGTCCGTGTAGAGATCGAGATAGTCGATGGCGCGCCGCACGAACTTGACGCAGTTCACTTTCTGCTCCTTGCGCATGAGGCGGCTGACGATTTTCAGGCTGGTGACGTTCATGCGGTCGAGGTCGTGGATGTAGCAGCACTCGCAGGCGGCGCTCATGCGGACGAGCACGTTCGAGAACCTGCGCTGCATGATGTCGAGGCAGCGGCTGTCGAGCGCGGTGGGGCGCTCGGAGAGCATTTCGAGGTCGTACAGCAGGCAGCAGCCGTTGTCGAGGAACTCGCGCACGGTGTGGTCCGGCGCGTGCTCCTTGAGGTCGTGCTGGAAACTGCAGATGCCGTCGAGGTTGGGACAGTACCAGCCGAGAATGAGCGCCTCGAATTCGAGATCGGGGTAGTTCGATGTGATCTGCTCGATCGAAGTGAGGTTGAGGCGAGGCAGGATCACCCGCTCGATATTGTATCGCGAGTGGAAAAATGAGATCGCCTCCGTATTGAGCTGCGCCGCGACGCTGCTCAGGTGCAGCCTCGGTTTCGCGCCGCCCCAATCGCGCTCGTTGAGGTATTCGAGAAGCCCTATGTCCGAGACGATGAAACCGCTCGCGCCGGCTTCGAGTATCCGATCGACGGACGGGATGACCTGTTCGATTTCGTTCTGCGTGTAATAGGATTTGTTCAGGGTGACGTAAACGGGGACGTCGTGTGCGTCGCTGATAGAGATGATCTGTTTCAACTCGTCGAGCGAGCCGACGTTGCCGTGGGGCATCTCGCGGCGGTTAAGCGAAAAGCGGTAATCCTGCGAATCGACGCCGCAATAAAACTCGTCCGCGCCGAAACGGATGAGGTCCTCGACCTCGTGCGCTTCGCAGATCGCCGCAAGTATCTTAATTTTTCCGCCGTCTTTTTTCATGTCCGTCAGAAAAGCCCTGTCAGTCTTTAAAATTTAACAAAACGCGGGGATATGTTCAAGAAACGGGATATGGACAGTTATGTCTCACCACGCATCGCCGTGGACCGGGCGGTTGCGCGCGGACGCGCTTTATATATAATGAGAACAAATGTCACGTGACCTGAAGACAGTGCTCGAATCGTTGGCGGAGAGGTTCATGCCGGAACGCACCACCGGGTGGATTTCGGTAATCCATTTCATTTTCAGCGACGCGGAGCCTGTGACGTTCGAAATCGACTACAACACTCTCAATATATCGGAAGGGTTGCAGGGCGAACCGCTTTCGACGGTGCACACTGACGTCGAGACATTCGACAAGCTGTTCGCGGGCCGCGTGCCGCTCGAACTCGTCCTGATGCAGGATCGCTTCCGCACGGACAACCTCGTCGAGATTTTCAAACTTCAGACGGTTTTCAAGAGAGAATCCTGATGGGCAGGGACACTGAACTATTGACCGCGGCAGGAGGGCGCCCGGAAAAGGTTGCGGTGCTGCGGATAGGCGCGGGCTGCAACAACAACTGCTCGTTTTGTGTGTCCGCAGGCAAATCATTCACTTACAACACCGCTGAAGTGCTCGATCAGATCGGCGCGGAGGCCGGGTCGGGCGCGGACGCGATTGTTTTCACAGGCCGCGAGCCGACGATCGTGCCGCAGTTTGTGTCGTTGGTGCGCGCGGCGCGCGACGCCGGTTTCCGCCGCATCAGGCTCGAAACCAACGGCCGCATGTTCGCATACGAGCGGTTCACTCGTGACGCAGTCGCCGCCGGGCTGACCGAAGTGGCGGTGAGGCTGATTGCGGCGGACGCGGAGACGGCGCTGCGCATCAATCCGGTGCCGGGCGCGTTCTCGCAGACTTTGCAAGGGATTAAGAACCTCGTTGCGGCGGGGCGGGGCGTGAAGGTTTCCGTGAGCGTGCCGGTTGTGCCGGAGAACGCAGACTCGCTCGGCGCGGTAGCGGCGCTGGTGAAAGAGCTCGGCGCGCCGCACATCACGTTCAGCGTCGCCGCTGGCGGAGCGGAGACGGAGGGGCGCGTCGGCGAGGCGGTTGCCGCCGCGGGGCGGCTCGGGCTGTTCGTCGAGTTGCGCAAAGGAGACGAATCGTTCACGCCCGACCCGAAGGACCCGCGCATCATCAAGGAAGACGACGAGTTCTGCGTGGATACGTATTGCGAGGTCGGTTTCCCGCCGCTCATGGAATATTTCTCGCGCGACATCAAGGTGACGTATCGCTGCAACCAGAAGTGCGTGTTCTGCGGAGTGGACAAGATTCACGCGGCGGACCCGCATGAGAGGACGCTCGAAGCGGTACGCGGCGCGGCGGCGGCGGGGATACCGAGACTGAACATTTCGGGCGGCGAGCCGACGCTCAATCCGCATCTTGCGGAGTACATACGCATCGCGAAAGAGGGCGGCGTGTGGGAGGTCGGTCTGATGACGAACGCGATGCTTCTCGATCGTCCGGGCGCGTGCGAGGAACTGCGCGCCGCCGGGCTGGACAAGGCGTTCGTGTCGCTTCACGCGCACACGGCGGAGTTGTCGGAAAGCATCACGCGCGCGCCGCGCAGCTTCGGCAAAACGGTCAGGGGCACGCACAACCTGATCGATGCCGGAGTGGCCACCGGCCTGATTTTTGTTTTATGTTCGATGAATGTGGGAATATTACCGGAGTATGTGCGGTTCGCGGCGGCGGAGTTCGGCCAGACGCCGATATTTTGCAGCTACGCGACACCGTATTTTGAGCCGACGCTCCCGTCGGACATCGTGCCGCGATACGAGGACAGCGTGCCGCGCATAGTCGAGGCGTTTGCGGCGGCGGCGGAGCTCGGAGTTCCGATATCGCTGATGGAGGAGCAGCACGGGATTCCGGAGTGCGTGCTGCCCGGCCGCGCGGGATATTTCCGGAACTTGTTCGCGCCGATGTCGAAGGAGAGCGGGGCGGGGTTCGTGAAAGGCGCCGGGTGCGCCGCGTGCCGGGAGTCGGCGGTCTGCCCCGGCTTCCGCAAGTATTACGCGCTCCTGCACGGCATGGATGAGATGAAGCCGATTATCTGATGTCAAAAAGAAACATAGAAACAACTTTCCACACGATCACGGTGATTGACCTTCGCGCGGGGTGCAACAACTCGTGCGCTTTCTGCGGCGTGAAGGCGCGGGAGGAAATCCCGCCGACAGAGGAACTGCTGAACGCGATCAGCGAAGAGGCGCGTTCCGAATATAAGGAAATCGTTTTCTGCGGCGGCGAACCGACGCTGTATCCGAGGTTGTCCGCGCTCATAAGGCGCGCGAAAAATACAGGCTTCAACAGGATCAGGATAGAGACCAACGCGAGAATGTTCGCTTACGATGCGTACGCGAAAAAGATCGCGGAGGCCGGTCTGACGGAAGTTGCCGTGCTGCTTCCGGCGGCGACGGAGGATGTGTACGGAGCGATGTGCGGGCCTGCCGAGGGGATTTATCAGGCCATTATCGGCATTCAGAATCTGAAAAAGCACAATCCGGATATTGTCATGACGGCATCCGTCCCGGTGAGTGGGAGCAATTACCACGAACTGCCCCGAATTCTGGCGGTTGCGACATCGGTGGGAATATCGAAAGTGTCCATCTATGAAGCGCCGGGGTTCCGCGCGGCTGAATTCGACGGACTGGATGCGCTGAAGAAGTCGCTCGTGATGGCGGCCGACCTCGCGGGGCTCCGAAAAATGGAATGCATGCTCGAAGGCGACCTCGCCAAACTGATGAAGGCCGAGATGCTCTGCTCGCTGATGCAGCGCCCGGACGAGATCGACGACCGCGCCGCCATCATGTTCTGCCCGACCAGTTTCACCGGCTTTGCCGCCAACCCGGAAATGCTCGAAGCGCTGATCCGCACCAATTTCTCCTGCAACCAGATATGCAACTACTGCTGGGTTGACCGCGAGACGCCCAATCCGCCGGAGGAGGAAGTGTTGTCGATGATCGCGCGCGCCGGTCGCGACGGGCTCTTCAGGCTGAGTTTCAGCGGCGGCGAACCGACCCTCAACCCGAAACTGCCGGAGTTCGTCGCGGCGGCGAAAGCCTCCGGCATCAGAGAGACCGTCCTGCACACGAATGCGGTGAAGCTCGCAAATCCCGATCTCTGCCGCGCGCTCGACGACGCCGGGCTCGATATCGCGTACGTCACAATGCTCGCCGGCAACGCCGCCGTGTCGGACAACATCACGCGCACGGACGGCTCGTTCAGAAAAACAGTGCGGGGCGTACAGAATCTGTTGCTGAAAACGGACATTTTTACATTCCTTCACTTCGTTATAACTAAAGACAACTATAAAACGCTCCCCGAGTTCGTTGACTTCGCGGACAGGACGTTCACAGCCGAGGACGGCTCGAAGCTGCCGATCACGTTTTCGTACGTGGCGCCGCCCCGGCCCGACGTCATAACGCACGTGCCGCGCTACTCAGAGGCTGTGTCGTATCTGAAACAGGCGATGGATATGTGCGTCGAGCGGGGCATCCCGTTCGGCGGCAACGAGGGACTCAAGAGCCTGCCGCCGTGCGTTCTCGACGGCGACAAGCGATATTTCCGCTCGCTCATGCCTCTCACGCGAGAGACGGAAACGACGGACTACGTCAAAAAACCGGAATGCGCTGAGTGCGATTTCAACCGTTTCTGCTATGGTGTCCGCATGATCTATTCGCTAAATTACGGACTCGACGAGATTAATCCCATTAGGCCAAAATGACAAATGCCTGTTTAACGGCCTTAAACGACAAAATCCCACAGGCCGTAATAACAAATATTAAATAATACGCTTAGTATTTTTTCTTTGTGGTATCATTATAATTAAGTTTTAATTTTTATCGGCGCAAAAATATCAATGGGGGCGAACATGAAACGCCTTTATGTTTTTCTTGCTTTTGCGGCGCTGGCCGCGCTTGTTGCCGGATGCGGCGGCGGAGGTGGCGGAAACCGTGGGGCTTCGATAACTGCTGCTGCATACATCGCCGGGCGTGTGGTGGACATGGACGGAAACGCCGTCGCGGGCGTGGCGGTGATTGTGGACGGCGGACCGCAGTTGACGACGGACTCGAGCGGCAATTTCCGCGCTCCGGTTTCGAGCGTTTCGGCAACCGGAACCGCCGTGAAGCTGGCGTTATCCCGCGCGGGCTACTACGACGCGTTCAAAACCGTCACGGTGCAGTCGAACATGCTGTCGAGCGGCATTATGTCCTTAACTCTGCGGATGGAGGCTGCGCCGCAATCGGCCGCAGAGGCGACTCAGGCGAGCCTGACGCTTGCCGACGGAAGCACATCGGCGGTGACGCCTGTCGCGGTGACTGAAGGCGGCGTGACGACGTATCAGACGAAGGTAACGATAACACCCGACGTGCAGGCGGCGGTGTTCACAACGCCCGCGGAGAGCGGAGCGGAGCCGGATGTGACGTTCAGCATCGGCAGCGCGTCGGGCGCAAGCGCGGCGGATGTGCTCGGCGGCACGGGCGAGTTTACGGTGTCCGTGAACTACGGAGACCCGACGGACGCGGACGCGCTCGAGACGTTCCCCGGCGATTTCACGACGGAGAGCGATACGGGCGACGGGAGCGGCGCGGGCGGATTGGTGACGGCCGGATTTGTGAGCATCTCCATCAAGGACTCGGACGGCAAAGCGTTGACTCAGTTCGCGGAGGGGCAGACGGCGTCGATCAAGATGATGGTGCCCGCCGGGATCGAGAATCCCGAGACGGGGATGGTAACGAAGGTCGGCGACACGATACCTGTGTTCGTTTACAACGAGGATACGGACGAATGGCTCGTGGAACACAACGACGACGGCAGCGTGAAGCGTACCACTGTCCAGCAGGATAGCGAAGGCAATCTTTACGTCGAGTTCACGACGAGCCATCTTTCATATTTCAATTTAGACTGGAAGTCGAAATTATGCTCGGAATGGGGAGTTACATCTGATAATACACCCATAATCGAAATTGTTGATTGGCAGGGAAAGCCGGTAACCGGAGCAACAGTATATTTCAGTTCCGCCACAGGATGGTCTCATTACCCCGCGGATTTAAATGACGATAATCTGATTTTATGGCGTGCGCCGGCGGATATCGACTGGCAAATATGGGCGGAAAAAGGCGATCTTAAATCGGAAGTGGTGACGATAAGGGAATGCAAAGAGACAGTATCCGGCAAATCGAAATTCACTCTTGTGATAGGCGAGCCGCCGGATCCGAAATGCTACAAGGATTCGGACTGTGACGACCAGAATGTATCGACGTATGACAGATGCGCAAGGCCGGGGACTCCCTATGCGGCATGCATCAACACAGGATGCTCGGCGGTTTGCAGCGCGGACACTGAATGTGGCGACGATAATGCTCTGACCACAGACACATGCGTCAATCCCGGAACTTGCTCGGCGTACTGCTCGCACGCGGCTTGCAGCACTGCATGCACAACGGATGCACAGTGCACGGACGGAAACGATCTCACAACGGACACATGCAACGGAGCGGGGACGTGTCAGGCATCGTGCTCGCGGATCGGCGTGCAGGCGTCTGTTTCAGCGCAGAACATATCACTCGTCAGGAATCAGGCGCAGACTACGCTGATGTGCACCGTTCTCGGCAACAGCGGGTTCGATCTGCTCGAAGCGAGATGCAAGAGCGCGGACGCATGGACAACGCTTGCGGCGTCCGGAGATACAACTCTCTGCACATACACGGAGATCGGGTCTTTCGATCCATCCTGTCGGGTCAACAGCACGATTACGAACAGCACGAGCGTGGTTGTGACGCAATACGGCGAACCGGTGAACCAGTCGCCGGCAGCATCAGCGTCAGCGGAAACGACATCGGGAACCGCGCCGTTCACGGTGGATTTCACGGGAGGCTGCACGGACTCGGACGGTACTTGCGCGTCGTACAGTTGGGGCTTCGGCGATGGCGGGACATCGAGCCTCCAGAGCCCGCCGCACACTTTCGAAACGGCAGGAACATATACCGTAACGCTGACTGTAACTGACAATGACGGCGCGACGGATCAGGCGACGGTTACGATTACAGTACTTGCGGCCAACCAGCCACCGACGGCGGATGTGACTCCGAGCGTGACGACCGGCCGCGCTCCGCTAACGGTGAATTTCACGGGAAGTTGCACGGACACGGATGGAACGTGTGAGTCGTACGGTTGGAACTTCGGCGACGGGGGCACGTCGTTGGATCAGAACCCATCGCACATATTTGAAACAGCCGGGACATACAATGTTGTTCTGACGGTGACAGACGACGACGGATCGACAGGTACGACATCGGTAAGCATTATTGTGTTAGCAAACATGCCGCCTGTGGCGACAGCGGAAGCTGATGTGACATCTGGAGTCACCCCGTTTGATGTCGCTTTTACAGGCACATGCACGGACAGTGACGGGACATGCACAAGCAGTGTCTGGGATTTCGGTGACGGAAGCCCGACGGCTAACGAACTCACGGTGAGCCACACATACACGGCCGGCGGCACATTCATAGCCACACTGACAGTAACTGACGATGAGGGAGGACAAGATCGAAAAACAGTCACGATCACAGCCAACCAACGGCCCGTTGCTACTGCAACAGCGAGTGCTACAGACGGTGATTTTCCGCTAAATGTCAACTTCACGGGCGGCTGCACGGACGACGGTTCGTGTGTGTCTTACCTCTGGGATTTCGGCGACGGCAGCCCGACGAGCAGCAGTCAGAATCCGAGCCATATTTATGAAACCAAAGGGGCATATTATGCGACATTAACAGTCACGGACAACGATGGAGCGCAGGCGATATATATGATTATTATAGGCAGGATGTATATGTCGCGTTTATCCGCAGGTGTTTTTCACACTTGTGGAATCAACTCGTCGGGGATTTTAAAATGCTGGGGAGATAACACCTACGGCGCTCTCGGAGACGGGACTTACAATGTCAGTTATACTCCGATTGAAGTCAATGGGTTAACGAACAGCGTAGTTGCCGTATCGAGCGGTTACAATTTTACATGCGGGGTTACGGATGCAGGCGGCGTAAAATGCTGGGGAGATAATGCTTACGGTCAACTTGGTGATGGAACTTATGCCACTTCAACAATTCCAGTGGACGTGAACGGGTTAACAAGCGGCGCCGTTGCTGTTTCAACCGGATGGTATCATGCTTGTGCATTGACTAGTGCGGGCGGCGTAAAATGCTGGGGATACAACGCCAATGGTCAACTTGGTGACGGAACCAATACCTACAGCAATATTCCTGTTGATGTGAGCGGATTGACGAGCGGAGTAGTTGCAGTATCGTCAGGGGGCTATTCTACATGTGCATTGATGAGTGCGGGCGGCGTAAAGTGCTGGGGAAGTAATGATTACGGCCAGCTTGGAAATGGATCGTATTCCGGCAGCTCAATTCCTGTAGATGTAGATGGGCTGACTGGGAATATTATTGAGGTAACCGTTGGAATTGTGCATGCATGTTTATTGATGGATACGGGCGGCGTAAAGTGCTGGGGAAGTAATGATTACGGCCAACTTGGAAATGGATCGTATGCCGGCAGCTCAATTCCAGTAGATGTCACCGGATTGCCGAGCGACATTATTGCTGTATCGGCAGGATATGAATCGAGTTGTGCATTGACTGGTACGGGCGGTGTAAAATGCTGGGGATTTAATTTTTTTGGAGAACTTGGAAATGGCACAGCGACGCAAAGCTCCACTCCGGTTGATGTGAGCGGGTTGTCGAACGGCGTAATAGAAGTATCTGACGGAGGGTTGCATGTATGCGCAATGATGAACACGGGTGGTGCAAAATGT
Organism: uncultured bacterium; assembly: GCA_964409645.1. Lineage (GTDB taxonomy): Bacteria > UBP15 > UBA6099 > UBA6099 > UBA6099 > CAYPEK01. The sequence goes on along the minus strand of CAYPEK010000097.1, from coordinate 7,445 downwards.
TGGGGAGGCAACTGGTACGGCGGTCTTGGAGATGGAACAATTAATAATAGTTTGGTGCCTGTTGATGTGGTCGGATTTTAAGTAGATATAAACAATGACGGAAGGATATGAAATGAAAAAACGGCTGGTTGCGATGTGCGTGCTGATGTGCGGATGTGTTCTGATTGCCTCCTGCGCGGGGAAGAAGGATAAGTCGGAGAAGGCGCCGGCGCCGAAGGCGGGGACGTATATCGTGATGGAAAAAGTGCTCGCGGATATGCCCGACAGGCCGCGCACGACGATGAAGATCGTCATCCCGGACGCCGCGGACAAGCAGGCGGTGACGGACACGCTGACGAAGGCGATCGGCGACGCGCAGAAGAACGATCCCGCGCTCAAGGCGGCGATCATCTGGGCGTACAAAAGCCGCGAGGAACTCAATGGTTCCAACTACACGCTCGGCAAACTCGAATGGTCGGCCGACGGCAACGACTACAACGGCACCGCCAAGCTCGACCCGAACCCGAAAATCGATGTGCTGATTCAGTAACGAACGGTAGATCGTAGGATGGTAGAATAGTAGGCCGGGAAAAACAAATGCTTACCCATACAGATAATTTGTCTATAACCGATTCTTTATATTGAGTACTTTGACGTTTGATGCAGCGTTCAGCATTGTGCTGCTTCAAAGCGGTACAGACGCCGCGAAATTACCGCGTTGCCAGTCCCCGCTTTTTTGTTTTTAAATGCTTTGTTAATCCATACTTAAACGAGACTGTTTACTTGCACGTGCAGTCTATATTAATGATCGGCGGGGTGCGGCGACCCCGCCCTACATATCTTGAATGCTGCTTTTTGTCATTTTGATATATTCTCTATTTATGCTTTTTCGGCTGCTCGCTGCTGTTTCACTCATACCGCAGGCTGTCGGCGAGGTTGCGGCGGAGGATCATCCGGGCGGGGAAGATGCCGGCGAATGTGCCGATCAGCAATGCGATTAATAGCCCCGTGACGTATATCCTCGGCGAGACGAGCGTGTGGAGAAACGTATCGCCGACGAAGTGAAACATCAGCGCGTCGATAATCTTCGACAGCACGAACCCGAGCAGACAGCCCGCGAGGCCGCCCGCCGCGCCGAGTATCAGCGACTCCGCGAGTATCATCTTCACGATGAAGCCCTTCGACGCGCCGATTACCCGCAGCGTTGCGAATTCGCGGATGCGCTCGGACACGCTCATTATCATCGTGCACGCCACGAACAGAACGCCGATCAGCAACGCAAAACACGATATGCCGAAATGCACCGCGCGCGCCATGCTCATCATCTTCTTCGCGTCCTGCACGAGCTGCTCCACCGTCTGCACGTCCAGCTTCGGGAACGCGCGTTCCATGTCCGCCACCACTTTATTCAGGTCGGAATTGTCGTCTGTTTTTATCAGGTAATAACTCACCCGGCCGGGGTCGCTGTAGATGCTCTGCAGCGTGCGAATCGGCGCATAAGCGAAATAGTCGAACGGCTCGTTCGATTTCTCCATCACGCCTATGACTTTCAGCCGCTCGCCGGAGATCAGCGAGAGGTAGTCGCCGACATGCTTTTTCGTGTTTTCCGCGACTACCGATCCAAGCACAACAACTTTCCCGTCGCCGTCGTTGTAGAATCTCCCCGACTCGACGCGCGCCATCGGCCTCACTTTGAAGAACTGCGCCGCGCGCAGTCCGGAGACCATCGTCATCATCGGCCCGAAACCGGTCGAGCCGCCGTCCACCGAGAACGCCATATAGACCGGCTCGACATATTTCACGCCCGGGATCCCGCGCACGATCCCTTCGAGTTTCGCATCGAGAAAAGCGGTGCCCTGAAAGCCGAACGGCATCTTCGCGCCGCCTTTCGGCTTGAGGAAAAGGTTGGGTCCCGTGCTTTTCATCAACTCGTCGAGCGAGTGCATAAACCCCTCGCTGATTGAGAGCAGGCCGACGGTGAATCCGATAGCGAGCACAACCCCGAGCGCGGTGAGCATCGAGCGGCTCTTGCGCCGGGAGAGATTCCTGAAACCGAGTGTGACGTAACTTTTCATCTTGGACCCGTCCGAACTCTGTAGGGGTCAGGCCATGAATTGGGAATTGAGATCAAACTGCTTCGGTATTTAAAAGGCATTTTTATCATCATGGCTTCTCCTCCGATACTTCTCAATTCCGCAATTCACGGCCTGACACCAGCGTTGAGGCTTTTTATGTATCTGTCGATGCCGCTTGCGATTCCCGCGGCGCACCGCTCGACGAAAGCGGGGTCGGAAAATTTCTTGCCTTCTTCAACGTTTGTCATGTAGCCGGTCTCGACGAGCACGGCCGGCACGCGCGTCTGGCGGATCACGCCGAACGACGCGTAGAAAACACCCGCCGGTGCGCGCCAAGTCGCCGTTGACAGGTCCGCGCCGATCATCTCCGCGAGTGGGCGGCTTTGCGGCTCGTACCAATAGACCTCCGCGCCTTTCGACGCCGGATTTTCGTCCCCGTTGGCGTGAATGGAAATGAACAAGTCCGCGCCCAGCTTGTCAGAAAATGCCACGCGGCGGTATATGTCGAAAAGCGCCGACGCGTCGTCCTCGCGCGTGAGATAGACGGTGTAGCCGTCCTCCCGAAGCACCTCGGCGAGCTTCTTCGAAATGCTCAGCACGGCGTCTTTTTCGAGCAGGCCGGATTTTGTTTTCGTTCCGGCGAGGTACCCGCGGGGAGGAGTGCTCTCGTGGCCGTGGCCGGGGTCGATGACGATTTTGCGGATTGGCGACGCAATCGGATTGCGGACCGTGAAACTGAAGATGTTCTCTTCGAAATTGCCTTCCGCCCCCGCAGGCAGCGGTCCTGCCGCCGGAGTCCTTATTTCGAGCTTCGCGGTGCCCGGCGCGCATGAGCATTCCGCCTCTGCCGCCGCGCACATCATCTCGAAATCCGAGGGGAGTTTTTCACAATCCACTCCGAACAGTGTAGCCGTTTCGGACGGCGGCCAAAGGTTGCTTTTTACCAGATACGGGACCGGGTGATCGAGCTGAAATTCGAAACGGATTCCCTCTGCCGTCCTGCCGAAAGTTACTTTTGCGAGGTTTGCCGTTGGCAGGCCGTTCGCGTTCGTCGCCGGCGGCTCGGCGGGCGGGGCGAGCGCTTCATCATAGACCCAGACGAAGTCGTCCGTGCTGGCCTGCGCCTGAAACCAGTGCCCGATTTTGTCCGTGAGTTTGACGATTGCGCCGCGCGGGATGATGCCGCCGCGTGTAGTGTCGATCTTGGCCGGGAGGCCGCCGTAGGGAACCGAGCGCCAGCCGACGTTGTCCGCGACGGAGACGCCGTAGAGCGGTTTCACGGGGGCCGGGAGTGCATCGGGCGCAAACGCGGGCGGGAGCGGGGCGTCGTCGTCGAACCTGTCGGCGTTCCAGCCAGCGATCCATCCCGTTTCGCCGTTGCGGAGCACGACTCTATACCATCCGGAATCCATATCGCCGGTCCAGCGGAGCACGGCGCCGAACGTGGCGCGGTTGTCCGTGCCCGCGCCGCCGGGCGTCTTGCTCAAAGTCGTTTCCTGAGTGGTGACAACGACGCGGCCTTCGCCGAATGCCGCGGCAGGGATAAGAATGAATGTGATTAATCCGATTAACACGATATGTCTTTTATTAAGCATGGAGGTATTTTACATAAAAAACGGTTTTTTGTTTAGGGCCGCGCGGGGCGGCATTGTGTTATACTATTGCGCGGGAAGGTGCGCGGCGAGATGGACATACGTTACACGGACGAAGCAAAAATATTCAAATCGACGAAGAAGACGGCTTACGTTCTTCACGGTGAATACGAGTTCCTTCAGAAGGAGCTTGCCAAAAAGATACTGGCGTTCCTGATGACGGAGGAGGAGATGGAGACCGGGCTCGTGCATCTGGACGGCAACGACGACGGCGCGATTGACAGCCTGATCGACGCGGCGCTTTCGCCGTCGCTGTTCGCGCCGAAGCAGGTCATATTCGTTAACAACGCGGAGAAGTTCCAGCTCAAGAAGGCAGCCGGCACGGAAGGAAAAAAGTTGTCCGAGGAGCAGAAGTACACCAACCACGAGCAATACTCACAGCTTCTCAGGATAATCAAAGAGACGAAATCCGGCGTTCACATCGTAATGATCTGCGGGGAGGACCTCAAGAAGCCCGCCGGGAAGACGGGCAAGAGCCGCTCCGAGAAGATGCTGCAAAGATGCTACGAGGACTTGGATAAGCACGGCGCGCTGGTGCATTTTCCGAGGATGTACGACGAGGATTTCACGGCGTGGATACAGGATCGCGCCCGGCGTTATGGGTTGCGTTTGAGCTACGAGGAGGCGGCGGAACTGCTAGACCTCGCGGGCAGCGACGTGAGGCACCTCGCGAACGAGATAGAAAAGCTGTCAACGTATGTCGGAAACGGCAATCGGCTCGAAGAGGGCGTTTTCTACAAGCTGGTGACGAGCAGCGAGGACATCTTCGTCAACCAGCTCGTGAATTACATAATGGACGGCCGCGCGAAGGCGGCGCTGCGCGCGCTGAAAAAGTCGATCGAGGGAGGCGACAACCCGGTGTTCATTGCGACCGTGATCGGCTCCCGGCTGCGGATGCTGTGGCAGGCGCGCTACCTGTTGGACAAGGGGTATTTCCCGAACCTGCCGGACGAGTACAAATTCGGCGGCAAGGCGGTTGTGCCGGCGGGCATGGCGCGGGTCACGGATGCCGACCGTTCGGTGCTGACAGCCGAGAAGAGCAGCTCGATATTGAGCAAGACGGCGTTCGCGGTGTTCCACGTGCTGAAACCGGCGCGGCGGTACACCATCGAGAAGATCGAACTCGCGCTGACGGCGCTTGCGGATGTCGAGAAGCGGCTCAAGGGCATCGAGCGCCCGAAACACGGCAACGATGAAATAATGATACAGAACTATATCGTGGACGTCGCCAAGATGGTTAAATCGGGGGCAGCCCCCAAGAAACGAGTATCTCGTTGATCGAGTCGAAGCACTCGAGCACGTTGTCCGCCTGAAGCGCCTTGATGGCGTTCATCACTTTCGGATCGATCCCAAAAAATTTGAGTTCCTGATTCTCGCGGGAGAATCGGTGGACAAGCGTGATCAGCGCGCCGATGCCCGTGCTGTCGATCCATTTCACTTCCGACAGATCGAAAACGAGGTGCTGATTGGATAATTTCTTCGCCAGAGTGCTTAGGTCTTTGTGGTTTTCGAAGTCGATGTGGTCGAGGTTTATCTCGACGAGCATGTAATCGTACTCGTCGGTGACTTTGAAGTCGCTGACGAGCGGGGCGCTGCACGCGGCGCAGAACCTCGATGTTTTAGCATTGGGGTGGCCGCATTTCTCGCAGGTGGAAATGTCGGTTCTCGCGGTGCCCGCGGGTGCGACGTGGTGCATTCGCCCGCCGCATTTCGTGCAGAAGTTCTTTCCGGTGGGATTCTGTGCTCCGCAGCTATCGCAAAATATATAGTTACGATCCGCCAACGGCATATTCCCCTCCCTCCTCCACACTATCGCTTATTTGTTATGGCCTCTTATTATTTCATTTTAGGATTCCTCCGGCATAGTGTCAACTGTACAAACACGGTCTCAGCAGACATAATATATGCGGCCGGCGAAAAGCCGGAATCTGATCGAACCGGGGACAGGCGAAGTGGAAGAAATTTTCAAGGTATTGGGCATCGAATCCGCGCAGCATTACATAGATGAATTCAAGGGAAGAGAGTTTGTAATAAAGTGCGGCGGGGCGCTTCTTGAAAACGCGGCCTCCGGCGCGGCGGTGCTGGACGACATAGCGTTGCTTGGCCGGGCGGGCATCAAGCCGGCGCTCGTGCACGGCGGCGGAGTTCAGGCGGACGCTGAGATGGAGGCGGCCGGGATTAAGCCGCAGCGGTACAAGGGACTGCGGATTACCGACGAGCGGACGATCGAAATACTCGACCGGTGTTTCGGGTCGCTGAACGAGGGAATAGTTGCGGAATTGCAACAGCGCGGCGCGTCAGCCGCCGGGTTTTCCGGCGCGCGCGGCGGGCTGATCCTTGGTGAGCGGATGTGGCCGGACGGGGTCGATATCGGGCTCGTCGGCGAGGTGACGGGAATAAACGATGCGGTGTGGCGGTCGGCGGCCGGCAAGATTCCGGTGGTGTCCTCGCTTGGCGTGGACGCGGACGGGAACACACTCAACATCAATGCGGATTACGTGGCGACGCGGCTCGCTCTGTTGACGGGCGCGGAAAAGCTTATACTTATGACGGATGTTGACGGAGTGATGCTCGATCCGGAGAAGCCGGAAACGCTGATTCCGACGTTAACAATAAGCCGCGCGCGGGAGCTGATTGTTGAGGGAGCGATCTCGCGGGGGATGATCCCGAAGATCGAATCGGCGGCGCGTGCAATCGAGCAGGGGTTGCCCAAGATACACATGATAAACGGCAAGACGCCGCACGGTCTGCTGCTCGAAATTTTCACGGACAGGGGGGTCGGAACGCAGATCGTTCCGGGGTGAGACGGATGGAAAAAGTGGATTTATTCAAAGGCATACCGCCTAATTTGCTGATACTGCTGGTTGTAATGCAGTCATTGATTTTCATAGTGTCTGTATTGGTTGCTTTGGACGCAAGGGAACGCGGAATGAAGAAGGAAGCGAGCGTTTTCTGGTCGTTCATCGTGATGGTGTTCCCGCCGTTCATATTTCTTTATATGATGTTCAGGACTCTCAGGCAGCGGCAGGAATTTACGGTCGGGAAGCAGAGCGAAAAGCCGGTGATTCAGGCGCCGCCGCCGCCGGCCCCGGCCGCAGTGAAGTGCCCGTATTGCGGGGGGGACACCGAACCCGGCGCAAAACTCTGCAAGCGTTGCGGGAGGCTTCTCTGATGTCTTATCAGATCGGCATGATCGTCGCCCACTCGAAAGTCATTCCGCTGTTCAGCAGTTTGGACCTTCACCGGGCGGAGTTCTGCCTGATCGAACCGGAAGCAAAATGGAAACTTGATGCGCTGATTGCCGCAAACGGCTTGAAGTACGGTGTTCACTGCCCGCTGTACAAGCCGGTGGACCACCCGGAGAAAAATTCGCTCCTGTCGAGCATTGTGGACGGAGAGGAAGAGCGGCGGCTGGAATCGGTTGGGTTTATGGAGCAGGCGATACGGGACGCGGAGGAACTCGGCGGCGAGTACGTCGTTGTTCATGCGCAGAGGCCGGAAAACTTCGGCGGCGACAACCCGGCCGGGTTCGACGAAGCAGCGGCGCTCGATTCCGCGAAGCGCGGTTGCGAATGTCTTCTATCCGAATCGCAGCGCAGGGGCGTCCCGGTCTTTATTGAGAATCTTTTCCATAACCGGGCGTTTTATTCGCCTGCGTCGTTCAGTGCGCTGCTCGAATCGTTCCCTGAGCTCGGATTCTGTCTCGACATCGGGCACCTCGACGTGGACTCCCGTGAAT
>CAYPEK010000096.1:0-16754 GCA_964409645.1 uncultured bacterium | reverse complement strand
CTCCAACGCAGAGCATTGGAGCGATAGTCAATATTCAGCAGATTTGCTGTTCGCTACTTCAAAGCAGCACAGGCACCGCATACATCGCGTTGCCAGCCCCTGCTTTTCTCTATTTAGGAAAATTCACGTTGTCCTGTGTGCCATGTACAAAGTTTTATTTTGTACATGAGATAAAAACAACGTCCTTGTAGGAAAGCCTCCAGCCTACATAGCTTGTATGTTGCTTTTCGTCATATTACGTATTCTCGTTTTTGTCTTTTCCCTCTATCCTCGCTGCTCGCTACTGTTGTTCCTGTCCGGCAACCGCCTCCCCGCCGTGGAGAGCGGCTGCCACGTCGTCGAGTTGCAGCGATTTCAACTTGCGCGCGTAAGGCCGCCCTTCGGCGTCCAGTTCGCGCACCGTGTAGTATTCCTTCAGCATATATTCGACGTCCGGCCTGCCCTTGCGGTTCAACTCCTCCGTGCGCAGCTTCCGCATGAACATCACCTTGCCGAGATTCTGAACAACCTGCTTCTGCACCGGGAAAATCCGCTTCACAGCGCCGATCGCAATGTCCTTAACGCCCGGCACGCCCGGAGGGCTGAATTTCGTTATCTGGTGCACAATCTTGTCGAGACCGGACGGCGTGCCATCCGGATGCGGCGTGATCGCGCGCTCCGCGAGCCTGTCGTCCGCCGCGCCCAGCCCGCACAGGTTAGCGAACGCCCGCTGTATCTGCCAGCCGCGCTCGCCGATCGCCCGCAGGTCTTGCAGCGTCCAGTTGAACCCCGTCACCGCGTTCAGCACGGGGAGCATGTGCCTCTTGAACGACAGCGGCCACGCCACGAACATGCACATCACCGCCGACCCGATCACGATTCCCATGTTCTCCGAACCGGCCACCATGTCCGCCTTGCCCTTCTTCGACAGCGGGTCGTAGTTGCCCGTGATTCCGAACTCCGGATACGAATAGACGCCCATCTCGACCACCATGTCGTAGTGCGTGATGTGGCACGCGCCGCGCGGCGAAGTGATGTACGCGAGCGCAAGCCCGTGATACGCGCGCGGGTCGTGCATCGGCGCTTCGAGCCCTTTCGCGTGCACCGCGAATTTCTCCGATCCGCGACCAATACGCGCGCTCATCCGTTTCACGCCCTGCGCTATCAAGTCGCCCACGCCCTCCCTGAGAGCCGTCAGCTTCAGCAGGTCCATCAGTTGTCCGGGGTCACCCCAGCGCAGCGCGATGCCGCCCGTGTCCGCCTCGGTGATCAGCCCTTTCTCGTAGCACTCCTTCAGAAACGCAATCGAGCTGCCCGCCGAGATCGTGTCCATTCCCATCTCGTTGCATATTTCGTTCGCGGCGCACACCGCTTCGAGATCGTCTATCATCTGCAGCGTCCCCATCGACGCCGCCGTTTCGTACTCCGGCCCCGCCGCGCCCTCGCATTTGTACGGCCCGTCGGGTATCGTCACCACTCGCTTGCAGCCGATCGGGCACGCATAACACGACTTCCTTCCGCTCAGGATCGTGTCCGCCATCGTTATCCCGTTCAGCTTGTCCGCGCCTTCTTCCCAGTTCGCCACCCGCCAGTTTTTTGTCGGCACGTCGCTCACCAGCATCCCGAGCTGCATCGTCCCGTCCGTCCCGTACGACGAATACGACGAGCATGTGACGTCCTCTTTCACAACCTTCAGAATCTTCTCGCGTATCTCCTTGAACTCTTCCTCGTCGGCCAGCTCTGGTTTTGCTTTTCCGCGAACTGAGATCGCCTTCAGATTCTTCGCTCCCATCACAGCGCCGAGCCCGCAGCGGCCCGCGAAATTGTGCGAGCCGGCCGCAACGCAAGCGAACAGCACCTTGTTCTCGCCGGCGGGTCCGATGCAGATCGTGCGGCAGCCCTTCTCGCCGCGCTCCGCGGCGATCGCGGCGCGTGTCTCGCCCGCCGTTTTCCCCCAAAGCGATTCCGCGGGCAGAAGCTCCGCTTTGCCGTCCTTTATCCAAAGATAAACCGGTTCCGCCGCCGCTCCCGTCACAACTATCCCGTCGTAGCCCGCGAACTTCAGTTCCGGCCCGAAATGGCCTCCCGCGCTCGACACGCCGAACCCGCCAGTCAGCGGCGAACGCGCCGCGATCTCGAAACGGCCCGAACCCGGCATCGTCGTGCCCGTCAGCGGCCCGGTCATCACCACGAACGTGTTATCCGGACCGAGCGGGTCCGCAGCGTACGCCTTCATGTCGAAAAGCACGCGCGCAGCCAGCGCGCAGCCGCCCATGTAGAGCCGTGCCGTTTCCTCCGCGAGGGGCCGGCCTTCCATCGAGCCGTCCGTCAGATTGACATACAGCAATTTGCCGCAGTATCCGCCCATATTCCACCACCGTTATTTATTGACGTCTTAACTACCGCTGCCATTTTACCATTAATTTCCGTTTGTGCCTACGCGGACACGCAGATCGGATTTATTTGAGTTCATGTGTCTATTTGCCTGTAAATTTTACATTCGCCGTTTTATTTAACGATATATCGTAAATTTGGAATACGGCGATTTATCGCCGTTTTTGTGCGGCGGGAATTTATTCCCGCCGCCTGAAGGCGACAATGGCTTGTCGCACTCCAAGGCGCTTCGCGCTCACATCCACATCCGCCTTGCCCGGCGGCGGCGGATGTGCTAATGTCTCGTTCATGCGGATTATGGGACTCGACTACGGACGCGCGCGCATCGGCGTGGCGCTCAGCGACGAGGGCGGCAGTATTGCTCTGCCTCTCACCGCGCTCGACGCACGGCGCGAACTGAAAGTGAAACTCAGCGAACTCGTCTCCTCGCACGGAGTCGAACGCGTCGTCATCGGATGGCCGCTCGACCGCAACGGGCAGCCCGGCCCGATGGGAATCGAAGTGCGCGAGTTCTCGGAGCGGCTCAACCGTTGGTTCGGTTTGGAGTGCGTGCTGTGGGACGAGCGGTTCACGTCCGCGCAGGCTGCGGGCGCCGCGCGCAAATCAGGCAGCCGCGAGAACAAATCCAAAAACGACATGGCCGCAGCCACCATCATTCTCCAGTCATATCTCGACAGTATAAATCGCTGAATTGCTGATTGTCACTTGAGGTATTTCGCCGTGAGGCGGCAGTATTCGCGCGGGCGGGCGGTGTAGCTGCCGGACTCGTTATGCGAGATGCCGATGCACGGCTTGCAGCGCGGGAAATGCCCGCAGTCCCGGCAGTCGAGATCACCGACCGTCAGCGAACGGAAGTAATCGAGCAGCGGCGTGCCGTACCATATTTCTTTAAAGCTTTTCTCGCGCAGGCTGCCCACCCGCTCGCGGATCACCGCGCATACCGCCACTCCGCCGTCCGGCAGGATCGTCGGGAAACGGCCCGCGACGCACCACTCGGAAAGCGGCGTCTCCGGCGGATAATGTTCCGGCACACTCTCCGGTTCCGGGTTGAGATATCGGTCCCACGGAATCGGCAGTCCGTCGAGGAAACTGTCATCGACGCGGTGTTCGAGCGGCTGCACGCAGCCGTCTTCGCGGGCGATCATCAGCGTCCCGAACTGATAAATTATCCCCTCGCGCTCGAAAAACGCCTGCGCCTCCCGCCAGTGCGGCGCGTTCTCCGCCATCAGCAGGCAGAACGCCGCGCACGGAATGCCCGCACGGCGCAGCCCGGCAATCGCTTCCACGGTTTTCTCGAACGAGCCGGGTGTCCGCGTGATCGCGTCGTGCACATCCGCGCTGCCGCCGTAAAGGCTCACATTCACACTCAGCAGCTTATCCGGACGGCGCGCGAGATATGCGATCGTCTCCGGCCCGAGGAGCGTCGCGTTCGTCTGTATATTCGCGACGAAATCGAGCTTGAAAATCACATCGAGCACGTCGAGAATGTCCGGCCGGGCGAACATTTCGCCACCCGTGAGGTTGAGGTGGGACGCGCCCGCCGCCGCGAGTTCCGGCAGGATGCGCGCGAGTTCGGCGGGAGTGAGTTCGGCCTGCGGGTCGTCCTCGCAGACCACTTTGCAGTGAGCGCAGTCGAGATTACAGCGGCGCGTAAGTTCGAGCCGCACTTTCACGGGCACGTTCATCCGCGCCATCCGCCTGTAGAAATCCATCATCCTGCGCTGTTCCAAATCCCCGAAACGCTCCTTCCGCGGCGGCGCCGCAATTCAAGTATAACAGCAGCGGGGCCAAAAGTGTAACCGGCGGTTTAATCCGCGCCCGGTTTCCTGTATGATATAGTGTGTTAATTGGAGGATTTGATATGAAGACATATAAATGGAACGAGATGTCCCGCGCGGACAAAGCGCGTCTTCTGCGCAGGTCCGAGACGGACATTCAGGCGATAATCGAGCAGGTGAAACCGATAGTGGAAGACGTCCGGCTGAACGGCGACGCGGCGGTGCTCCGCTGGACGGAGAAATTCGACGGCGTGGCGCTCAACCGCAACAAGCTTAAGGCAACGAAAGAGGAGTTCGCGTCCGCGGGCAAAAAGCTCCCGAAGGCTGTCCGCGCCGCGATCGACAAGGCCGCGACAAACGTGCACGCCTACCACGAGCGGCAACTTCCGCAGTCGCTGTGGATGACGCCGGTCGAGACGGGCGTCTATGCCGGCGAGAAAATCACGCCGGTGGCGTCCATCGGCCTCTACGTCCCGCGCGGCAAGGGCGCGTTCCCGTCGGTGATGGTGATGCTCGGCGCGCCGGCGGTCGTCGCCGGAGTCAAGAAGATCGTCGTCGTAACGCCCCCGGGGCCGGACGGCGAAGTGGACGCGGCCACCCTCTACGCGGCACAGGCATGCGGCGTAAAGGACATCTACCGCGTGGGCGGCGTTCAGGCGGTCGCAGCGCTCGCGTTCGGCACCGCGAAGATTCCGAAAGTGGATAAAATCCTCGGGCCGGGCAGCAGCTATGTGACAGCGGCGAAGCGCATCCTCTACGGCATGGTGGATGTGGGACTTCCCGCCGGGCCGAGCGAATCGATCATACTCGCCGACGAATACGCCGACCCCGAACTCGTTGCCAACGACCTGCTGATCGAGCAGGAGCACGGCCCGGACTCGACCGCCCTGCTCGTCACCCACAGCAGCGCACTGATAAAGAAAGTCGCCGCGCGCGTACCCGCGCTCATAGCTAAACTGCCGGCCAAGCGCCGCGAGTTCATAAATAAGGGTTTCGCCGGTTTCGGCGGCGCGGTTCTTACTAAAAGTCTCAGGCAGTCAGTCGATTTCGTGAACGAGTTCGCTCCCGAACACCTCGAAGTTCTGACGGTGGACCCGTTCGACACGCTCGGCAAGCTGAAGAACGCCGGCGAGATACTGCTCGGACAAGACACACCGATCACGCTCGGCAACTTCAACCTCGGCGTGAACGCGATACTGCCGACGGGCGGTTTCGCACGCTCGTACTCAGGCGTCTCGATCTTCGACTTCCTCAAGCGGTCGTCCATCGGGTTCGTCTCGAAACAGGGGTTCGATTCGCTCGCGCCGACCGCGGAAACGCTTGCCAGATACGAGGGTTTTCCGGCGCACGCGGCCGCCGTCGCGGTGCGAAGAAAGCGCTACGCGAAAAATATTAAATCAAAATAAGGACATTATATTAAAGGGAATGTACGCGCCCGGAACGACGCGTTTCGCCTTTCCCTTGTATTGGCGGCCTCACGGACGGCTTAAGTTTGCTGTTCAGTGCGGCGGCAGACGCCTTGGAGTGCGGCGAGAAATCGCCGCCTTCATACAGAAGATTTAGCGGAGCGAATGATTTGAAATTAAAATGAGTTGGATGTGAATGATGCTGACACCTATTTCACATTCACTCCCGAAACCGGAGCGTTTGACTATGAAAAAAAATTCTAAAGCGATTACCGTTGTGCGCGGAACGAGCGAGTCAAAGATAACGCTCGTGCTCGCGTCAGGGGCGCGCGACCCGCAGTTCAAAAAGAAAATCGACACCCCGCTTCAGTTCTTCAACCACATGCTCGAAACAGTCGCGTGGCGCGCGTGCATGAACATCGCCGTCTCCGTCGATCTCACCGACTTCAAACTGACGCACGTCATCTGCGAAGACGTCGGCCTCTGCCTCGGCGAGGCGTACCTCGAAATGTTCAACCGCGAGATCGAGAGCGGGATCAACGGCTCCGGCGCGGCATGCTCGTGCATCGACGAGGCGCTCGCGCGCACCGCGATCAGCTTCGAGGAGCGCGCTCTGCTCGCGATGGACAAGAAACTGCACAACGCGCGGGGACTTGTCGAGGACATGCAGCAGGCGGACCTCGTCGCCTTTCTCGAAGGCTTCGCGCAGGGCGCGCGCGCAACCGTGCACGTTGACCTGCTCAAAGGCAGCAACCCGCACCACGTCTGGGAGAGCGTGTTCCGCTCATTCGGCGAGGCGCTTCGGGCTTCATTCTCGCCGTGCGAGTGGCGCAGCGGCACGACACCGGGCGTGAAGGGCAAAGTCACACTCGAAAAAAAGTAACGGAGGCACACGGCCGCCCCGATGCTTACAGAGTCCGAAAAAAAGAAACTGTTCCACGAGATCGAGACGATCATCTTCGACATGGACGGCGTCGTGACGAGCGAGGCCGAGTACTGGAACGCCGCCGACCTCACCGTTCTTGAGTTGCTTTACAGCAAGCAGTTCATCGGCCTCGAACAAGAAACAATGCTGTCCGTGCTGCACAAGCCCGGCGCGCCCATCACCGTCGAGCGCTTCGTCTCGCAGCCGTTCATCGCGATGCTCCGCACAAGCGGCCTCAACACGAACTGGGACCTCGCCTACTTCTCGGCCGCGCTGTACCTGATCGAACTGATCGCGGAGGCCAAGCCGCACAAGGAGGCCAAGGCGATTTTTGATGCGCCGTTCGGGCACGACACGCTGAAAAAACTAGGCGAACTCATCCCGCGGCGCAAACGGCTGCTCGAACCGGTGGACACACTGAACGCTTACTTCCTACAGTTCAGGAACAAGCGCGAGAAAGGCCGTCAAACCGCCTGCAACGGCGCGGCCGACCTCAAGGCGCGAATGAAAAAGTTCATCGACGACATAAACGCATGGCGGCTCGAAAGAACCGGCCTCAACGCTCCGGTGTTCGAGCGCTCAGGCCCGATGTGGGACCTCTGCACATCCATCTTCCAGCAACGTTACCTCGGCGATAATCTTTATTTAAAGGATAATGACGCACTCACGAGCGAGATACCCAAAGACGGGATGGTTCAGGACGAACGGCCCGTGATCCCCGGCGCGAAAGTCATCTCCACTCTCGCCATGCTCAAGGAGGCAGGCGTCCGCCTCGGTGTCGCCACCGGCAGGCCGTACGACGAGATCATGATACCCCTCAAGCGCTGGGGCGTGTTCCATTTCTTCGACAAGGACTCGATCGCCACTCACCGCGAAATCGCGGAGGCCGAGGAATACATGCGCGCGCACGGCAAGACAGTCTCGATATCGAAGCCGCATCCGTATGTTTACCTGCGCGCAATATTCCCCGAAAAGCAAATCGGCGAACTGCTCGACATGAAGCTCCCGCTGCCGGATGAAACAAGCAGCAGCATACTTATCGTCGGCGACACAATGAGCGATCTGATATGCGCGCGCACGATCGGCGCACGCGCCGCGATCGTGCTCACCGGCGTCAAAAGCCTCGAAGCCGCTTCGGACATGGCCAACCTCAACCCCGAATTCGTGCTCGACGACATCTCCGAGATGGAAAAGCTATTCTGACCACCTGAAACCACCTGTACGGCAATCACACGATAGACACAAAACCACGTTTCTGTTAAAATATTCGCACTGAATTGCGGCTTTCTGTTTAATCGAATAAACCTGACAACGGTGAAAATGAAAAAATTCCTGAGCAAAGTTTTCAACGTACACGAAGGCGAGCACGGCCGCGTGATCCTGAGCTGGCTCATATTCCTCATAGTCATGAGCGGCATCATCCTCGGGCGCAACGCGCGCGACTCCATCTTCCTGAAGAACGTCGGCATAAAATACCTGCCGTACATGTATGTCCTCAACGCCGTCTTCGTCGTCATGGTCTCGCTCGTCTATTCATCGGTCATCGACAAGATGGACCGCACTAAATTCATGATCGGCTCCACCGCGCTCTATACCGGCATCATCATCGTCTCCCGCATCATGCTCGGTATGCACCTCCAGTGGTTCTACACCGTCTGCTACGTGATCGTGCAGATACTATGGCTCATCGGCCTCATGCAGTTCTGGACGTACATGGGCGATGTGTTCGACGCGCGCGAGTCGAAGCGCCTGTTCCCGCTCATCAGCACCGGCGGCCTCGTCGGCATGGTCGTATCCGGTATAGGCGCGAAATACCTCGTCGCGATCATCGGCACCGAAAACCTGTTCGTCGTCTGGGGCGCAATGCTCACCGTGAGCATCGGCCTCATCGCGGTACTGAGCCGCAAATACATCAAGCAACCCGAAAAGAGCGCAAAAACGCGGCCCGCGGCCGTCGCCCAGAAAAAATCGCAGTGGACGGAGTTCAAGGACGGTTTCGAATACATCAAAAACATCCGGCTCCTTCGCACGATGCTTTTCATCAACCTCGCGATGTGGGTCGTATTCACTATCGTTGACTACCAGTTCAACAAAGTCATCGCCCAGACATATACCGACCGCGACCAGCTAACCGCCTTCCTCGGACTGTTCCGCGCCGGCGCCGGCCTGCTCTGCCTCATCGTCCAGCTCGGCGTCACAACCCGCCTGCTCTCCGCCCTCGGTGTCGGCCGCACAATCGCCGTTCATCCGTCCTTCATGGGCGTCGCAACAGCACTC
Organism: uncultured bacterium; assembly: GCA_964409645.1. Lineage (GTDB taxonomy): Bacteria > UBP15 > UBA6099 > UBA6099 > UBA6099 > CAYPEK01. The sequence continues at coordinate 7,995 of CAYPEK010000096.1, read as the reverse complement.
ATGACTCTCAAGTTCGGATTCTTCACAGCTTCGTTCGGCAAATTCGGCGACCACGTCCTGCTCTACACCGTGCAGGACTCCTCATACCAAATGCTATACAACCCGATTCCGCCCGACAAACGCGGCCGCGCACGCGCATTCGTCGAGGGATACATCAAACCAATCTCGATGGGCATCGCGGGCCTCGTCCTGATCCTCAGTGCGCTGTTCCTCACCGACCAGTTGACATCCGGCATCGCGCTTCTGTGCGCTCTCGCGTGGGTGTATTTCTCCCTCACGGCGAACGCGGGATACGTCAAAGCGCTCACCGACAATCTCTCCACCCGCGATCTCGACCTGCGCGCGGACTCACTCCGCCACCTCTCGAAACTCAGCGACTCCGACAACCTACGCGCGCTCCGCAACGTCCTCAGAACCGGCGACCGCGAGATGGTTCTTTTCGCCATCGAGAACATTGAGGCGCTCGAAGCGCGGGAAGCACTCGAAGACCTTCGCGAACTGCTCACCAACAACGACCCGGCAATCCGCTCGGCGGCACTCGCCGCTCTCGCCGTGCTCTCTGACAAGGAAGCCCTCAAAAACATCGAGGCACTCCTCGCCGACCCGGAGCCGCAGGTACGCGCAGCCGCCGCAAAAGCCGTCGGCCTCATCGGCGACGAGGAATCCATGCCGATCCTCTCGCCGCTCCTTCACGACCCGGATAAGAAAACGCGCGCCGCTGCAATCGCCGCGCTTTTCCGCGCCTGCGGACTCGACGGCATCCTCCTCGCCGGCGACCTGCTGAAGAAAATGCTCGACTCGACCGACGTCGAGGAACGCGTGCTCGCAATCGGCATTCTCGGCTCGATCAGGATCAAACACTTCACGCCGACCCTGATGAAAATGATGGAAGACCCGTCGCCGGGCATGCGCGTCCATTCCGTCCGCGCGCTCGCTAAACTGAAAGACCCGCGCGCAACCGGCGCACTCATCAGCGCTCTCTCGGACAAGGCGACCGCACATTATGCCGAACGCGGTCTGCTCGACCTCGGTCCGAAAGCAAAATCGCAGATAATCACCGCCGTTGCCTCCGATATATCCAAGGAAATCCGTGCGAGGCTGCTCAAAATACTCAGCAAAAATCCTGACGCCGCTGCGATCGACGCAATGCTCGGGGCGCTGAAGGACACTTCCCGCACCATCCGCAAGGCGGCGCTCGAAGCGCTTTCGGCATCGGTTTCCGACGACGAAACCCGCAACCGGATAAAACCGGCGATCGTCGAATATATCAAGACCGAAATAAACAACATCTACACGCTGAAAGCTTCGGCGGCAGTTCTTGTGTTGCGCAACAGCAACAAGCCGCCGCGCATTTTCACGGAGACAATCGAGGAACTTGCCGTAAAAGCGGTGGATCGCTGCTTCGTCGCGCTCTCGATTATCTTCGACGGAAAAGCCATGCGGAGCATCAGGAAAAAACTCACCTCGGACGACCCGAGGCTGAAACCGCTCGCGCTCGAAGCGCTCGACAACATCGCATCGAAAGACATATCCAAGCTGATCACGCCGCTGTTTGAAGATCGCGAGCCGAAAGACACGCTCGCTCTCAGCAAAAACATCACAGGCAAGGAATCGCCCGCACCGGAGGATATTTACAAACGTTTCTGCGCGGACGCCTCGGAATGGGTTCGCGGCTGCACAGCTTATGCAATCGGCGCGGCGCGCGAGAAATCCCTGCGCCCGGAACTCGAAAAACTCGCATCGGACGGTAGCGGTTTCGTCGGAGAAACCGCGGCTGCCGCACTCAAACTTCTCGATCTACCCGAATCGGAGGTCCCGAAAATGTTGCTGACAATGGAAAAGATACTATTCCTTAAAACCGTGCCCATCTTCGCCGGCATGACGGGCGAGGAACTCAGGCTTCTCGGCGAGATCGTCGAGGAAGCGGAGTTCAAGACGGACCAGACCGTATTCCTCGAAGGTGAACCCGGAGAGGACATGTACGTCATCGTCTCGGGCAGCGTTCAGGTGTTCACCGGCGAGGGCGACGGCGAAAAACTCATCGCCACGCTCGGCGAGCGCGAGTCGCTCGGCGAAATGGCAATTCTCGACGACGAACCGCGCTCCGCATCCGCCCGCGCCGCCGCCGACACAACCATGCTCAGAATCCACCGCGAGGATTTCCGCGAACTCATCCGCGAGGAACCGGAAGTCGCATTCGGCATATTCCGCGTCTTCACGGGCCGCATCAGACAGGCCAACATCGAACAGGAGCGCGCCTACGCCCCCATGCAAGGCTCAGTCTGATAAGCCACAGGGGTACGTTGCAACGTGCCCCCACTGCCCACGATCAAAAAAACAGTTTGCTGATATGATGAATATTGTGCCGGATTCGTCTCTTTACTTAAGATTCGAACCCGCCAAGGGGTCTTTAAACACGCATTTGGGAAGCATTTCTCGGTCGGTGAAATCGAGAATAAGCGGCGTGATCGAAACGATTCCACGCGAGACGACCGAGTTGTCCGTGTTGCGGATTGTCTCATCGCGCACGAGCTGGCCGGTGACCCAGTAATAGATGCCGCCGCGCGGGTCCACCCGTTTCTGCAACACATCCCGGTACTCGCGCGAGCCGAGCGGAACAACTTCGAAGCCCTTATACTGATCCGGCTTAACCGGCGGTATGTTGACATTCAGCACCGTCTTCTTCGGAAGCGCCGACGCAACAAGCTGAGGCGCGAGTCCGGCCGTGAACGCCGCCGCCAGCGAATAGTCTTCGTTATCGTAATAGGAAAGCGACACCGAGATGGCCCGGTAGCCGAGTAGCGCGCCCTCCATCGCCGCCGCCACCGTGCCCGAGTACAGCACGTCCTCGCCGAGATTCGGGCCGCCGTTTATCCCGGAAATCAGCAGATCCGCCTCCGGCATCACTTCGAGCAGCCCCAGCATCGCGCTGTCCGACGGCGTGCCGTTTGTGTAATACATGCTTATGTTCTCGCGTTCGAGATTCTGCGCGCGCCGAAGCCTAAGCGGCTTGTGCAGCGTCACCGCGTGGCTCGCCGCCGACCGCTGGCTCTCCGGTGCGACAATCGTAACTTCCGCGCCGCGCGCCGCAAGTTCTGTCGCGAGCGCCCAGATGCCCTCCGCGCGGTATCCGTCGTCATTTGTCAACAGAATCTTCATGCCCGCTCCCGATTATAACAGAGCGGCCTCACCGGGCCGCCCGCAAATTACGTAAAATCATTTTCGTGTATTCAAAGCCGCCGCTGATAATTCCTTCGTTTGCTTTGAACCAAGTCGGGGAGGCGGGATTTGAACCCGCGCTCTCTGGTCCCCCAGACCAGCACCTTAGACCGGGCTAGGCCACTCCCCGTTTATTCTTTATCCGCCTTTGCGGCCTTCGTCTCGCCGTTGACGTTCTTCACGGCGCGTCCGAGCCGCTCCAGCCTGTCCTTCAACTGTCTTATGTCGTCGCCCGTCGCGAGCCCGAGTCCGGAAAGAAAATCGTTTATCCGTCCCCGGATGTCCAGATCACCGAGCATTTCCGATCCCGCGCGATTCCGGTCCTCATCCTGCTCATCCGTCGGCGACGTTTCCGTACCGCCGCGCAACACCGGGATATTCTCTATCACGTCGTCGAGAAAATCCCTGATATCCTCTGCGCGTTCGCTCCCCCGCTTCTCGAGTTCCTCTTCGAGCTCATCAAGCATGTCGCGAAGATAGTCCGCCAGACCGAGTCCGAGATGCAGAAGATTTTTTCGCTCTTTCGCCATCCTCAATCACTTGCCGCTCCTGCGGCACGGAAAAATAGTATACAGAAAACGCGGCGCGGAAGCAAGCCGCCCCGGTGTCTGTTCATTTCACGCCCTCGGGAATCAGTTCGTACGCTTTTTTGCGCTTCACTCTTACTTTAACATAAGCGCCGGGCTCCGCGCCGGAAACATCGAGGAGCACGTCGCACGCGCCGCCCTTCAGCGTCGCCGACACAACAGCCGTCTTAGTTCCGAGCTTAGAGAAATCATACTTCTTCCCGCAGACATCGACCCCAAGCGCAGCTTCTCGGCCGCCGTCCTCAACTGAATAATACAGCCAGTACATGCCTTCTTCCGGTATGAACAACCTGAAGTTACACGGCTGCGCGCCCGTGCCCCATTCGCATTTCACATATCCCTTCGGAATCAGGCTGAACCCTGTGTCCGGCTTCTTTTTACCCGCGAACACCTGCATGTATCTACCCGCGTAGAACCCGTCCACGTGCGCGAGCCGTACGTCACCAAGCGCGCCTGCAAACAAATCCGCCCTTTTGTCCAGCTTCATCAGCCTGTCAACGTCCGACAGAAACCTATTGTCCACGTCGGGTTCGTCCAGCATCAGCATCCACGAATGTTGCTGTTTGGCGATTAGCCCTTCGACCTCGTCCATCGTCGCCACTTTTTCCACGACGAGCTTGTCCCGCAGTTCTTTAGTCAGATAATAATCCACTGTGTCCGCCGCGGATTCCGAGATCACAAGCGAGTCGCCCTTCTCCGCCGACTCCGCAATCCGATTCAGCGCCGTCGCCCAGTTCTGGCGCGCCATGAAATGCGTGTCGGTAAGGCATCTGAAATCCATTACGAAATATGCTATAAAAAGGATCGCAAGCCCGAACACCGCCGCAAGAATTCTTACGAACATCCATATCGAGAAAATCCCCGCCGCATCCCGGCCTCTCAAAGAGCGATACTGATAGTAAACCGCCGCCGCGAGACACAGCGCGACCGGTGGAATCAGAGGAACCGGCGAGTCAATCGTCAGCGGTGCGCCCCTGCCCGCTATCGCGCCGAAAATGACCAGCGCCGCGGCTATCGCAAGTAGTTTGAGAACAGATTTTTTATTTGCTATCAGGAGCGAAACGAGCCCGTAAAGGACGGGAATCGCCGCAACCGCGGCCACCGCCGCGTTCCTCATCGCAAAACCGCCGATCGACGCCACATACAGCATCGCCGCCTTCTCAAAAAATCCGGCATTCGCCCCCGCTCCGAATCCCGCCGCCGAAACTGGATGCTCTATGCCCCCGCGCAAACCCATCACGAACAACAGGTCAATCACAACCGCCGTCAGAAAACACATCAGCGTCCGCGTCCGGGCGGCCTTGTCGGCCTCTCCCGCGCCCGCTTCCGACACCGCGTATGCAAGCAGGAAGTAAACCGCGGCACGCCATTCGACAAACAGCAACACGGCGTAAAACACCACAACCGCAGCCATGCCGACAGCTCCACCCTTCCCCTTCCCGCGCCACACAACCGGCGCCGCCGCCGCCACGCAGAACAGCAGCGACAGAGACTGCCGCCCAGCATTCATCGAAATGAACGCTAACGCCGGCGACAGGAACAGGAAGAAGAGCGTCAGCAACGCAAGTCCCGACGGGAAAACCCTTTTCAAAACTCCGTAAAGAAGTGGAAAACACAGCGCGCCGAACAGCAGCGCGGGGAATCTCATCACCGGCTCGAACGGGCCGCGCATGCCCGCCGCCACCGCTGCCGCTACGCTGTACAGCGCGTCCGCGCGATCGTGCGTGAGCGAGTAGTTGAACGCCTCCGCCGCGTTGCCCGCGCGCGCGGCGTTCATTACGTTGATCTCGCCCGTCCAGAAACGGGTCGCGCCCAGCGCGCCCGAGTGCGCCCACAGGAACACAGCCCCGAGAAGCAGAGCCGCCGCCCACCCGGCGATAACGCCCGCGCGGCCGCCCTTTTTCTTCGCTTCAGCCTCCATTTGCCTTTCGTCAACTCCCCCCGTCAGTCGTCGTACCAATCCGGCTTTACCAGCCCGGCGTAAACCTCAGTTTTCAGCGGCCACACAAAACGCCGCGCAGACGCCCAGAATATCCTCAGCGTTACGAGCATCCACCAAACAAACATCCGCCGCTTGTAACGCGTTTTGCTCGTTATCCCGCGCAAAAACCACATCGGCGACACAAACCGCTTGCTCAGACCGATCAATTGCTCCTCGATCTGCTCCCGCGTCATGTACTCCGAACTTATTATAGGCGTCATCCAGTCATATTCGCGATAGTCTTTAATTTCTATCCAGCCCTCGCGCTCCGCCTCCGCGTGGAACGCCGTGCCCGGCACCGGCGTGATCGGGTGGAAACCCGGATAGTCGAGGTCGAGCTTGCGCGCGAAATCCGCCTGCGCGTTCATCGTCTCCGGCGTCTCGTCACGCACACCGACTATGAACGTACCCTGCCGGAACACGCCCGGATATTTGTCGCGCAGAATGTGGAAACACTCGATGGACGTGCTGTCGCTGTAGAATCCCTTGCCCATTTTCTTAAGCTCGCCCTGCTCCACCCGCTCCACGCCGATCGACACATGCACCAGCCCGCTCCGCACAAGATCGGCGAGAATGCCGAGCTTTTCGTCGCGTAGAATCGCGTCAGCGCGCATGAACGCAAACCACTCCACGCCCAGCCGCGCTTCGATCAGCGCCTTCGCGAAGCCAGCGTTCCAGTCCGCGTCCTTGTTCCAGAACTCGTCCACGAACACGAGGCACCGCTTGTTGTATTTCTCCGCGAGGAGGCGCACCTCCTCCATCGTGCGGCCCACGCTTTTCGTCCGCCAGCGCGGCCGGAACTTCACCTCGCCGCCGCTCTCGTCCGTTTCCGCCATCTGCAGCCACCACGCGCAGAACCGGCAATTGCTCACGCAGCCCCGGCTGTGGTGGATCGTCGTCCCGCCCGGCGAAAACAGGAACTTCGACGTGCCGTACAGCTTCATCGGCATCAGGTCGTACGCCGGCAGCGGGAGCGTGTCGAGATCGTCTATCAGCGGCCGCGCCGGGGTGTGCTTCACCTCGCCGCCCGCCCTGTACGCGATCCCGCGCACCTCGCCGGGGTCTCCGCCGGACTGTATGCTTTTCAGCAACTCAACAAACGTCTCCTCGCCTTCGCGGCAGACAACGTAGTCTATGAACTCGTTCTTTAGTGATTCATCCGCGAGGTTCGTGAAATGCGAGCCGCCCGCCACGGTCACAACATCCGGCAGCAACTCCTTCGCCAGCCGCAGCGCCTTCAGCGATTCGTGACTGTATGTCGCGTGATTCTCGCCCACGCCGACAACGTCCGGCCGCTCACGCTCGATCTCCGTCGCGAGGCTCTTCCAGCCCATCTTCATCGGCGAGCAGTCGATCAGCCGCATATCCATCCCCGCATCCCGCGCCACCGCGCCCAGACACGGCAGCGCCTGCGGCACGAGAAAATTGTCGTCCGCGCTTATATACGGCCAGAAATACTTTGGAGGCTGGATTAACAGTACTTTCATATCGGCCCGTATTCGTCCACGTATTTATTATTATCCGATAAACAGCACCGAAAAGCAAAGACATTGGCCGATTCCCGCCGGTCCGCGAGGAACTTTATTTTTGAGAAATATGCCGTAAAAGCTATTCTTGCGTCAGTCATGCCACTCTCAAATTTATTTGAGGGTGCTCATTATTTTCTTATTCTCTTATTCGTGTTCATCTGTGGTTCTCTTTATTCCCCAAAGGGAAATGATTCTTTTATTCCCCCTTAGAAAAGGGGGACAAAAGGGGGGGGCTTTCCCTCTATCCTCGCTACTCTATCCTCGCTACTGTCTTTTAGATTTCGCCTAGCACCTTCGCCGCCGCAACTGTGATGTAATCAATGTCGGCGTCCGTGTGTGCCGTCCCGACAAAACACGCCTCAAACTGCGACGGCGCGAGATAGACGCCCTCGGCGAGCATCCGCTTGTGAAACTCGGCGAACAGCTTCGTGTCGCTCTTCATCGCGTCCGAATAGCGAGCCACCGGCCCCGGCGCGAAAAACGAGCAGCCCATCGACGCAACATAATTCACCGCGCACGGCACGCCCGCCTTCGCCGCGCCCGCCGCGAAACCCTCGAAGAGCCGCTTCCCTTTTTCCGCGAGCGACTTGTACGGATTGTCCCGCCTGAGAATCTCCAGCGCGGCGATCCCCGCCGCCACCGCGAGCGGGTTCCCCGACAGCGTCCCCGCCTGATACAC
>CAYPEK010000095.1:0-17037 GCA_964409645.1 uncultured bacterium | reverse complement strand
CTCGAAAAAGAAGCGCTCATTCAGGAGCTTCAGGAAATCAAGCTCATCTCCATAGACGAAAAATTCAGGATGATCGAAGAGTGGCGCATGCTCGCCGAGAAACGGGAAACCATCCTCAGCCAGCTCGAACTCAAGGAAGCCGCCCTCACCGACATCACGCGAAAACTCGACGAGATCGCCGCGCTCGACAAGGAACACAAAGAGAGCGACATGGAGTATTCGTCGATCGACTACTTCCTGAATTCGTTCGGCGGCCCCGACAGATTCGCGGCGCTCTGTTCGCACATGATGAAGGACGTCGAGTTGCTCAACAGCGAAATCGAGCGCGTCGGCGCGGCGGTGCGTAGAGACCTTGAAATGGAACTCGAACGCGAGCAGGCATTCCAGCGCCAACTCGAACGCGTGCGAACCCAGATCGAAACGACAACGGTCGATCAGGCCGACCCGAACAAAATAATCAAACTGCAAGCGGTGGAGTCGTCGAACTCGCGGCTCAGGGACGTGGCGATCGTTCTCGCCGGGGCGTGTCTCATTGCAGGCGTCGTCCTCACACTCGCGCTGAACAAGACGGTGTGGCTGGCGATTCTTCTAGGAATGATACCGGCGCTCGGCGTGGCATTCATGATGCAGTCGAAAGTGCGCGCGATGCGCTCGGAACTGCAAGACCTCCAGCGCCAGACTTATGCTTACAACATCGCGCAACGGAGCATCTTCGAGTTCAAGGAAACAGTCGAAGAGCTCGAAGAACGCCTCGAAAAGATTAAAACGGAATACCACGGTTCGGAAGAAACACTCAAATACATCGAACAACTGAAAACGGACAAGTTCAGCGACCTCGAAAATTCGATTGAAATTCTGACGCAGGCCGGCATACGCGACCTCGAACGCGCACGCGGCCTGATGCGCGATATCCTTTCGCAATACGAAATACTCCGCACGCTTTCGGCGGAAAAAGCCTCATTCGTCGAGATAGTTAACATGGATTTCGACTCGATGATCTCGGACAAGGAAGACCGGCGCGAGTGGCTCGAATCGCGGATGAAGGAAATCAAAACGCTGGTCGAGCCGAAGGAACAGCTTGTCGAGCAGTCGGAAGGGCTGCTGAACACGATTAGCAACATCCGCCTTCAGGTGGCTAAGATCGAGGCGGGCATGGCAGCCCTCGGCGTCACCGATCAGGACGAGCCGGCCCTCGTTTCCGAACAAAAAGCAACCGTCGAACGGGTCGAGGAACTTAAATGTGAGATTTCCAACAACGACTCCGAAGTAAAACGAATCGAACAACAGACGCGCGAGGCGGCAAAACTCGAAGAGCGCAGACGAGAGATCATTGCAGACATCGATCAGGACCTTATTAAATATTACGAGTTGCGCGAATCCACGCACGACATCGACTGCTCGGATCAGAAATTCGCGGCGCTCAACACACAGCTCGAAGACTTCGAAAACCGGATACTCGAAACGCGCGGCACGCTACGCGAATTCGAGGCCGAGCGCGCGGTGGTGACTAAAGACCTCGAACGCATCGGGCCGGTAAAAATGGAAATCACCACGATGGAATCGAACGCCCACGAAAAGGAAACGGCGATCCTGAAATTCAACGAACTCGAACACCTTTTCATAGAGACCGGCCTCGACATCAAGAAACGGCTGATCCCGCAAATCGAATCCTATTTCGGCTGGATTCTTCCGAAGATGACACGCGGCCGCTATCACAAAGTGCGGCTCGGAGACAACTTCGACATTCAGGTCTATTCGGACGAATTCGGCGGCTACGTCGATATTGAATCACTAAGCGGCGGCACCGTTGACCAACTGCTCATCTCGCTCCGGCTCGCGTTCGCGCGCGCCGCCACCGCGCACACAGGCACAGCGATGCAATTCCTGTTCCTCGATGAGCCGTTCAGTTCATTCGACGAGTCGCGACAGGAACTTTTCTTCAGCCTGCTCGATACGCTGAAGTCCAATTTCCAGCAGATTTTCCTGATCTCCCACCTGCCCCACCTAGAGGACTTCGTCGATTACTACATCCGCGTTGATCTCACGCCCGAGCAGCCATTCATATCGAGCTGGACATGACCCGGCGGCAACGCACACCTTCTACGCCAACATTCATTTGTAAAACACTTCTTCTAAAGTTAGAATTTATGCGGTAGTTCACAGGTTTATCGAGGCATATAGATCAACCTTTGGGCGCGTGCAACGCGCCCCTACGGATTTCAATAAGGTATGCAGGGACACGTTGCACGCGCGCCTACAAATTTCAATACGGGACGTAGGGGCACGTTGCACGTGCCCCTATGAATAATAAGGAAACAGACCTTTAGTAACATGAAAGTCGGTTTAGTCTTCAATCCTTTTTCATATAAGCTGCACGAGGAAAACATCCGGATCGTACAGAAGTATTTCGGTTTGTTCCCGCCGCTCAGCCTTGCGTGGGTGGCCGCCATCGCAGAGCGCGCCGGACACGAGGCATGCATAATCGACGCGCGCACTCTCGGTCTCGACATGAGGCAGACCCGCGACATACTCAAGGATTTCAAACCCGACATTCTCGGTTTCATGATGACAACCTATATGTTCAGGGAAACACTCGAATGGGCGCGCTATTTGAAATCCGAACTGCGCGTGCCGGTGGTGATCGGTGGCTACAATCTTCGCGTTTACCCTAAGGAATCGCTGATGAACGATGTAGTGGATTACGGCTGCCACAAACAGGCGCTGTACATGTTTCCGGCGCTTCTGGAACAGCTCGGCGGCGGCATGAAATTCGATGAAGTCCCCGGCCTCGTGTACAAGAAGAACAGCGACATTATTGTCAATCCGCCACACCCGGATGAGGAGAATTTCGACGAGTACCCTAACCCGGCGCGGCACCTTCTTCCAAACGAGCTTTACGCCGAATTTCCGACCGAGCGCAGAAATTTCACAGTCATGGTTACAAGCCTTGGCTGTCCCAAGGAATGCATTTTCTGCGAAGCGGGCCGTACAAAATATGCACCGAGAAGCGCGAAGACAGTTGTCAACGAGATCGAAGAATGCGTGACTAAATACGGTGTAAGAGAGATCGACATCTTCGACTACGAATTCCCGATCCTCAGAAAACGCGCGGAAGATATCTGCGACGGCATAATCGAGCGAAACCTCGATGTGATCTGGGCTTGCAGAGCGAGAATTGATTCGGTCGATGAGACGCTGCTTAAGAAGATGCACAAGGCCGGATGCCGGCGTATCTACTATGGAATTGAATCCGGCGATCAGGCAGTTCTCGACCGTCTAAACAAGGGCATTACAACCGCGAAGGTTAAGGAAACGATACAGGCAACCCGCGAGACGGGAATAAAATCACTCGGTTTTTTCCTCATCGGAGTACCCGGCGAAACGCAAACTTCGGCAAGAAAAATGGTCGCTTTCGCGTCCGGTCTCGGCCTGCATTACGCCCAGTTTTCCAAACTCACGGCGAAACCCTGCACCGGTATGTGGAGCGACCTCGTCCGAGACACCGGCGCTGATTACTGGAAAGACTACATAACCGGAAAATGCGAGGAGCAGCAACGCCCGCGTCCGTGGACCGAGTTGTCAAACGACGAAATCGACCACTTGACAAAATGGGCATATCTGAGGTTCTACACGAAACCCGCGTTACTTTTGCGGGCGGTGTGTGCGGTGGCTTCACTCACCGAATTCAAGCGGAAATTCAACGCTCTCGTGGACATGATTTTCGATCAGGAAACCCGCTCGGAGGACTGGGCAAAGAAAGGCCGTCGGTTCTTCGTGTATAATGAGAATCCTGACAGCCGCCGCCGCAACTCTCTGAAAAGTTTTTTGGCGAGACTGAAGAATAAGTCTTAAAAGGATCGGCCTCTCACCGGATGAAGACGCTTTTCGTACATCTTGGGCGCGAACATCTCGGTATCGAGTATCTCTCGGCATACCTCAAAGAAGCCGGCCACGAAACTTCTCTCGCTGTCGATATCGGCCTTTTCGGACAGAACGACAACATTTTCTACATTCCGAAACTCGAAAAGTTTTTTTCGATGACCGGCTCGGTGATAGAGAAGTTTAAAAGCTGGCATCCGGATGTCGTCTGCTTCACCGCCTACACAACAACGCTCAAATGGTGCTTCGGCATAGCGGAGGAATTTAAAAAGATAAGAGACGTACCGATCCTTCTCGGCGGTATCCACGCAACGCTCGCGCCGGAAACCGCGCTCGGAAGTGCCGCAATCGATTACGCCGTACGCGGAGAAGCAGACTCGACGATCGTTGAGATCATAGAGCGGCTCGGCCAAGGCCACTCGCCCGAAGACATTCCCGGTATCATATATCGCATCAACGACGAAGTGGACTGCAACCATCCCGCGCCGATCGTCGAAGACATGGATTCGATGCCGTTCCCGGACAAAACCCTCTTCGAACATTCAATGAGCATGCGGGACGACTATATGACTCTCACCTCCCGCGGATGCCCGTTCAACTGCACCTACTGCTGCGAGCACAAGGTAAAAGAATTGTACGACATCAAAAAATATTTGCGAGTGCGCAGCGTCGGCAACCTGATGGAAGAACTCAGCCGCATGAAAGCGAAGTATCACTTTGCGGAAGCATTTTTCTGCAGCCCTGTTTTTCCGGGCGACCGCAAATGGACGGAAGCGTTTTGCCGTCGCTATAAAAAGGAGATCGGAGTCCCGTTCTGGTGTTTCGCGCATCTGAATTTCTTCGACGCCGACTACGCTAAGATGCTGCGCGAAGCGGGCTGCTACATGGTCGAGTTCGGGATACAGACCCTGAACGAAGACGTCCGTATAAAGACGCTCAAACGCGTGGAGACGAACAACCGCATCGACCGCGCTTTGTCAGATTGCGATTCGGCACGCTTGCCCTACGATCTCGACAACATTTTCTATCTGCCCGGAGAAACAGAGGCAGACTACGAACTCGCGGTCCGCTTCTATTCGAAATACAAAATGATCCACCGCATCAAGGTGTTCAATCTCACGCTTTTTCCCGGCACGGTAATCACAAGTCAGGCGGTTGAGCGCGGCATGATCTCGCCGGAAAGCTACGAGGCGATCAGGAACGGCGAGGCGGGCGATTACTTCCATGTCGCGGTCGTCGGCAGCCCGGTGCCGGAATGGAAAATCAAAGCGTATGGAAATCTGTTGCGGCTGCTGCCGTTATTGCCACGCGGATGGACGCTCAGGATGCTCAGCCCGCGAGGACTCAAGCTGGCGGCGCGCATTCCTAAAATCGCCGTGCGGCTGCTCGAACTGCTCAATCTCATCCGGCTCCGCGACCCGAGATTTATCCTTTACATGAAACTTTACGCACGTCATTTTTTCAGATACGCCGCCGGCAAACGGCATGCCTGAGCCATTTATGGAGGTGCTTAATGCCAACCGTTAACGACTCGATACGCGCTAAATTCTTCAAGAGATGCTACGAATCAATCGACGGCCTCTGGTTTATGAAAATCGAAGAAGAAGACGGTTTCGAGCGAGCGCTCGAAATAGACCGGCGCGTGTGGGAGATTGTGCCGAAAATTCAGGCGCGCACGTTGCGCGGTCTGCTGGGAATCGAAGAGGCCGGAATCGCCGCCCTCTCGAAGGCGCTCAAAGCGAAAGCGGAACTCGACGAGGCGGAAGCAGAAATTGTTATAGAAAATGACAAGTCTTTGAGACTGATTTTCAGGCGTTGTCCGTGGTTCGAGCTGATGAAAAAATCGAACCGAGAGCATCTGGCGGGCAAGGTCGGAAAAACGATCTGCGGAACAGAATATCCGGTTTGGCAACGCGAGTTCAAAGCAGGAAATTCATTTGAGTTGAAATCGATGCTCTGCGATGGCGGCGATTGCTGCGTGATGGAATTCAGAGACGAATAACAGCTCACAAGCCGGATAGCGCGGCGATCAGTCTTTCGCCGATCAGCAAACCTCGACGAATGAAATCCGGCCCGTAACGCCTGCCCGTCGCCGATCTGAATGTGCCGCTTATCGCCTCTATACCTTTAATTTTCTCGGGATAACTCTTTACCATCGCCTCGACGGGTATCCCCGCCGATTCTAACATGAACCAGAGCGTTTCCGTGAAATTGTCAGGCCCCCATCGGAATTTGTCGGCGTCGTAAAGTGAATCGCTTACAATCTGCGCTTCGGGTGATACCGCCGGAGTCGCCGGGCGAAACGCCTCGTGGTTGCGAATCGCGAGCAGAACCGCTTCGCGGTCCGAGTCCGCCATGCCGAGTTCGCGCAGGATCGGTTCCGCCGCAATCGCGCCCGCCTCCGCGTGGTTCTTTTCCTTACGCCTGATGTCGTGAAGCAGCGCCGCAATGTGCGCAAGCCTGACGCAACGGTCCGTCCTCGGCCCGCTGAACCCAAGCACGCCGCTCTCGATAAACGCCACCGCTCCGGCATCCACCGCAACCTTCACGCTGTGACCGGCGCCGTGCCCGAGATTTTCATAAACACCCGAAAGCTGATTCAGGCATTCGGCAACTTCTTCGGACTCTTCGAGCCGTTCCCGGCTCCTCCCGACCCACTGAATCTGTTCGACATAAAACTCAGGCGCGCCTATCTCGGTAAGAAGACCCAGCGCGATCTCGCGGCCTCTCCGTGCCGCGGAGTCACGCAATGGAGGAAGAGTTGTATCGCTAAACGCCATTCAGGCCTGTTTCCTTTTTCTCTACGACTCGATGCCTTGTTTTATTATAACGCTTTTAAATTAAGGAAATTCGAATTATATAATTAGTCACCAGCCGCGCACAGCGCGACACGAAAGAAGGCAATGCAGATGATCGCGGAAATAATTACAATCGGCAACGAAATACTTCAGGGGCGCATCGACGACACCAATGCAACGCACATCTCCCGGCGTCTTGGAGCGGTCGGCATCGAAAACAAATACCGCACGACGATCGGCGACACGCCGGAGCACATCAAGTCTGCCCTCGGCACGGCGGCCGCTCGCGCCGACCTGATAATCGTGACGGGCGGCCTCGGTCCCACCGTTGACGACGTGACAATCGAGTCGGTGGCGGAGTTTTTCGGCATGCCGCTCGAATCGAACCCCGAGGCGGAAGAACGCGTCCACAAGTTCTACAAAATGATCGGAGTTCCCTGCACGGAAAACGCTCTCAGACAAGCGCGGACAATAGTCGGAGCGGAGCTTATCCCCAACCCCGTCGGGACTGCTCTCGGCGCAAAAATCGCTTACAACAACAAACTTTTTTTGATTTTCCCGGGCGTCCCCCGCGAGATGACGGCAATGCTCGACTCGGCGATCGAAGGCACTCTTGCTGGCGCCGAAAAAAGAACGATCCGAGCTAAATCGCTCCGAGTTTTCGGCGTCGGCGAATCGGTCGTCGAGAACATGCTTCCGGCCGAAATCACAACCGCCTCCAATCCGTCTTTTTCGTTTCTTCCGCAGCGGTTCGAAGTTGAGCTCAGACTGACGGCCCGCGGCGCGGACGAAGAAGAGTGCGCCGCCCTGCTCTCCCGGACCGCCGAAAAGATACGCGGTTTCGTCGGCGAACACATTTACGGCGAAGACGACGACACCCTTGAATCGGTAGTGTTTGAACGGCTCAGAAAACGGGGGTTAAAGACTGCATTCGCGGAGTCCTGCACCGGCGGCATGCTCGGCGGCCGCTTTACGGCGGTGCCGGGGGCGTCGGAGGTTTTTCTCGGTTCGGTCGTAACATACACGAACGAAATGAAAACAAAACTTTTGGGCGTACCGGCGGAGATACTTGAGCAATTCGGTCCGGTTAGTGAGCAGACAGCGAAAGCGATGGCGGAGAGAGTAATGGAACGCCTCGGCGCGGATATCGGCGTGTCGGTGACCGGCAACGCCGGGCCGACGAGCGGCGACGAAAAAAGCGACGTCGGACAGGTTTACATCGGGCTGGCGATAAAAGGCGGAGAAACCACATTCCTCAGCCGCAAAATCATGAGACGGAGAAACGATGTGCGTGACATTGCAGTCGCAGCGGCTTTGGATTTAATGAGAAAAACATTATAGATGAAAATGAGAGAGAACCACGTAAAAACAAGCTGATGAGTAGAAATTTACTAATTAAGAAGGTAAATTATTTGAGTTATAGTATTGATTAAGAAACTAGAGAATATATAATATCATCGAAATCGGAATTTAATATTTGTGGATAAAAGGAGACAGACCATTGGCCGATGAGAAGGCCTTGAGCGGCGTCCTAAAGCAGATATCCAAGCAATACGGCGAAGGAACGATAATGCGGCTTGGCGATTCGCCCATTGTGGCAGCGGAAGTCATCCCGACAGGGTCCATTTCGCTGGATCGCGCATTAGGAATCGGGGGCCTGCCCAAGGGTCGAGTGACCGAGATATACGGAGCGGAAGCGTCAGGGAAAACAACGCTGGCCCTGCATATAGTAGCCGGAAGCCAGAAACAGGGCGGCGTCTGTGCATACATCGACGCTGAGAACGCGCTCGATCCGCTTTACGCGAAGCGGCTCGGTGTGGACATCGACAACCTTCTCATCTCACAACCGGATACGGGAGAGCAAGCACTCGAGATAACCGATATGCTGGTCAGGAGCGGCGCGGTGGACGTGGTGGTAATCGACTCGGTGGCTGCGCTGGTGCCGAAAGCCGAACTTGAAGGCGAAATGGGAGACACGCACGTGGGCCTTCAGGCGCGGCTGATGAGCCAAGCGCTTAGGAAGCTGACAGGAAACATCAACCGGACAAAAGCCTGTGTAGTATTTATCAATCAGGTAAGAGAAAAAATCGGAGTGATGTTCGGGAATCCGACGACCACCCCGGGCGGCCGCGCACTTAAATTTGCCGCATCCATCCGGCTCGAGGTTGCACGGATTGAAACCCTTAAAAAGGGCTTGGAAATGGTCGGCAACAGAACCAGAGTCAAGGTAGTTAAAAACAAATTCGCTCCTCCGTTCCGGAAGGCCGAGTTCGACATTATTTTCGGACAGGGAATCTGCCCGTACGGCGACGTGCTGGATTTAGCGGTCGGCGAAGGACTGGTCGAACAGCGCGGCTCGTGGTTCCTATATGGTGAAGAACGGCTCGGACAGGGTCGCGACCGGGTGCTCGAAACATTCCGCGAAAACAGCGAACTTTTCGAAGGCATCAGGACGCAGGTCCGCCAGAAATTGGGCCTGATACCGACCCCAGAGCCCGAACCGCCAAAGGAAAAGAAGCAGTCCGGCAAAGCCTGATCCATGCGCGGCGGGCAGCCGTCAGGCTCCCGCGGCAACGATTAAGCCTCCTTTCTCCACATTCATTAAATCAAAACCGAATCATTTAATTAGTTTTCTCCGTTTTTTTTCGGAGAAACGTTAAGAAGGAGGTGACTCACCATTAGTATCGCAGCAATCATCATAGCCGGAATCGTTTGTCTGATCATTGGCGCAGGTGTAGGGATAACCGTGGCCAAAAAACAGGCCGAGCAGAAGATCGGAATGATGGAAGTGGACACCGAGAAAATAATCAAGGAAGCCACTCATCAGGCCGAGACCAAAGCGAAGGAAATCCTCATTGAGGCGAAGGACGAAGCGCATCAGATCAAGCAGAACGCAGACAAGGAATCACGCAGGAAACAGAGCGAACTGGACAAACATCAGTACCGGCTGACGCAGAAGGAAGAAACGATCGACAAGAAAACCGAGCAGCTTGAAAAGAAAGAGGAAGAGATCAAAACCGGCGAGCAGAAAGTCTCCAAAATGAAGGAGGAAATTGAAAAAATCCTCGATCAGGAGAAAACGAAACTGCAGGAGATATCCGGTTTTACTTCCGACGAAGCCCGCGATTATTTTCTCGGGCTCATGGAGAAGGAACTCAAAAAAGAGTACGCCAACATGGTGAAGGACTACGGAGACAGGATGAAAACGGAGTCCAAGAGGCGCGCGCAACAGATCATCACAATGGCTATCCAGCGGTGCGCTGTGGACCATGTGGCGGAGAGTACTGTGTCGGTCGTCTCGCTCGCGAGCGACGACATGAAGGGCCGCATCATCGGCCGCGAGGGCCGCAACATCCGAACATTCGAGACACTCACGGGAGTCGATCTGGTGGTGGACGACACGCCGGAGGCGGTCGTAATCTCATCGTTCGACCCGATACGCCGCGAAGTGGCGCGCCGGGCCCTCGAAAAGCTCGTGACGGACGGCCGTATCCACCCCGCCCGCATCGAGGAAATCGTCGAGAAAACGAGAAGCGAACTCGAATCGGACATCATCGCCGAGGGCGAAAAGGTCGCATTCGAAATGAAAATGACCGACCTTCACCCCGAACTCATCAAGCTCATCGGACGCCTCAAATTCCGGACGAGCTACGGACAGAACGTACTGAAACACTCCATCGAAGTGGCACATCTTGCGGCATCGATGGCGGCCGACCTCGAAGTCTCCGCCCAGCTCGCGAAACGCGGCGGACTGCTCCACGACATCGGCAAAGCAGTTGACTTCGAAGTGGAAGGCCCGCACGCCATCATCGGCGCGGACCTCGCGAAGAGATACCGCGAAACCAAGGGCGTCGTGCACATCATCGCCAGCCACCACATGGACGTCGAGCAGCAGACGATCGAGGCCATACTCGTGCAGGTGGCGGACGGAATCTCCGGCTCACGGCCGGGCGCACGCCGCGAAGACCTCGAATCGTACATCACAAGGCTCACCAGACTCGAAGACCTCGCAATGGAATTCTCCGGCGTGGACAAAGCGTTCGCCATTCAGGCGGGCCGCGAAATCCGCATTATGGTGAAGCCGGATCAGGTGGACGACGACGAAGCAATCATGCTCGCCCGCAACATAGCGAAAAAGATCGAGACCGACCTTTCCTATCCGGGACAGATCAAAGTCAACATCATTCGCGAAACACGGGCAATCGAATACGCTAAGTAAACATTACGCAACGCAAAAAAAACCGTCCGGACGAAAACGCCGGGCGGTTTTTTGTTTTCTATTAGGTTTTTCAAAAATAAAATCATGCAGTCGGATTTACATCATTTAACATGGGGTATATATAATATAGGTGTACATAAATTAGTGATAATAAAAAAATGTTATAATACTATTGAAAAAAAACTTGAAAAAAACTTTTTTATGATGTACGATCAACTTGCCACTAACGTGGTTTGATTTTCACATCTAAATAAAGTGTGCCTTAAATGAGGAGGACCGCTTTGAAAGGTATTCGAAAAACAACACTATTCATAACTGCGGCAATCCTGCTTCTTGTATCCATGTCGGCAAGAGCGGACCTTTGCTTACTTCAGCAGGGACAGTACACGCTGACAGGAACCCCTTGCAGCACCGCCGACACAACGGACGGGACCACGGACAAGGTCATTAACATGAAAGTATATACAGGAACTGCTTATACTTTCGACGTGGTCTTCGACCAGAACGGATACACAAGTAAGGCAGCGATATCGGGCTTCCAGAACAAAATTAAATACGACGCAACGATACTTGCCGATTCGGCCACATGCGAAGGAACCGCATGCACGAAACCGGCGTGTACGGTTGACCCCGACAGCAAATTCAGCCTCAACCCCTGCACGCTGTTCAGCCTCAACTGCTGCCAGAAAATTTTCACAAGCACTGATGGACTCGGCGCAGGCGTATATGTGTGGAATCAGGACGCAGAACTCGGGACTCCCATCACGGATAATATTGTTACAGCAAGAATCGAATTCAAAGCAATTCCCACATCGGCATCCGTTGGAACAATATACGATCTGGTTTTCGACACAGGCGACGCATCAAACGGCACTTACGTGCAAACCAGCGACCTCTGCAACGTATTCGGCGCAGTCTGCACCGACTCAGGCGGCACGAACTTCCCGCAGCAAGCCACAATGACAACAAGGTTGACTGTTGACGAAATTCCATGCTTTACGGGAAAACCCGGTGCGGCAACTCTGACATGTAAAGGAACACCGCCCGCATGTTCAACCTCGGCCGGAGATGTGGTTGCAACATTGCAATATACTCTTCCGTCAACATGTTGGAAAGACGACGCTGCTTCATCGCTTTGTTCAAATTACGGCATAACATTTACAGATACCGCCCTCGGCGGCACAATCACTCGCCATGCTTCCGACGCTAATCCATACACATACACAATTACAAACGGAGTAGGACAAAACTTATCCGCTGTAGTAATCGATGGAATATCCGACGGATGCAACAACAGCAGCTCTTATTCAAGTTCTAACGGCGGAACTGCAACAACCAATGCCGCTTCCTGCACATGCGGCGAAGTGCCCGAAATAACTCTCAATCCGGAATCATTCTTAAACGGCACGTTCATTCAGAGCGGTCCAATTTCGGTTCCTTTTATTGTCACCCTCGATTCCTCGCTATCTCTGCCGAGCGACATTCCGTCGGGAGGCCTGACTCTTTACTATACAAACAACTCCGCGGCATCCTCATATCAGACGCTCGACATAAGATCAACACTCCAGTCCAGCGGCGTTTTCACAGCGACAATTCCGGGTGATTATGTCGTTGCCGACACCCCGATTTATTTTTGCGTAATTGCCCGCGACTCGAATACAGCAGAAGGGAAATATCCGGAAACCTGCGACATCACAAGCGTTTCCACACTTGTAAGCACCGCAGCAGTGGTACCCGGTGAAAACATAATTGCAGGAACAAGGTTCTGGTTCATCCCCGGGCAGGAACCCTACCCCAACCAGTTCCCGTTCCAGCCCACGGAAGACGTGCCCCTGCGGATTTTCTTCACACTTAACGACACACCGGTCAACGTGACCGCGCAGATTTATTCGCTTGACGGCACCCTCATCCGCCATCTCGATTACGATGCAACAAACAGCTTCACAGCCTGCACACCGAGTAACTCGAGCAAATGCAACATGTGCACACAGGCCGGCAGCGACAATTATCAGAAGGGCTGCATCTGGGACGGCACAACATACGAAGGCGGCAACCATTTCGTTGCAAACGGAATGTACATAATCAATATACATGCGGTTTCAAACGGATCTGCGTTCCGCGGTAGTTCATTCGACTACACCAAAGGTTTGGTAGTAATGAAATAAACATCCGAAAGGACTGGAGCAAAGGTAGATGCGAAGAATATCACACGCGCTGACGGCGGCGGCAGTCGCCATACTTTTGTTGCCGGGTATCGCTTCCGGCAGCTCCTCAAAATCAGGCTTCCCGTCTCCCGGCGAGCGCGCACAGGCGATGGGTAATGCTTTTGTGGCGGTTGCCAACGACACCAACGCGGTGTTCTGGAACCCGGCGGGAATGGCGCTTATTAAAGACCGGCAGGCACAGGTAAGCCACACCGACCTCTACGGCTTGGGATTCGATTACAACTACGTCGCATACGCGCAAACATCGTATGGCGTGGCGTGGGCGCACATCGATTCCGGCTCGAACCTGCTCGGCAGCGACCGCGGAACCGGCGGCGGCGGCGACTACACCGAAGACATGTACATTGTCGCGTATGCCAAACAAATGGACCCGCAGACGTACATCGGCGCCAGCCTCAAATGGAAACAGCAGAAATACACGGCACCCACACTTCTGCAGTCGATAAGTTCAACCTACACATGGTTGCCGAACGCAAGCAGCCCGTCCGGAGACGGATTCGCTGTCGATCTGGGCATCCTTTATAAAGTCGATGAGTCAACAACCGTAGGCGCAACAATTCAGGACCTTTTCGGAGAATTCAAGACAAAGAACGCTCTTAGCTCTTCCGATTCGGACCGCTATGAACCGAACATTTCAGTCGGTTTCTCACGCAAAAACACTAACGATTCATTGTACGCGGTTCAGATCAGTTCGCTTGGAAAGGAATCCACAGTTCACCTCGGTCTCGAAAAGAAAATCCAGTCCGAGTTCACACTCCGGGCCGGCCTCGACGACGAAGTGGTTACGGCAGGTGTAGGATTCACGAGAAACGAATGGGAGCTCAACTATTCATTTAAAAATAAAATGGCTGACGGCCTCGACCAGACGCAACGCTTCGGCGCCGTTTTCCATTTTTAATTTGAACAGCATTAGCTTTACATGAAGCGGCAATCTAAATAAAATCCCCTCCCAAGGGGGTTTTGTTTTTTAAACGAATGTCCGCTAAAGGCGCTACTGAATAATGATTGTTTTTAAAAGAGTACATCTGATATATCATAAAGACGGCGTCCACGCTCTCAAGGACGTCAACATTGAATTCAATAAAGGCGACATCTCTTTCATAGTCGGCCCGACTGGCTGCGGAAAATCCTCGCTGCTTAAACTCATTTATATGGACGCGATGCCTACGCGCGGGCGCGTCTCGGTTCTCGGCCGGGACACTTACGATTTCAAGGAACGGGAGATACCCTACCTGCGCCGTAAAGTCGGAGTCGTGTTTCAGGATTTCAGGCTACTCAAGACAAAAACAGTTTTCGAAAATATAGCTTATCCGCTGGAAGTAATCGGCGCGTCGAAATACGAGATCAGCCGCCGTGTGCCTCAGGTGCTCGATCTGGTGGGGCTTCTGGACAAGAGCGACACGCTTCCGGGTTCACTGTCACGCGGACAGGAACAACGTGTCGTCATCGCCCGCTCCATCGTCAACGATCCCATCATTCTCCTCGCGGACGAACCAACAGGGAACCTTGACCCAAATACTTCGTGGGACATTATTAAGTTGCTGATCGACATACAAACGTCACGCGGCACGACGATCCTTGTAGCGTCCCACGACATGCCGACGATCGAACGCAGCGGGAAGCGGCTCGTACGGATAGAAAACGGAGAGATCACTCTCGACCAGCCGGCCGGCCCGATGCAGATGGCCGACTACGAAGAAGGAGAATAGTTTTGGCGAGACATTTCATCTTCTTCATAAGAGAACTCTGGATCAACCTCTCAAGAAACCCGCTCATGACGGCCGCCGCTTCGGGCACCGCGGTTATCTCCCTGCTCACTCTCGGCATTTCGCTGATAATGGTTTACAACGTGAATAACATTTCGTCCGAGATCACTTCTCAGGTCGAGATACGGGCGTTCCTGAAAAAAGAAATCAGCAACTATCAGATAAAGAGCCTGCAGGACAAAATCATGAAAATCCCGCAGGTACGCACAGTGGAATATGTTTCGCCCGAGCGCGCGCTCGATAAGCTGCAGGAAGAACTTGATGTCGATCTGCAGATGTCGGTTGAGGAAAACCCGCTCCCGCCTGCGCTGGTCATCAGAGTCAACAACCCAAACCAGATAGGCACGGCAGCGGCGCAGATCAAGGAAATGTCGGGTGTTGAGGACCTGATGTACGGCGAATCTATTGTCCAACGGCTGCTTGCTGTGAGCTTCGTCGTCAAATCGCTCGGTTATTTTATGACGATGCTGATGGCTCTCGGCGCGCTCTTCACAATAATGAACACAATCCGCCTCACGGTCATTGCGCGGCGGAACGAGATAAGAACCATGCAGCTTGTAGGCGCCACGTCGTGGTTTATAAGATGGCCCTTCCTGCTCGAGGGCGTCGCGTTCGGCGCACTCGGCGCACTCGTTGCAACAGGAATAGTGTCGCTCGGATATATTCTCATCAGCACGAAGCTCCACAACGCGCTGCCGTTCATTTTCCCGCTCGTAGAGAGCAATTCGATGGTGCGCGCGATATTCGGCATCCTCATGCTCGCCGGTGTAGTCATGGGCCTCGCGGGCAGCTACATCTCGGTCTCAAAATTCCTCGTAGAAAACCCGGAATGAGCCTCGCAGGCACTGTATTTTACACGGGAATCCACTCCGGCCTTTACGTTATGAAATTCCAAGCTATACTTCATACTATGTTCGATTAATGAACTATATGTGGACAAACAGGCGGGAGAGCATGTTGATGAAACGCACCGGCAAAGTATTGTTTTACTTTTTTCTCTTTACAACATTTGTCTGGATGACGGTTTACGGAATCAGGCATGAAGGCGAACTTTTGCAGATGCTTGGTGTGCAAAGCGTACAGGCGAAAGGCATCGGCGGAGAACTCAATTTCCCGATTCTCGAGCAAACCTACGACATAGTAAAAAGTAATTATGTGGATTCGCTCGACTCGGAAGAAAGCGAAACGAAGCTGCAATACGGCGCAATACGCGGCATGTTGAACTCCATCGGCGACCCGTACACAAGATTCATGGACCCGACAGCCTACAAAAACATGATGATCGAAACAAAGGGCGAGTTCGGCGGTATCGGTATCACGATCGAAATAAACAGGGCCAATAATCAGCTCACGGTCAATTCCATCATTGATGACACCCCGGCGCAGCGAGTTGGGCTGAAGGCCGGCGACATCATCATGAAAATAGACGGCACGACGACCGAGTACATGGCGCTCGACGACGCGGTAGCACGCATAAGAGGCCCGAAAGGAAAAAAAGTTACTCTACGCATCTGGCGCCTCGGGTTCGATGACGACGGCAAGGACTTCGACATCATAAGAGACGTAATAGTCCTCAAACCTATCAACAAAACAAAAATGCTCGAAAACAAGATAGGATACACAAAACTCGAATCGTTCAGCGAAAACTCCGCGAATGACCTTGAGAAGTCGATTAAAGACCTCAAAAAGCAGGGGATGAAAGCGCTCATATTCGACCTTCGGAACAACCCCGGCGGCTTGCTTCCGGCGGCCATCGACGTATCCCGACTTTTCGTCAACGAAGGTCCGATCGTGCATCGCCAGAACCGCTCCGGAAAGCTCGTGACATATTACGCGAACGGTACAAAGATCGTGGACGTGCCGGTCGTGGTGCTTGTCAACAAATACAGCGCCTCCGCGTCGGAAATCGTATCGGGCGCATTGCAGGACAATGAAGCCGCGACGATCATGGGTGAGACCACTTTCGGGAAAGGACTCGTTCAGTCGATTTTCCGTCTCGACGACAGTTCCGCCATCCTTGTCACGACAGACAAATATCTGACCGCCAAGAAACGCGACATCAACAAGCACGGAATCGAGCCGGACATAGTTGTGAAAGCCGAAAACGTGGACACGCAATCAGGGAAGAAAAACACGGATGCGGACAGTTC
>CAYPEK010000094.1:0-17172 GCA_964409645.1 uncultured bacterium | reverse complement strand
CGATGTAGGCGACGAGGTTTCCCTGCATCGAAAGGTCGCCCGCGCCGAAGCCGGGAACGGGCACGAGTTTCATCAGTGCCCAGTACAGCGCGAGCAGTCCCGCCGCCGTGGTCGCCTGCGTCCTTTTACCTGTGTAACTCACAAAAATCGTGCAGAAGAGATACGAGAGCGCGATGCGCTGGAGCACTCCCGGTATGCGGTATTGCGCGAGCGTGAATCTGTCCGGATTGAAGTTGAACAGCAGCCCCAGCCCGATGAGGATTGCGACGCGTTTTATGATGTGCGGCCAGTCCGGCCGGGTGAGTTTTTCGCCCGTGACGCTGTCGCGTTTCGGCGCGGTGAACGCCACGGCGACGCCCATGATGAAAACGAAAGTCGGGAACACGAGGTCGGCGAGTGTGAATCCGTGCCACGGCGTGTGTTTCAGTTGATGAAACGCGAGGTCCCAGTCGCCCTCGTTGTTGACGAGGATCATTCCGGCGAGGGTGAGGCCGCGAAAAACATCCAACGCGAGCGAACGCGACGGATTGAGATTTCTTGAAATCATTTTCGACGCCATCTGTTCGCAACTCCGCATTCCGTGAGATGACCGGCCCATCGGCGTGCCCGTCCGCGCCGCCGGAGTCAAATTATACCCGGATTCGTCAACAAAGAAACGAATCCGAAGCAATGTTTATAGCGGCTAACTGCGTCGTTGTCGGCGCATTTTTTTGTTCATGGATAGGGGCACGTGCAACGTGCCCCTACAAATGTATGCGCCTTCCGCCTCGCATTTCATTCGCTCTAAATCATTGCTAACCAAATCCAAATGGCGGATTTGGTTTAAAACACTTTTGCGCGAAATCCACAAGAATATTTGAGGCCGGGAAAGGGGGGAATCAAATAGATTCATGATTCGATGGATGCTACTTCAAGACGGGACAGGCACCGCACGACCCGCGTTGCCAGTCCCTGTCTCCGCGATGCGAGTTGTTGATTTTGCTTTGTATCTGCATTTCTTCAATTGTGATAGAATTTTTCCGTCCGGGCGGTTGGCCGGGCGATCCGACGCTGGGGAGTGTGCAAATCATGGGAAGAAAAACGGTTTCTCTAAACGGCAACAACTGGGAATTCGGCCAGACGATGAAGATCGGGACCGCCGACGGGGTGCCGGAATGGCTTCCGGCGTCAGTGCCGGGCGACGTCCGCGAGGACCTTCTGAGGAACGGCCGCATCGAGGACCCGTTTCCCGCGAAACAGAACGAACTCTCCAAATGGGTGGACGACTGGAACTGGTGCTACAGGCGCGAGTTCCGGGCGCCGGCGGGCGCGAAACGCACGTTCATCCGCTTCGACGGCATCGACTACCGCTCGCACATCTTCGTGAACGGGACCAAGCTCGCGGAAAACGTCGGGATGTTCGCGCCGTTCGCGGTCGAGGTAACCGGGCTGTTGCGTGATGTCAACACGCTCTGCGTCTGTATCGAGAATTCCGCGCAGTATGTCCAGAGAGAAGAAACGATGAAATGCCAGATGAGTTTCGGCTGGGATTTCGCGCCGCCGATCCGCACGATGGGCGTGTGGGACTCAGTCGATCTGATTGCGACGGGCGACGCGTACATCAGCTTCCTCGGAGTCGAACCGGTCCGTATCGAGGATGACAACTGGGAGCTGAAGGTGAGTGCGGTGATCGACTCCGCGAAGGAAATCGCGGCGTCAGCGGAGTTCAGGCTGAAGCCGGACAATTTCGACGGCGCTGTGGAGAAACACAGCTTCAAGGTGACGGTCCCGGCGGGCGTCTCCGAGCAGACGTTCAAAATCCCGGTGAAGAATCCGGAGATGTGGAACGATTGGGAGGACGGCAGGGCGAATCTGTACAATCTCGACTTGTCGCTCGTGCGCAACAAGAAGACGATCGACAACACGTCGGAGCGGTTCGGGTTCAGGACGGTGAACCTGCGCGAGAACGACGGGCGGCCGGGTGACATCTGGACGTTCGAGGTGAACGGATGGAGGAAGTTTGTGCGGGGCGCGAACTGGGTGCCGTGCGACTCGCTGCCCGGGCGCGTGACGAAGCAGAGATACCGCAAGCTGCTCGAAATGGCGCGGAAGGCGAACATCAACATGCTCCGCATCTGGGGCGGCGGCCTGCGCGAGAAGAAAGCGTTCTACGACCTATGCGACGAGATGGGGATTCTCGTGTGGCAGGAGTTCCCGTTCGCGTGCCCGAGGACGCATCATTATCCGAAAACGAAGGAATTCCTCGGCCTCGTCGATAAGGAGACGAAAGGGATTCTCGAAATTCTGTATAACCATCCGTCGGTGATCCACTACTGCGGCGGGAACGAGTTCAGCTATCTGCGCAACAGGGAGATGGTGGACCGGATCGGCAGGATCGTGAAGAAGCGGGGCGGGGGCAGGGCGTTCAAGGTTAGCTCGCCGACGTCCGGCGAAGGCCACAACTGGCGCATCTTCCACGGGATCGCGAACATCGGCGACTACCGCGAGGACGACTCTGCGCTGCTGAGCGAGTTCGGGATGCAGGCGGCGCCTGTGCGCGAGACGCTCGACAAAATCATTCCGGCTGAAAACCAGTGGCCGGTCGCGCCGAGGATGCCCTACGCGGCGATCGAGCTGACGTACGTGCGCTCGGAGCAGATGCACCACCTTCGCAAATATGTGCCGCGGGACACCGAGCTCGCGAACGCGGAGTTCTGGACGTATCACGACGCGCACCTCTACAAGCTGTTCCGCTATGCGGAGCAGGTCGGTTTCAACGACGTCGATTCGTTCATCGAGGCGACGCAGAAGATGCAGGCGTTCGGGCTGCAGACGGCAATCGAGCACATCCGGCGGCGGCGCTTCAACGCGAGCGGCGTTCTGTTCTGGCAGTTCAACGAGCCGTGGCCGACAGTCTGCTGGAGTGTTGTGGACTACTATCTGAAACCGAAGCTCGCGTACGACAAAATCCGCGAGATTTATTCGCCGCAGTTGTTCAGTCTCGACTTCAAGCTCGGGCCGTACAGGTCGGGCCAGACTCTGCGGATAAAGCCGTATCTGATAAATGATTATCACAGGGAATTCGGGGCGACGAAGTGCGTCGTGCGGCTCACCGGCGCGGGCGGCGAAGAACTCGGCCGGAAGGAATTCCCGCTCGACTGCGTACAACCGGACAGCATCAAGGCGCTCGATTCGTTCGGTTTCAAACTGAAAGGCGCGGGTGGCTGGAAGATCGTGTGCGACATCCGGCGCGGCGGGAAATCCGTCGGGCGCAACGAGTACGATTTGACGATCAGCGACAAGAGGCCGACTAACAAGACTGTAACCGCCATCAACTGGCTGATGAACAATCTGATGTGGATATAAAAGGTCTGTACGGTCTCGCGTAGCTTGAGGTTCGTCAGCGCGGGCCGGATTTCATGAGGCCGAGCAGGGCATTAGCCGTGGGGTCGGAGGGTGGTTTGAAGTCTTCCGACTGCTTGTAAGGCTTGATTTTGTCATCGGTCATGACGGATACGTCGCCGACCGTGCTGTTGGGGTCGGCCAGCACCTGATAGAGGCCGCCGCCTTCTTCCTGAATTACCGATATCGTATATCCGTAGCTTTTCAGTTCGTCAGCGAGGCCGAGCGCGTCATTTTCGGTGTCGAAAACGCCGACAAGAACGCCCTCCGGCAGTTTTTCCGCCTCGTGCTCGTAGAAAACGTCGAACCCGTCCTCGCGCATGTTCCACGCGGCGTTGCGGAGTTTCTGCTGTACGGAAGCGGAACGCTTCGGAGCGGCGGAGATGCGGGTCGTTGATATATTTTCAGGTGGTTTTGACGCCGCGCTGACGATCACCGGCGGCTTGGGTTTAGTTCCGGCTTTCGCCGTGGCCACTCCTTTGTCCGCCGGGCGGATGATGCGCCTGACGACAAGCTTCTCGACTCCTTCGCCGCCCGTGGTGGTGGTGGTTACAATCTCATTCTGTTTTTTCGCTTGCGATGCAAGGAGTTGGAGCTGTTCGGCGGTGTCGGTTTTTGTCGGCAGAACCGTGTCGAGGCGGTCGCTGATCGATGTGTCGCCGGTTGCCATGGGAGTGGCGGCGGTTCCTGCGATGTAGAAGTTCTGATCCATCTGTTTGATCTTGAGAAGCAATCCGACCGCGAGTGAAAGATCGTTGAAACGGCCGAGTTCGAGCACGTAGTATGTGTCGCCCGAAGCGGTTTTTTGCTGCCTGACGAACGGGTGGTATCCGGCGATACGGAGGGAGCTGGCGCGCGATTTTGCATCCTCTTCAGTCAGCATCGGGTCCGACCTGACTGAATATTGCGCGGGGAGCAGGAACGGTTCGTTGCTGTTCGGCGGCGGTGTCGGCGTCGCCTGAGCGGGTGGCTGTTCCGTGGGCTGATCGGCGTTTTTTTCAGTTTGCTGAGGGGCATTTTTATCGGCGGTGGGCTTTTTTCCGGGTGCTGGAATTGTCTGTGTAGCGGCTTCCGGAGCGGGAGCCGTTGCGGGTTGTGCGGTCTGGGTTGCTGCTGTCGCCGGAGCGGTATCGGCGGCTGGTGCGGAATCCGCTGTTGTTTGTTTCGCGGGCGGTTCGGTTATCAGCGTGTTCGACGGCGGCAGTTTTTCGGTTTCGGTTGCCGCCGATGCGGTGTTTGCGGTATCTGTTGCCGAGCCTGAGGTTGGACTGACGATGACGGCGACCATGACCGGCTCGTCCGCCGTCTGCGCCGCCGCGCGGTGTGGCGCGAACAGCAAAGCCGCAGCCAGCATAAAGATAATATGTATCAATCTCGTTTTAGTCACACATCAACCACGCCAAATCCGCGCCGGGTGCAACCGACCCGTCCAAACAATTATATCTTTAATATCAGATAAATCACGCGAATAATTGTTCCATAGCAAAACAAAACGGTGGAAGAAGATTCCGGAAAAGGCATTAAAACGACGTCCATAACGGAAAGCGGCGGGGTTTGAAGCCCCGCCGCCGTTAGTCCGATTAGAATATCGAATTCTTATTTCACGACGAACGAATGCGGATTATATGTGATACGGGTGATGCCCGATATCTCGCGGATGGTCGGGATCGGCGTCGAGAAATTGTCGACGAACCCGTTGATTGTGCCGAGCAGCGAGAATGAGTTTTTCATGCTTGCCGGCATGATCGAGCGGTCGAGTTTGATGAACAGGTCCGGGCCGTCCGCTTTGCATTTCACGGATTTCGCGTCCATGTCCGTCTTGTCGTTGACGCTTCTGACGACGAAGCACGTCGGGACTTTCGGAGGCTGTGCGGGTTTATTCTCTGCGGATTTCGCGTCAGCCTTGTCGCCTGATTTCGCGGCGCCTTCCTTTTTAGTCTGTTCCTCCTGCGCGGCCATCATGCCGCTCACAGCGGACGATGCCAGCGGGGAGTAGATAATGGGCAGCGCCATTCCGGCTTTCTTTTTATACTTCTCCTGCGTTTTCTTGTCCTGACTCATGAGCAGCGTCGCATCGTTGAACTCATTGAGCTCTTTCGTGTCCACAACGAGCGAGATGTACATATTGACGTGGGGCGGGTTCATTTTGCCCTTGTCGATTTTGCCCTCGACGTTCTGGTCGATGTAGAAGAAATTGTCGTCCATGCCGACGCGAATGTCCCAGATGTCGAAATTGTTTTCGATCTTAGCGGCCGGGTCGTCAACCGGTTCCTGATCGACCGCGCCGCCGGCCATGCAGCCGTCGCCCATCGGCGGCCATGACGATACTTTGCAGGGAAGGTCCACCGCGATATTTCCGTAGGAGTCCTTCACGCGCGGGTACACGAGCACCTTGCCCGATTTCTTAATGCCGGGGATGTTGCCCGAGAAAGTGCCAGCTCCGGCGGCTTTCAGCGCCACCGGGCCGATGAATGTTTTTCCGTTGTCGATCGAGTAATAGACTTCCGCCGCGTTGATCTTATCTATAGCCCGCTTGTCTTCGTACGCGGCCTTGATGGTGACCTTGACCGGTTTGCCGACTGCCGCCGGGCCGAAGCTCATGCTTTTGATCGCGGGCGCGAACCGGTGCTTCAGCCGGTCGTTCACCATCGCGATCATGTTGTTTTTTTCCTCTTCGGAGACGCCGGCTTTCTTCGCTCCGGGCGCTCCCTTCGCCGCCGGCTGTTTCGCCGGAGCCTGTGCCGCCGCGATTCCGTAGAACAGCATCGCCGTCGCTGCTCCCGCCATCAGGGCTGCCGCAAATCCGTTCGTTTTCTTCTCTTTCATTTCCGCCCCCTCGGTTCTATTTTGTATTTACCGAAAAGCTGTTGCCAATCGTCATATTCCGGCTTTCAGGCCCTTGCCGCCGGAGACCTGTATCGAGAACCTCGGCGACCGCCGGCTGCCGACCCGTATGACAACCGTGTTCTCGCCGGATTTCACGTCCGCGCTGAAATCGTTCTCGTTATCCGTGAACGCCACGTTGTCCGCCGCCTTTTTTCCGTTGACCCAGAGGCTGACCGTTTCGTCCACGCCGTAGATTTTGAAGTTCGCCTTGCCGGCGGCGCCGGACGTCAGTTTGAACGCCGCGTAGAAGGACATGTTCGGCATCCTGTAAGCGGCGCTCTTGCGGAAATCGACAATGCCGGTGTCCGGAATGTCCGTGAAATCCGTCCACATCAGTTCCGCGCCGGTGGGCGAGGTGACCGTTGTGTCGAAGTCAACCTTCGCGGTATCGACGTAGTCCTGCGTGTCGTTCGGGAACGGGCCGAGGACTTTCAGCGTTGTGACGAACTTTCCGCCTTTGCTGAAAAGCGCTTCCGCTTTGTCGTTCTGACCCGTAATCTGATAGAGACCGGCGAGGCGCTCGATGCGCTGCTTGTTCGCCGGATTTATTTTGACCGCTTCTTCGAGGAACTTGATCTGTTGGGGCGCCGCTGCGGCTCCGACGAGTTTGTCCGCCTGCGCGTCCAGCTCGCCGGCCTTGCGCTCGAGGATTTCCGTTGCTGCTGCGGCAATGTCCTGCTTTTTGTTCGTCGTGGCTTTCTGCAGCGCTTCGAGGCTTTTGTCGCCCGGAATTTTTTCTAACGCGGTAAGTATCTCATTCGCAACAGCGGGTTCCGCGTCTTTGAGCGCTTCCGTCAGCGGCTCCACCGCAATGTCGGTGTTTGAACTCTCGCTTTGAACGCCGATCAGGTATGCCACGTTCTTTCGTGTGAGCTCGGAGAGTTTCTTGTTCTTCACTGCTTCGAGCAGTTTCGGCATCGGGTTTTTGGCCGAGATGCTTATCGCTCCCATCGCCATTTCCTGATCCGCTTTAGAGCCGCCCAGTTTCGATATAGCGTCGTCTATCTCGTCCTTGCATCCGGCGAAGACAACCGCCATTGCCACTATCAACAACAGTCCGAAAAATCGTTTAGCGACCATAACGAACTCCTTAGTGTACCGTGCACCGCGCGGCGTGCGCGGGCCCGTTTTTTGCCGCGTGCCAAATATATAATATTTAAATATTTATGTAAAGAAAAATCAACGGAGTGATTGGCCTTAATTAATTTTAGGATCAGCTTTTTTCACCGGCGCGGAGCGACGCGAGAAAGGCCGGGACGAACGGAGCGCCCGCCACTGCCGGCCAGATATACTCGACCGCCGAATAAAGAAGCCCGGCGGCGACAAGCGTTTCCTTGGGAGCAAAGCCGGCGAGAAACAGCAACACCGCATTTTCGCGAAGGCCGAAACCGCTGATAGTCACCGGCATTCCGCCGGCGATAGCGGTGACCGCGCAGCCGGACGCCGCGAGCAGGAACGGCGCTTTCACGCCCGTTGCAACGAGGATGAGGTAAAACACGGCGAGCTCCGCGTACTGGTAAAAGGATGCGAGGATGAAGAAACGCGCGTGTTGCTTAAAAGTGAATTTAGAGGCGAATTCCGCCAGCGATGCGAAACCGCCTTTTTTTGCGGCAAGTGCGCCGCCGTGCCGCCCGCGTCTTCCGAGCGCGGCGAAAACCGCGAACGCCGCGGCGCAGGCTGCCGTTGCCGCAGCAACGGCTAATGCCGCGGGTAGTGCTCCCGAAAAAAGGAGAAAAAGCGCCGCGGGCGGAACCAGCGCGAGCAGATTTTGCAGTCTGTCGTACACCGCCGCCGCTGCGGCCGCGGGAAGCGGGACGCCCCGCGAGCGTGACACGGCGGCAGCCGAGCCGAGCGTTCCCAGCCTGAACGGGAGAAACATATCCGCTGTTTCGCTTCCGGCGTAAATGGCGAGAGCTTCTTTATACGGCATGTGCGCGTCCGCAAGAATCATGACGCTCCGCCATTTGAAAGCGCCGAAAAAAATATTTTCGGCCAGCGATACCGCGAGCGCGGCTGCGATGAGAATCGGATTTGCTGCGAAAAGATATCGGAGTACCTCTCGCGCATTTGTCCTGTGGAAAAGGAGGAGGAACAGCGCGACGGAGAGGAGGGCGGCCGCCGCAATCCCTATCGCCCGCGCGGGACGTTTGTTTTCGGGGGATGTCGGGTTGTTGCCGGCCATATAGTTTGCGTTTCAGCGACTATCGGCGTTTTTCTTAGCGGGCGGATGTTCGAGCCACGCTTTA
The DNA here is from genome assembly GCA_964409645.1 of uncultured bacterium. Lineage (GTDB taxonomy): Bacteria > UBP15 > UBA6099 > UBA6099 > UBA6099 > CAYPEK01. Next base: position 8,659 of record CAYPEK010000094.1, on the reverse strand, counting down.
AGCGTGCGGGCGCGTGTGTCGTTTGGGTTTAGTTCGAGGGCCATCGACACCGCTTTTTTCGCCTCTTCGAAATAGCCGAGCACCCCAAGAGTTTCCGCCAGTCGTGTGTAACGGATCGGATTCTTCGAGTTGAGCTGCACGGCGCGGTAGGCTTCCCGGTAAGCCTCGACCGGCTTTCGGACGGCGGTGTAAGCGCCCGCGAGCGAATAGTGCAGGGTGGGGTCGTTCGGGAAGTCGGCAACTCCCTCTTCGAGCGCTTTCAGCGCGCCTTTGGCGTCGCCCGTGCCGAGCATCGCCGCGGCGAGCATCGGCAGGTGCCGCGCCCTCGGGCCGGGGTCCCAGCGTATCGCTTTTTCGAATTCTTTTTTCGCCGCGCCCCACTGTTTAAGTTGCGCGTAGCAAATTCCGATGTCTCTGTGCAGCAACGGGTCGTACGGAGCGAGTTTTTCGGCCTGCAGAAAATACGGGATCGCTTCGACCGGCTTGTCGCTCTTCAGTTCGAGTTCGGCTTTAACGACTCGTGAAAACGGATCGCGCGGCAGCCACTTTATCGCCTCATCCGCGTGGAGAAGCCCTTTTTCCAAACAACCCGTGTTCCTGCACGTATGAGCTATGTTGTAATGATATCTGCCGACGGCGGGCACTATGCTGGAAAACCAGACCAGAGCGAGTAGCGGAACAGCAACCGCTGCGGCGCATGCGAACCGCACTATCGGGGCAGGGGCGGGTTTTGCGGTACCCGCGGCTGCCTCTGGTTTCGCGAGGCCCGCCGGTATCCAGAAGTGCGCGGCGGGAACAATCCCTGTCAGCGGCGACTGAAACGCGAAGCTCTGCACCGCAAGCGCGATTGTGGCGGCGGGATATGCCGGCGCCGAATCCGCGTCGGGCGACCCGCGTGATTTCTTGACGTGCGCGATGCAGCCCGCGATCGCGCCGAGCATCAGTATGAGGTACAAAATAAGCGACGGAATCCCGCCGAGCGCGGCGATGTTGAGATAGTCGTTCGACGGGTGCGGCGAATAGTATTTATACATCTCCCGGAGGTGCAGCCTGTGATACATGTCGGCGAGCACCCTCTGGAGTTCGCTGCTGTAGTTGCCGACGCCGAACAGCGGATTTTCGCGTATGATGACGTAAGTTCCGGCGTGAATGTACGACCTGACCCGGTTTTCGCTGTTGAAGAAATCGAGGGCGCTGCCGACGCGCGCTACCGGGTTGAAATCAAGTCGTTGCATCACCGGCAGACGGCCCGCGAGGAATCCGAACGCCGCGACGAAAACAACGAACGCGGCAATGTATTTGATGCGTCTTTTTCTATCGCCGCGCGCGACCGCCGAAAGCGCCGCCCACGCGAAAACTGGCAGGGCTACTCCGAAGCTGAACCACGCACTGCGGCTGAACGAAAGGAAAAGGCTCGCCGCGCAGGCGGCCGACGAGATCGCGTAGAAAACTTTTTTTCCGGAGCCGCGCGAGGAAATCAGCCGCGCGAGAGACCAGTAAAGCGGAAAAATGATGTATATGCCGAACACGTTCGGCTCTTCGAACAGCGACGATGTGCGCTGGCCCCAGTCGATGTTGTGAACCCATCTCGCGATTCTGAAAAAATGGAGATAACCGTAGGCGGAGACGATAAGCCCAGCGGCGATGATTCCGTTTTCGGCGGCGCGGCGCGCGCGTTCCCGATCCGGCGCGTTTGCCGAGAGTGTGAAGAGCAGGAACACCGGCAGGAGGAACGTCCAGAGGCCGCCCGGCCTGTGATGCGCGAAGTCGGCCACGATGCCCCAAAAGATGAAGAGAACGATGGCGATTGCGCTGCCGCGCGGGGGCAGGATCGCGCGCGGGCCGCGCGCCGCGACGGCGGCGACCGCCCACATTGATGCCAGCGCGACTACGAGAAAATGGCGCGCGAGTGTGAACTGTGCCGCGCCCCCGAGTTGGGGAAGAAAAATAACGGGCGACAGCAATGTAATAAGAAAAAGAAATGTCGAATCCAATCCGGATTTGGAATTGGCGGTTTCCATCTGTCGTTATCTGTCTTCACGGGCGGCGCGCCCGCGGCGTCAGAAGTCCTTGGCCGTGGAGCCGATGTTGCCTACCGCGTCCGTTGCGCGGATGAGCAGCTTGTGCGGCCCGTTATTCGCGAGCTTGATTGAGAATTTGTACGTCTCCACGGTCGAGTCGTTTATGCCGTCATCCGGCAGGATCATCTTCCATTCGAGGTTGTCCAGCGAGTACTCGATTTTGGAAATTACGCTTGTCTGGTCGGTTGCCGAGCCGGTGACGTAGTATTTCCCTTCGGCAACTTTTTTCAGTTCGCCGAACGTGATTGTCGGCCTCGAATGGTCGATCGTGAACGGGTCTGAAAGATAGTCTTCCGTGAGCGCGCGCTCCTCGGAATTGGATTCGTCGTCGGAGGCGGTGAGCTTGACCTCGTATCGGCCGTCCGGCAGCGAGTCGGTTTTCCAGCGGTATTCGTTTTCGTATATTTTTTCTTCGAGAAGCGTCCATGAATCGGACGGAATCTGTCGGAAGAAAAGCGTGTATCGCAGTTTATCCTGATCGGGGTCGGAGGCTGCCCACCGGAGAGTGATATCGTCCGAAGCGGCGGCGAGGCCGACGTTGAAATTCTGGTCGCCGGACGGCGAACTGCCGCGTGCCGCCGAGGTCGCGGCGGGCACGGAGATCGCGGTCGGCGCGGGAGACATTGTCTGCTGGAGGAACTGCGGAGGCGCAGTCGGCTGGCGCACCTGCGGCGCGGGCAGCACTGTCAGGCTGTCGATTCGCGGCGGCTGGTTGGCCGTAATGTAATACATTTTAACTTCCCTGATTTCGGGCGATTCGCTTTTCGGTGTCGGTATGAGCGTGACTTGAAATTGAGTGTACCGGCCGGGCGGGCTTGCGATCTTGAACGGGACGCGGCCCTCGGGGTCGCTCCACGCGCTCCATGTGCCGTCGCTCGGGTTCGGTGTGTTGCCGGTGCGGGTTCTGAACTCGACTGCTGCTTTCAGCGGAACCGAGATAACCGCGTCGAGATTCCCGTACAGCGCGGGAGTCGAGGCGTCGTTCATCGCGGACGTGAAAGTGCCTTTCTCGACCGTTTCGCCGCGCGGCGCGAAGATCGCTCCCGGATTGCCGGTTGCCACCCTGAGCAGCTCGCCCTTGCCTGTAATCGCGAGAATCTGTTTCGCGTCGAGCTCCTGCAGAATGGCCGTGTCTTCCTCGACGTTCATGTTGTATATCCGTCCGTTGTTTCCGGTGCCGATCAGCACATGCGCGTCATCGATTCTGTGCATGGTCAGAATGTACGGGTCCGGAATTTCGAGGATTTTCTTCGTCTGTCCGGCCTGATCGACGAGGTATGCGCGAGCGGGGACGAGGTATTGGTTCGGTTGAAGTGCCTGCGTGATCGGGAAGCTGAGCGGTTCCGGCCGCAACGGCGGCTTTTTCTGCTGTGCGGGCTGCGGCGGCGCCTGAAGGCTGTTCGCGGCGACTATGAATTTCCCATCTTTCCACGGGAGAAGCCTGTAGGCTTCGTCCTCTTCAAGGTCCACTATCACCGTTGCGCGCGGGTCCGGTTTGACATCCGGTTCCGGCGCGGCGGGCGGCGCGGGCGCGATCGATTCTTCGCCCATTGCGGCGTCCCCTGCGTCCCCTCCGTCGTCTGTTGGTTCGCCTGCTGTGTCCGGCGCGATTTCTGTTCCCGTATCGACGGGTTCCGCGAAGTTTGCGATGTCGTCACCGGAGACGGGCGCGGCCGACGGCGGCGCGGTTACGGACATGCCACCTGACTCCTTTAGTGCTTCCTGAATGTTGACCCGGATCACGAGTCCGTTCGGGCTCGATCCGGTGTAGAGATATTTGTCTCCTTCGAGAAACAGCGAGAGGAAATTCTTTTCGGACTGGCTGATGTAGAGTATTCTCATGTTCATGCCGTCGGGCGAGATTTTGAACGCGCCCGCGGGGCTGCCGGTGACGCAGTAGAGGTCGCCGCCGCCCCCGAATGCCATGTCCCAGATGTAGTTGGCGGGCGCCTGCGAGAAAAGCACGGCTTTCGCGCCGGGCTTTTTGACGTATATCGCGCCGCCGGGAAACACAGCGGCGTAAATATTGTTGTGTTTGTCCGCGGCAAGCGCGCTGATTCCCGCGCCGGGCAGAACGGCCGCCTCGAAAGCGTCTCCGGTTTTGGTGTCTATGCGGTAGAGGATGGCCTTGTTGCTGCTGCCCGCCCAGAGCGCTCCTTTGGCGTCGTAAGTGACGTCCCAAAGGTAGGGCTCGGTCGTGGAGAACAGCTTGTCGATCTTGGTGCCGAGCACGATGCGGCCGTCGTCCGTGAGGGCGGCGCCGTCGAATTTGCCCTTGTAAAACTGAGGCACGCCGGCCTGCGTCCAGAAGCTGGTGCCGTTGGCGAAGGCGTCCGCCGAAAACAGCAGCAGTAACAGAGCGAGCGCCGCGAGCGCGGTGCGGAGATATTTCATTTGTCGAACTCCTTCTCGATATTGATTTGAGCGGCGGCGCGTCCATAGACGATGTAGGGCGTTCTGAGGGAGGCGCGCCGGTAGTTGCTGAACGGAGAAGCCATCGGCAGTGCGGTTTGGGTGAGCGCGCTGTTGACCGTGATCGGCAGGTCGCGAAGTTCGCTGCCGTTGATCCCGAGGCCCTTGTCCTGCTGTATGAACGTTACGACGATCGAGTTCTGAGGCGTCCAGCGGTTGAGCTGGTCGAAAAGCTGGTCGAAGTTGTCGGGCGGCAGCACGGACGGACTGCCGAAAACCGAGCCGCCACCGGATATGTCGATGCTGAGTAGGCCGGAGTCCGCGTTCTCGGGTATGCGGAACTCGATCGTGCGCGTCACGGTATTGTTATTGAACGACTTCATGCGCACGAACGCGCGAACCTTGTCGCCCGGCTTGTAGGATGATGCGTCGAGAGTCACGTCCTGAATCGAGAAATCGCTCCGCTCGCGGGTGACGTCCATTGTTACTTTCACGTTTTTCAGGCGCACTTCGCGGAACGGGTTTTCGACGAGATCGAGCAGATACGCCATCGGGTCGCCGATTGCTGAGTTGGGCGGCTGGACGAACATGTCCTCGAACCTGAATTTCTTGTCGTAGCCTTCGATTTCGCCCTCGATGACAATGTGCGATGTGATGTCCACTCCGGGCAACCCCGCAGCCTGATCCACCGACTTGAAAATGACTGCGTAGAGCAGGTACAGAGCGAGTTCTCGGAGTTGCGCGACGTTCGCGTTGAATGTTTTCGTGCGTCCGGCGTCCTTGTCTGTTACCTCGATCGCGACCGGAAAGAAGTCGGCTTTTTCGCCGACGCGTCCGGAGATGGCTGAGAGGCGGTCATCGACGATCGCGCCGAGGACGTCGCCCGGAGAGCCCAATTTAAATGATCTGTTTACGGAAGAAATGACCTGATATATTTCGCCGCCGCCCATCGGTATCGCGGACGGCCCCTCGTCGAAGAACGGGTGGCCGAACGCGAGCAGTTTGTCGCCCTCGCGCGCGGTGACGGTGCCTATTGCCGCCATGCTGAAGTCGCCTGTCACGAGCGGCGATGATATCACGCAGCCCGCGCAGAGATCGTTCATTCCCGGCTTTGCGGATGCTCCCGCGCCGCCGGCCTCGATCGGAATCAGGTTGAATCGCGAAAGGTTTTCCTTGAGGAAGTCCATCGCGGGCTTGCTCATCGAGGACACGAGCAGCGGCGTCGCGATCGGCGAGAGTTCGATCTCGCCGAGGCTGCCCGCGGACGCTTTTCCTACGCCGAAGCCGGAGGAGGGGGAGTCCTCGCCCGACAGCCTGACGCTGCGGGCGCGCGCGTGCCGGAACGCCTCCGCGCCGGGCGCCGACGCCGTGCCGCCGCCTTTGTTTTTCGGCCCGACGGACGGCTCACTCCAGAGTTTCATCATGCACTCGATCGGCTGTATCCCGGCGATCGGGTCTTTCGACCATGTCCAACCGTAAGCCACCGCGCCGATCAGCTTGCCGTCGATATACACCGGGCTGCCGCTCATGCCGGCGACGATGCCGCTGTGCTCGAGGTTTGCGCCACTCAGCCGCGCGAGGATCAGCGCGTTGCCCGTGTCGAACTTCGGGACGACTGCTATGATCTCGGCGTCGAACGGCTCCGGTTTCGTGCCGGAGAATACGCTGTAGCCGACGCCTTTCATGCCGGGCTTGATGTCGCCGACCGGCATGATGTCGAGCGCGGCGGCTCTCAGGGCGGTGAGCGCCGCGAGAGCCGTCAAAATCAGAATTGTTTTTGTTTTCATTCGGTTTACCTGATGCCTGCCGTGTCGCGGCGCGTGCCGCCGTTAACGGTTCAGAACGCTTTCGCCATCAGACCGCGGATGTACTCGACGCCGCGCGGGATGGCCGTCATTTCCTCTTCCGGCCCTTCGTATTCGACAGATACGAACCCGCGATAGTTCATATCTTTCAAAAGTTTTATGAAGCGCGGGTAGTCGCACGTGTCGTCCGTGCCGTCCGGGCCGACGTTGTTCATTTTTGCGTGGACGTGGACGGTGTGCAGCATGCTCTTTTCGATCGAGTCCCAGCCGTCGATGAAGTTGCCGGAGTCGAGGTTGAGCCGCAGCCATTCGGAGTCGGTGTCGCCCATGATGCGAACGACGTCGGCGTTCGTCTGGATGAAGCCGCCGTGGTTGTGGTTCTCGACGGCGAGTACGACTCCCTCGCGCTCGGCGATCACGGTCGCGATCTGCATGCAGCGCACCATTTCGCTCCACTGTTTTTCCTTATTTTGGTCGGGCCAGCCGGCGAACACCCGCAGGACGGGCGTGCCGAGTGCGGCGGCGAGCTGGATGCCCGTTTCGGTGGCTTCGAGCTGCTTGTTCTGCTCTTCGTTGTCGGACTTCCCGAAGTCGTTCGAGATCGTCAGTGCCGAGATCGTCAGGTGCAGATCGACCGCCACGCGGCGCACCTTGCGGATGTAGTCCTCGTCGCAGCTCTGGAGGTGCCGGTCGGTGATTTCTATGCCGCCGACCTTCAGGTCCCTCGCGCAATGTGTCATCCAGTCGAAAATGTCCATGTTGCCGCTTTCAAAATTCCTGTGGTGAGACCAAGAACACATTCCGAGTTTCATAATGGCTCCTTATATTATAAGATATCACTACATATACTTAAGGAAATAATCATAACATAACGAAAATCATTAATCCACAAGAGGCACGGGATCGGAAAGCCGTCTTTTTTAAAAGAATTCACCACAAAGACACCAAGACACAAAGGGAAAATGTCAACGCGCTCTGACGCGCGCGTTTCAGCGATGAATTTTAACGAGAAAAGGTTTGTCAGAGTGTTACGTGACCGCTTGCTGACGCGCGCGGCTCGGATTCGCTTCGCTCATTGGAAAACGCATTAATCCGGGAGCTCGGCCAGCCGCCGGCGACTCGGCGGCGCTCGTGTATTTTTTGCTGTTTATTTGTCGGCAGGTTAATTCAACGAAATGCGTTTTGAGTTTGACATGGGTGGTGTGTGTACGTATTATAAGCGGGGAATGATGCCAACTTAACAGGCCGGAGGATATCCAAAATGAAAGTTAAACGTGGGCGCAAAAACGTCTTTTGGGCGGTTGCGATCGGGATTTTGCTTATGGGCGCAATGGCGCTCGCGGCGGGCGAGGCCGCCAACTACATGAAGGGTCTGCACAAGACCGGCGGCGGTATGAAATACTGGTACGAACAGGCCGACGGGCTGAAGTCGATAACAGGCATGGCGTACGAAGACCTGCCCTGCAAGACGTGCCACGCGGACACCTGCAAAAAGTGCCACGTGAAGAGCATGAAGGCGGAGGACACACGCGACATCAACACATGCCTCGGCTGCCACGAGAAAGAGGCCGAGACGTTCAAGGAAGACGAGGCGGCGGGCTCGCTCGACGTCCACCGCAAGGCGGGCAAGATTTGCAACGACTGCCACAAGGGCGCCGACCACGACGACATCCACGGCAACGGCGTCGCCGTGAAGTCGCTTTTCGACGACGGCGCGATCAAGACGCGCTGCGAGAACTGCCACCCGGCGGACAAGATGCCCGACATCCCCTCGCACAAGGTCCACGCCGGCAAGCTCGACTGCCCGGCCTGCCACACGAGGTCCACCGCGGCGTGCAACAACTGTCACCTCGATTCGTTCATCGCCGACAAGAAGGAGGAGGGCAACTACATGTTCTCCAAGAGCTGGACGCTGCTCGTGAACAAAAACGGGAAGGTGACAACGGGCAACGCGATGACGGTTGTGACAAAGGGCAAGACGTTCGTGGTCTATGGCCCGTACTACACGCACAGCGTGCAGAAGCAGTCGAAGGCGTGCGGCGAGTGCCACGGCAACGAGGCGATGAAGCTCGTGAAGGCGGGTCAGAAGATACCGATGAACAAGTTCGAGGGCGGCAAGACGGTGAACTGGCAGGGCACAGTGCCGTTCGCGAAGGACTCGATCGAATGGACGTTCTACGACAAGAAGGACGGCGGCTGGGTGCCGCTCGAAGGCGCGGCCGCGCCGGCGATGCAGATAATCGGCGGAGTCACGCCGCTCTCGGACGCGCAGATCAAAGCGCTCGAGGAGCCGGTCGAGCAGAAATAAACCCTGCTGCGTCAATCAACGAAAATAAAAAAGCGGGCGAAAGCCCGCTTTTT
>CAYPEK010000093.1:14338-17222 GCA_964409645.1 uncultured bacterium | reverse complement strand
ATAATGCGCATGAGCTAACAAAAGCATATTATAACTCGCTGAGCTGATTGTAAAGAGCGTTTATCTATGCTAACTATTAATTAGTTGAATATCAAACAAGCATCGAGGAGCACGGAATGGAAAGCCTAATCACTCTTATGACGAAGCATTTTTGGCTTATGGCGATCTTAATCTCTTTTGTTAATATGGCTATATTTAAAAAGAGAATATTGGAGCACACATCGGAAAAGCCGGAACTCAAAGAAGGTTATGAAAAGTTGATTAAGGGATACATGATATATGGTAACATCCCATGGGTTGTCATGGGGATCGGCTGTACGATAGGCAAGATTCCGAATGTTTTTGAATTCTTCAGACCCAAATCCGGGAATATATACGTGTTGGCATTTTTTGCAGCTATTTTTTTGGAATGGATTTTGGGAGTTTACTGGCTGTTCTTTAAAAACGGTGCGCAGATGCTCGTGGATTATCCCGGAATGTTCAGAACGGATTTCAAATCTCCGAGGGCTGTAAAAATATTCTTTTTGGCGTGTCTCGCGGGAGGCATTTTTGCAGTAGTATTGATGTTCAAAATGGATATCCCTTCGTTTCCAAATAAATAGATAAAAGTGCGCGAAAATTATTTGTGTTAATCCGTGGTTCCGGTTTCTTTTAAAACACGCGTGTGCCGGAGATGAAGGTGGCGGCACAGTTGAAGGCGGAGTCGAAAACGGCAATGTCGGCGGCTTTGCCGGGCGCGAGTTCGCCTGCCTTGCCGGACATGCCGATCGCGCTGAGGCCGTTCTGTGACGCCATTGCGAACGCTTTCTCGGGCGGCAGGCCGAGTTCGACGACTGCGTTCTTTACCGCCTCGTTCAGCGTAAGCACGCTGCCCGCCATTGTGCCTTCGGGCGTTTTAGCCGTGCCGTCTTTCACGGTGACTTTGAATCCCCAGACGTTGTATTCGCCATCGCCCTGACCGGCGGCGAGGATAGCGTCCGTTATCAACACTGTTTTTTCGGGTGATTTAATGCTGACGGCCATCTTCGCGGCGTCGAAATGCACGTGCTTGCCGTCGAGGATGATCTCGACGGTGACCGCCGGGTTCATTAGTGCGGCGAACGCGCAGCCGGGTTCGCGCTGGTGGAACGGCCGGACCGCGTTGAAGAGGTGCGTGAAGTGGGTTGCGCCGAGGCGTACGGCCTCGTTTGTCTGCGCGGTGTCCGCGTCGCTGTGGCCGATCGAGGGGAGCACTCCGGCGGCGGCGAGACGTTTGATGAGTTCCATTCCACCCTCGATTTCGGGCGCGACGGTCATCATCCTGAGCGAGTCGCCTGCGGCGTCAAATATCTCGTCGAGTTCTTTTTCCTTCGGATTGCGGATGCACATCGGCAGGTGGGCGCCGGGGCGCTTGGCGCTGATGTACGGGCCTTCGAGGTTGATGCCGAGGATGCGTGCGCCGTCGGGGGAGGGGGTGTCCGCCGGGCCGCCGAAGTCCGCGCCCGCGGCCTGTTTCGACATCGCCTCGCGTATGCCTTTGACGGCGGCTATGACTTGCGCGTGCGGCAGCGAGACGGTGGCGGGGACGAACGACGTGACGCCGTTGCGGACGAGCGAGCGCGCCATTTTGAGAAGCTCGTCGGCGCCCATGAAACCCCAGAAGCCGCCGTTGCCGTGGATGTGGATATCGACGAGTCCGGGCGCGATCCAGCCGCCCTGCGCGTCGAAGCCGCCCTGTTCGAGCGCATCGGGCGCGTCGCCCTCGAAGCCGCCGTCGATCTTCCCGTCTTCGATCACGATGTAGCCGATTGGCAACACTTTATCTGCGAGAACGACTCTTCCGTTGTAGATGGCGGTTTTCATTGGGTTGGCGAAACCTCCGTGTGGTGTCGCCGCGGTCGTGCGGCGCGAGGATCAGCGCCAGTGCTCGGGCCTGAAGTCGGGCGGGAGGACGGTGCAGAATTTCTTAATGCGCCAGTTGCGGCGCAGCGCTATGCGGCGCAGGGTGGGGTCGGGGTTGGTTGGCATCGGGTGGCCGACGGCCTCCATGAGCGGCAGGTCCGAACTGCTGTCTGAATAGAACCAGCAGTCTTTCAGGTCGATGCCGCGCTCCTGACAATAAGCGCGCGCGATTATGAGCTTGCCTTCCTCGTAGCTGAAAGGCTTCTCCGCTTCGGGGATCATGCGGCCGTCTTGGTATTTGATTTTGAGAGCGAATGTTTCGTCAACGCCGAGGTACTCGGCGAGCGGTTCGATGATGGGTTGCAGGCTGGCGGTGAGCAGAATGACGGGGTTGCCGCGGCTTTTGTGCATGCGGATTTCTTTGTAGGCCATCCGGTAGATGCTGTGCCGCATGAAGTTGTCGAAGCAGCCTTGAGCTATTTCGTCGATCTGACCTTTTGTGCGGCCGGAGAATTGGGAGAGTCCCTTTTCGACAAGGTCGTCGTATTCGACAGCGCCGGTTTTCGAATCGATGAGCGCCTGCAGCATGTCGAGGACATAGCCGGGTGTTGCGGCTTCGCCTTTTATCAAAAACATGTATTTAGCGAGCATGATACCTGACGACCCTTTGAGGATCGTGTCATCTACATCGAAGAAAGCCACGCCCATTTGCATCTCCGGCGCCGGGCGGGCGGTACCCCTCCGGCCTGTAAATTAAAATCAGTAGCGAGTAGCCAGTAGCGAGGATAGAGGAAAAAGAAAAAAACATTAAATATAATACAATTCTATCCCGCTTTTCAGGCTTTTGGTTGTTACGTTTATACGACTTTCCACGTGACCGCTTGCTTACGCGCGCGGCTTTTATTATTGACCGGCGGGTGCGGCCAGCCGAACGGCCAGCCGAACGACGACCCCGCCTACATATTTTAAATGTTTTTTGTTTTTTCCTCGCTACTCGCTACTG
>CAYPEK010000093.1:0-14238 GCA_964409645.1 uncultured bacterium | reverse complement strand
GACCCCGCCTACATATTTTAAATGTTTTTTGTTTTTTCCTCGCTACTCGCTACTGCCTTTCTCAGCCTTCCGGCATGAGCGTGTTCGCCACGCGGGTCATGAGGTTGCCGACTTTGATTCCGTATTCGGCGGTGCCGCGGGACGACACGAGCTGCAGGCGCATCGCGTCGAGCGCGCCGACTTCGCTCGTGAGAACCTTGAGCGCGCTTTCGACGTCCTTGAAGTCCATCGAGACGTACGGGCGGCGGTCGGTGCGGCCCTTCGTCGCCTTGATCTTTCCCTCGTCGATGCGGACCCATACCGCGGGCTCGTGCAGCGCGACTGTCCACTCGACAACCTTTTTGCGCGCCGTCTGAGTGAGGCGCTTGATATATTCGTCGTCGTTCTCCGACATTTCCTGAAGTGCGAACGCGACCATGTACATCAGCAGCTTAACTTTGAGCTCCTTCTCGGCTTCGCTCTTGCAGACGTATGCCGGCATGAGCATCTTGAGCTTCATGAGGAGTTTTACGATCTTCGCGAGCAGCAGGATGTGTGCGAGGCCCTTGATCCCGAACAGTACGTTTTTGCCCGTGAAGAACGCATTTATCGTAACGCAGTCCTTGAAGGTGAACGTGATCGTCGGTTTCTGGTGTTTGCCCTGAATGACTTTGAGCGTTCCGCCTTCGAACAGCAAGTACGCGGCGGGCTCTTCGTTTTTTACCTGAAACTGCACCGCGCAGTTCCACTTCGCGATCATTTTCTGGAGCGACGGATCCGCAGCTACTACTTCTTCGAGCAGCGGCACAGCGGCTTTCAAAAACGCTTTAGTCCTTACGAGTTCCACTTCGCGATCGGCCATATCTCTGGTCTCCCTCCCTGCGGCGTTTGCAGTTTATCCCCTTCATCCTGCCGCGCGGTAATACAGAATAGCATAAATCCTCGTTGCGAACAAGAAAAAAGAGGGCGGTTGCGCTGTCCTGCCGGGCGGCGGGGTTCCGCCGTTCAATGCATCTCTTTGGACGGCATGCCCGTGACTGGTATGCCTTCCTCTAATTTTATCTGTATGGTTCCGAATGTTTTTTCGTATTTCTCGATATTGTCGATCAGTGCCCTCGCGAAAAGCTTTGCGTGGACCGGGCTCATGAAAAGCCGCGTGTGGATGCTGATGGTATTCCCCTCGGGGAGAATTTTCGCGAAATCGAACCGGAAGTCGATACCGGAATGCTGGATTTTGACGAAGTTCGAGTAGTCACCGCGCCGCGCGAGTTCGCTTATCTCGTACCTCTGCTCGTTGTTTTCGTTTTCGTTCGACATGATTGGCCTCCGAAGTGGGACGGGCATCTCCCGCCGCCGCGAATTATGCGGATATTCTAATGTAATAGATCGAATAATGCGCGCTTCGAGGAATTATTTCGTATCCGAATTAGCTGGAACGTGTATCGCTGATCGTATCCTGCGCAGGGCTATTTTGCGAGCTTGCTGAGCTGTCCGATCATGTTGCCTGCCATCATCATCGATAACGGTGCTGTTATAAATACCCCGACAAAGCATGCTATGACTCCGATGTTGCTCATAATGTAAAGTGCGATAAATAAGACAAAACCGATCAGGAAGTTGGCAAAGTTTGAAGTGAGAGTCTTAAAACATCTTCCGAACGATAACAATAACTTCGGATTTTTCTCTGAAATAGCTACCGGATAAGCAATAATTAAATAGAAAGCCAATACTAATAACATGATCAAATACATTAATTGCCCGAACATCATTACAAATGGATTTTTCATTAAAGCGCCCATTATCATTAAACCTATGAATGGGCAAATAGCAATGAGACCAAGAACAAAAGTATATAAGAAGTAATTTAATCCTAGGCTCAAGTGGCCGCCGAAATCAATGTCTGGCAGCGGTGTGTCTCTTTCTTCCGAGCTCCTCGACGCGACATCGATGCAGTACCCTATAATAACAATGCCGCCAATAATGGGGATTAAGCATATCAAACCGAGAATCAGGCACTTCTTCCACCACTCTTTATCCTAAAAAGCAAACGTGAATATTCTGCTGATGTCCAGATTGAAGGGTTGAGATGATGAGGCGGCGTCTGCGGGAGGCTGCTGAAAAGCCGGTTGCGCGGTCGGACTTGGCGGCGGGGGCGGTGTTGTCGGCGGCATCGCCGCGGACGGTTGCGTCGCCGCCGGTTTTTTCGCCGGTTTTCCGCATGTCGGGCACACGTTCGCGTTATCAGGTAATGGACTTCCACATCCGCTACAGAACATTATGAACTCCTTTCACATCCGGAAATATTATCTATCGATAACACCAATATTCAATTTATTATAGCATATATATGGTTGATTTCCCGCGCGGCGGAAAATTCAGTGGCGTGGTGCCGCGAGGGCATGCCGGATGATAGAATGTACTTGCGGCGCGGAGAGGCGCGGCGGAATATGGTTTCGAAGCAAATTGAAAACGGCGCGGAGATGTCCGACAGGACGGCGCGGGTGCTGTTTGTCGTAATTCTGACGGTGGCGGCTGCGGTGCGGTTGTACGGGCTCGGCGGCAAGGTGATGTTCGGAGATGACGCGCTGACGCACTGGTTCGCGCTGATGCCTGCCGGAAAGGTTATTGCGGCGGCCGCAGGTGAGAGAACGCCGCCGCTCTCACATCTGCTCGCTCATTACTGGCTCGCCTTCGCGCCGAGGTATTCGGAGTTCTGGCTGCGGCTCCCGTTCGCGGTGATAAACTTATTGGCAATGTTCCCGCTGTACGGGCTTGGTCGCGCGATAGGAGGCCGCCGGGCGGCGCTCGCCGCGTGCCTGATGTTCGCGTTGTCGCCCCTCGCGATCGCGATGGCGCAGACGGCCCGCTATCCGTCGATTGAAATATTTCTGACGCTTTCGTCGCTGTATTATCTCGAAAGGTACTCGCGGCGCGGCGCGGTCGCCGACCTCGCGCTTTTCATCGCCGCGCTCGCCGCCGGTTTTTACACGCACTATTTCATGCTGATGTTCGCGGCGTCGATGTTTCTGGGAGTCGTTGTCTCGATGAGGGGGCGGAGAAGAATTTTAGCGATTGCGGGTGTCGCGGCGGCGTTTGTTGTTTTTGCGCCGTGGTTTTCGCGGTTTGCATCGCGGGCGGCGGGCGAGGTGGGTTTCCGGGGGCTGGCGGCGGTCGCGGCATATCTGAAAACGATGCCGTTTTTCGCGGCGCCGCATGTGTTCGAGCAGTATCTCGCGGGCGGTTGCGGGTTCGAGTCCGCGGCGGCGGCTCTGCTTGTGCTTCTTGCTGTCGGGGTGGCGGCCCTGCTCGTCAGTTTCATTTTCGGAATGAAAGGCGAGCCCGCGAAGTGGTTGCTGATTGTCGTTACGATCCTGCCGCCGGTCGCCGCGTGGGCGCTCAAGATAGCTGTCGATTTTCCGCTCGTGACGTTTCCTCAGTTCTCGTCGAATATCGCGCCGCTGTTTTTTCTCTGTCTGGCAATAGGGTGGAGCAGACTCGGCGGCGTATATAGATTGGCGGCCGCGGTTGCGATTCTCGCGCCGGTGATTTTTGCGCTCGTGTTCCACTTCACGACACTCGGATTCGAAAACAACACGGCTGACGCGATGCGCCTGTTGAACGAGAAGAAGGAAAAGGGCGACGTGGTGGTTCTGGTTCCGCCGGAATGCGCGCCGATTGTGCATTTCTACGGGCCGCGCGATGTTCCTTCATTTGGGGTGACGGCGAACCTTGATCCGTTGCAATACAACGCGGTGGCGCGCGCGATGCGTCCGCCGTTCGACGCGGCATATATCGATACATTCACGCGGCGGATTTCGTCTTATAAACGCGCGTGGGTGCTCTGGTGCGGGGGTGTCACCGCACAGCCGGACCCGCGGCATGAACTGCTCGATTTCATGGATGCGAATTACAAATCACCGCTTCAGAAGCTTTTTATTTTCAACGCCGGACAGAGGGAGCCCGGCGCGCTCCTCAAGCTTTACGAACTCCGCAAATAATCAACTCGGATTAGTCAATAAAGAAACGAATCAGAGGCAATGTTCAGAGCGGCGAACTGCTTCGTTGTCGGGGCATTTTTTTGTTAATGCTGACAGGGGCACGTGCAACGTGCCTCTACAAATATATGCGTCTTCCGCCTCGCATTTCATCCGCTCTGAATCATTGCTACCCAAATCCCAATGGCGATTTGAGATCAAACTGTCACACCCCGTTGATAGAATCAGGTAAACAATAGAAGACCGTGTTGCCCGGAATGTGCGCGGCGCGGCGCGGCGGGTTTAACGGGGGATGTGATGAATTATGTACGCGGAGGTGTTCGAGACCGACCGGGAACAGATGGAGTCGGGGAGCTATCTTCTGCACGGGCTGCCTGAGGTGCAGGAGGGGTACGGCCCATGGCGTCTCGGGATCGAGGCAGGCCTGCCGAGGCATTTGTATTTGTACGAGCGCGTGCTGCTTGCCGCGCCGGAGATCGCCGGGGTTAAGTTCCACGCGCGGCGCGGTGCGCTGGGGCAGCTTGCGCCGGGTGGACGGCTGAATCTCGTGCGGGAGAGAGCCAACCGGCATGACCGGTGTGCGGTAGGCGTTTATGCGCCCGGCGGCGAGAAGATTGGCTATGTGCCGCGGTTTGCGGCGCCGCTTGTGGCGGGGGCGATCGACCGCGGGAAACGGGTGGCCGCGCGGGTCTGCAGCGTGGACGCGGGGACGAACAGTGTCGTCATGCGGATTTATGAGTACAGGCCAACGACTTTAAATTCAATAGCGAGGATAGAGTAGCGAGTAGCGAGGGAAAAACGAAAAACGGTAGATAGTAGAATAGTAGATAGTGTAAAGACAAAAAGCAAAAGATTTAAAACCGAGCCGCGCGCGTAAGCAGGTAACTCTATTCCGGGCTTACGGGAAAACCTTGCCGGGGTTGAGGATGCCTTTCGGGTCGAAGACGTTCTTGATCGCTTTCATAAGCTCGATCTCACGGGCGCTGAGCGCGAGCGGCAGGTAAATTTTCTGCGTGTAGCCGATTCCATGCTCTCCCGATATCATGCCGCCCATGTCCACGACCGCGCGGAACAGGTCGCCGATCAGCACCGGCAGTTCGCCGCTCCACTTCGCGTCTTCCATCCCGCCTTTGACGATGTTGGCGTGTATGTTGCCGTCTCCGGCGTGCCCGTAGCAGATGGTTGTGAACCCGTGCTGTTTCGATATTTCTTTCAGCACACGCATGAGTTCCGGAAGCTGAGCGCGCGGGACGACGGTGTCCTCTTCCTTGTACGCGGATATTTTCTTGACCGCTTCGCCGAGCGAGCGACGCATGTCCCACATCTCGTTCTGCTTCGCGTCCGACTCCGCGACGAGCACGTCCTCCGCTGCGCCGTCGAGCAACACTTCGCCGACTCGCTCGATCTCGCGCGACATCGTTTCGGTGTCGTTTCCGTCAAGCTCTATGAGGAGGAGCGCCTCCGCGCCGCTATACGGGAACGAACGGCCGAGCATGCGCTCCGCGCTCTGGATGGCGTCGCGCTCCATGAATTCGACCGCGGCGGGCGTGATATGGTTCATGAAAATCGAGTTCAGCGCGCAGGCCGCCTGTTCGAGAGACCCGAACGGAGCGAGAAGCGTGCGGCGGAAGCGCGGGCGCGGGATCAGCTTGAGGATTATCTCCGTGATGACGGCGAGCGTGCCTTCAGAGCCGATCAGCAACTGTGTCAGGTTGTATCCGGTGACGTTTTTGAGCAGCTTGCCGCCGGTGCGGATTATTTCGCCGTCCGGGAGCACCGCCTCGACGCCGAGGACGTAGTCTTTGGTGACGCCGTATTTCATCGCGCGCGCGCCGCCGGCGCACTCGGCGAGGTTGCCGCCGATCGTGCATGACCCGCGGCTGGCCGGGTCGGGCGGGTAGAGCAGGTCGAGCTTTTCGACTTCCTCGTGGAGAGTCTGGACGATCACGCCCGGCTGCACCACCGCCATCAGGTTCGACGTGTCGATATCGAGGATTTTGTTCATTCGTTCGAGCGAGAGGCAGACGCCGCCCTCGATGCAGAGCGCGCCGCCGCTCAAGCCGGTGCCGCCGCCGCGCGGGGTGACCGCGATCCCGCGCTCGAAGCAGCGCTTCATCACAGCCGCCACTTCCGCCGTTTCGCCCGGCCGCACCACGACTTCCGGCGGGTACCGCAGGTCCTCGCTCTCGTCGTGGGTATATGGTTCCATGTCGTCGCCGCCGGTTATAACGTATTTTTCTCCGACGATGCCGATGAAATGTTCGATGTCTTCCTTGCCGGGTTTAGTGAACTCGCCCATCAATAAAGCCCCCATATAAGATCAGACAATGATAGCAAAACGCGGAAACTATGTAAAACTGTATGGCGCTGCATCACCGGGAAGCGCCCAAATTTTTTGAAACCACGCGCGTGATGAATTATACTACCGCCACGAAAAAGCGCGGGAGGTTGCGGGGTATGAAGAGGACTGCAATGTTGACGGTGGCGCTTATGGCGCTGGTATGCGTGGGGGCGCTTGCGGCGGACACGTACAAGCCGGTGACGGTGTCGCATCGGGGCGCGAACATGATCGCGGACGAGAACACGCTGAAGGCGTACAAGCTCGCGGCGTACTACGGAATGGACTACTTTGAGTGCGACCCGCGGCTGACGAAAGACGGCGTGTTCGTGCTCATGCACGACGACAATATTAAGCGGACGACGGGCGGCGAAGGCAGCATCAGCGGGATGACGCTCGCCGAGGTTAAGGCGCTGCGGACGAAGAACGGCGAGGAGGTTCCGACGCTCGCGGAGGCGCTGGCTCTGGCTAAGAATCTGAATATCAAAGTGTATCTCGACACGAAGCTGCACGATAAGGAGTCGCTCGAGAAGCTTGCGGCGGCGGTGAAAGAAGCCGGCATGACGGATTCGGTGATGATGGGGCTGTGGACGCTTGAAGGGCAGAAGTACATGCAGTCGAAACACCCCGAGATCAGCACAAGCCTGACTTGGCCGTCGCCGGTGCCGGGCGCGTCCGGGATGAGGAAGGTCGGTTGCGAGTGGGCCGGAACAACGGCGGAGATGGCCACCGCGGCGAATATAAAGAAGATCGGCGACGCCGGGCTCAAGATGATAACGCTGGAGTTAAACGACGCGGCACAGATCAGGGAGAAGATGGACGCCGGGTTGCAGGTGCTGCAGACGGACGACCCGGTGATGCTTGGTACGGTGATCGGCATGGCGGGCGCGCCGGTGGAGAGCCTGCCGTTGACAATAGTCAACAACCCGCTGACACAGCCGGAAATGAAGGAGATCGCGCGCGATCTGCCGGAAGGCTTCATGCTGATTCCGAGGTTGGCTTATGTGACGGGTTATACTTCTGCGACGAACACGCCTCCGGGGACGGATGAGACGTCCGTGCCGCCGGGGCACGCGCGGAAGGGTGACGGGACATACGCGAGTCCGACGACGCTCGCGGTGAATCCGGACAAAGGCGCGCGCCGGATTCCATACGGAACGATGGTTTACATCCCCGGTGTGAAGTGGACGAAGGCGGAAGACCTCTGCGGGGCCTGTACGAATGAGAGTAATCTGAGGTACAGAGTGGACTTGTGGCTCGGACCGGACGCGGTCGCGGCGGACGAGGAAAAAGTCACGGGCTGGCGCTGGATATATATTGCGGAGAAAGCGGGACTGTGAGAAGGTCCGGCTGCCTCGGTGGTCAACTCAACAACAATACGAGCGGGATTTTCCGTTTTCAATGTTTATGTTTTTGGCCAAAAGACAACATCGCAATAAAATAGTTATGTTGTCAGTAAAAATAATTCTATGTTTATTGTAAAAATAAATGGGAACTATTTATCATAGGTGCAGAAATCAAATCAGAATAATTGGTATAGAATAAAGGAAGTGGAGAAATAATTTAACAATGCCGAAAAGCCAAGAATAAGATGGGTTAAAAGACGATTATGAAAATAAGAAACGGCATGAAAAAGAATATTATGCTTTTAGTAATCGCACTGACGGCGGTATGCGCTGTTGTTTGCGTGGAGTTGGGCACAGCGGCATCATCCGCGAAAAAAGAGAAGGTTTATTTTTACACACTGTTCGGATGGGGCAAGGAAGCGGACGCACAGTACAGTACGCTTTTTCAAGAATTCAGCAGACTCATGAAAGAAGAACTGAAAATAGAGACGGAATACAAGTATTTCAAATCAGAAGATGAATTTTTCAAGCAGTTGGCGAAGCCGGGGCCCAAGTTCGCGATAGTGGGCAGGAGGGAGCAATTGGTGCGCGCGATGAGCGAGTTCGGATATGAACCGTTTGTCACATACGAGGTTTACGGGCTGAAAAGCAACCGGATATGCCTTTATACGGGAATTGAAAGCGAGATAGACGACGTTTCGAAACTTGCCGGGACAACTCTGGGTATGTACGATGAAGAATATGCTTATTATGCGTTGTGGGAAATTGTGGGAGTTCGCCCGGATAAGTTTTTCAGACAAATGGAAGTGAGCAAGAGCAGCTTGGGCGGCGTGTACCTGTTTTCGATGGGGGAAGTTAAAAGCGTGCTGGTGACCGATCAGATGAGGGCTTTTCTGAAAGAGAACAATCCGGCACTGGCGTCAAAACTCAAGAAGCTCGCGTGCGCGGAGCCGTACACATTCATGCCGACGCTGAAGTCGAAGGATGTGTCTGAGGATATGGTGAAAAAAGTATGGGAATTGCTGAGCAAAGTGTCGAAAGGGAAAAGGCTGAAACAATATTCCGGAGTGCTGCGGTTGAGTTCGATCGAACTCAGAAGAGTCACGGCGGAGGATTACAAATCGGATTTTGAAACGAGGAAGAAGGCGTCGGAGGCGGGCTGGGACAAGGCGTACATGGAGTGGCAGAGATCGATCGAAGAGCAGGAGAAGCAGTCGAAATGAATGCCAGAAGAGTTTCGATATTTACGTTGATGGCAGCGCTGGTGCTGGGATCGATAGTGTGCTCGGTCGCGCTGTTTTCATTTTTATACAGAACGAGGGAAGCGAGTCTCAGGAGGTGGCAGGAAGAGAACAAGATATCCATGCTGTCGGACAGTGTTCGGACGAGAATCGCAGGGATGGCAGGTGTGGACGATTACGAGGGCGTGGACGAGGTGATGACGGACGCATTCAGTTTCGAAGAGACGGTGACGGATGCGCTGGTTGTGGATCGGGACGGTCGGATATATTACGACTTGCGAGGCGGCAGGGAAGGAAAGAAATATGAAGAGAAAATGATGTCCAAGGGCATCGAATATATGGCGAAGGATATAGTGCTGTCGAGAGGCGTTGGGTTGATAGACGGGCAAACGAGCGTGGTTGGGAAACTTGTTGTCGGCTACAGGGACGACAGCGAAAGGGTTGAGGGCCGGCAAGAGGTTGTGATCGAATACGCGAGGCAGCTCGCGACTGATGTGTCCCGAAAACTGGAAGCGAACGAAGTGGACTCCGCGAAGTATATGGTGACGAATATGTTCCTGAACAGCAGGAACATCGAGGCGCTCAGGTGGGTGAATCGGGATGGAACGACGATAGTGGACCTCTGGAGGAACAAGCGCGGAAGGACGATTCAGGGGATGGCGGATGTATGGCCGAACTGGATGTCGGACGAGTTCGCCGCGGATAGAGCGGCCCGGGATCGGCTGAAGATCACGAAGACGGAAGACAGATACGGGAATCCCATGTACGAAATAGGGATACTGTTGATGCGCAGGGGCAAAGAGGTCGGCGCGATCGGGTTCTTGTACTCGGACGCGGAGTTTGCGGCGATGAAAAGAAGGTCGATGCTCCTTTTCGGTTATGTGATGTTCGCCATGATGATCTCGTCAATATTTCTCGCGCTGGCGGTTTCGTATTACATCTCGCGGCCTCTGGGCAAACTTGCCTATGAGGTTCGGAAGGCGGCGACGGGAACTCTTGAGGATTTTGAGATTGTTCCGTCATCGATCAAAGAAGTGATGGAATTGAATGTCGGCATGGAGGAGATGATCTGCGAACGGCTCGCGTCCGAGGAAGCGTTGAAGTCGAGCGAGGCGAAGTACCGGTCGCTGTTCGAATCCTCGCCGGACGCCGTGATGACAATAGGAGTGGACGGCAGGTTCAAGGACCTAAATGACGCGGCAACTGAACTGGTCGGATACACGAGGGAAGACCTGATCGGGAAGCACTTCGCGGAATTGATGATGCTGTACGAAGAGGAAGAGCTTGAGAGGGTGATGCAGGTATTCACGAAGCTTGTTCAGGAAGGATTTCTGATAACGGAGTATGGTCTCCAGCTTACCACGAAGGACGGCGAAAAGAGGGATGTGATAACGCACAACTCGGTAGTGAAGGAACAAGGCGAGATGGTTGCTCTTCAAATCGTGATACACGACATAACGGAGAGCCTCGCGGCGGAGAAGGAGCTTAAAAAGAGCGAGTGGAAGTGGCGGACGCTCGTGCACAATGCCCCCAACATCATCATCATTACGGACCGGGAAGGCGGAATCCGGTTCATCAACAGGGAAGTTCCTGAAGTGGAAGGAAAAGGGATTGCGAGCATTTATAACTATTACGCTCCCGAGTACCACGATGAAATGAGAGATGCGCTCGAAGAGGTGTTCCGAACCGGTGAGCCGGTAAGGCTGGAGGTGGGCGGATTCCTGACGTCGGACCGGATAGCGTATTACGAGATAGACATGGGCCTGATACCCGGCGCGGGTGAAGAGGACACTGTTATCCAGATAATAAGCGATGTGACGAAGCGCAAGCAGGTGGAGGCGGAAAAGGACTTGCTGCGGCAGCAGCTCCTGCAGGCGCAGAAGATGGAGGCGATCGGGCAGCTCGCGGGAG
This sequence comes from uncultured bacterium, assembly GCA_964409645.1. GTDB lineage: Bacteria > UBP15 > UBA6099 > UBA6099 > UBA6099 > CAYPEK01. Next base: position 3,428 of record CAYPEK010000093.1, on the reverse strand, counting down.
GGATCGCCCACGATTTCAACAACATGCTCACTGTGATTCTCGGCAACGTCAATCTCGCGCTGATGCATACGGACAACGATGACCCGAACGCGGTGGGGCTCAAAGAGATAATGGGGGCTACGCTGCGCGCGCGGGACCTCACTATGAAACTGCTCACGTTCGCGAGGAAAGGGAAAGTGACGTCTCGCAAAATCCACGCCGCGAAAATTGTGGGCGATGTGGTATCCATGCTCGAGAGGAGCGTGGACAAAAAGATCAGAATCCGCACGCCGGTGCTCGAGAGCGCTTTGCTGAATGCGGACAAAAACCAGCTCCAGCAGGCGTTGCTGAACATTTGCACGAACGCGTGCGACGCAATGCCGTCCGGCGGCGACCTGACGATAGAAGTGAAGAAAGTCACGCTTGACGCGGAGTACTGCCGCCTGCACGCGGACGTGGAGCCGGGCCGCCACTGTCTGATAATGGTCAGCGATACCGGAACGGGGATACCGAAGGATATTCTCGTGAAAGTGTTCGAACCGTTCTTCACGACTAAAGGAGTCGGAAAAGGAACCGGGCTAGGGCTGGCGACGGCGATGGGGATAATTAAAAGCCATAAGGGTTGCATCCAGATATACAGCGATTCAGGCGAAGGCACTGTTGTGAAAGTGTATCTGCCCGTTCTTCAGGAGGCGGAAGCAGAAGAGACGGCGATGATCTTGGAGGAGATAAAGCCGGGCACGGAAACGATACTTGTGGTTGACGATGAGAGACACGTCCTGACGGTGGCCCGGAAGGCTCTGGAAAAAGCGGGATATAAGGTGCTGTCGGCGGACGGCGGGAAAAGCGGCGTGGAGCTTTACGAAGCGAACAAGGGCGAGATCGCGCTTGTTGTGCTGGACATGATTATGCCGGACATGGACGGCCGTGAAGTGTTCTTGGCATTAAAGGAGATCAATCCTGATGTGAAGGTGATCCTCGCGTCGGGTTACAGCATAAACGGGCAGGCGGGCAAACTGTTAAAGGAAGGCGTGAACAGCTTCGTTCAGAAACCGTTCTCGATATACGACATCTGCAACGAAGTGAGGAAAGTGCTCGACGGCAAGACAGGTTCGGGAGTCGAAACATAAAATCGGGGTTTTCAGCAGGAAAATACCCGTCAACATCCAGTTACATATCAACTCAATATACGCTTGTCTGAACTATTTCGGGAATGAAAACAGCGCTTTCTTTTCGATCCGCAAAAGGTCTCTGCTTGTTATCAGCCAGAGGTATTCGCGGTCCGAAATCACTTTTCTGATGTTACGCACCGATCTGAGTATGTTCGGGTTTATGTCTTTCCGTTTGAGTGTTTTAATATCGAATGCGGAGAGGCCGTTCGAGGTTCCGGCGTATATACAGTTTTCGTCTTTGTCGATTCCCATCACTTCGTCCGCGGGCAGGCCATTTTTCGAGTTCAGCAGCCGCCATTTCCCATCCCTGAAAATGACAAGTCCCGGATTTGTTTTTATGCTGGTCATCTGTATCTTGCCGTCTTCGAGGTCTTGCACGATTTTGTCGTGCTGGTCGATCCTGTACGAGTACCATTTGTCACTCTTTTTGGAATAGACGCGCAGCGTTTTGTCGCCTATCTCTACTTTATCCCCTATGATGCTTGTGTGCCTGCCTATTGTTGCGAAAGCGAGCCCGCCGGGGATCGGGAGGATCTGCTTGATCAGCGCGCCGCCGCCGTAGGTTTCCGGCCCGAAGTATTTGTATTCTTCCGTAATGCGGTTGATTCGGAGTATTCCGGCGGCGATTCCCACCCATATAAATTTCGGGTCCACGTGCATAGCCGTAATCGGTTTCGTTCTGTAAAGTTTGATCCAGCGGCTCGACTTGCGATTGATTATGTTGATGCCTTCCCACGTCGGGCCGCCCTCTGCCGCGTAGTAAATCGTGTCGGGCGTGAAGGCCACCTGACTTCCCGCTCCGAGGTGTTCGATGAGCGTCCAGTTTTCGAGCGACGTCCACTCGCCGGTTGCCGTATCGAGGCGGCACAGCAGGCCTGTGTCCGTCATTCGCGTCCATATATATTGATTTTCGGGGATTATGTTGATTATGCCGATCCCCTGACATATCCGCCTGTCGATTTTGAAAAATTTGTAGTCGCCGGTGGCGCGGTCATATCTCCGGAGGCCGCCGTGTCTTCCGAGCCATACGTAATTCCCGGAGACCGCGATCGCGTTTGTCGGAAATCCCGAGTCCGGATATTTAAATGTTCCGGTTGTCATTCCGATGTCGAACGCGGTGACTCCCGTCGGGAATTTGCCTTTCAGCTTCAGCGGCGCCGCGTGCAGAAGCGCGCACGCCGTAACGGTGAGCACGGCGATTGCCGCGGCTGTTGCCGCAGCGGATTTCTTTCCTGTGCACCTTCCGTTCTTCGTCATTTTATCAGCGTGTAGTTCTCCTGAAGTATCTGCTTCGCGCGGTTGTATCCGCTGTTGACGAGTTTGCGCATGTAGTGCGGGAAGATATTGAAGTGGTCCATCCAGAATATCTCGGAGGACGACGGAAAATACAGGTATTGCAGGTTGGGGTCGATATCGAGCATGTCGCAGAGTTTGTCCTTGAGGAACTCGGTGAGGACACGTTTGATCTTCTTGCGGTCGTCCGTCTTGATGTCGCCGAGGACGGCGTCGAGCTCGCGCTGGAAATCCGGTGTTGAAATGTACTCGAAAATCCTGCGCCTCAGATTGATCGCCTGCCACGCCGACCGGATTTTCTGGGCGACCATGATATAGACCGACTGTATGAAGATGCCGATCAGCCCCGAGCGGTCGATCGAGCCCCAGCGCTCCTGATACTGGTACGGTTCGAGTGTGTGCGAGATGATGATGAGGTCCGCGCCATGCTCGCGCGCGACGTGCGTGCTGAGGGTCTTTTTAACTTCGCCGTCGATGAAGAAGGTCTTTTCGCCTTCGACGATGATCTGCTTCGGCCTGTAGATGATGGGCAGCGAGCATGACGCCGCGCACGCGGTCGAGATCGGCACCGAGTCGATGTAGCGGTCCGCCCACGGGTCGGTTGTGAACGGCGAGCGGCGCGGGCTGAATATGGCTTTGCGCGGCCGGTCGAGTTCTGACGCGATCACGTTCAGTTCGATTCCGCGCTCGCGCTGGAGCTGATGAAAATCGTTTATTTCAAGTATTCCTTCAAGGTATTTTTCGATCCGATCCGTGTTCGAGAGCGCGGGCAGCCGCACGAACTCGCGCGCGATGTTCTCCAGTCCGAAATAGTCCACGTCGCCGTAATCCTCGATGACGTGTTCGAGGCTGGCCTCGATGTTCCGCGTGCGCAGAAACTCGGGAATGAACGACCGCGCGTATTCATTCGCGTCGTTCATCAGGCTCGCGTAACGCTTCAGGTTCAGGACGTCTTTGGCGCGCTTCACGAATTCGTCGAGGGTG
>CAYPEK010000092.1:2143-17425 GCA_964409645.1 uncultured bacterium | reverse complement strand
CCATAAGGGCGAAGCTGGCGGGCGTTCTGGTGCTTATCTGCGTGTTGCTGATGGGCGCCGTGGTGGTGATGATGAACCAGCGGCTGAAGGCGAGCTTCGACGAACTGGCCGAGGCGCGCGTGACGAGCGCGCTCGCTGGTATCAAAAACGAGTATGCCGCGCTTGTCGAGAACACGCGCGACCGGGTTGTGACGATCGCCACGGACCGCTTCGTGATAGACGACACGGCGGCGTATCCGGATTATCCGGGCGATCTCGTACGGCGCGTCGAGGCGATAAGGAAGACGTCCGGCCTCGATATACTCAAAGTAGTTGACGACAGCTACCAGTTGATCGCGGACGGGGCGAACCCGGCGGGGTTCGGGATTTCGTATGAGGACGATCCGTTCGTGAGGCAGGCGCTCGAAACGGGCGAGGAGCGCGTGTCGATCCGGCGCGACAAGGGGCCGGACCGGGACAACGTTTCAGTGGTGGTGTATTATCCGATCTCGTACATGGGGCAGACGATCGCCGTGTTGCTGGGCGGCATGCACATGGACAAGGATTATGTTGACAAACTGCACCGGCTCGCGTCGGCGCGGGTGGTGCTTTACGAAGGTTTCAATCCGGTGGTGAGTTCGACGGGGCCGGACCCGGAGAAGAGTCTGCCGGTCGGCACGGATTTCCTGCGGCAACTGATCCGCAAGCAGGAGATTCTGAACCGCGTGCACGCCGACGACATGGAATTCATGGTGAGCGGTGTGCCGCTGAAGGCGCCGCACACGGATGAGGTGCTCGGGTTTCTGGTGATCGGCGTGTCGCGGGACACGGTGAACGGGATTGTGGCGCAGACGCGGACGGACACGCTGTATGTGTTGCTGATCGGCCTTGTGATATCGCTGGTTGTGGCGGTGGGGCTTTCGGTGAGCATAACGCGGCCGGTATCGCGGCTGGTGAGCGCGGCGCGGCTGATCGGTCGGGGCGAGTTCTCCGGGGTGGACATCCCGGTGCGCTCGAACGACGAGCTGGGGCTGCTCTCGGACTCGATGAACAGGATGGCGCGCGACCTGCGCGACTACAGCGAGCGGCTGGCGCTCGCGGAACGCGCGGCGGCGTGGCGCGAGATCGCGCGGCGCATCGCGCACGAGATAAAGAACCCGCTCTCGCCGATCCAGCTCTCGATCGAGAACCTGAAGGCGATGTACGACGAGGATCGCGGGATGTTCGACGAGATGTTCGTCGAGTCGGCGGACACGGTGCTCGAGGAGGTCGATAAGCTGAGACGGCTGGCGAACGAGTTCTCGGAGTTCGCGCAGATGCCGCGGCCGCAGTTCGAGAGTGTGGACCTCGGCGACATGATAGGCAATCTGGTGCGGTTCCACTCGTCGAGCGCGCCGGCGAATGTGAAGGTGGAGTACGAGCGGTCCGAGGCGCCGCTTGTGGTGCGCGCGGATCGCGATCAGGCGAACCGCGTGTTTACGAATCTGATAAAGAACGCGATAGAGGCGATGCCGGACGGCGGAAATCTGCGGGTGATCGCGGGCACGGCGGCCGGAGAGGCGTACGTGATAATCGAGGACACGGGCGTGGGCATTCCGCCGGACGAGGTGGAGAAGATTTTCACGCCGTATTACACGTCGAAGGCGGGCGGCACGGGGCTCGGGCTGTCGATCGTGAAACGCATTCTGCGGGACCATAATGCGACGATCGATGTGAGCAGCGAGCCGGGCCGCGGAACGAAGTTCGTGGTTGCGTTCAAAAGCTACACCGGCGCGGCGCCCGCGCCGGAAGGAGAACAGCGGAATGGCGGATGAGAGCATACTTGTAGTTGACGATGAGAAAAATATTCTTACGACGATAGCGACGACACTGAAGACGGGCGGGTTCGCGGTGCGCACGGCGCAGGATGGCCGCGAGGCGCTAGAACTGAACGAGAAGAAGCAGTGCGAGCTTGCGATCCTCGACATTATGATGCCGGGGATGGACGGGCTCGAACTTCTCAAGGTTATGAAGGATCGCTGGCCGGAGATGATCGTTGTGATGATGAGCGGCCACGGAACGATAAGCACGGCGGTGGAGGCGACGAAGCTCGGAGCGTACGACTTTCTCGAAAAGCCGCTCTCGCGCGAGAAGCTGCTGCTGACGGTTCGCCGTGCGATCGAGCACAGCCGCTTGCAGAAAGAGAATATCGAACTGCGTACGGAGATCGCGCGCAAGTACGACCTGATCGGCGAGAGCACGGTGATGCGCGAGCTTTACACGCGCGTCGAGATCGCGGGGAACTCGCCGAGCCGGGTGCTGATCCGCGGCGAGAACGGGGTGGGCAAGGAGCTTGTGGCGCGCGCGCTGCACCAGTCGAGCCCGCGCCGCGACAAGCCGTTTATCAAGGTGAACTGCGCGGCGATCCCACACGAACTGATCGAGAGCGAGCTGTTCGGCCACGAGAGGGGCGCGTTCACGGGCGCGACTGCGATGCACAAGGGCAAGTTCGAGCTGGCGCACCGGGGCACGATTTTTCTCGACGAGATCGGCGACATGCACCTCGACACGCAGGCGAAGGTGCTGCGCGTGCTGCAGGAAAACGAGTTCCAGCGTGTTGGCGGCGACGAGTTGATTAAGGTGGACGTGCGGGTGATAGCGGCGACGAACAAGGAGCTCGAAGCGGAGATAAGGCGCAACAATTTCCGCGAGGACCTGTTCTTCCGGCTGAACGTGATCCCGATAACGGTGCCGCCGCTGAGGGACCGGCGCGACGACATACCGATGATGGCGTCGCACTTCATCCGGGTATATTCGCAGGAGTACGGGCGACCGCCGAAGACGCTTGCGCCGACCGCGCTCGAAGCGCTGAAAAGCTACCGCTGGCCGGGCAACGTGCGCGAGCTTCAGAACCTGATCGAGAGAATTTTCATCATGTCGCCGAACGACGTGATAGACAGCGCGACGGTGGCGCAGTTTCTGTCGCCGTCGGGAGCGACGGCCGCGCCGGAAGGCGGAGGCGACGCTACGGATCGCAACAAAACGCTCAAGGACGCGCTCACGGATTACGAGCGGAATTTCATAATACAGCGGCTGAAGGAGCATAATTACCACATAGCGGAAGCCGCCAAATCGCTGCAACTCGAACGCAGCCACCTGTACAAGAAAATCAAGGCGTTGGACATTCCGACGCCTTAGGGGGAGGCGTGCGCGCCGGGGCGCCGGCGCGCGATGCTAATATGACGCTAAAAGGAGATTTGCCATGAGGAAGCGGATGATGGCGGCGGTTTTGATTCTGTGCGTGTCGCTCGCTGCCGCGGTTTGCTTTGCGGCGACAGAAAAAAAGGCGGAAACCAAAGCGCCCGCAAAGAAGACCGCGACTAAAACAGTGAAGACGACGGCCAAGACGGCGAAGAAGACCACCGCAAAATCTAAAGCAAAGGCTAAGCCTGCGGCGAAGCCCGCAACCCAGCGGAAGCCGGAGATGATCGCCGATCAGCAATTCTATAAGGACGAGGGGGCGCATTTCGAGACGTCGTACGAGCAGTGGATCGTGGCGGGCAGGCTGAAAACGCCGGACGGAAAACCTGTTTTCTATCTCGGCATGTACCATAAGACGGGATCGATGTTCATGCACATCCGAAACGGCTACAACATGTTGCGTATGCCGGACGGAAGGAACGACTACAGGTCGTACGGGCAAGGGCTGTATCGTACTTTAATATCGAACATGGCGAAGGATAAGGCCGCGAAGTATCCGGAGAACAAGGAACTCGCGGAACTCGGCGCAAAGCTCGAGACGGGCGACTCGGAGCACTTGCGGACGCTCGAAGAAAACGATTATCCCCTGTATCGCGGCAGGCTGTTCATGAATTTCGGAGGGAATCACTTCGAGCGCATGGCGACGGATAAGTTCGATTACAAACTCGAACTGAAAACTTGGGCGGGGCCGCTGGACCTCGATCTGAAGTCGGCCGCGGACCCGATCTTTTTCGACTCGGCATCTCCTATGGTTGTGATGGCGGGGCCGGGCAAGGACGGCTTCTTGGGAATGATTCAGGGCTACATCTTCCCGAGACTGACGACGGCCGGGACTCTCGAAGCGGAAGGAAAAAAGATGAAGCTTTCCGGCACGTCGTGGTACGAGCACTGGATGGGCGAGCCGGACGGCAAGGCGATGGCGAAAATAGTTTATATTGGTATGCGGCTCAGCAACGGAGGCGACTTGTTCGCGTCGTTTTTCTACAACTCCGACGGCGGGATGACCAACTCGCACATGCTCGTTCGGAAGCCGGGCGAGAACAAGGCCGCGTATTCGAAGGGCGCAAGCATCAAGGGCACGCAGCGCTGGTGGAGCCCTGTATCTTATATTGATTACGAGATCGGATGGAAGTTGAGCGGTGTCGTGGCGAGCGGCGAGGTGACGCCGGAGCCCGGCTTCGAGGACAGCGAACTGATGGCGGACGAGGGAGTGGGCGCGTTCTGGATCGGGCCGTGCAGGTTCAAAGGAAAAGTAGCGGGTATGGGCAACGTGACCGGCGAGGGGATATGCAGGAGCGTCAGCCCGACGGAAAGAAAGCCGTGATGCCGACGAGCAAATACGGCCGGAGGTTGATTTGAAAAAACCGCTGGATGTCATTCTGAAGGAAACATGGGCGCTGTTCAGGGCGAACCTTGTGCTGATAGTGCCGATGGTCGCGTTCGTGCTCGCATACGCTTTGTTCTTAGGCGCATCTTTTTCGATTATTGTGTTTACGGGCATCCTGAAGGTGGACGCTATTGTCAGAGAATTCAAGAATTTGATCGGCAACGGATACGACCCGGCCGGGATTTGGAATTTCATGCGCGGTTCGCTGGCGGGGCTCTTTGCGGCGCTGATGCTGCTGTCGGTGCTGATGTTTGTGGTTTCGGCGATCCACAGCGCCGGGATCGGCTGGATGTTCGCTCGCGCGGCGACATGCGGAAAGACCGGTATGAGGGATTATCTGGAGGGCATCGGCAGGTTTTTTGGTCGGATGATGTCGCTTATTATGATGAAAACGGGGCTGTTGCTGCTGCCGGTTCTCGCGGTGCTCATCGTCGCGCTGATAGCGATGCTCGCTCTGCCGAGCGAAGCGGCGATAATTGTTGTCATCATTATCCTCGCGGGCGGCAGCATGTTTTCGATGGCGGTTTGCGGTGTTGCATCTTTCTTGTTGTGGATGTGGAAACCTGCGGTTTTCGTCCGCGATCTCGGCGTGAACGAGGCGTTGACGGAAAGCTACAGATTCGCACTGAAGAAATTCGGCGTTCTTTTCATAATAGCGGCGCTTATGACGGTGTTCAATATGGTTATCGGGCTGCCGTCTAACGTCATGAGCATTTTCATGCAGGCTGGACAAAACGGCGGAGTGAGCATCCCGCCCCATTTCATACTTCTGGCGGTGGCGGTGTTTATTCCGGTGACTCTGATTACGTTCGCGATCGGAATGACAGGCCGAACCTATTTTGTGCTGCTTTATTACAAGGTGTACGCGGATGAGTGGAGGGATGCCGCCGCGGGGCGGACGGCTGCGCCCGCTCCGGCTGTGATTGCCGATCCGCAAGCACTCGCTTCGCTCGGCACGGAACACCTCTATACGCCGGACTCGGAACCGCCAACGGAACCGCCGGCGGATAAAAGATAAGATTGCGACTCTGATAATATGATCGCTTGCAGCATCGGAGTAACCGCTCACAACGAGGAGCGCAACATGGGCCGGCTGCTCGAAAGGCTGTCGGCGCAGGAATTGCGCGATGTCTCCATCGCTGAGATAGTCGTCGTGGCGAGCGGTTGCACGGATGCAACCGAAGACGCGGTGAGGTCGGCTGCCGCGCGAGACCCGCGCATAAGGCTGATCTCGGAGACCGAACGGCGTGGCAAGGCGGCGGCGATCAATTTATTTCTCTCCGAATCGAAAGAGGATGTCTGCGTGATTGTCTGCGGGGACACGCTGCCCGCGCCGGATGCTGTGGAGAAGCTTGTTCTGCCGCTTTCGCGGGGTGGAGCGGGTATGTCCGGTGCGCGGGTAATGCCGCTGAACGGGAAGGGCACGTTCGCCGGATACCTCGTTCATTTTCTGTGGGGGCTGCACCACGAGGTTGCGCTGAGGCAACCTAAATGCGGCGAGATGGTGGCGTTCAGACGGGTGTTCGACAGGCTTCCGGAGGACACGATTGTGGACGAGCCGCAGATCGAGGCGCTGGTGCGCGCGGCGGGTTGCGAGGTTGTTTACGCGCCGGACGCCGTGGTGCGGAATCTCGGGCCGGACAATCTGCGCGAGATTATAATGCGGCGCAGCAGCATAATCGCGGGCTACATAAGGCTGGCCGGGAGGACGGACTACCGTACTTCCACGCAGCGGCGGCACTGGTGGCTGCTGCGCATTGTCATAAAGAGAATTGTACGAGGCGAGGAGCCGGCGCTGTACGCGTTCGGCGCGATGGCGGTGGAGCTTGCGGCGCGCGTGTGCGGATGGTTTGTCGCGAAGTTTTCCCGCGCGCAACTTCACATCTGGCCGCCGGCGGAATCGACTAAATCCCCGGACGACGGAGAGACATAGAAATAAAGATTCATCAACAAAAAATAAGAAGATAAGATTATCAGACTTTCAATCGGAAGAAGCGGGCATCGACGCCTTTCTGCGGATCGACTTTCACGTTGACGCGGCGGTGGCACAACGGGCAGTATCCGAAATAACCGTTATGCTGTTCGTTGTAGTATATACGCGAGTAAATGCCGCAGCATTCGAACTGCACGCCGATGAACTTACGGCCGCGCTGTCCGCGCTGCTCCTCGGGTGTGCCGTATTTAACGTCCATAACGGTATTATATCCGGCTGCGTGCGAGTCTTCCAGATGTCGAATTCAGGAAATGTTTTGCCGCCGCCGCCGGATGTTACTTATTTATTTCGAACGAGTCGAAGGCTTTGCCGTCGAGGCCGATCGCCTTCAACGTGAGTTTCTTTCCGTCAACTTTGACCGAAACGAAGTGATGCACCGATTTCGTTTTTTCAATCTGCGGCCAATCCCTTACGAAGATGTCGTCGAGACCGCCGCCGCCGCCGCCGGTGATGACGTAATATGTGCCGCCGGGCCGCGGCCACTGCCCGCGTTCGTACTCGTGAACGTGCCCCGAGAACATGATGTCAACTTTGTACTTCTCCAGCAGCGGCACGAGGTGCTCGCGCTCCCACGATTCGCCGTCGTATTTGTACGCGCTGCCCCAGTATTCGGAATACGGCGGCTCGTGCATGAGCACGAACCGGAAGGTTGCCGCCTTGTATTCCGGCGACTCGAATTCCTTCAGCAGCCATTCGTACTGTTTCGAGCTGGGCACGGCGCCGATGCAGCCGGCGTACTCCTGCATGTTGAGCACAATGAAGCGGCTGTTGCCGTATGTCATTGCATAATAATAGCCGCCCTCGGCCTCGGGGAGCGCCATGTATTTGTCGAACCACTCGACGGGATTGCCGCATGAACCGCCGCAATATTCGTGGTTGCCTATCGCCACGAAGTAAGGCGTGTTGATGATGAGCCTCCGCAGCGGGTGGAACAACTGCGACGCCCACGTCTCGTATCCGATCCCGCAGTCGGTCTCATCGCCGACGCTGAAGATGAAGTCGGGTTTCAGCCCGATCATAAGGTCCGCGAGCGGCTCGAGCACGCCGGGGTTGCCCTGATCGTCGCCGAAGACGGTGAACCCGAACGGCGTCCCGCTTTTCTTCGTGGTCCTGAACATTGACGCCGGCCCCGCGAGCTTTGAGGACACCGCGAGATACTTGTATTCGGTCTGCGGTTTGAGGCCTTTGATGACGATCTTGTGGAATGTCGCCGGAGCCGGATCGGAGACGACATTTGTCAACCCGCCCGTGCCGTAATACACCGCCGACGGAGCGGGAACGCGCGTCTCCCACGTGACTGTGATTCCGTCAGGTTTCACGTTTTGCAGCGCTGGCCCGGCGTTGAACAGCGGGTATTTCGCGAGCAGCTCCGAGACCGGCGCGAGCAGTTTCTTAATTTTCTCAAGTCCCGCAACCGCGCGCGCGGGGTCGGTGTTTCCCTTCATCGCATCGAGCTCTCGCGCCGCCGCTGCCACCGCTGCCTGCAGCGGCTTCTGCTTATTGGGCAACTGCTCGAACATCAGCGCCGCGTTGCCGAGCAGCGACATTACTTCGTCGGCAGGCGCAGCGAGCGCATCGAGAGACTTTACGTGCAGTTTCACCGATTCGAGTTTGCCGTGCTGCGTCATCTCCGTGAGTTTCACTCCGAGCGTGACGTTGTCGCCGGGTTTGAGTTTGCCTGTGATGTCCACGACCCCGTTCCCCGTGAATCCGGAGACACGCTTGCCGTTGACGAAGATATCCATTATTCCCATGCCTGAGAATTCGAGAGTCATTTCGCTTTCGCCGATCTTGAACCCGTACGCTTTTTCCGGGACGGTGAAGTCCGTTCTGAAAATGCAGGGGCCCATCTTCTGGCAGTTGTACGGCAGATCGGCTTTTTCAAGGCCGCTATTATCGGCGTCCGGTCTCATCGATTTTACGGAAGCGGCCGGGTCGGCCATCCAGCCTGTCACCGGCACGTATGCGAAGTTTTTCATCTCCTGAACTTTCGCATAAGCGGCGCGGGCGGCAAGTTCGTCCTTATCCTGTTTTTTCGCTCTGGTGGCGACGTACGGTTTCATCTTAACGATGTCAGCCGGCGCCTTTGCACCCGCGCGGGCCGCCGCGCCGGTGAGCGTTATGGAAATACCGAGAACGGCTGCCGCCGTGAATTTACAGAGCGTGTTCATATTTAAATTACCTCATAACCTTTTTATAGCAAAATAGACAAACGGCAAATAGCGATACGCGGCGTCAGGTCGTCGCGGCTTTTTTCATCCTCTCCTCCATCGCCTTGAGGTCGCGCGGCACATATATGCCGGCGATGATGAAGACGATAATTGCGGCGACGAGAAACGCCGGAAGTGTTTTGAGAGCATATAACAAAGAATGCTTGTCGGAAAGGTAACCGACGATGATCGGTGAGATCGCGTCGCCGAGGATGTGGATGAGCAGGATTTCCATTCCGATGATGAACGCCCTGAGGCGCGGCTCGATGAGCGAGATCAGAAGTCCGTTGAACGGCCCGTTGATCCAGCTCAGGAAGAAGATCGCGGCGCAAAGGCTGGAAAGCAACACAATTTTTGTCGTGCCGCCCAAGAATATGTACAGGCACGGAAGCGAGCACGCCAGACCGACACAAATCACGATAATGTTGCCGAAGACTATTTTCTTCTGGAGTTTATCCGCGAGCATTCCACTGAGGATGACGCCGATTGCCGCGCATCCCACAACATAAGGCCCGAAACTGATCGCCGCGTCCGCCGACGGTACGCCCTTGAACCGCTCCACAAACGGGAACAGCCATGTGTTGAGCGCGCCCACACAGTACGACGCGAGGATGTTTCCGACTATGAGCAGAATCACCGCTGTCATCTTGAGAACTACCTTGTAGTCGGTTTTGCCCTTCTTTTCGATCGCGATGGCTTCTTCTTCGGACAGAAATTCCTCGCTGCAGCCTTTCAGCGGCTCTTTAAGGAAGAACGCGAGCAGCGCGATGAGCAGCCCGGGAGGCCCGAGCAGGAGGAATATCCACCGCCAGTTGTCCGTCCTCAGATAGTTATAGACTGTATCGGAGTGTATCGAGCCGACCGCCTTCAGGAATTTGTCCTGAGTCGTGAGCTTCGATATATCTTCGTAGTCCTTTTCCGACATCACGCCTATGAATGTCAGCGTTTTATTGTCCTTGTCGAAAATCAGCTTTTTGCTGTAACGTTCGGGGACTTTGAAACCTTTCGGCAGCTCTTCAAGTTTCGCGCTGACTTTTTCAAGTCCGCGTTTTTCCCGCTGCGAGATCCTGTCGATCAGTACTCCTGAGAGCGCCGCGACGTCTTCCTGCGCCGCCTTCTTGTCCATAGGTTTGTCGTTCAGGAAAAAATCGACGTTGAAAATTTTGGATTTGTAAGCCGCCGGTTTTTTCATGTCGAACCGGCTCAGTATTGCGTGAAATTTGTCACCGTTCGGGCCGGTGAAGTCGAATCTCACGAGCCGATCCTTTGTTTCGGAAACGCCCTTGTATTGCCATCCGGCAACTGCTTTCTCGCCGGAGTCAACAACCACCGCTGTGACCTTCGGAACGTCAAACCGTTCGGTTTTTTTGAGTATGACGCCCGCGACGATGTATGCCAGCGCGCCGCCGAGGATCATCGTGGACATGAAGATCGAGATCGCCGTATTGCGAAGTCGTTTCGGAAAGTAGTCCGCCACCAGCGGGCCGCCGCTTGGCGCGTAGATGCCTTCGCCGCTGCCGACGAGCGCCCGCGCCGTGAAGAACTGGATGAATGTTCTACACAGGCCGGACAGGGACGCGAATATACTCCATACGAGCGCGCCCAGCGCGATCAGCCGCGTCCGTTTCCACTTGTCGGACAGGAACCCCGACGGCACGGATACAATGGCGTACACCGCCATGAACGCTCCAGCCAGCCATCCCATCGCTGTGTCGGTAACGTGAAAATGCCTCTTGATCACTTCCATCGCGGGGCCGATCGACAACCTGTCAACATAGTTGAACAGGTTGACCATGAACAACACAAACAATCCATACCATGCGTAGCCGAGACTGATTTTCGTGCTTTCGGGCTTCTCGTTCGCCTTTTTCTCCATTGAGTTTGTTCCTTTGATTGAGGTTGTGGCGCTCGTGCGCAGGTCCCGTTGCAGTGGTAGTTGCCGGACGGCCTCCCGATACTTTCCCGCCGCCCGTTCCCGTCCCGTAATCCTTCGCATCTCCCCGTTCCGGCCCTATACGATGTTATATCGAGTCGCCGGTGAAGTCAAACGAAATGAGCCGCAGCAAATGTATCTATCGTGTTAATTTCAATATATAATTTTTTATTTAAAGATGCGGGATGGCGCGTGGTCGCCGGCCCCGCCCGGATGGTACAATATCGAATGCTGTTTAGTTCTGCCGAATACCTTTTGCTGCTGGCCGCAACGCTGCTGGCGTACCGGATGTCGTCGCCCGCGGGAAGGAAGTGGGTGCTTGTCGCGGCGTGCGCGGTGTTCTACGTATGGTGGTCGGCGTACGCGTTCCTTCTTCTCGCGCTCGTGATCGGAGTCAATTTCTACCTGACCCGCTGGGGCGAGAGCAGCGCGCGTTTCAGAAAGCCGATATTTGTTGCGGCGATCGTGTTCGATCTCGCATGCATCGGGTTCTTCAAATATCTCAATTTTTTCGCGCTTGCGGCGTGTCAGGCGCTGGGGCTGGCGGGCATGCGCGTCGCGCCGCCGCACTTCGATATCGTGTTGCCGCTCGGCATCTCTTTCTACACGTTCCACCTTATGAGCTACACGATAGACGTGCACCGCGGGAAGTTCGCGCCGCTCAACCGGTTCTCCGACTTCTTCCTGTTCGGCGCGTTTTTCCCGACTCTCGTCGCGGGCCCGATACTGCGCGCGGGTGAGTTCTTCGGACAGCGCCTGTACGAAAGCCTCAAGTGGGAGGACATCGAGCGCGGCGCGCGCCTCATTCTTATCGGGATGTTTCAGAAGCTCGTCCTCGCGGACGCGATCTCGGTTTTCGCGGACGGCGTGTTCGGGAACACCGCCGCGCTGACGACGTGGACGGCGCTCTTCGGCACGTACGCGTACACGTTCCAGATTTATTTCGATTTCTCCGGCTACACGCTGATCGCGCTTGGCTCCGCCCGCATGTTCGGCATCGCGCTGCCGCCCAATTTCAACGCTCCGTACCTATCGCCGAACATCGGCGAGTTCTGGCGGCGGTGGCACATGTCGCTCTCGCGCTGGATGCGCGACTACCTCTATATATCGCTCGGCGGCTCGCGGGTTGCGCTTCCGAGAATACTCGTCAATCTGTTCCTGACGATGGCGATAGTCGGGTTGTGGCACGGCGCGTCGTGGAACTTTGTTATATGGGGCGCGTATCACGGCCTGTTGCTGATCTGCTACAACATCTACAACCGCACCGCGGCGGGCAGGCGCGCCGCCGCCGCGCTCGGGCGTTTGCCGGGCTCGCGCGCGCTTGGCGTCGCGCTCACGTTCAACCTCGCGGCCGCGGGCTGGATATTCTTCCGCGCGCGTACTATGTCGGACGCCGCGGACGTATTCGGCGCAATCGTCAACTACAGCGGCGATTTCGCCGCCGCGCTCAAGCCGTATGTCAAATCGACACTGCTCTTCTCGGCGGGGATTTATGCAATTTATTCGCTGCTGACGTCGCTCGGCGTGAAAGCGCTCGACAGTTTGACGCCGCGCCGCCGCGTTATCGTTTACATCGGAATCGCGCTGCTGATCGTGTTTTTGCGGCCGAGTCTGCTCAAGATTCCGTTCATTTATTTCCAGTTCTGAGGGAGAGATGAAACGAACGCCGAAAAAAGGGAACCGAATCGCCGCGCTGGCGGCGGATGCGGCGCTGCTCGTAGCGGTGCTGCTCGCCGTGCTCGCGTTCGCGGAGGCGGCGTTCAGGTTCGCGGATGTCTATCCGCCGCTCGACAAGGGAGAGAAGGGCAAGGGCGGTTTCCGGGAAGGGCTGCGGATCGTCCGAATCGACCCGGATGTGCCGATCCCGTTCGGCATGCGGCCGGGCGCGCGGACGGACGAGAAGACTCCCGGCACGTCGGACACGTTCTCAGTGCGGACGAACAATTTCGGGATGCGCGGTCCGGACATCGAATTTAAAAAACCGGCGGGCGCGGTGCGCGTGTTGACGATGGGCGACTCGTGGACGTTCGGCGAGGGTGTGAACGACGGCGAGACATTCACCGCGCAACTCGGCGGACTTCTGAGCGGCGTCGGCCGGCACGTCGAAATGCTCAATGCGGGTTACACGGCAGGCTATTCGCCCGACAGTTATTACGTCTATCTCATGCGGAAAGGGTTTTCGTTCAAGCCGGATGTTGTGGTTGTGGCGTCGATGGTTGTGAACGACCTGTTCGATCTCGGCAGCAACGGCTGGCCGGAGACGGACACGCGCGGTCTGCCGCGTTCGGTGGAGTCTTATACTATGCGGGTCAACGACAAGGGCCAGTACGGCTACTTCGAGGACCGGCGCAAGCAGAATCCGGTGATGCAGCCGTCGCGGATCGCGCTGCTGAACAAGCTGCGCGTCAACACTTTCTGGCGCGACCTGCTGTTCCGTGTGTACTACCAGCCGTACGTGATGAAAAACGAGAAGGCAGGCGCGGACGCGGAGAGCGGCGCGGACAGCATGAAACGCTATCAGCTTGTTATCGCGGGCATGAACGAGGAGTGCCGCCGTCGCGGCGTGGAATTCGTGCTGGCGCTGATACCGGCGTTCGAGTACGACCGCGGGAAGCTGGATGTCAACTCGACGGGCGTTGCGGAGACGGTGAATTTCTGCCGCCGGAACGGAATCCGCGTCGTGAATCTCGAAGAGGTGATGCTCGCCGAGATGACCACTCCGAACGGTTACGACTGGCCCCGCTATCACATCACCGGCAACGGCCACTGGAACGCGCGCGGCCACCGCGTCGCCGCCGAAGCCATCGCCCGCGAGATCAGAAAAGCGAAATGACGCTTAAGGGGAACTTTTGAAAAAGTTCCCCTTAAGAATCCCTTCAAAACTTTTCGCGCCGCAATTCCTGCTTCGCACCGGAATTGCTTTTGTAAAAAAAAATTCACCACTAAGACACAAAGACACTAAGAAAAGCAGGAATTTAATCGCCGCCCGCTGACGCGTGCGGTATCTGGGAACTGCAAAAGGCAAAAAGCAACATACAAAATATGCAGGGCGGGGTCGCCATACCCCGCCGAAAGTGGAAGGAGGTTGTAAAAGCATCTCATGTAAAAAGGAATACGCTTTATACGAGGCAAAGTGGCGAGATGAAAACCGAGCCGCGCGCGTAAGCAAGCGGTCACGTGGAAGAATGTATTAGCAAAACAATCAAAAGCGAAAAAAACAAGGACTGGCAACGCGCCCATTTGCGGTGCTTGTCCGACTTAAAGTGGCAATGGAACAACCAATTCACAAAAATAAAGATGCGGTGAAAAACAGGCCATCTTTGCAGTTTAAAACAAGAGTTGTATAATTGATCAAACGCAACAATGCAATCGCTTGAAAGGGAGAACGAAAATATAAGACCGGCCCTAATTTGTTGTGGTTTCAGGCAATGTGAATGCAGGTGTCAAATTATTAATTGGAAATATCGATTAGTACTGTGGACATGAGATTGATCGCAATTATGTTAACAGCAAAAAAAATAGTTGTTCAAATTCCATGGATAGTTGTTCAGCTCTTAATAATAAGATTTGCATATATAGCACTTACATTAGACGACAATCCGCACTGCACCCAAAGGGTTTCGTATAAGATAACGATAATGGACATGGAGCCGCACGAAGAAGACACGCGTAATGCACTGATTTACCGGCGTCCGTTTGCTTATCCCATCAGAGCAATATTTGCGATTCAATATCCCTTGCTGTTGCTTCTTCCATTGTTATTGACCTTGAAAAAATATCGTTTCAAATGGAAGTTATATTTGGGAATATTGGGACTTAACGTATTGTTGCTGGTGATATGGAGCGCACTAGGTGGCGAAAGAGCCAGAGAAATGCATTTCTGGGCTTGCATACATGCTCTTTTTTCAATGTTGATCGTTTTGTTTTTGACATTGGTCGAAATGGGGATAGGTAAATTCCTTACGTGGCGAAGAAGAATCGCGGAAGATTAGGGATAGCGTGAAGTGCGGTGAAGCGCAAGGCCTGACTCTGTTCGACCTGAGCATGGATTGCTGGTCTGAAGCTTTTAACAAGGAGTTGCTAAAATGGGTAAACTCATAAAATATTTATTAAACCTCTATGCAAATAAATTCTGTGGATGTGTTATAATCAAGTTTGAGAACAGCAAAGCAATACATATAGAAATAAATTCGACTCAGAAATTGTGGTATAGAGATTTACGGAATAATATATTAAACAATATTAACAATGACAAAGAAATTTTTAGAATCTGTGACATTACTTGCTCCCTTTCTACAGGCTTATCCTGCTTGGGTAAAAGCGATTATTGTAGCTTGGGTAATCCTTTCTGCTATTGTTCTTGTTTGTCTTGTTTTCGTAAAATCCCCTCGAACTGAAGTTAATGGATTAAATCATAATATAGATTCTATAACTGTTGGTAATAAACCCAGTGATGACAAGGCCAGTAAGGACAAGGTGGCCGGTGACAAGGTGGCCGGTGACAAGGTGGCCGGTGACAAGGTGGCCGGTGACAAGGTGG
>CAYPEK010000092.1:0-2043 GCA_964409645.1 uncultured bacterium | reverse complement strand
CCGGTGACAAAATTGAGAAACAAATAGTAATTGCAAATAAAAGTTTTGATGAGTCTGTTGTAATTGAAACATTTACGATTGACATAAAAAACTGTAAATATAAACAATATAATTATGATCCGTCGAAACCTTTATGGCCAGAAGATGCAAATCAAGGAGTTGTATATTCTGGTGGTAAAATCAAACGAATTTACGGAAAGGATGTATCATCAGACAAAGAAGCCGATGAATATGTAAAATGGATGGAAAAAACTTATAATCATTACTCATACTCTAAACGCACTATTCATAAAATATATTTCGAACGTCTGTATGAAACACTAAAGAAAAATAAGGCTAATTACCCTGTATTTTACATTTCCATAAGTAACAATAAAAGCAAGCATATTGTTTTAAGCAGGATGGAAGCCATCGTAATGAGCGTTTCCCCGCTTGTCTCGATAGGTGAATCCCAAGCACTTGTTCCTCTCCAGTCTTATGAACTCGGTGTTTCACCATCAAAAGGGAATTACGAAGAGCCAATGATTCCGAATCTTAAAATTGAATCCGGAGATGCAGCTGCATTTGAAATAATCCTAAAACCACATGCTGAACGAGTGGGTGGATACTCATGGTTGATGCATCTACGGTTTTACTATACTGACAGCGAATATATTCAAACTGACATCTTTGAAATTATAATGTAGTTAGATTAAATAATGTCAAAAAGAGACTGATATGAATAAAGAAAATGACATTCGAATTGTCAATTTGCTCCTCGGCTCATTCAAGGTACATATTCCTGTAGAGGAAAGGATTGATCCGAGGTATATCTTTCTAAGTCGAGATATTGTAAATGAAGTCTTCGAATCCGCAACTTTCGAGATAATCAAAAAAAGGACACTATTTGAACAACCAATTCGTCCTCATACACTAGTTTCGAACATAAGACACGGTAGTATTGAGTTCGATATACTATATCGCATAATCGCTGGAATTCCTTGGTCACATGTGGTTGAAAACACAGAATGGGCAATTAAGCACGGTATGAATATACTTGAAACTATTGGTTCGGTTGCCGGAGGCATCTATGTTTTAAAAGATATTGGTAAATGGATAAAAGAGCGTCTAAAAAACAAAGAGGTTCCGTTAAACAAACAGGATGTAAAGGAAGTTTCGATTGAACTAACTTCTAAAATCGAGATTGATATACATGTTTTAGACACTTCTGAAAGAATAGATAATATTCACAAGCGTCTTTACGCAGATAAAAATCCATTTTCATACGCCACAATTATTACTGGCGAAGAAAACATTAGCAGGCTCTTTCGAATCGGTTCAAGTAGCGAAAATAATATAAATCAGCATCTTGGTGGTGAGGTTATAGTCAACGACCTAAATATGCATATAAATGGCATAAAAAATATAGAACAACTTGGAATCGGCGATTTATTGATTTTAAACAACCACTCTGCTCTTGGAATCCAATTAGATAGCAATCCTGCTTCTGTTTATAATGCTACTTATGGAAGTAATCCCGAACTAGAAATTCAATTTATGCAGTTAAATACATACGAGACGCATGACGAAAAACGAATTTATCGTGGGCGAATTCTTGATTCGGATGAACTACCAGATGAAGGATAAATATCGAGGTAATTAATGAACACCATAATTGTTGAAATAAAAATAAAGAATAAAAACGCTTTTCCCGTTACAAAACTTATCCCGAAAGGTGCAATAATTGAGGTTTCTGACCCGAATGCGCCTGAACAGCATGCGATGGTTGTTCGTGATTATCCCATCACGCTTCCTCCTAATGCCATAGTGACGATTTATCTCGAAGCAATGTGTTTTACAAAAAGAAGAAGCTGGCCGCAAGGCACTCCAGCCAATCTTACTCCGTATGCATTTTCTGGCCTATATCTTAATCAAGATGACCTTTGGCGACAATTAGGCTATTGAACCCCATTTTTCTGCGTACTACCCTATGTGTATTTAATAATAAAATGAGACCTCTGAAAAAGTGGCACTTGACAGGCCAAATATAATATAGGAAAGGAA
>CAYPEK010000091.1:0-17479 GCA_964409645.1 uncultured bacterium | reverse complement strand
GAAGCCAACGAGCCGATTCGAACGGCCGACCTGCGCATTACGAGTGCGCTGCTCTACCAACTGAGCTACGTTGGCGAATCGCCGCCGTATATTATAATGCTTTCCACAAGTATTGCAACCCGGATTTTTTATGGAAATATCCGTGCTATACGCCCTTATCGCCGGGGCCGTAAGAGAGCGGGAATCTGAGGAGGAATGAGGCGCCGCCGCCTTTTGTGGATTCCACGCGGATTGAGCCGTTGTGGCGCTGTACTATGCGGTATGTGATGGAGAGGCCTAGTCCCGTGCCCCCGTGCTTGGTTGTGAAGAACGGCTCGAAGATGTGGCCGAGGTCGTCTTGCGTGATGCCGGGCCCGGTGTCTCTTATCAGCAATGTGGCGCTGTCCTCGCCGGTGCTTGTTGCGAGCGTGAGCTTGCCGTGGCCGTGCATGGCCTGAGAGGCGTTGAGTGAGATGTTGAGGATGGCCTGAACGAGTTCCTTGCGGCTGCCCGTGACGAGTGG
This sequence comes from uncultured bacterium, assembly GCA_964409645.1. Lineage (GTDB taxonomy): Bacteria > UBP15 > UBA6099 > UBA6099 > UBA6099 > CAYPEK01. The sequence continues at coordinate 16,977 of CAYPEK010000091.1, read as the reverse complement.
CGGTTCGGCGGCCTTCTCGCGGATGACTTCGACGTATTTCATTGTTTTGTGGAAGGCGAGAATGCGCAGGGCTTCGTCCGCGGCGTCTTCGAGTGAGACGACTTCGCTTTCGGTCTTAGCGGGACGGGCAAAGTCGAGCAGTTCGCGTATGGTCGAGTCGATGAAACCGATTTCCTTCGCCATTTCTTTGAGGAAGTGTTCGAATTTGTCCGGCTTGGCGTCGTGAAGGAGTTGCAGATAGCCGTAGATGGCGGCGAGCGGGTTTCCGATCTCGTGTGCGATCCCGGCGGCCAGTTCGCCGAGTGCGGCGAGTTTTCCGGACTCGATCAGTTGGTCCTGATTTTTTTTGATTTCGACGTCCCGCTGATGGAGCGACTCGGCCATGTGGTTAAAGGCGACTGCGAGGTCTCCGAGTTCGTCGTTTCCGATGCCGACAATGCGGTGTGAAAGGTCGCCGTCTTTGATTTTTCCCGCGCCGCTTGCGAGTTCGCCGAGCGGCCCGGTTATGCGGCGCGACATGCGTATGCTGACGAGGACCGAGAGGCCGAAGGCAATGCAGGTGATGAGCGCGATAACGGCGAGTCCGCGCTGCTGGACGCTCGCGATTTCACTTTTCGGATACAGCGCGATCAGATGAGCGACATCGCGGCCGCCGCTGCGTACAGGGAGCCGCGACATCAGGTATGCGCGTTTGAGCGAATTGGGTTTCACGGGTTGTCCCGACGGGATGGCTACAGTTGCGGCGACGACGGTGCCGCGGTATTCGATCGCGAGGTCGGCGTTGGAAAGGGCGCGCACGGCGTTGATGAATCTGCTGTCGAGGTATGTGCCGATCCGCACGAAGCCCTCTACGCCGGATTTGCTGTCGCGCACCTGCGCCACGGCGACAACTGCGATGCTGTTCGGGAAGACAGGCTCGATGTCGGCGGCGGCGCGGTTATCCGCCGCCTGCTGAAACGCCGGGCTAAGGAACAGGGGCTCGCTTTCCGCGATATCGGCTGCTTCCGGGGTCATTTTCTGGCGTGTCATGTTGCAGAAAACGACGCCGTCCGATCCGGCGACGGAAATGAAATCGGCATTGAGAGCGGTGAGTTCGTGAGAGAGGCGGGTTGTGATAAGTGCAGTGTCTCTTGTTTTCAGGCCTGAACGGATGTCGTAATTTTCAGCGAGAAGTTTGGAGTTGACGGCAGCCGTTTCGAGGTGGCGTTGTGTGACGTTCATCGCGAGCCTGTTGGCGCGGCGCATCTCTTTGTAGGCGGTTTTTCCGAGGTAGGTGGATGTGAATGTATAGAAAGCGGCGCCGACAATAAGTACCGCCGTCAGCAGCACAACAGTGTGCGAGACGATGAGTTTCGAAAAAATTGTCGATCGTTTACGGCTGGACATGTGTTTTGTACAGTTGCGCGAATATGCCTGTCTCATTGAGATAGGTCATTATTTCCCCGACGGCGTCCGGGAGTTCCCGGCCCGATCCGGCAGCGCAGATTGTTTTCCATCCTTTGCCGGTGCCGGAGTAAAAGTAACGGATACTGTTTTCCGGCGGACATCCGCGTGCCCCTTCCGGCATGAAGAGCAGGTCATATTTGCTCTGCCAGTTTTGCGGCGGAGATTTCGAGCCCGGCTGGTCGGGCAGGATCGTGTTGTTTGTTTTTACTTCGAGAATTTGGGCGATCTCGGCCGCCAACGCGGGGTTAAATCCGACCGGTAGTTTGAGAGCGGGGTCGAGCGACTGAAAAGGCGACTGCTCCGCGGGATATGCTACTCGCAGTATGCCTGATTTCCGTATGTCGGCGAGCCGTGCGCTATTTGGTATGCCGCCGATTACTTTTTCGGAAATTTTTCTTATCACTTCCGAGCGGAGTGTTCCGGGGTCCGTCGTTTTTTTCGCAGATGCGTTTTTTTCGACCGAGCGTCCGCAGCCGAAAATCAGCGCGACGATTATGACAGCAGCGCATAGAAATACGAATCTGTTCTTTTTAGACCTCATCGGCATTCTATTTCGCTATGATTTTTCTGAATCTGGGGTTGATGCGTAGCCAGTTCAGATCGGCATCTTTGCCGGCTTTGGATGCAATTTCCCGGCCTCCCCATTCCACGGCCTTTTCGAGGCAGTCGAGAGCGTTCGACTCCTGCTTTGTGTAGGCGTATAGAACGGCGAGCTGGTACCATGCGTCGTATATGGTCGGATCGAGGCTGACTGTTTTTTCAAGTTCTCGGAATGCTTCGGTGTAAAGGAAAATATCTTTTTCGAGAATTCCGAGGTTGTAATAGTATTCCGGGTTGTCAGAGTCGAGGCGGATGGCTTTTTCGAACGCGGCTTTTGCGGGTTGCGTCTGTCTTTGAAGATACAGGGTGAGGCCGAGGAAGAACTGGGGCCTTGCGTCCGACGGCCATTTGTCGGCCGCGCGCCTGAAAGTGTCCGCCGCTTTGCTGAAAAAGGATTTGTCGAGCAGGATGCGGCCGGAAAGGATTGCGGGTTCGGCGTAGCCGGGGTCGCGTTCGCGGGCTCGTTCGAGAAGCGGATCCGCTTTGTCCGGGCTGCCTTTTTCATACAATACGGCTGCTCTCCAGAAGAGTTTGTATGCTTCCGAGTCCGATGTGCCCTGCAGCGCGTTTGTCTTTGATTTCGCTTTGATTCCGAGCTTTTCCTTCAGCCGTTTAAAGAGTATCGTTTGCGCCGTGGAGATGCCGAAATCGGTCGTTTGAAATGATATGTCGTCAACAGCGCCGGTGTCCGGGTTGATTATTGTGCCTGTAAACTGCAATCCCGTCCGGGTTTCGCTTAATGAAGCGTCGATGATGACTTTTGCCCCAAGGCGTTGCCCGATGGCATCTTCCGTTTCGAAGGAGATATTATTTCTTTTGCCACCCGGCCAGCGCGACAGAATTCCGAGCAGTTGTTCGCGGGGCATTGCCCTGCCGGGAGCTTGTGTGTTGATAATTCGGATGGCGTAATCCGTAAGCGCTATGGACATCCATGCATTTGCCGCCTGTCCGTCGTGCCGGAAATCGAATACGAGAATATCGGCGCCGAGGCATGGGCCGGACGCAGCGAACAGAATGGCCGCGGCGATCAGCGCGGTCAGGGTGTTTTTTCTTTTACACGTTTTCACAGAATTCAAATATCTCCGAAACCGGAGGCGCCGAGTCCGTTGAAATGGAAACCCGCGCCGCCGTCGAATTGTTTGCCAAGTCGTATGCCGCCTGAAACCACGAAGAAAATTCCACGTCCGTTAGTGGCGTTTTATTCAACTTTAAAATCTTCAGTAAAGCCTCCTTTTTTGTCAATGACATTATAGGAAGAACACTTTCGGACCGCTCCGGGAAAAACAGAAATTTTACAGGCGCTTCCTCCGCACCTTCCGGCGGGGCCATGAAGCGCGGGTCCGGCCCGCGAGTGAAGCCAACCGCCGCGAGCATTTCGATCTCTTCGGGTGCGAGGTCTTTGACGGTGACTGCTTCCGGGCTCGGAATTGCCGTTGCGGCGCTGTTTTGAACCGCGAGAATGGGTGCAGCGTCGTCGGCGAGGAACGTTGCGCCATTCGATATCAACGCGCGCGCGATTGTCGATTTCCCGCATTCGTTGGCCCCGGCGACAAGCATCGCTTTCCGTTTCCACACGACCGAAGCAGCATGTACAAAAAAGATTTTTCTATTCTTGAGAGCTGTCTGAACGAAAGCTGCAACCGCTTCAAATACGAAGCGAAGCGTCTCCGGGGCTCCCGTGGGCGGTGCGGTACAAGTGAAAACTCCGCCGGTTCCTTCTATTGCAGGTCTTTCGCTTTCAGGAGTGTTGCTGTCTCCGTGAGTGATGGTGAGTGAGTAATCCGCCCGGATGTTAGTATCTGCCGGTCTGTATCGTGAGGGATAGTTTGCTTTCAGGCACGTCTCGACGAACTCCGGGGCGTTCGAGTAGATGGCGAACGATCCGCCGAACATGTCGAGCATGAAAGAACTCGCGCCGGTTCCATTGTGTTTGCTCATAAACAATATTGTGCCTGTGCCGGATCCGGGTGGGCTGTGGTGTGCCCGCCTGTTAACGGTTCATGTTTGGAGATGTTTGTCATTTAGAGGCACTTTCGTCCTGCATTAAAAGTATCCCAATTGTGCGGGACGGGGTCTGGCGCACGGTCGTCGTTCCGGCCGCGACACGTTTTTATTTATCTGCTGCCTGTGTCATGACTGCTTTGCAGGACGGTCCGTTGTAAACGTCTTTGACAGTACCGTATTTAGTCAGCGCAGGTTTCGAGTAAGGCTTTTTCTCTTTCATTGCATGAATCCTCCCTTCTTCCGAGGAATTGTTCTACGATGCGGCAGATTTCTCTTGGCGCCGCGAAAAGATTCCCGTGTTCGATGTAAGCGAGTCCGGGACATGGGCGGCAGACCGGGAAATGGCGGCAGTTCGAGCATTCGAATTCGCCGATTTTCAGGTTGCGAATTTTTTTAAACACGGGCGAGTCCGCCCAGATTTCACCGAACGTCTGTTCGCGCACGTTGCCCGCCGGCATTTCGACCACTGAGCAGGGCAGTACATTTCCACGCGAGTCGAGGTAGCCCGTGCTGCGCGCCATGGAACACCACGCGTCGAGCGGCCGGTCGGGCGTGAAGTCCGCCGGGTCGCCGTCGCTGAGGGTGTATGTGAATGTTTCCCACGGGCGCGGAAGCCGTCGAATCAGGTCTTCCGGTAGCCTGTAGCGGAGCGGCTCGCTGGAGCCTTCGCGGTTCGGCACAAGGACGGAATTGAATTGCTGTTTGACATTCCATTGCGAGCACAGGCGCTCGATCGCCGCGCGCTCGCCGAAGTTGAGCGTCATCAGGAGGGTGATTACCTCGACTCTGAATCCCGCGGCGGTGAGCATTTCGATGGCGTTGACCGTATTGTTGAAGCTGCCGGGAACGCGCGTGACCGCCTCGTGGACCTCCGGGGTCGCGCCGTAAAGGCTGACGGCGATAGATTTGATTTTTTCGGCGTTATGTTCGAGGAGTTCGACTCGCCGGGTGTCGAGCAGCGCTCCGTTTGTCTGGAGCGAGACCCAGAAATCCGCTTCGAGAAGCATTCCTAGAATATCGTCTATTTCGGGATGCACGAGGAATTCGCCGCCTGTCAGGTATATGTTAATCAGGCCGGCGTCTCTCAACTCCGGTATGAGTTTTTCGTAATCGCGTGCCGTCAGCTCGTTTTCCACCTGCGTGTCGCCGCCTAGCGTGCAATGGACGCAACTAAGGTTGCACCGGCGCGTGACTTCGATTTGGATCCGGAGCGGCCGCGCGGATTCGGAGTACATTTTATAGAATTTTTCGCGTGTTTCCCGTTTCATTTGAACGAAAAGCGGTTTGTCCGCTTTATCATGTTTCCTCCGAAATCAGTTTTTCCGAGGCAAGGTCATTGAGCAGTTCGTTGATATCCGCGCGCACTGTGTTGGGCTCAACATCATAATCCGACGAAACAATCTCCGCGATTTCGGCCGCGGTTGCGCCGCTTTGGAGTATCCGCCAAACGGCCGATCCGACTTCGTTGAGGCTGTAATAGATGCCCGTTTTCAGGTCGAGGAGGACTGTTTCTCCGTCGATTGATCTGTCGATGCAATGCTGCGATTTTTTCCATCGGGTGTCCGGCACTTAATTTTCTCCCGCGAGATGTCGCGAATTTATTTCCTTACATATTTTATCATTTTTTCGACAATTCAAAACCATTTTGACAAAACGGGTGGTTCGCGGGTATGGTAAATCGGGTAAGGTAATGAATAATAATTGAATATTTTTGTAATTGTATTAAAAAAAATCAAAAAAAATGATATTAATTGAAACGGAATTTGTTATTATATATAATGGAAATTTGAAATTTCTTTTATTGTGGCGAAATATTTAAATTTATTCGCCGGAGTGTCGATATGAGAAAAAGCGCCTTTATTTTAGCAGCGCTGTTTTCAGCGATCGTAGTAATGGCGTTTAACACAATGGTTTTTGGCGGTGAAAGAGCAATGCCGCCAAGCGCAGGACAAGGTGTTAGCGCTACACAGACGTCTGATGTTTCGGCTCAGAATGGGGCGATCGTGCTCGGGATCGGAGATATGCTGATGGTCCGGATCGCGATAGAACCAAAACTCACGGGTGAATACTCGATCGACGATCAGGGCAAATTTTATTTCCCGATAATTGATGAGGGTCTGGATTTCGGCGCTTTCGAGGCTGCGGGCAAGACGATTGACCAACTGACAAATATGATAAAGCAGCGCGTGAGTGAGTATTACGCGGACGGCGATATCACAGTGCAACTCGTGTCGCTCGGCATACGGCCGGGGCAGTCCGTGTCGGTGTTCGGACACGTTGGGGTTCCCGGGTCATTCAGGTATTTCGAGGGAATGAGAATGCTCGATCTGATGCTTAAGCTCGGGTCATTCGGCGATGGGGCGGATCTGAAGAACATTGCATTGTACAGGATCGGGCAGCCTGTCCAGTACATCGACGTCAGAGGTATTGTCGATGGGAAGGACCTTTCGAACAATATCGAAATGAGGCCCGGGGATTATTTGATAGTTTCGAAGCCGGAACCGGAAATGAAGATGAAGATAACGGCCTACGGCAGCGTGAACATCCCCGGAACCACTTATGTTCCGGAAGGCACGCAGTTACTGGACCTGATAGCCCGCGTCGGCGGCCCGGCGCAGAAGGCGGCTCTGGGAAAGACGTACGTCATAAGAATAGTGGACGGGAAGCCGATTGTCATCCACGCCGATCTCAAGGCGTTGATCGACCGCGTCGATCTGAAGGAAAACGTAGTGCTGAAAAACAACGATATAGTGTATGTGCCGGCTTCGTCGAAATTCAACATCGGTCAGATTGTCACTGCGTTAATACAGTGGAGCATGATTGAGGACGTGTTTAATCTGGACGACAATAATAATTAGCGACATGCAAAGGGAAATAAAAAAAAGCGCGATGATGAGGCAGAAGGTGAGGTCGCTCGATTCGCGGCCTTACAGAATTGCCTATTCTCTTATATTGGTTGTGATAGCGGTTTACGTTGCGGGTTATCTGGTAAGCCTTAATTATCAGAATTCGATAAAACTCGAGAGAGACATCAAAGCCCAGTTGTCGGAGCAAAACCGAAAGCTGGCTCACATAAAGAGCCTCAAAGAAGAAAAAATTAAACTCCACGATATAGAGTACTTAAAGGAAATAGCGCGAAAAGAGTTGTATCTGATGCCGTCGAAGGAAGTTTATATCAAGATACTGCCGAACCCGGCGAGAGAGACGGGCGAGGCCGGAAACGAAACGCGCAGATAAAAGCGCCGCATGACAAGCTTGCGGGGTGGGGCGGCCGGTTCCGCCGACGCCCGCGCCGGTAGAATGAGGAGTTCCGCCCGGCATGGAGCACGAGATCGGGGCAATAGTTGAGGGTACCGTCGTTGACGTTGTGAAGTTCGGCGCCTTTGTTAAAATTCGCGGCGGCAAAACCGGTTTGATCCATATTTCCCAGATAAGCGATAAATTCGTACGCGAGGTGTCCGAACATGTCTCGGTCGGCACGAATGTCGTGGCGAAAATAATCTCCGTGGACGACAAGGGACGAATACAGCTTTCGCTGAAAAGCATTACCCCCGAGGAGCTTGAGAGATTCAGGAGCGAAACAGGGATCGAGCCGCCGCCTATGCGGCAACCGCAGAGAGACCGGCCCCCGCAGCGCTTCGAAAGGCGCGAGCAGCAACACCATCATGACGATCCCAAAGGCCCGGAAGATGATAGTTTCGAGAGAAAGCTCAAGCAGTTCCTTCGGCAGAGCGAAGACCGTCAGGTGGACCTCAAACGGAACATTGAATCGAAACGCGGGATCAAAAAAAGAAAAAGATAGTTTGACTCAAAATCCGGTTATATAATTCGACATTGTCGCGGGCGGGATAATTCTACTGAAAGCAAACCCGCCGTATGCGTGTTGGAGTTGATGTATGGATAAATTGTTCTATCCGGAATCAGTGGCGGTTGTCGGGGTTTCGGAAAATCAGAAGAATATGGCCCGGATGATTTTGAAAAACCTCATCGACTGGGGGTTTCCGGGCGATATTTATGCTGTGAATCCGAAGGGCGGGACGGCGCTCGACAGGCCGATATATCAATCACTGCTCGACATCCCCGGCGATATAGATAATGTGGTGGTTCTATCGCCCGCGAAGACGATTCCCGGGCTTCTCGACGATGCCCACCAAAAAGGCGTCAGATATTTATGTATCGAAACAGCCGGATTCTCCGAACTGAACGAGGAAGGCCGCGAACTAGGCGATTTGATCAAAAAGAAGGCGGATGAGTACGGGATCAAATTTGTCGGGCCGAACGGGCTCGGCGTGATAAACGCTGAGAGAAAAATGTGTCTTCCGTTCATCCCGCTTCAGGCGTGGGAGCCGGGGCCGGTGTCCGTCATCGCGCAGAGCGGCGGTGTCGGAATTGCGGTGCTGATGGGCATTCAGGAGCACAATCTCACTAGCAATAAATTCGTGTCGCTCGGTAACAAGTACAGCTTGGACGAGGTGGATTTCCTCAGATATTTCATCAAGGACGAGGGGACGAAGGTAATACTTGTTTACCTCGAAGGCATGGCGCGCGGGCGTGAATTCATCGAGGCGGCGTCGGAATCGGATAAGCCGATTCTGTTGTTCAAGGCGAACACGACGCGCGCGGGCGCCGAGCGCGCGAAATCGCACACCGCCGCGCTTGCGAACGACGACCGAATACTCGACGCGGCGATCCGGCAGGCGGGCATCACGCGTGTGTATTCGCTCGAACATCTGATACAGTTCCCGACGACTTTCTTGCAACCGCCGATGAAGGGTCCCCGCGTTTCGATCGTGTCGCCCGCGGGCGGCCTGACGGTTATCGCAGCGGACAGCGCGGAGGAGAACGGGTTCGAGTTCCCGCCGCTGTCGCAGGAGACGCGAGATGTGCTCCAGCAACAACTCCGCTCCGGCATTATAAACATCGGAAACCCGATCGATCTCGGCGACGGATTCAACATGGACACTCAGTTGCTCGCGATCGACCTGACTCTCGCTCAGCCGGACGTGGACGGCTCGATATTCATGACTTCGCGGCGGCGGCCGGGAAACTACAGCGGCGCGTTCAAGGCGATGCTCCGAAACCCGGTGCCGGACCTGAACGAGCTCGCCCGGAAGCACAACAAGCCGATCGTATCGGCGTTCATAAGTTCGCCGACATTGGTGCAGGAGTATAGGGAAGGTTCGAAGGTGCCGGTTTACAACTCGACCGATCTCGCGGTAAAGGCGCTTGCGGCGTTCAGGGATTACTGCATGCACCTGAAACGGAGCGCGTTCGCGGGCGGTGCGGCGGCAGTGCCGGATGAGGCTGTGAGGCGTGTGGCGTCGTTGGAACAGGGGCTGAATTCCGGCGCGGCGGTGTTCGCGGCGCTCGAAGCGGCGGGGGTGCCGGTCGCGCCGTTTGCCGAAGTTTCGGACGAAAAAGAGCTATCGGTTGCGATTGAGCGAACAGGATTTCCGGTTGCGATGAAAGTGGCTTCAGGCGCTATAGCGCATAAGACGGAGGCGGGTGGTTTGCGGCTTGGCGTTGAAAATATCGAGCAGGCGCATGAGGCGTACCGCGAGTTGAAGCAGGTGCTGGATTCGGCGGGCGGCGACGGAAAGATCCTGATTCAGAAAATGGCGGGCAAGGGTGTCGAGGTGATAATAGGCTCGCGGCGAGACCCGAGTTTCGGACAGGTTCTGATGTTTGGTCTCGGCGGGATATTTGTGGAGATTTTGAAGGATGTTGTTTTCCATCTCGCGCCGGTGGACCGCGAAGAGGCGCTCGAAATGACGGGCGCGATCAAGACCGCGGCGATGCTGCGCGGCGCGCGCGGGCTGCCGCCCTCGGATGTCGTCGCGCTTGCGGACGCGATAACGGCGGTCGGGCGTCTGATAGCGGCGTGTCCGGCGATTTCGGAACTCGATCTCAACCCGGTTATTGTCCACAAGGAAGGCGCTGGCTGCACGGCGGTCGATGCGCGTATAGTGATCGGCTAAATTCAAAGACAACCAATCGCATGAATATATTGTCGGCGCAATGGGGTTCCGTTGTGCGCGTCAGCTCGGATTTCTAAACAGCAACCATATAAAGAATGGGCCGCCGAGCATTGCGGTGATGACACCTACGGGCACTTCGGCGGGAAGGATAATCATTCGTGCGGCGGTGTCGCAGAGGACGAGGAAAGCGCCGCCGCCGATGACGCACGCGGGCGTGAGATCGAAATGATCCGCGCCGAACACGCGGCGCATGATGTGAGGGATGATGAGGCCGACGAAACCGATCGGGCCGCAGACGGCGACGACGGCGCCCGTAGCGAGAGATACGGCAATGAAAATCGAGCGCCGCGTTTTCTCTACATCAACTCCGCGGCTTGCCGCGAGTTCGTCGCCGGCGGTGAGCAGGTTGAGTTCGCTGCGCTTCAGAAAAATCACCGTCACGCCGATTGCGGACATGACGAGTGCCTGAATCACGGAATTGAATCCGACGACCGACATGCCGCCCATGAGCCAGCGTACCATTGTGTATGTGTTTCCGAGGTCGGAAAGATACTGAAGGAGCATGATGAGTGCTGAGAAGAAATAGCTGACCGCAACACCGGTCAGGAGCATCGTTGCTACCGTGAATCCCTTGCGGGCGCGTGAGATTCCGTGGACGAGCAGGATTGTCGCGAGCGCGCCGCAGAAGGCAAACAATTGCGGGCCGCCGATGCCGAAAATGGAGAAAACCACACCGAGCTTAATGGTGAGTACCGCGCCGATCGCCGCGCCGCCGGAGACGCCGAGCAGAAACGGGTCGGCGAGCGGGTTTCTGAAAACCGCCTGAAATGAAAGCCCGCAGGCGGACAGCGCCGCGCCGGCTATGAAAGCGAGGGCGACGCGTGGAAGACGGATGTTGAGGAATATCTTCTCGCCGATGGACGCCGGGCCGCCGTGGAACAGGCCGGTGATGTCCGCGAAGCTCACGGCGCGGCTGCCGAAAAACGGCACGGCCGCGAGCACTGCCGCCGACGCGGCGATCAGAAGAATGTATCGCAGCCGGTTATTTCCGAGGGTCTTCATGTTTTTGCGCCGTTGCGGCTGTTTCTTCGTTTCGGGAATGCAAGCAGGCCGTCGCCGTTGTTGTTCACGAATTCAAACGGAGTGCCGAACAGCGATTCGAGATGCCCGTTGCCGAGTATGCCGTTCACCGGGCCGTCGTAAACGACACCGCCGTTCTTGAGCGCCACGACGCGGCGGCTGAACCGAGCCGCGAAATTTATGTCGTGCGAAACGGCGACGACGGATATCCCGTGCTCTCTGTTCAATTGCTCGATCGTGTCCTGAATATCGCTCTGATGTTTCGGATCGAGGAACGTCGTCGGCTCGTCGAGCAGCAGAATTTCCGGTTCCTGAGCGAGCGCCGAAGCGATCAGGACTTTCTGCCGCTCTCCGCCGCTCATTTTGTCCACTTGCCTGTCGGCGAAGTCCGCCATGCCGACTTTTTCCAGCGCGTCGAGTGCTTTCCGAGCCTCTGTTTCTGCGGGCCGCGAAACCGTGCTTATGTGCGGATAGCGTCCCATCAGGACGAATTGCAGCGCGGTGAAAGGCAAATAGTCCGGCGCGCTCTGCGGGACATAGCCGACACGCGCCGCAATTTCGCGCTGGCTGAACGAATTGATGCAGCGTCCGAACAGTTTCACGGTCCCGCGCGGCGGGCGGATTATTCGTATCAGGTGCCGCAGCAGGGTGGATTTCCCGGCGCCGTTCGGGCCGATCACCGCAAGGAATTCGCCCCGCCCGATTCCGAATGTAATGCTGTCGAGCAACCTTCTGCCGTTGACTTCATACGAAAGTCCGGCAAGTTCGTATATCGACTCGTTTTGAACTGCGGGCGTTTTATTCATCCATCGTCTTTCGCAGCTTTTTCAGCAGCAGCGGCAGCCGCGGCCCCGGTATTGTAACATAAGCTTCAGTCCAAACGTAAACCCGGTGATTTTTCACGGCATCGACGTCGCGGAGTGCGCTCCATTCCGAGGCCATACGCTTGATCTCGGAAGGCTTGTATTCGCCGACCGCCGATTCGATTATGATCTGCGGGTTTCTCGACACCACTTCTTCGAGAGACGGCTGCGGGTATTTTATGTTCACGTCTCCAAAGATGTTGTCGCCGCCTGTGAGACGAACTGTTTCGTCGAGAAAAGTGCCTTTTCCGGCTACGTACAGATTTTGGAGCGAGCCGGGGTTGTGGCCGACGACGATGAGCACGCGCGGCCGTTTCCCGCCGCGCGCCGGACGCCGGCTCGCTTCGAGCGCTTTGTTAAGGTTGCCGGTCAGCTTCTTTGCTTTCTTCGTCCGGCCCGTTGCTTTCCCTATCTTGCCTATGGAGTCGAGCATCTCGGCGACTGTTTCGTTCTCCACGGTGAGCGTGCGGACGCCGAGTTTTTTGAGTTTTGAAATGCTCGACGCGTTGCAGGGCAGGCCGACGACGAGGTCGGGTTCGAGATCGAGAATTGTCTCGAAGTTCTGGTCGAGCAGGCCGCCGGTGCGGCGTTTTGTTTTCGCTTTCTGCGGATAGTTGCAGAATTTTGTAACTCCTACAATTTCTGAGTCGAGGCCGAGAGCGAAAAGAATTTCCGTGATATTCGGCGCGAGCGAGACTATGCGTTTCGGTGCGTGAGGCGCCGATTTTTTCGACGCGGCGTGCGCGAATCCGGCAAGCAGGAACGCCGCCAGAATTATGCAGCCGAACAGCTTTAGTCGCACGGAAAGCGGCGGGGATGCAGCTCTCCCGCCGCCTCGTGTGCTCATTTTCTTACCTGCACAAGTATTCATTTGTCATAAATCCTTAATAGTTAACGAACGCGATTCCGAACGGGGGCAGTCCCGTGCTGATTGCGCTTGCAATCAGCGATCCCGTGTTTGCATCGATGATGTAGATGCCCGGTGCGGTGTAGCTCTGATCTGCGACGAGCAGCCATCCGTAAGTGGGATCGATCGCGATGTTTGGCACGTAGCCGCCGCCGGTGTAAACTTTCGTGCTCACAGTCCCGTCGGTCGGATTGAACGGGACAACTGTGTTTACGTAGCTCGAATCGGAAATGACGACGTATCCGAGTGTTGACGATACGGTAACGATCGAGCTTGGCGAGCCGCCGAGTGTGGATTTGTCTATGAGTTGAACCGCCGCGTATGTTGACGGATTAACGCTGTCGATGCCTTTCGAGTAGGTTGTTGTCGAGTACACTTCCGCGCAGCTAACGAGAATTTTACCCGTGCCTTCGTCGTATGTCATCGCGACGGGGTCCTGGCCGGCGAGCGTGACGCCCTGAGTGCCCGATGTGGAAGAGTCCGTGTCTATGAGCATATCCGTCGATGTGTCGATCACGGCGAGCTGGCCGGGGCCGTCGGGGACCCAACTGACAAGTCGCTGTACGGCTACAAAAAGCTTCGTTCCGACGAGAAGCATGTCGCCCATCTCCGGGTTGCCGTCGGAATCGGCGAATGCGGCGAGGCTGATCGTACCGGTCTGCTCGCCGGTCAGCGGGTTGACGATCAGCACATTGTCGGTGCCGTACAGAGAGATGTAGGCTTTAGTGAGGCTTGTCACGACCATGTCCTGCGGATTGGAGCCGTTGCCTGTGGAGTATTGTTTGACGAGGGACATGTTGTTCGCGGCGTCGAGCACCTGAATATTGTCGGCGCCGTAGCGGTTGATGACGAAGACGTAGTGTGAATAGGTGACGAGGGTGGCGTCGCTGTGCACAGTGGTGATGCCTGTGGTTCCGGTTGTCGGCGCGGGGCTCATCGTGCCGGTGAGAGAGAGCGAAGCGAGCGAGCCGGAGGTGTAGTCGGTTGTGGTGAAGACCGCGAGGTGGGTTGCGGTCTCGGAGGACAGCGAGCTTGTGACGGCGGATGTGACGGTCGAATTGCGCGCCGCGGTAGTCATCGATAGCGCCACCGCTTCGGAGATGGTCATCGTGCTCGAAAAACTTTCCGAGGAAAGGGCGTCGTCAACAGCCGTCTGAATTGTTGCGATTTCAGATGTGGTGAGGCTTGAATAAGTTGCGCCCGATCTTTCGATTTCCGCCTCTATCAGAGACACCGTAGTTTCAGAGAGCGGCGATACTGTTACATAGTTGTCGGCCCCCACGAAGCTGCGAATTTCAGTGCTTCCGAAAGCTGCCTTCACGAGCAGAAATTTGTAAGAAACGCTCGGAGAGATGTTAAAGCTGAATGTTCCGGATGTGTCGGTTGTGCCGGAACTGATGAGTGTCTGCGTGCCGTCCGCCGCCACTGAGTAGATGCCGACCGGCACTTTTGTCGATATGTTGATGAGTGCGGCGGCGCTGCGTCCGGCTGTGCGGGCGGTGGAAGTTCCGCCGGGTGTTTTCACGTACCCGTAGATTGTGCGTCCCGTAACGCTGCTGCTGCTTCCGCCGCAACCGGCGAGCATGAACAGCGCCATTGCCGCGATCGCGACCGTCAGTGTGCTGAATAACTTTGCGGTTTTCTTCATACTTTGTTTCCTCCGTTCTTTCATTTGAATGTTTTTTCAATCGTTATGAAATAAGAGCGTCCCGGAAGCGGGAAGCCCATTATGTCCGATATTCTGTTATCGCCGAGATTCTTTCCTTCGAGCGTTACGGTTGTTGATCCGAACACGCGCGAGACGCCGGCGTTATGAGTCTCGCTCTTGTCGATCGGATAGAGATTCGCGCTGTCGAGGAAGCTCTTACCCGCGCGGTCGTACTCGTAGTAAATTTTCCAGAGTTTTGTCTTGTACTGTGTTCTGAGGCTGAGTTCGCGCAGGTGCCTGCCGGGGAGGAAATTGCCTCGGCGGTAGGGCACGATGCTGTCGTCTTTTGCGTTCTGATAGGTATGGTTTGCCGAAAGGTTCCAGTGCGGCGCGGGGTCGAGAGCGAGCGACGCCTCGAAGCCTTTGATGACGGCGCGGCCAATGTTTGTCGGGCGTGCGGTGCGTTGCGAGTTCTGGATGAACGCGATTGTGTTGTCCGCGATGTTTCTGAAGTACGAGACGTCGAGAATTCCGTTCGCGCCTGCGATGCGTCCGAGGTCGAAGATGGCGCCGAAGTCCCTGTTGCGGCCCTTTTCGGGCGCGAGATCGGAGTTGCCGATAATGGACCCGCGGTCGCCGAACAATTCGTAGAACGAAGGCGGCCTGAAGTAGCGCCCGTAGTTCGTTTTGATCGTCACCGCGCGCGAAAGCTGATACCTCGCTCCTGCGTAAAACGCGGAGAGGCGGTCGGATGTTACGTTCATGGGCGAGAGAGGCGAGTAGTCGAAAGGATCGTTGCCGGAGAAACGGTTGGAAATCTTGTCGAGCTTGTACGAGGGTATAACGAGCAGTTTGCTGTTCAGCAAGCTGATGCGGTCTTCGGCCGCGAGAGAGAGCGTGTTTCTGCGGCTTGGTTTGCCGAGCTGCGCGATCGTGAGCGCGTCGAACGGACGGAATGTCTCCGCCGAGTATCCCGCGGCGGCGGTGACATCGTGGATGCTGCCGGGGAACCACTCGAATACTGCGCGCGCGGTGTCCGCGCGTGTGGTGTTCTTGTTGCTCTGGCTGCCGAGACCGATCTCGCCGAGCGGGTCGGAAAACTCCGACCGGTTTGATGTTCTCGAAACGGTGTAGGTCGAATTGACGCCCTTGAATGAGATGCCGCGATCCTCGAACTCCGCCGAAAAAATGTCGCGCGACGTCCTGAGCCGGGCAACGCTCGACTGGAAGTTGCCGAGTCCGGGCACGCCCTGTTCGCGGATGAAGCTGCGCGTCGAGAATGTGAAGTCTCTTTTCTCTCCGACGGGCATCTTTATTTTCATGTCGGTGTTTGCCGATTTAAAGTCGTTGTTGCGGCGAGCAATCCATTCATCGTCGTCGGTGTTGAACGGGGTTCCGTTGTCGTCGAGAAAATTGAAGTCGCCGTCCGAACGCTCGCCCGAAAATGCGGCGGAGAGTGTGCCTTTTCCGAGCGGTGTCCGCACGGAGAGGCGGGATGATACGGTGTCGAACGAGCCGAAGCTGACGGCGGCGTCCGCCTGATGCTTTTTAGCGCCGTCACGGGTCACTACGTTGATGATGCCGCCGATTGCCGAGCCGCCGTATTTGACGGGCGCGCTGCCTCTGAAAATCTCGATCCGTTCGATGTCCACGACTGGAATCGAGCTGATATCGACCGCTCCGCCGGACGCCTGATTCATCGGAATCCCGTCGAGAAGCACGAGCACCTGATCGGCTTCCGATCCGCGGACGGAAACGGTGCTGAACGAGCCGAAGCCGCCGTAGTTGCGGACTTCCACACCGGCGGTGTCGCGTAGCAGTTCGGGCACGGTCGTGAATTTGTTTTCGATGTCTTCTTTTCCGATTACGGTCACCGACGAGGGTAGCCGCGTGATTTCTTCGGTTGCCGACGGCTGCTGGGCGGTGACTACGATTTCGCCGAGGTCGAAAATGGGTTCTTCCTGAGCGGCGGCGGTCGAGGCGATGATATTAAAGGTAATTATTATTAAGAAGCAGGGTAAAGCATAAGTTTGTCTGCAGAATATTTTCCGGAAATGATAATATTTGGAGTGCGACAATTCATTGTCGCTTTGTACGTCGGGAATTAATTCCCGACGCGCCGCGGATAAAGCGGCGATAAATCGCCGCACTCCAAATGCGCTTCGCGCAAAGCAACTAAACAGCGGATACTTTTTTTTATTTTTCGAGAAAAGTTTTGGTTTTGTGTTCGGCATAACCGGTCCTTTTGAGGGCCGGTGTTTGCCTCTCGGGTACGGGCGGCGGTCCTTTCTCTGGAAGAAACCGCAGGGCAAAATCCGCCCGATTCTTTTGCAAGTATTCTGGCTTATGGATCGTTCTACTCGCCGCGCCTTCCCGCTTTCGCAGTGGCTCTCGTGCGGCTTTCGTCCCCATTCACAGCGGCCGGACCGCGACGGATTCGCACCGTCTTCC
>CAYPEK010000090.1:5235-18044 GCA_964409645.1 uncultured bacterium | reverse complement strand
CCCGGCTTCGGCGCGGGCGACCTTTCGATGCAGGGAAACCTCGTCGCCTACATCGACAACCATCTGATGCCGGGCCATCTCTTCCTTCCGAAGTGGGACCCAGAGGGGCTGCTCAGCACCATACCCGCGATTTCGACCGGATTGCTCGGCGTGATGGCGGGCCACTGGCTGCGCGAAAAGAGATCGCAGACGGAGACAATCGCCGGGCTGCTCGTCGGCGGCTGTTTCCTCGTTGCAGCCGGAATGGCCGCAAACCATTGGTTCCCGATCAACAAAAACCTGTGGAGTCCGTCGTTCGTTCTTTATGCGGGCGGCCTCTCGATGAACGGTCTCGCAATCTGCTTATGGATCGTTGATTTCAAGAAGATCGACTTCTGGACGAAACCGTTCGTGATACTCGGTGTGAACTCGATCACGTCCTATCTCTTCTCCGAATTCCTGATGGGGCTTACGATGGTGCTCCCGGTGGCGCGCGCGTCCGGCGGGGGAACGATCCCGCTGCGGATATTCGCGTTCGGCAGAATTCTGGAACCCATCGCGGGGCCGTGCGTAGGTTCGCTCATCTACGCGCTCTGCTGCGTAGCAATCACAACAGCCGTCGCCGCGATCCTATACAAGAAAAAGATATTCATCAAAATCTGAAACGCAATCATGTGCGGTTAAAACTGTTGTCATCTGTCGATTTTCATTCGAAGTTTGAGATACGGGCCTTTGCCCCAGTAGCTGTCGCCGGTGAGGTCGGCATCGAAGTCGTCCATCGCATAGCCCGCGGAGAGCCAGAGGTTCTTCACGCAGCGGTAGCCGAGCTCGACCGCGCCGCCTGACGAACGCGTCTCTACTTTCCTGCTGTTCAGCGACCTGTATTCGGCGCTGAAATCGATGCGCTTCGTCAAATCGACCATCGCGCGCGCCGCCCACAAGTCGGTGTACGACCTGAATTCATTATCGACCGCCGTCTTGCCCGCATACTTCACAGTCAGCGTCACGCCGCCGTCCGGCTTGTATGAATTTTCGATTGAGAATACGCGAGCCTCCGGCGATGCGCCGTATTGCGCGGGCGTGCTCCGAGTCTTCTTTATCTCGTATCTCATAAAACCGTTGAAACGGTTGCTTGCAGCAGGCCGGTACGCCAGCCCCGCCAGAATGCTCGATCCCCTGCCCGTCGAGCCTATCGATGTGCTGTTGTCGTAATATTTCTGCCTGAGTATCCACGTGAAGCTGCTGTTTACGCGGGTCTCGGCGCCGATCTCGAACATGTGCGAGCTTTCGGCAGTCGCGTCGCGGTACTCGTAGCGTGTTGTCAACTTAAATCTGTCGGCCGGCTTATATTCCGCGGCGGTCGTCAGCGAGAACGCATCCGGCGCGGCGTTCCTCTCGGAGCCTTCGAGCGTCTTCAGATTTTCGAACGTGAAATCAAGCGTCAGGTCCTTTGAAGCCCTGAGCTTGTTTTTCAGTCCCAGAATCCGCTGGAACCTCGATCCGTCCGTACCGTTCTCCATCCGGTATTCGTTGAAAACGGACGTGTTCCTGTTGATCGCGGATTCGATGCCGAACACAGTACGGCGGCCCGAACGGTCGATGTAATTCCAGAACTCCTGCCGCAGGTATGAATGGGTAGTCGCTGTGTACTTGTAGTTCAATCCGGCTGTCGTTATGTTGAAGTTCCCGTACTGGATGTCCTGCTGATGTTCGAGCGTGAATTTGACTTTCGGCGACGTGTTGGCGCTCACGCCGACCCGCAGCGCCGTCGTCTCCGCCGGGGTCTCCTCCGTGTTGTCGAACGGATATCGCGACGAGTACACCGACACAGGGATGTAGTTGTCGCGCGACGTCTCCCTGAAAAGCTCGACGTTCCACTCGTATGTTCTCTGCGCCTTTTTGAGCGCGAGCGACGAGAACCTGTGGAACGAATCGTTCAGATAATCCTTATCCGTGAAAAACTTGCCCTTTATCGTCTTGTTGTGCGGGCGGTTGATGAGCAGGTCGAACCCGTACTTGTCCGTCCCGCGCTGAATGTCGGACGCGTGGATATTATCGAAGTCGTTTCCGGCCTTCCTCGTGTATGCTGAGAACTCGAACACGCCGCGCTTCTTCTTTTCGTAATCTATCGAGAACGCCTGCCCCTTGTTCAATCCGAAACCGCCCGTATTCTCGACCAGCGAGTTCGTCGATGCGAGTTCCGTCTTCAGCGTCCCGAAGTTGCCGAGCCTGAACGCTCCGTCGAGCCCGAGCTGGTGGTAGTCCGACGCCGCGTTCTCCTCGGTGACTGCCGTGAATCCGAGGTCCAGCCAGTGCGACAGGTTGAACCTGCCCCGCGCGCCGTACATGTAATAATCCGCGTCGCCGTTATTCGTCTCGTAGCGGACGAGTATATAGACCGGATCGAACGACTCCGTATATGTCGGCACCGGACTGCGGAACATAATAGCGCCGGTTTCGTAGTCGATCGTGTAGTCCGTCCATCTCGTCATGCGCTGCGTTTCGAGCACGAGCCACGGCCGCTGCCTGTCCCGCGTCTCGATCGTTACCGACTCGCTGCCATCGACAATCGGCGAGCTCTTCAGATAGTAGTACCCCGATATGCCCTGCGCCGCTATCGTGTCGAGCGCCTTCACCTGACTCGTCTTCGCCGCGAACGATCCGACTCTGTAGCTCTTCTTCTGCAGGTTCAGCCATGCCCCGTTCAGCGTCCTGCTGTAGGCTGCGAGCCGCGTGTCGAAGAATCGCGTGTTGTAGTCGCCTATCAGCAACTGCGTCTTTTCCTTCTCCAACCGCAAGTATAGCTTGTTCTGCGTCTTCGCCTCGTAGCCGACCGTGCTGTCGTCGCCGAACACGGGATACATATTCTCGTCGGTGAAATCTACGTATCTTTCGTTGTTCAGCTCGTATGTTTTGCTCTTGCCCGAATCGTAAGAAGACGTAAGCAGGAAATTGTTCAAGACGCGCTTCTTGATGAAGAACGCGCCGCGCGCGGTCGAATAGTACGCCCGGTCAAACCGCCTGATGTCCTCGATGAACGACGCGTCGCCGTTTTGTTTTCCCCGACCGAACGTGAATTCGCCCAACCCAAGCGTTATCTCGTCCTTGTAGCTCGGTGAGAGAAACACGGGAATTCGTTTGTCGATTTTTTCGTACAGTACGATGATTTCGCCTGTGCCGGATATTCGTTTTGATTTAAGCCGAATCTCCGCGCCTCCGGAGTAGAGTATCTGAATTCCGTCCGCGACAGAGTCCAAATCCTTATTAAGTATCTCTCCGGCGGTTGCAGAAACAGTCATCAGCCCCGTAGCGCCGACCGGGATTCCCTTGTCGTCCACAACCGTCAGCTTTATCAGCCGCGCAGTCTCGCCGTCCGCCGAGATTTCGACATTCGCCGGATCCGATACTATCTCGTACGGTTCACCCGCCGCCGTCACCTCCGCCGATGCCGCCCCGGCGCTGTTCCCGTCGCCGCCTATGACTTCGACTTCGATCGTGTTCTTCTCGCCCGGTTCGAGCCGCACTCCGACATACTCGATTATCGCTATCTTTTTCTCTGTTTCGTCAATTCTCCTGCCCACATTCTTAGTGCTGATCGGCACTCCGTTGACGCGCAGCCGGAACTCGCCGTCCGACGGCCCCTTCACGATAATGTCCGCATTCGCCGCGGACACCGCCGCGCCCGCCGCCGGGCTCAGTATCGCCACACTTGCGTCCATCCCGCTTATCTTCTCTTCGAGCGGAGGCTCCGGCGGAACCGGCCTCAACGCAACGCGTGTCTCGTCGCTTTCCCCGCCTTCGCACGCATACCCGGACTTTTCGACAACCGGGAAATCCGCGACGATCAGGCCGCCGGGAGTCATGTCGGCAAACTGCGAACCCGCGCTGCCCATGAACCTGTTCGAGCCCTCCGCCGGCACCAGCCCACACGGAAGTTTCGCCGCGTCTATCTTCAGCACGTGCGTCCCGTTTCCGATTCCGGCGATTACAAATCTGCCGGAATCGTCCGCGACCACGCGCGTTCCGTCCTCCATGAAAACCACCGCGCCGGGCACGCCGTCTTCGTCCCTGCCCTGCACGCCGTTGCGGTCCCTGTCGTGAAACACTTTACCTATCACGATTCCGTCCGTCGTGAATACGCCTTCCTTTATCCGCGCCGAGTGGTAGGCGTTGTTCGATGAGATCTGCCTGCCGCCGCCGTCGTTCCCATTCGCGTACGCGGTGTTACGTCCGTCCCCCCGGTTCGCGTCCGCGCCGACCACCGCCGCAAAAGAAACGCTCGCCGTGTCGCCGGTGTGCATGCCGCCGACCGTCCACGTCAGAACACTTCCGGGCGCGCCTTGCGGATCGGCAACACGCGCGCCGTCCATCGTCGAGGTGCCGGTCACATATACAACCCCATGCGGCAGCCTGTCGGTCACCGTCGTATCGTTGACGGCGATACTGCCCGCGTTCGTCACGGAAATTGTGTATCTGATAATATCGCCGACGTATGCGACGTCCCTGTCCGCGGTCTTAACCGCGACGAGCGTCTCCACCGTCGGCGGGTCAACCGGAATGTCGAGATTCAGGGGCTCGTCGCCGAGGCTGAGAGTGAAAACCTCCCTGCGCGACCCCGTACCGATCACGAATCCGGCCGGCAACTGGTCATCCGTCAAAATCGACGGATACGTGTATCCCGGCGGCAGCGAGATATCGAAATAATACGAACCGGGAGCTACAAAGCGGAACGCAAAGAAACCGTCGGCCCCCGTCGTGTTCGCCGGGTTCGGATCGAGCGGCAGTTTGTCGATCGTGGCGGGAAGGCCCGTCGATGCGTCGATCAGCGTCACCACCGCCCCGGCGATCCGCTCGCCGGTCATCGAATTGAACACAACGCCGAACGGGTCGATCAGCGCCGTGGCCTCCGAAGTGTCCGTTCCGTCCTGCGGGTCGGTGTAGGTCAAAGTCACCGAACTGTCGATCGTCACCGAAACATCATTGTTGTCGGCCGAAGCCGTACTCGAATCGCTGTTGATACAGCCCCTGAAGACACCCGTGTTGACGCCCGTCTCGCTGAGCGTGATGTGCTCCACATCGCCGCTGAGAATGTGCGTCAGAACCGCCGCAACGCTGTCAACCGCATTAATATCTACATTCTGGTCGGCGTCCGAGACCTGCATACATATCCTGTCGCCGATGTTGAAACTGTGCTGTACCTCCCAGTTTTCATTATAGAAATCCACCGTGCTGTGCGTTCGCGCGGCAACCTCGAACGCCACCGATGTGCTCTGTTGCGACACATTGTCGGCCGTCATGGCGACCGTGTTCGTCACCTGCGATCCGGCGGGCAGCGCCGCCGTCAGTTTCATCCTGACCTCGAACACCTGCTCTTCGCCGATCCCGAGCGTCGCTACGGTCCACACGACATTCGAGCCGTTCAGCGTTCCGCCGCCGTCCGCGCCGACAAACGTCATCCCCGCTGGAACCGGGTCCGTCAACACGGCGTTGGTGATAGGAATGTATCCGTCGTTATAAACGCGTATCGTGTAGTCCGCCGTCTGGCCGGCTCTCACCGGCGTTACGGTTTTCGTCAACCTGTAGCTCGCCGGCCGCACGTATGAACTGAACCGGTTCGATGTTACAGGCGCGAGTTCGATGCTCGTCAGCGACGCATAATTTGTAATCGCCGATTCCGCGGCGGCTAAGGATGAAACCGTCACATCAAATGTAAGAGTTCCGGATCCGCCGGACGCAACCGTTCCGATGTCCCACGTCAGCGTTCGGCCGCTCAGTGTCCCGCCTCCCGTCGCCGAGTCCGCCACGTATGCGGTCTGATCCGGGAGTTCGTCATAAAGCATTACCCCTGTGGCAGCGAGGTTGCCGATGTTTCTGTAATTCAAGGTGTAAGTGATGACTCCTCCCGGGTTGACCGAAACGGGCGTTCCCGTAAGCGTCAGTTCGAGATTCGGGGCCGTGCCTACAGTGTTCGTCTCGTTCACAGTCGCCGAAGTTTCGTCCGATACCACTGTCGCCATCGTCGTTATCACCGACCCGATCGCGATTGCGGCCGGGTCTCCGACAGGATAATCGGACTGGTTCTTAACAGTGACCGTAACAGTGAGAGTTCCGCCGGAATAAGCCGCAACACTGCCTATATTCCACGTCACCGTTCCCGCGCCGGACGAATAAACACCGCCGCCTGTCGCACTCTGGAATGTGACATATCCTGAAAGCGTGAACGTCGCCGTAACATTATTCGCGGGGGCGTTGCCCGTGTTCGCGTACGATATCGTATAAGTCAGAGTTTCGCCCATCCCCACCGGGTCGGGATTTCCCGCGACCGTTACCACCAGCACCGGCGCGCCGGAAACAGTCGTCGATGCCTGTGCCGCCGCGCCCGGGACCGGATTCCCGTTGGCATCCGTGTAAGCCACAGTCGCCGTGTTTACAATAGCCGTGCCGGCGACCGGGCTCGCGGCCGTTGCGGGGATGCGGAACAGCAACAGCACGGCCGCCGCCAGCGCAAGAGACAGCGCCGCCGCGGGCCTTCCTTGTTGTGTTCCCTTAAATTTCATTTACGCCCCGTCAGGCCGTTTCCACACGCCTTTTAGTTAATCGTCACACTGAATCTCAGCACGTAAGTTCCGCCCGCGCCAAGCGTGATTGCACCGCTCGAACCGGCTATCACGTTGTTGGAAACCGAATCGAATTGTGCGCCGTCGCCGTCGCTCGCATCCGTTCTCAAAACGAGGCTTCCGGTCGTCGCGCCGGTGTATATCGTTCCGGCAGTGTAAGTCGTGTTCGCCGGAACCGGATCGGTAATAACCACGCTCTTTGCCACGCCCGTGCCGGAATTGGTAACCGTTATCGTGTATGTAAGAGTCGTTGTCGGAGGCTGCGATCCGGTCGGACTCACCGATTTCGTTACTGATAGAACCGGCGCGGTCACAGTCGTTGTCAGCGTCTGCGTATCCTTCGCGCTCGTATCGTTTGATGATGTTGCAGTAATGACAAATGTGTCCACCGTTTGGTCCGGCGTACTGGAATGTATCGTTGCCACTGCCAGCATCGAGTGCGTTCCGTGCTGCGCGAGCGAGCCGGTGTCCACCTTGCCGTCGGCGTCAGTGTCCGTCGCGAGATAGTCGCCGTCGTTGCCGGGTATGCCGTCCTCATTGACATCGACCCAGAACACCCACGTCCAGCCGCTGCTCGATGTGTACGTCAGGTCGATCGTATCAGCCGCGTTTCCGTTGTTCGTAACAGTGAACGGGTAAACTATCTGGTCGCCCGGATTTCCCGATTTGGCAACAGTTGTGGCGGTGATATCCACGCTCGCCGACGTGGCCACGAAGAACGTGCCTCCGTTGGATGTCGCCGTAACCGGATTGCCGCCGGACGTATAGTTGATCGTCGCCGTGTTGTTGACGGCGGTCCCGGACGGCACGGCGGAATTCACCGTCGCCTGAAACGTTATCGTCTTTATGCCGCCGCCCGAATTGATCGTTCCGACGCTGACGGTTATCGCGCCGGCTGTCGTTATGTTATAGTCGGCTCCGTCACCGTCGTTCGCATCGGTTTTTGTTGTCCCCTGAAGCGTAATCGTTCCGGGGATATATGTCAGGTTCGATGGGATCGGGTCCGTAAAAACAGTTGACAATCCGTTCGTCGAACCGCTGTTTGTCAGCGTTATCGTATATGTTACGGTGTCCCCCGGTTTCGGTGTTGTCGGGGATACCGATTTCACAGCGTTGATCACCGCCGCCGCAACCGTCGTTGTGTACACCGCCGCGGCCGATACCGTATTGTTATAGTGCGATGTCGCTGTTATCGTTATCTGATTTGTTGACGTGTCCGGCGCCGTTACCGCGTTCGGAATCGTCACGAACATAAAGAAATCGTAGTCGTCATCAGGCGTTATCGTCACGGTCGTGTACTTCCCTCCCGACGCCGTCACCAAAGTATCCGTTCCCGCGTCGTAAGTATGGTTGTTGTTCACGTCGTAGTAGAACGTTACGGACGACGGAGTCCACCCGCCTGTCACGGCATACGTGAAATCAAACACATCATTTCCGTTGCCGTTATTGAAAATCTGCACGAGGAACTCAACCGTTGTTCCGTTGCTTCCCGCGTGCGATCCGGTAGTCGGGTCTATGCTCACTGCCGCCACCTGACTCACCGTCGTCGTCACCGTGTTCGAATAGACGCGCGTCATCACGTTCCCGTTTGCGTCCTGATAGTCAACATAAGCCTGATTCGAGATGATCGTTCCCGCCGGCGTGCCGGTCGCGGTCAGGCGCACTGCTGTAAGCGCACCGACACACGCAAGTGCAAGCATCGCCGCTATCAGAAACTTCGCGGCTTTCATTTTTACTGCTCTCTGTTTTGTGTTTCTCATTTCGGCACCTCGCTGCCTTTTTATTTTATTTTTACTTTAAAGCCGATCTTCCCGGACCCGCCCGGTTTTACGGGCCCCTTGATCAGCCACTTGATGTGGGTGTACATGCCGGCGGGCGCGGGAACCGTCGTTTTGACTCCCTTCCCGCTCGCCTTTTCGTACATCACCGGCGGCGCCTTGTACGTCTTGCCGCCGTCTATGCTGTAAGTGATATCCGTTCCTTTACCTTCCGCGGTGTCGGTCACATACTCCATCCCCGCCGGGATCGGATCCACTATAGACACATTCTTCACGTCGAATTTGTGGTTGTTTTTGTACGTCAGCTCAAAATAGATAATGTCGCCGCGCTTGCTTTCGTCCGCGGGCTTGAAATTGTCCGGCAATTTCCCGTTCTTATCGGCTTTGACAACTTTGAACGACTTCATCTTGATGTCGAGCGCGTTCTTTTTCGGCGTCTTATCCTGCGCGAGCGCCGGCAAGGCAGCCAGCGCCATCGCCGCAACAGCCACAATCAAGATATTTCCTCTTCTTCTCATCCCAGCCTCCCAAGTTGCTTAGTTTATTTGCATCTGAAAATACACTTTTCCTTCGTCCGTACCCGAGCCGGCCACCGAATCGTCCGCCGTCACCGCAGTGATGTTGAACGTGATCGTCCCGCTCGTGATATTCGCCTCGTCGCCGTCCGCGGCATCCGTCTTTGCGGTCGCCGTCGCATAAGTTGTCGTTGCAGCGCCCATACGCAAACTACCCGTAACATAGGCCGCGTTCGACGGCACTGTGTCCTTAATCACAAGATTCTGCGCGGATGCGGTTCCCACGTTCTTATAGTAAATCGTATATGTCACCGTGCCGCCCGGAGCCACGGACGCGTTGTCCGCCGACTTCGTCAGCGTTATCTGCGGAGCAGTCAGAAGCACCGGCGACGTGTTGCCCGTCGTCGCTGTCGTGAAGTTCGCTCCCGTCACCGACACGTTGTTGTAATATGTGCCGTACGAGCCGAGCGCCTTCGCCTGAAAACTCAGCGTCAGCGTTCCGTTGATCACGCCGGATTTCTTCGGCACTATAAACGCGCCGCTCCACGTCAGATTCTGCCCGCTTATGGTCGGGTTCGCCGTCGTCAGCCCGGTCGTCGTGCCCGTGGCATACGTAAACCCCGCGGGAAGCGTGTCTATGATCGACGACACCCAGCCGTCCCCCGCCCCGCTGTTAGTTATCGTTATCGTGTATGTAACATTCGATCCGGAAGTCGCTGTCGCGGTGTTTACCGCCTTTGACACCGTCACCACCGGCGGCGAAATCACAACCGTGTCCGTCCTCGGCTGGTTTGCAAGAGACGAAGCATCGATAGCATCCGTATATGTCACGGTTATCGTCTCCGACGGCATCACCTGAAGGCTCCCGTTGTTAGCGGTTATCGACTGCGCCGATGTTGTTGCTATCGTCCCTGTAAATATTCCCGTGTTCGCACCCGTTTCAGTCAGCGTTACCGTCTCGCTTTCGCCCCGCGTACTCGTCAAAACGACGCTCACCGTCTGTACCACAGCAGGGTCCGAATTCCTGTCCATGTCGGTCACTTTGATATAGAGGTTCACTCCCGCGTCCGATTGCGCGACGTCCCCCGCGCCAGTCAGGTCGGCAACAAACATCACGGAGCCCGTCGTCGGTACCTGACCGGACACAAGCGTGTTGTCCGTGACCGCCGTATAAAGGTCCGCGCCGCCTACGAGGTCGCCCCCCATCGTCGAAGCATTATTTGATGTGCCGAACCACATCCTTATGACGGAGTTGTCGCTCAGGCCGGTCGCCGTTTTGAAAGTGTTGTATGGGAACCGCCAGTCGAGGAAGTAATCCTGATCGCCGTTGATTGAAGTGTCCGCGGCGGATATTACTATATTCCCGGACGCCGCTATCGAAGTAGTAAGCACTTCCGGCGGGTCCGCCGCATTGCCCGGTATCGCCTGAGTCGTGTTCTGCCAAAAATTGATGGTTTCCGGGTTCGCTATCCCATCGACCATGAACATCCATTCGTAATCCGCGGCATTCTGGTTGGTGTCCAGCAAAACTCCCCAGCCGTAAGGCTTTAGCTGGTTCTGTCCGCCGCCCCCGGACGGGCTTGCGTCCAGCCGCAGCCTGTAATAAAGGTAAGTCCCGTCATTGAAAATGAACGCCGCATCGTGCGTCGCGTCGGACACCACATTCCTTTCCGTATTGGCGTCCGTAATCGAGTCCTGTAAAAGCACACTACTTTTGTAAACGGGGATCCACTGCGTGGCCAGCGGCCATGCCGCAGCCTTAGTCGATACAAACACAACCGCCGACACAAATAAAACGGTAGCGATAACGATTGTTTTTTTTCTGCAATTACACAACAAGAAAATGGCCTCTCGGATTTTTCAATTAATAAACATTAAAACTGGATATTTTGTTTCTTCATCTCTTATTATTCATTCCTTTTTCACAATTACTGATCCGAATACCCTTCAACCGGACAAACCGAAACGTCCTCCTTGTTTTTTAAGTGACAGATATACCCGCGATCTTTTTCCTGCGTGTGATCCATGAACCAGTCGCGAAGCATAATCACCAGATCGTGGTCCACAAGCGTTTTGTATTTCTCGTATTTCTTTTTCGCCGCCGCTATCTTCCTCTTGAACTCATCGTGCTCCATTCGGTGTACAATCAGGTCGGGATACCCGCAGCTTTCCATCAGCCCTTCCTCCCGACTGAAATGCTGACCGGTATAAGCGGCAAGCTCCTTGAATGCGTTATCCACTCTTTCCTTCATGAGTTTGTTCGCCGGTTGATCCAGTGTCGAATAAATCAGGTTGATCGCGTGAGCCAGATTCTGGTGCTGTTTGTCTATGTCATCTATGCCGATGTTATGGCTGTCCATCCACTCAATGAGAAAATGTTTTCCGAGAGTGAGCCTTGCCCCTTTTACATTGGCAGCAGGCGATTTCTTCTTTATCTCTTTCGCAACCCCTTTTTTTACGAAAAAACCAACGTACTTTATATCGTGTTCCTTCGTGTGGCCGTTGAACCATTTATTCAGAAAGTTATAAACAGGATAGAAATCCACTTGTTCGCCGCGTTCAACCATTTCATGGATTCTGTTTATTTCGTCCAACAATTCACTGTGGCTTTTCTTATGCTCGTCTATTCCCGGATAACCGTGTTTCTCCATCAACTCCTGTTCCGTCCGGAAATGGAATTTTGCAAACGTCAGCAGCGTATATGTCGCCTTACCCGCGTTCCTGTCGAGCTGCCCCTTGTTTTCAAGGTCGTCAACAGCGTTGATTATCCTCACGAGGTTGAAGTGCTGCTCGTCTATCTCTTTAATCCCGACACCGAGACCGTCATTCCATTCAATATGCGGCATTGAATGCATCACCTCTTGCGTATGCCTGTATGCCGATTTGCACAAAACCGACAACGGTACTGTTGAAATTGAACCTGACAGTTAGTTAATGATTAGTATTATATTAACTCATTTTGAATGTGTAAACTCAAGACAAATAAGAAATATTTTAACCCTGATAGTTTTGTTGACACGCACTCATATTTCCTACTTTAACTATTTATGCAAGGTCGATTTCGGCTGTTTCTATTTTCCACGGGCCCGGGACGTGTTATTATCATTGAATCCGTTACGGCGGCGGCGAGCGCTTCCCCGGACGGGACTCTTCGGGAGGTGTCTGCCATGTTCACTCCATCGCACGGAACAAAATCCGTCGCCGTAGTCTTAGCCGCGCTCCTTCTCGCTGTTACCATCTCGTCGGCCGGCGAGTGCGCCGCGACTAAAAGGAAAGCCTTTATATTCTCTCACTTCCATTACGACCCGGTCTGGACAAACTCGCAGGCCGGAGAGACCATGCGCGCGTTCAGCATCGTCCACCAGCAGCTCGAATACGCCGCGGACGAGCCCCGCTTCAAGTTCGTGCTCAGCGAGATGGACTATCTGAAACCGTACTGGGACGCCTACCCGCGCAACCGCAAGCCGCTGCTCGACCTCGTCAAGGCGGGCCGCGTCGAGTTCACCGGCGGCTACAGCGAACCGGACGAAGCGGAGGTCGGCGGCGAAGCGCTGATCCGCAATTTCATCTACGGAAAAATATACAAAGAAATCGAGTTCGGCGTGAAAGTCCGCACGGACGCCCAGCTCGACGTCTTCGGCCACTCCGTTCAGACGCCGCAGATTCTCGTAAAAACCGGACACGACTCTCAAGTCTTCTCGCGCGGCAATCTCACGGACATGCCCCACGAGTTCTACTGGCTCGCCCCGGACGGATCGAGTCTGCTCACCAGACAGATCGACTACGGCGGCAGCGTCTCCGAAGTCACTCTCGCAAAAACGGACAGGTCGTACTTCGGACTAACCAACAACACGATGATTATGTCGGGCGGCGATTTCAAGGAACCCGACCGCTCGATCGGCTCGTTCCTCAAAAACACT
>CAYPEK010000090.1:2687-5135 GCA_964409645.1 uncultured bacterium | reverse complement strand
TGGCGCATCATCCTCTACGGCCAGCACCACGACGGCCTCACCGGCAGCGACTCCGAAAATGTGAACCTCGACCTGCTCGGCTCATGGCGCGAGGCTTCCGACATCGCATCGGCCGTCCGGGGCGACTCGATGAAGTTCCTCGCGGCGCGCGCGTCGTCCGCCGCATTCGCGGGCAAAAAAGGCGTCCGCCCAATCGTTCTTTTCAACTCGCTGAACTGGGCCCGCACCGAGCCCGCCGAGTTCGAAGTCACATTCCCCGGCGGCGTTTCCTCTTTCGCGATCTTCGACGGCGCAAAGAAGCAGGTGCCCTATCAGATTCTCGCCGAAAAGAAAAAAGGCGCTAAAATCGTCTGGGCGCGAATCGTGTTCGTCGCAAAGGATGTCCCCTCGCTCGGATACGCCACATGGTACGTCTCGGACAATGTTAAACCGTCCATCAGCCCGTACGGCGTGAAGTCCGCCGGTCAGTCGCTCGAAAGCAAATTCTGGAAGATAGCGTCCGACCCGTCGCGCGGCGGCGGCCTCGTCAGCCTCGTCGATAAAAAAACCGGCAAGGAATACCTCGATTCGTCGGTCGGCGTCGGCAACGAGTTCTTCGCGATCAAGGAAAACGCGGAGAAGGTCGAAGGCCCGTGGAGCATCCACTCGACCGGTCAGGTGTGGCGGTCGAGCAAGCATGCGGCCAAGGTCAGCATCGAGAAAGGCCCCGTCTTCTCGCGCATCATCGTCGATGCGCCGCCGATAAAGGAAACCGTGCGCATCTACGCCGGAAACGACGGCTTCAAATCGATCGAAAAGCAGGAAGTCATCCCGCACCTCGTTCAGGAAATCATCATTTATAACGAGCACCCGCGAATCGACTTCCGCACCAACATAATCGACTACAAGGAAACCGACTTCATGTTCAAAGTCGGGTTCCCCGCGAGCATTCGCGGCGCGCTGCCCGTCTTCGAGGAACGCTTCGCAGCGGTCGGCCGCGACAAGAACGATCAGGACTTCCTCTTCTACGACTTCTGGCGCGAGCCGGGCGTCAAAAAAGGCCGCGAATACCCGGCGGTCAACTGGATGGACCTCACATCGCCCGCGCGCATCAATTTCACCGGCGCGGACGGAAAACCCGCCGCGAGCTTCGCGCTCGCTATCGGCGAACTCGTCGTCGCGGACACCAACGAAACCCGCGCGGTCGCCAACAAGCTCGCGGTCGCGTTCGTGAAAAAAGGCGTGACGACAACTCCCACCTACGACTACAAAGACCGCACAAACGAGTACTACGGCTTCCGCGTCGCCCTCGGCGTTGTAGGCAAGAATAAATACGCGGACCGCCTCGCGGCGGGACTCGACGCTTCGCTGAAAAGCAAACTCGACGCCGCCGTCGCCAAGAACGGCTATGGAATGATCTTTATCAGCCCGACGGATTCGATCACCGTGACGCCGGACAAAAAGAAAATTCCCGTCCTTCTCGTCCTCGCCAACGACATAAGCGGGCTCGACAAGGCGGCTGACTCGCTCATCGCCGACCTCGACAAGACCGGCGGAATCAACCTCCCGGCCGACCTCAACGCGGCAGGCATCAACTCGGTCGTCGAGGACGCCGGACTCGCCCTAATCAACAACGGACAGCCCGGCAACAGTGTCGAATACAACGGCACAATCACGCTGACGATGCTGCGCAGCTCGACCGGCTGGCCATCCGGCAGACTCTATTCGCGCAACTTCGAAACCGAGAACTGGAACCACCGCTACTCTTACGCGCTCCTGCCGCACGAAGGCGACTGGATGAAAGCGAAGGTGTGGCGCGCGGGCCACGAGTTCAACAACCCGCTCGAACCCGTCATCGGCGCCTCCTGCAAAAAGGCGGAATGGCCCGCCGCGATGTCGTTCCTCAAAACGGGCGGCACGGACGCCGTCATTTCCGCGCTAAAGGTCAAAGGATTCCCGTATATTGACAAAAAGCAACCCGCGAAGGCCGCTCCCGAGTTCGTTCTGCGCCTCTACAACCCGACCGGCTTCGCCACCGCGGGCAAAGTCTATTTCCACCTGCCCGTCGGCGCGGTGAATTCCGCCGACATGCTCGAAAACGAAATCGCGCCCGTGCAGTCCGGCGGCGACTCGTTCGGCGTCTCGCTCGATCCGTTCGCGATTGAAACTTATACGTTCAAACCGCAGGCGAAAGCGGCGAAGGCCGCGCCGCAGCCCGGCCCCAAACAGGAGCCGATCGCGGTCGTCCCGTCGCGCTATTGGGAAACAAACATCGCCGTTCCGGTTCTGGGCTTCCAGCCCGTATCGCTCGTGCTCGAACCCGGCCCGATGGACCTCGATAAAAAATCGATGACAGTTTACGTCACTGTCGCGAACAACACCTCGGACAGGACTTTCAGCGGAAAGATCGACCTGCTGAGCCCCGGCAAAATTTCCGGCGCGGCCGACTTCTCGATCAAACCGGATGAA
>CAYPEK010000090.1:0-2587 GCA_964409645.1 uncultured bacterium | reverse complement strand
GAGATCACAGCTTACCTCAATGGCTACGAAGTCCGCGTGCAGAAGGACGGCCGCGGCTATCCGCCGCTCATCAATGCCTTGTCGAACACGGGCAAAAAGAGCGTGATTGCGATACGCGTCGTCGATAAAGACGGCGAAGGCGGCATGCACGCGTGGGCGCTCGAAGGTTCCGAGCCGCTCTACAGCCTGCCGCTCGTCAGTTTCGCGTCGGACAAAGTCACCGTCGCGCCCGGCGGTTCCTCCAAGATCAAACTGACGGTCAGCAACCCGTTCAACAGCCCGCTCGACGCGGCGGCGCTGCTCGTCAGCCCGATTGAAACGTGGCCCGGCGGCGGCCGCTATTCGCTCGTGCAGACCGGCCCGGCGGTGAAGAACATCTCCATCGACGCCAACGGCAAAAAGGACATCGAGTTCGAAGTCTCCGCGCCGCCGGATTCGCTTCCCGGCCCGTATTGGGCGATGGTGAAGCTCGTTTACGCCGGACAGACCTCGTACAGCCAGCCGGTGGATATAATAGTCAAATAGCAACAGCGGCCCCGGCCGCAACGCAGACAAATAAAAAGAGGCGCGCCCCATGCGCGCCTCTTTTTTATGCGGTGTTTTCTTCAACTACCAAATCATCTTGGTTTCGGTTAAAATACAAGTAAGCGAGGAGAGTGCCCAGATGAAACAGTTCAAAATAATCGTTGAGAAACATTCGGACGGATACGTCGCATATCCACTCGGTTTCAAAGGAGTAGTTGTAGGCGAAGGCGAAACTTACGAGGAAGCGCTCTCCGACGTAAAATCTGCCATCATATTTCACATTGAAACATTCGGAAACGACTTAATCGAAGAAGAATCTCCTGTGCTCGAAGCGTTCATCGCGGAAGCTGGAGTTGCCGTCTGATGACCAAATTTCCGGTCGATGCCCCCAAAAATAGAGTTATCAAGACATTTGAACTACTCGGATTCCAACTTGTTCGTGAAAGAGAACATATTGCAATGATAAGAGAGAATCTCGACGGAACGCGCACTCCCATGATATTGCCCAATCACAGCCATATTAAGGCTCAACTCTAAGAACAATCTGTGCTCAGGCAGGCATTCCCAGAGATGAATTTATTAGAAATTACGATCAGACATAATCTCCTAAACACATACGATTATTGCGTATGAACCATTTCTGAATTGGGTGTAAGGGCTATTATTTCTTATTGCGACGCGCCTGTTCGCGGAGGAAATTGCGTTCCGCGCGGGACAGCTTGTGGATGCCCTCGCGGTTGATCTTGTCGAGGATAGTGTCAACGCGTCGCTGCGCATCCTCGGTTCTTTCAAACCGATCGAGTTTCTGCTTTGCCTCGTATCTGCCCGCCTTCTCATCGACAAAGCCCATTATTTTGCTTCCGTACCGCAGGAATATGTAGCCGAACAGCATCCCGCCGACATGCGCCGAGTACGAAATCCCGCCGCCGAGCCCGAACACGAGGTAGTAGAGTTCCAACAGCCCCATCAACATAACGAAATAAAACGCGCGCATCGGAATGATGAAAAAAACGAGGATTATGCGATCCGGAAACATCAGCCCGAACGCGAGCATGACTCCGAAAATCGCGCCGGATGCGCCGATGGTCGGCACGCCCCAGTTGCGCAGAAAGACGCATGTCAGCAGCGCGGCGCCGATACCACTGAAGAAATAAAAGACCGCGAACGTGCGGCTCCCCATCCGGTTTTCGACTTCGGTCCCGAACATCCACAGCACAAACATGTTCATAAGGATGTGCATCAGGCCGCCGTGCAGGAACATGTACGTCACAGGCTGCCAGAGATTGAGGTGCAGAAGGAAATTCGCGGGCGTCATCCCGAAATGCAGGAGCAGCCATCTTCCGTACGGAGTGAATTGCGCAATCGCACTCTGCGCGAGGAACACCGCCACATTGGCGATGATAAGCGTCCTGACGACCGGGCCGATCGACCCGCCGCCGAACCGCACCTGTTTATAGTAATATTTGTCCATCTATATTTCCCTTGCGGCCGGCGCTCGGTAGATTGCCGCGAACGCCTCCCGTGTCAACCGCGCCCGGTAGATAAAGCCGCCCCATCCGGAGGCGTCCATCTTGTCCGCGATCGGGCCGAGCATCTCGTCGCGCGGCACAATCCTGAGATCGCTTATCTCACGCGTGTCGCGGATTTCAAGCTCGCCGCCGTCCGCGCGGCCGCTGAACACATACGACGTCCACGGCTGCACCGCGCCCGCCGGCCCCGCAAACTCCACTTCGATTATAAGCAGAAACCGCTCAATTGCGACTTCGAGGCCGGTTTCCTCGCGCATCTCGCGCCGCAGGCCTTCTTCGAGCGTCTCGCCGGGGTTGAGTCCGCCGCTTGGAGCCCGGTATATTCCCGTTCCGCTGTACGACGGCTTCTGTATGCACACCCAGCCGCCGTCCTTCTCCGCAAACATCGTCACGTCGTGCCGCCGGCCGTTTTTCATGCTGCCGATCATCAACTCGAACTCGAAATCCTTCATCGCGATCGTGCCGAAATGCAACCTCTCCGGTTCCCCGTACCGCCGCCCCGCCTCTATGATGTCGCTCTCTTTTACAAACAT
>CAYPEK010000089.1:0-18171 GCA_964409645.1 uncultured bacterium | reverse complement strand
CAATTTAATAGCCGGAAAGCTGGGCCGGCAACGCGGCGTTCACGCGGTTTATAATCGTGAAGATCGCATGATATAATTGTTATAAAGCAATATGAAACGGGAAAAGAAGGAATGTTTTCGTGTGAGCGGTGTTGAGTAAATATAATCAGCCAATTAATCTATGGATATGATGGAAAAGAATTTGCAGATCAAAAAGCTGAATGTCATCATATTATCTGTTCTGCTCGTGCTTGTGTCGGGAGCGGCGGCGCTCGCGGCGGGCGATGAACTGCCGTTCGAGACGTCAAAATCGAGACCGGTCACGAGCGGGCCGAAGCACCATTTCTTCGGCTATTACGGCATCTCGCCGTGGGACGCCACGGGCAGATACATGCTCAGTCTCGAATCGGATTTTCAGGACAGGATGCCGGGTTCCGATGATGCGGCGGGAGTTGTGATCATCGACACCGAAACATTGGAGAGCAGGACTGTCGCGAAAACGTACGCGTGGAATCTCCAGCAGGGCGCGTTGCAACGGTGGTTTCCGACGTCGGCGGAGCGCAAGATAATATACAACGACCGGCGGGAAGGTAAGATCGTGGCGGTGATACTTGATGTGTATACCGGAGAGGAGCGGGTGCTGCCGGCGGCGGCGAGCGATGTCAGCCGCGACGGAAAAAAGGTGCTGAGCCTGAATTACGGGCGGCTCTCGCGGCTTTATCCCGTGATCGGGTATGCCGGGCTGACCGACCCTACGGAGGGTGTGCCGCAGCCGGACGATGACGGCATTTCCGTGATGAACTTGGAGACCGGAGAGGTGAAGCTGGCGGTTTCAGTAGCGGATGTCGTTGCGGCGTACAAGGGGCCGGTGGATTTGTCGGGGAAGGAAATCTGGTTGAGCCACGCCGGGTTTAATCCCTCCGGCAC
The DNA here is from genome assembly GCA_964409645.1 of uncultured bacterium. GTDB lineage: Bacteria > UBP15 > UBA6099 > UBA6099 > UBA6099 > CAYPEK01. The sequence goes on along the minus strand of CAYPEK010000089.1, from coordinate 17,265 downwards.
GCGCTTCTATTTTCTCGTCCGTTACCAGAAGTCGCTGGTGCTGCCCGACACGGCGATGTTCACCGCGGACGCCGATGGCGGTAACCTGCGGTGTGTCATCGGTTTCGGCAGGGAGACGTCGCATTTCGGGTGGCGGTCGGACACGCGGCTGGTGGCGACGATGAGCATCGACGGCAAGGGCAGGGCGAACGATCACGTGTTGTTCTACGATGTCGAAAATCCGGAGTACGAACGACTCGGCGGTGGCGTCCTCGTTGAGGACGGGCATCCGAGTTTTTCGCCGGACAGCCGCTGGATGGTGACTGACACATATCCGGACGCCGGGATGAAACAGCATCTTTTGCTCATGAACATGGAGACGGGGAAAGTGTACGAGATCGCAAGCTTCAGGCACTCTCCGAAGTTTCTCAGCCTAACGCGGTGCGACTTGCACCCGCGCTGGAAGCAGGACGGCACGCAGATCAGCGTGGACTCAATCGATAAAGGCTCGCGGCAGGTATATGTGATCGACCTGAAATTCGATAAATAAAAGCGCTCGTATATAGCTGATCAGCAAGTATTTCCGAAAAGCATGGACTGGCAATGCGGCTTTATCGCGGTGCATGACCGCTTGCTTACGCGCGCGGCTCGGATTCGCTCCGCTCATGAAAATTGTATTATTCTGGGAGTGCGGTGGCCTGGCACCGCCCGACTGCCGGCGGCCTGACGCCGGCACAATTATTACCATATATAATGATGTGGCAAGGCGTTGCCAAACAGTAATTAATACAAAAGCGGCGCCGGGTCGCCGCACTCCCAGAATATTCAGTATATTTGTGATTTTTGTTAAGGAATTAGGGCCAATCACCGGCTTTGTTTATTTATGTAGAGCGGGGTCACCGGTCGGCAGGCCGCACCCCGCCGACGTATCTTAGGGATTTATGGTTCGGTCGGCCTTATATCGCCCGTGTGGCTTGCCCACAATGACATTATTACATCTAATGTGCAAAAAAAATATTTTTTACATGGCACACCTTTTTCGTCTTTGCAATCGAAGAAAAATGGGATATAATTGATTTAAAGCAACAGCATACAAATATGAAATTGTTAAGAAAGTGTTTCTAAAGGAGGCTGAAACATGAGTATTACAACCTATTCCCGTCATTTAAGTATTGTCTTTCTGTCTTCTGTTTTATTCTCAATTATAATTTTTGTAGGGTGTAAACCAGACGATAAAAAATCAAATCTCACTTTATGTCCCGACGAAGTGAGTAGTTACGCCTTTTCTGAAAACGATGATATTCCATCCGGCTGGATAATTTCATCTGAATCTGACCCGGAGAAACCAGAATTTAGCAAGACAAATTGGATCGAAAATAATATATTGAAAATTGAAAGAGGAATATCGCTTGGAATCAATAAAAGGATATCCGAAAAGAACAATAGAACAAATTATTACGGCGCTCAGTTGAAACATTATTGTTATTCCCAATATGGGCAATATCGTGCAATAATGAAAGTAGCAGATATTAAAGGAACGATACAAGCCTTCTTTGTTTATTCTAATTCAGACCCATCCAATGCTAACACAATAAATAACGAAATAGATATAGAAATAATGAGAGATAAAAATAATGTTTATTTTGCTCTTTTTTCTACATGGAATGGTTCCTACCAAATAGGCAAAACGACTCAGAATAAAGACGGGGAATACTATACAGAATCTCAAAACCAGACAAGAATTACATATACTTTGCCTTCAGATGAAATAAATGGTGTTCAAAGGAAATTCTATGAATATGGATTTGATTGGTATCCAGATAAAGTGGATTTCTATTTTAATGGAAAAAAAGTCGGCATTTTAAAGAAAACAATACCACAAAAGCAGGCAAGAATATATTTTAATCATTGGATTTATGAAAACAATAATACTCAGGATAGAAATTACACTTATATATGGCCGGAAACTGGCAACAGAGGGCCTGGGATGTATCAAAGCAATTACGATGTTAACAATGGATTAGTTATTAAATCGGTAAAGTTTTGTCCATTATCAAAAAAATGTGAGGAGAACTCGTTCCAATCAAGCATCGGCCTACTTGTAAATAATGCTGCAAAACTCGACTCAGAAGAGCAGCGGGCTTATGATTTTGCCACCAATGCAGGATATGCGATTTCACTAATTGATCCTTCAATACTATTAAACAAAAAGAAAGACTTATCATCCATTGATGGATACTGGTCAGATAATGGAAGTATTCCATCCGGATACGCAGCTCCTAAAGTTAATAAAATACTTCAAAAAGAGATCGCATCGGGTAAACGAATATTTTGCACATTTTGGGGAAGATACATTTGTGCATACATTACTGGCGATACTCCATCATACATTCCGTACGGAAATGTTGTGAATGATAGCCATTATTTTGTATCAGGAAAGTCTAACATGGGCTTTTTTGATGGTATCGAGCAATGGACACCTAATTCAGGGCTAGATAATCCTAATCAATTGATTTATTCAATGAATGTAGGTGGAAACAACGTGATTGTATTTATTAATCGAAATGGACCAGCGTGGCCTAATGAAAAATTTGTTTCAACTTATAATACGCCCGGTTGGTATGGTTTGAATCCTAATTCCGGCCTTTGTTCATTTTATCAAGGATATTGCACAAATCAGAGAACTATCGACAATGCATTATTGTTATTCAAGAAAAAATTTGGATCAGGATGGTTGTTTACATTCGAAGGTGCAATGGGATTTACTCAGGCAAAATTAGGCCCGGCCGGAACGAAAATATATCAAAATGTTTTGAAAAATATAATTAATCATAGTAATTAATATGCATTTACGAGAAAGGGGTTGAGCAGGGGGCAAATCTTGCGATTTGCGGGTTTTGAAGAAATGTGTTAGTTGCGTTTTGTCGCCGAGCGGGCGCCGGAGGCGGCGCGTTCGATGAGGTGCAGGCAGGCGTCGGTGTTGTTCGCTGTTTCCGCCGCGGCGTCGGGCGGGTTCGTCCACATGAATATGTTGTACCAGCTATGAGGCGGTGTTTTCTTTATTCCGATTTTCCCAATCTCCATTAAAAACGGCAGCACTTTCTTGTCGAAGTAGAGCCAGTCGCTGATGTCGCCATAAGTCAGATACAGTTCGTGTTCCGGGCCGACTTCGTACGGCGTTTTCTGCCGCGCGGCCATTCCAGAGGCGATGCTCGCGAGCAGGTCGTGGTCGGGCGCTTTTTCTTTTGTGTGACACGGCGGGAACCGTATGCAGCCGCCGAAGCTGTGGAGGGCGAGCGCGAGTTCTGGTCGCGCTTTGTCAACAAGCGATTCAAGCGCCTTCGACTCCGGCTCGGAAATCGGCGACGGGCCGTGGTAGTTGATTAGCTTCCTGTGGCTGCCCGCCATGATGCCGCCCTTGTGCGGTTCGTAGAAGCCCACCGGGAAGTTGCGGTTGAGATCGACGCGGTTTGCGTTCGTTTTGACGAGCGGTATGCGATGCCGCGCGATCAGTTCGCGCACGCGGTAGTGGCCGTCCGGGTTCATCACGGGCAGGAACCACACGCGGACTTTGTCGAGCAGTTCCGCGCGCTCGCGCACGAGCTTTTCGACGATAGCGGCGTTCTGTTCGAGCCCGATGAACTCGATCGCGTGGCAGCCCGACATGAACAGCACGGCGGGAGACCCCGGGCCGCCGCCCGCGCCCCAAGCGTAGATGGCGCGACCGCGCACGCTTTCACCGACGCGCAACTCCTCGACGTTCGGCGCGCCGTCGAGCGTGCGTCTGAAATGCTCGTATATCTCCTGCGGCGTTCTGTACGGGCCGTATTTCGTCAGGTCCATTTTACGGTTTTGTCATTTCTATGGTTTCGATAATGAATTTGCGGAGCGACTGTTTCGCGGGCTGTATCGTCGTGGCGTTCGCCGCGAAGAATGAGTCGATCAGCTTTTTGCGCAATTTATCATCGTGTGGCCGCGTGCGCAGGTCGAGCGCGAGGTTTGCCGCCGCCGCGTATTTCAGAAGTCCGTCCGCGAATGGTTGCGTTTCGGAGACGAAGTCGCGCAGACCCGGCGCGGCGGAAAGCGTGCCGCCGAGTTCGGGTATTCTTTCGAGAAGTTTCCTAAGTTGAGCCGGTTTGCCGCCGCGAGCGGCCGCAACGGCGTTTTCGAGCGGGCAGGGCGGTTCGCCCGCGAAGAATCCGGCGGGCCACGCCGCGCAGAAGTCGGCGAGCGCGGATTCCGCCGTGCGTCCCGATCCGTCGGCGAGCATCCCGACCGCGCGCCGCCATGCGGCGTCCGGGTCGTATCCCGCGGGATCGCGCAAATATTCGGCGGCGGTCGCGAGCGGGACAATCGACGCGGCGGGCTCGTTCATCGGGTTGGCGAAATAGCCCGCGAGCATGGAGGGCAGCTTCGGGTCGCGCGCGCGGAGCGGGCCGAGGTTCAGCTTGCGCCGGTTATAGTCGTTGACGGGGTAGTTGTCCCACAGCAACGGTTTTCTGTGGAGAATGCGCGTGATTGCGCGCGCGTCGGCTGCGGTGATCGCGGGCGGAACAACCTTCGGGCCGGTCCAGAAGACCGGGATGTCCGGGTGTAGTCCGCGCCCGATCGTTTCGAGGTAGGGCGTCGGCTTGATCGTGTAGTAGTCCGTCGGGCAGAAGAAAAGGCGCGAGCCGGGGACGGATTTGCGGAGCCGTTTGAAGAGCCGGTTCGCGATGAACACGTGCGCTTCCGCGAGAGAGGCGAACCGCGCGCGGTCTTCCTTGAAAACGAGCTCTCGGAGGATGTCGTCGAGGAAGAGGGCGAAAGAGCGGACGCCTTCGGAGGCGATGCGCTCGAATTTTTCCGCGAGCAGCTCGAAGTCGCCGTCTCTCGCGTGGCGGATCGTCAACCCCGGCGAGACGGCCCAGACAAAGTCCACGCCGCACTCGCGGCAGAGCCTGATGAGCGAGATGAGGCGCGCGAACTCGGCGGGCGGGTAGTGTTGGTTCCACTGTATGCGGTGGAAGAGGTCGTCCTTCGGCGCGTATATGTAGGTGGAATAGCCGAGGCGCGGCATGTTGCGAATCAGCGACATACGGCCTTCGTGCGTCCACGGCGGGCCGAAGAATCCTTCGACGATGCCCGCTTCGCAGACGGGCGCTTTGCCGGATATTTTCGGGTTGTTTTTCATTTCTGCACTCTTTCGGGAGAAGCCCGCGTCGGGCTTCGGGAATCGTCGGTTTCGCGGCGGCCCGCGTCGGTCAGCGGGTTTTTCTGCCGTGCGTGGCGGGTGAGCCGTTATTTGTTTGTGCCGTTCAGCGTGCCGTACTCGTGACCGGTCGGCGGCGGCCCGAGAAGTTCATCAACGGCGGCGACCTCGGTGTCGCGGATCGTATCGCGCAGGTCGTCGAGATAGCCGCGTGACATTTTGAACGCGCGGTAGGCGGCTTTTATCATGCTGATCGCCTCGTTAAGCGCGAATATAAAGCGGTTGCGTGAAAGCAACGGAATGCGAGGCAGGTTCTCGATGAGGAAGTCGATCATTCCGCCGCGCTCGATGATTGACTTCGCGTACTCGCCCGCCGCGACGAGGTTCCGCACCTGCCTGTAGCGGATGTCGTGCGTGCTGGTCAGCGCGAACGCGCGCCGGTAGGTTTCCATGTTCAGGTCGGCCTCCGTCCGTGCGGTGTCGCGCAGGATGTCGGTCATCTTCTCGTCGAGTTCGTGGTTGATGTCGTAGCTTTCGAGCACGGCGTCGAGATAGAAGGGGATGTCCTTCTCGGATTTCAGCGCGTCGATGTGCCTGTGCATGAAGAAGCTGGCGGCGCCGAGAAGCCGGTCCATTTTGCCGCTTTTGTATGCTTTCGCGGCCCAGCGGAACAGTTCGCCGCGCGCCTCGTAGCCCGCGCGGTTGTCGTAGTCGGGATACATGTATTTGATAAACAGTTCGCGGAGGTGCTCTCCGTGCGGGACCTTATCATAGCGCTGCATCACGAGGTCGTGCTGAAAGTTGATGAGCCATTTGCGGACGAATTCGCGGTCGAGTTTTTCCGAAACCGGGGCGTCCGGGCCGGGGTTGCAAAAGACAGTAGCGCCGGCCGGCGGTTTTTCCTCGATTTTTTCCGTCAAATTCGTGAGGCTCCTTCTCGCGTAATACAATGTAAACAGCTTACCGATTTATGGAGCAAACTGCAATAGAGAGGGTGTGAGGTGACGGTCAGCCGCGCTGGTAGCAGTTCCAGAAGCGGCCTTTTTTGATCGCGCGGAGAATGGAATCCTTCGCGCGGCGGCAGTCGAGCTCGATCCACGCGCGGCCGCAGTTGATGCGTGCGTGCGCGTCGTCGGACGCAAGGCGCGGGTAGGGGATTTCGTCCGTGTCGAACTCCACGCTGCGGAAGCCTTTCGTCGTGATTTCCACGGCGTCGATCGGATATCTTTCGGCGAGCGCGGATAGCCGTTCGAGCGCCTGCGGGACTGTGATGTCGTACTCGCCGAGGTGGTTGACAATGTGCAACGTCTCGGAGTCGCCCTCGATGCGGTTGATGTGGATGTACCCGCGCTCGAAAGCGGTGATCTCGATGCCTCGGAAGATGATGATGTCGTTCTTCACGGCGGCATAGACCTCGTCCGTGTTGGGCTTGAGGAGGTAGTCGTGGTCGGTGAACGCGATGAAGTCGTAGCCGAGCGATTCATAAACGTCGGCGGCCTCCTGCGGCGTGAGTTTGCCGTCGGAGCATGTGGTGTGGATGTGGAGGCAGCCTTTCAGGTGCATGTCGGGTTTGCGCGCGGCGCGCGGGTCATATTTGCGCGGCGGAGTCGATCGCCCGCCGGACGCGTTTCACGATCTCGGGCTCGGCCTTTTTGACGCCTTCCGTCTCGAATATCTTCACGCCGACGTAGATGATGAAATCCGTCACCGTCATCGAGCTTTTAATGTTCAGGCTTTTGCCGACCTGACGCAGGATGAGGTCGCCGAGGAGCAGGCCTGTGAACGCGCGGCGCATCATTGCTATGATGCCGAGCATGCGCGCGCCGTCGCTGACGGCTTCGAGAAGCTGGTCGCCGAAACTTTTCTTTTCGTCGATCAGCGCCGCGATTTCCCCCGCGTGGCCGAGCAGCGAGTTGAAGTCCTCGTCGGATAGTTTCGACACGTATCTTTCGAGCAGCGCGCCGCCGAGTCCGATCAGCACGTCGATAAGTTCATCGTCGCCGTAGTCGGGGCCGTCGTCCGCGAGATCGGTGAGGCGTTCGATGTAGCCGTCGTCGCCCGCGACTTTCTCCACGAATCCGGCGTCCGCCGTGCACCAGCTCTCGACGAGTTCCGCCGAGATGAGCCGCGCGAGGGAATCCCGCTGCGACGGCCCGATGATCGTCTGGCGGATCAGCTTAACGGCCGTCTTCAGGTTGTCGTCCTCGACCTCGCTCTCGTAGTTGAGATCGTTGAGCCGCATGATGAACTCGCGCAGCTTCTTTTCCATCCGCTTGCGGTCGGGCGTGTCCTCCGCGAGTTCGAAAAACACGTCGTCCAGCAGCCCGGCGAGCTTCTGAAATTCCTGCTTCGATATGATGCCGTCCGCGAGGAACTCTTTTACGGGTTCCACCGCCTCCGGGCTGAGTTGTTTTACCAGTTCCGCGATTTTCTTTTCTTTAGTGCTTGCCAAAACGCAACCTCCGCGTGATGTTGTATTCGATATACCGGCCGGCGGGTCAGGCCCGCTCTTATGATTTGTGCCACCCTCAAACTTGTTTTGAGGGTGCTGCTTCGGCGGGATACGGCCTGCCGACTTGCCGAAAAATCCCTCTTTGAAGTTCTTTCCCGCTACTTAAAAGCGGTACAGGCACCGCGATAAGACTGCGTTGCCAGTCCCTGCTTTTATCTGTTGTTTCTTGTCTCCATTCTTCAACGTGACCGCTTGCTGACGCGCGCGGCTTATATCATTGAACGGCTGGGTACGGTGACCCCGCCCTACATAATTATTACGTTGCTTTTTGTCTTTCCCTCGCTACTGGTTACTGCTTTTTCAGTTTCTCCCTGAAATACGGCAGTGTCCGCGAGATGCCCTCTTCGAGAGAGATTTTCGGTTCCCAGCCGAGGACGGATTTCGCGAGCGTGATGTCCGGTCGCCGTGTTTTCGGGTCGTTCACCGGAAGCGGTTCGTACCTGATCGGCACTTCCGAACCGGTGAGCCGCTTTATGGTCTCGGCGAACTGGAGGACGGTCAACTCCTCCGGGTTGCCGATGTTCATCGGGCCGTTGTGGTTTGACGCGAGGAACCGCATGATGCCCTCGACGAGGTCATCGACGTAGCAGAAGCTGCGCGTCTGTGAGCCGTCGCCGAAAACCGTGATCGGTTGGCCGGTAAGCGCCTGCGAGCAGAAGGCTGGGACGACGCGGCCGTCCTCGATGCGCATCCGCGGACCGTACGTGTTGAAGATGCGGACGATGCGCGTGTCGAGTCCGTGCGAGCGGTGGTAGGCCATGACGAGCGCCTCCGCGAACCGTTTCGCCTCGTCGTACACACCGCGCGGGCCGATCTGGTTCACGTTGCCCCAGTAGGTTTCCTTCTGCGGATGTTCGAGCGGGTCGCCGTACACCTCGGACGTTGAGGCGAGGAGGAACTTCGCGCCTTTCGCCTTCGCGAGTCCGAGCGCTTTGTGAGTGCCGAGCGAGCCGACTTTCAGCGTCTGGATCGGATATTTAATGTAATCGATGGGGCTTGCCGGGCTGGCGAAGTGGAGCACGGCGTCCACGGGCCCGTCAACGAACAGGAAGTTCGTAACGTCGTAGCGTACGAAAACGAGGTCCTGATTCATCAGATGCGAGATATTGTCCACGCTGCCGGTGAGCAGGCTGTCGATGCAGACCACGCTGTTGCCGTCGCGCAACAATCTCTCGCAGAGGTGTGAGCCGAGGAACCCGGCGCCGCCGGTAACGACTACTCTCATAACTGTCTCCTTATTAATCAATATCCCGCAAAATAATAAATGATAACGGAGACTAATTACAAGCGCGCGCGGGAACCGGCCGCGCGGCGGCGTGGAAAAATTGCGGCGTCACTGCTACAATGAACGTGCCCACTTGTTTCAGCAGCCATGTAAAAAAAGACACGGAGCGGATCGATGCGCGAAAACGCCGAACGCAAGTATAAGTTCGACCCCGAGCTTGAAGAACGTATTGACAAATTGCAACTGAATGTTGTGAACGAGCATGGTCACGATGAGTTCGGGTTCAACCGCGAGTCGCTGAAGTCGGCCGTGCCGTTAGGGCTTTTTTTCTATGAAAAATGGTTCCGCGTGGAGACGGAGGGGATAGAAAACATCCCGACGGAGGGGCCGGCGATCATAGTGCCGAACCACAGCGGGCAGCTCCCGCTGGACGGGATGATGATCGCGATCGACGCGGTGAAAAAGATGGAGCCACCTCGGCTGCCGCGCGCGATGATCGAGAAGTGGTTTCCGACGCTGCCGTTCTTCGGCAGTTTCCTCACGCGAAGCGGACAGGTCGTCGGCATCACCGAGAACGCGGAGAAGCTGATGGCGAACAAAGAGCTGATGATGATCTTCCCGGAGGGCGCGCTCGGCTCGGGCAAGACGTGGGAGAAGCGGTACAAAATTCAGCGTTTCACGCACGGGTTCATGGAGCTCGCGATCAAATACCGCGCGCCGATAGTCCCGACGGCGGTGATCGGCGGCGAGGAGCAGGCTCCCGCGTTCTACAGCCTCGATAAGGTTGCCAAAAAGCTAAACATGCTGTATTTCCCGATCACGCCGACGTTCCCGTGGCTCGGCCTGCTCGGGTTCGTTCCGCTGCCGTCGAAGTACCGCATTTACTACGGCAAGCCGATGGACTTCTCGGAATATCAGGACGACCTTAAGAATCCCGACCGCGTACATGTGCACGTCGAGAAGGTGCGCGAGACGGTGCAGGCGATGGTGAACGAGGGCCTCAAGAAGCGCCCGTTCCCGGGGTTGTGAACATGGCTTGGCTTAAGGGGAACTTTTGTAAAAGTTCCCCTTAAGGATCCCCTCAAAACTCTTTGCTCCGCAATTCCTGCTTCGCACTCGAAATTGCTCTCGTTAAGAAAACAAAAAATCACCACAAAGACACCAAGACACAAAAAACGACAACGCGCTCTGACGAGCGCGGCTCGGATTCGCTCTGCTCATTAAAAAATGTATTACTCTGGGAGTGCGGCCAGCCGATCATTAATATAAGCCGCGCGCGTCAGCAAGCGGTCACAATAATCTACCCGTAGATTCTTCCATATCGCAAGATCGCTTTCTGCGTATGTTTACGTATAAAGTCGGTCTTGCTTTCCGTATATGCATCGCGGTTATGCTCGAATCGTTTCCAGAGAGATAGTTTGAGTTTTTCATATTCAGCCGCAATCTCCGGGTGTTCGTTTAGATAATCTCTGAAATACAATTCATCGTTGTCGCCGAATTTTCTAAGATGTAGATGGAACACCTTTTCGGCAAAACCATCGGGTGTATATCCCTTATTAAAATCAATGCGGGTTTCAGTTTGCGCCATGCACAGATAACCGTCGCGCAAAAGCAGGCTTTTGATCGCTTCATGGTCGCTCGGATTGGCTTCCACTAAAATATCAATAGTTGGCTTTGCCCATATACCATTTATCGACGTACTGCCGACGTGATGAATTTTAACTGTGTCCGGAAGGATGGGCAGGAGATGCCCTTTTTCTATTTGATACCAATCTTCCCAACAGGCTTGATGCTCTGTCAGCCGGATCGGAAACAGTTCCCACAATTCTTCCAGCGACATTTCCGATAAAGGTTTACTCATGAAGGCCCCTTATTTTCATTCCTTGTTCATCTTCAGGGTTAAAAGCAGCTAAAATCCGCTGCCATAAAAAAATATAAATGTATTATATAAAAATGCGTTTAATAAACCTACTCTAACGACTCGCTTTTATACGTTGCAAAAACACTTATTGCATTTTTGTTGAAGCGCTCGTTCGCAGAAACGGAAATGTTTATGAAAAAGGAAAAACACCGGCTGCATACGCAGCCGGTGTTGATGTTATCTTAACTTTATGGAAGTTACTCCGTGGGTTGTTATCACCCGCGGGTTGGAATTACCATCTGGGCTTGCTGTCGCGTCCGCCGCCGTAGCCGCCGCGTCCGCCACCGCCGCCACCGCGGTTTCCGCCGCCGCCGTAGCCGCCGCGTCCACCACCGCCGCCGCCGCGGTTTCCGCCGCCACCAAAGCCGCCGCCGCCGCTGCGGGGTTTGTCTTCGCGCGGCCGTGCTTCGTTAACCGTCATCTGGCGTCGTTTGATATCCTTCCCGTTCATTCCGGAAATGGCCGCTGTTGCTTCTTCGTCGTTGCCCATTTCCACAAATCCGAAGCCTTTGCTTCGACCGGTGGCTTTGTCGCTTATCACCGTCGAGCTTTCCACGGTCCCGAACTGCGAGAACAACTGCGTTAAATCCTCGCCTGTCATACCGTAGTCAAGATTTCCTACGTACAGTTTCTTACCCAAAATGACCTCTCCTTTTCAAGATCCTCTTTGCCGGGTTTTTCCTTAGGGAAGTTTATTCGTCAAACTCGGACCACCGGACTCACAGCAATGAGTTCCCAATGCGGCTGTGATAGCGCCGCCGCGGCGCAGATGCATTAATTATAACTCATTTTCGCCGATTTAACCATAACGGCAATTTTAAAAGAAAAGACCGCATTTTAACCTATTCGCCTTTCCACACCACCGCCGGGCGCGCGCGGTCAACAGTCTTCCTGAATTTGTGTGCCGGCCAGCCGAGAGAAAACACAGTTCTGACCGTGCGCCCTCGCGGGAGATTCAATACTTTTGTGACGACGCCGGGCGCTCCCATCGCGTATCCGCTGATGCACGTGCCGAGCCCCATCGAGTGCGCGAGGAACCTCATAGCCTCCTGCGACGTGAGCGCGGTATCCTTGCCGAGCATGTTGCCTTTTTTGCCGGTTATCACTATCAGGCAAGGCGCTTCGTGAAGGTACGGGTCTTTATCCTGTCCGGCTTCAACTACGGTTCTTTTCATGCCGCGAAACGAGTTTTCGAGGTATTCCATCTGTGCCGGCGCCGCTATGGAGAGCGCTCTGCGTACCGGCGCATTCACGAGTGTGAGAATCTTGCGGAAGTGCTTCGCCAGTTCGGCGGAGAGCTTGCGTATGAGTTGCTTATCAGTGACAACCACGAACTGCCTGTCCTGAGAGTTGTGGTCGCTTGCGGCCGCCGCGCCGACGGCGAGCAGCCTCTCGATCAATTCCTTCGGCACCGGCTTGTCCTTGTAGTGCCTGACCGAACGCATCGAATAAAGAAAGTTCTCGGCGGCTTCAGGTGACGGATATGTGTCCGGATCGAAAGGCCGGAAACCGCGCGGGTCCATCCCGTCGTGCGTGATCGCGTCGCCGGGGCAGACCGAGATGCAGTGCCCGCAGCGAATACATTCATTTTCTGCCGCGACTACAGGCACGCTGTCCGCGGCTTCCATAGAGAAGACGTGGTTTTCGCAGCAGATCGTGACGCATAGCCCTTCGCGTTTGCACTTCGACGGGTCGATTTTTATGCTTCCCATCCGGTATCTCCCTTGTGTGTGAATTCGTTTCGGCGTTTGTGCTTATCCGTTTTCGCCGGGCAGGTGGCAGGTGCAGTTCAGAGACTTGACGATGCGCGTGCCGCCGTCGCAATCGACAACGTTGACCGAGCAGTTATCGACGCGGAACGGAACCTTGATCGCGAGGTCCATGCCGAAGATGATGCGGAAAACCGTCACGCAGAAGCCGCCGTGTGAGACGAGCAGCACTGTTTCGTCCGGGTGTTTTTCGACAATCGTATCGAGGAACGCCGCCACGCGGTCGCGCACCTGAATCTTCGACTCGCCGCCTTCCGGAGCGTACGCCGGGTCGCCCGTGCGGAATATCGCCGCGTCGTCGGGATGCAGGTTTCTGATCTCGTCCCAGCGCAGGCCTTCGAGCTTCCCGTAGTTGCGCTCCCGCAACTCGGTGGTTATCGTGAACGGCGCTGCCGGTTTCCGCGCCCGCACGGCGGATGCCGTCACCAGCGCGCGTTTAAGGTCGCTCGTGTATATCGCATCTATGTGGACGCCGACGAGACGCCGCGCGAGAGCTTCCGCCTGCAAGACGCCAAGCGCGTTGAGTTCGATGTCCGAATGGCCCTGAATGCGGTTCTCCGCGTTCCAGTCCGTCTCGCCGTGCCTTGTGAGTATCAGTCTAGTTGACATTTTTTTATTGACCGGCGGGATGTCCCTGCCGTATAATTCTATTGTGCCACCCTCAAACTTGTTTTTGCTTCAAAGGGGTACAGGCACCGCGATAAAGCCGCGTTGCCAGTCCCTGCTTTTCAGCTTGTTCTTTTCATCCTTCGACGAGACCGCTTGCCGACGCGCGCGGCTCGGTCTTAATCTTTTGTTTTCCGTCTTTCCCCAGTCCCCAGATGCAAGCTACCAGCTACTGTTTTTTCTTTTCGTCTTTCCCTCGCTACTCTATCCTCGCTACTGTTTTTCACAGCGTTCTCAGGGCCGCGATAATGGTTCGGTCGTCTGTTTCGGGGCCGTTCGCCGCGAAATGTTTGTGCGCCTCGAGTATCTCGGTTGCGGCTCGAACTGCGTCACCCTCCCAGCGGATAAGCAGGTTTTCGAGTCGCTGTTGCCCGAACTCTTCCTTCTCGGAACTGCGGCCCCCGGAGATTCCGTCTGTAAAAAGCAGGAGCATGTCGCCGGGCAGGAAATCCGTCTGGACGAGCGGGAAAGATATCTCGCGCTCGAAGCCGAGCGGGAGCGCCTTGCGGCCGACGGGTGTCACCGTGCGGTCGGATGCTTTGAACAGCAGGGCGGGCGGATGTCCGGCGCTGCTGTAAGACAGCAGATTATGAGCGGTGTCCACGACGCAGAACGCTGTTGTGAAGAAACGGCTCACGCTAGTCAGTTCGTTGTGCAGGTCGCGGTTCATCGCGCGCAGGAACAGGTGCGGGTGGAGGAGGTCATCGCAATTTTCATCTATGTATTTAAGGACTGTGAGTGCGAGGATGGACGACGAGAAGTCGTGACCCGCGATGTCGCCGATGAAAACGGACGTGCATCTGTGGTCGAGGTAGATGATGCCGTGAAAATCGCCGCCGTGCGAGCCGGCCGGCTCTGAGATTGCGCCTACTTCGAGCCCCGGCGGGAAATAGCTGTGCGCGCCGTTTTCGGCCGTGTTTAGCCGGTCGCCCGTCTTGAGCACGTCGAGAATGCGTATCAGCGAATTGCCGCCCGGTTTCCTGTTCGGACTCACACCCGTTTTCCTCTCCTGTATCCAATTTATAGTATCATAAGAGCGCACCGAGGGAAAGATGCAAATGGATGTGGCGCTTGTTCGGATGGGCCGGGCAAATTCGCCAAAAATGCGCGTTCAATATTAACCGTCGCCGATTTGTGTTATCATTTCAGAGGCTGAGAAGAAACTGGAGGGCGGCGGTGAAGGAACTTCCATCGGAAAGAAGACAGTACCTGCGTGTCGAGGACGCGCTGACGGTAAATGTGAGGCTTGCGGCTTCGGGCGACGCGCCGCGATACGCGAGCAGTCTCGATATGTCGGGAGGCGGCATCAGGCTCGAAAGCGATGCGTCTGTTAAAAAGGGAAGCTGGGTGTGGCTCGAATTCGAGCTGCCCGGAGACGATGATGTAATCGAATGCCTCGCGGAAGTGCGCTGGGTGCGCGACGCGGAGGGCGGCGGCGGCCGCTTCTCGTACGGCGTGAATTTCTTCGACATCGAGGAGACGGACCGGCGGCGGCTCATTAAATACCTGTTCGCGAAGCACTACGGATACGAGCGCGAGGAGGGTGTCGCGGTGTCCGTGCGCGAGTTGCGGAAAAGCTTCCACGACATGGAGGTGCTGAAGGGCGTAACATTCGAGGCCGACCGGGGCGAGGTTCTGGCGCTCATCGGACTCGACGGCGCGGGGAAGACGACGCTGCTGCGCATCCTCGCGACGCTGCTGAAGCCGGATTCAGGCTCGGTGGAACTGCTCGGCCTCGACGCGGTCGCGAAACCCAAAGAGGTACGCACCAAAATCGGGTACATGCCGCAGGTGACCGAACTGTCGGAAGACCGCACCGTTCTGCAGAACCTTAAAAATTACGCGCACGACCACGGACTGCGCGGCGACGAGCTGAACGACCTCGTCCGCGAGGCGCTCGTGCTGACAAAACTCACCGAACGCGCGAACGACAAAGTGCGCTATCTCAGCGGCGGCATGAGGCAGCGGCTTCTTCTGTCGTGCGCAATCGTGCATCGCCCGAAGGTGATCCTGCTCGACGATCCGTCCGCCGGGATCGACCTCGCGATGCGCAGAAATCTCTGGGACCACTTCCGCCAACTCGCGGAGCTAGGCATAACGGTTATTGTTGCCACTCAGCAACTCGACGAGGTTGAATACTGCGACCGCGCGATACTGCTGCACGAGGGTGTCATCGCGCTCGACGACACGCCCGAAAACATCCGCAAGAGCGTGTCGGCCGGGATAGTGCTCAACGTGCGCGGCCGCCACATCGAGCACAACGTGCGCAACTACCGGGACGCGCTTCCGGGGCTGATCCGGGAACTCGGAGACGATCTCATCCGCCTCGATTCGATCCACATCCGTGAGAGTTCGATCGAGGATATCATACTCGACCGCATAGCGGGCGGCGAGAAGGAATAATCGCCGCTTTCGGCGGCGTTGCTGCATGTCAACTGTTAAAGGCGTGAGGGCGGCGGATTGTACCGATGAAGAGCATTGACTGTCCTTTCTGTTCGAAACAAAACGGGCAATACATTTATCCATCGATTGTCGAAACCGATAACATATACGGATTCAACTACGTTCATTGCGACGACTGCGGGGTAGCGTATCTCAACCCGATGCCTGACGAGGATGACCTCACCGAGCACTACAGAAAGACGCACATGGACCGGAACGAGAAACAAAACCCCGGCGAGTTCAAGATCGATCCGTGCCGCAAGGCGGCGATCGACAGTGTCGGCCTTTCGAAGGACGATACGGTACTGGATGTCGGCTGCGGAAAGGGCGAAGTGCTCTACTGCCTGATGAAGGAAGGGTTCAATATAGAAGGAGTTGACCCGTATTTCCGGCCGATTTACGACGTGCCGGAGCTTAACGAGAGGATACACACAAATAACCTGAAGGAAGCGGGTTTCCCGGACGGCGGCTTCTCGGTGGTGATGATGTGGTCGGTGATGGAGCATATAAGCAACCCGATTGAACTGCTCGAAGAAGTGGCGCGCGTGACGAAAAGCGGGGGGCGGCTCGTGATATCGGTTCCGAACTTCAAAACGCTTCAGCACAGACTCGTAAAAGAGCACTGGCCGGGTTTCGGGCCGCCGGAACACTTGTTCGTCTATTCGCCCGACGGATTGAGCAAGCTGTTGGGCGGGTTCGGTTTCAAGCCGCGAAAAAGGTTGTACGATCCGATTTTCGATCAGTGGATGTTGAAAAACAGCATCTATAGATATTTGCAGTCGAGATCGGAAAAAAGAATGACGGCGGGGCAGACGTCGAAAAACTTCAGCAAGGCGGAGAGAAGCCTGATCGGCGTGTTTTCGTTCATGTTTGTGAGACTGGAATCGCTGATCGGCAATTCGTCCACGTTGAATATGGTGTATGTGAAGGATTGACCGTTTTTTCGAAATCGGCGCAGCATGACGAAAAACAAGGTGTACGGGAGGCGAAAATGATATTCAGTGATGCCGGAAAGCAACACACGGAGAAAACGCTCGAAGCTGCGAAGGAAGCGGCGCTCGCGCGCGGAATAAAATATGTTGTTGTGGCCACAACGACCGGCGAAACGGGAGTCGCCGCCGCGAAGCTCTTTGCGGGCACGGGCGTGAAAGTAATCGCCGTCACCCATTGCAGCGGCTTTCGCGAGAAAGGTGTTAGCGAAATGGACGCCGCGCGCCGCGAGGAGATCGAAAAACTCGGCGGCGCGGTCCACACAGGAACGATGATAATGCACGCGCTCAGCGGAGCGCTATATAAAAAGTTTCAGGGATTCTCGAACGAGCAGGTCGCGGCGGCCACGCTGAGGCTGTTCGGGCAGGGCACGAAAGTGTGCGTCGAAATCGCGGCGATGGCGTGCGACTCCGGCCTACTGCCCGCGAGCGGCGACGTGATATGCGTCGCGGGCACCGGGCGCGGCGCGGACACCTGCATCATCGCGTCGCCTGATTCATCGATCAGATTCTTCGACATCAAAGTCCGCGAAATCATCGCCAAACCCGCCGACTGGTGAACCGCCGGGCT
>CAYPEK010000088.1:0-18620 GCA_964409645.1 uncultured bacterium | reverse complement strand
ATTTGCGGATTTCTGCGAAAGCGAAGAGCAGGGAAGCCTTATCTTTGTCGCCGTCAAAATTATTCATACAAAACATATTTTAAAGCACTAAACAGAATTTGCAAACATAAAATCTTGGACACCGGCCGAGCCGGGAAAAGAAGTTCTCAGTTCAGATTTGGGATATATGAAATTATCGAGCCCTTGTTTATACTGCAATTGAGTTTCTTGCCGACGGAGTCAGTGCGTCACTTTTTCAGGAATAAAATCTTCTGAATATTCTGCACACCGCTAATGCAAGCCATAATTCATGAGAATCTTTATCGGCGCCTCTTACAATTCTGAATTTCCACAGACCGTCTTTTTGTTGGTTTTCAACAAACCATCGCAAGGCCTTTATTATCTGGGGTTCTTCGACAGAAAATCCCAACAGCGACAGGCTGTCTAACGCGGAAATCAAATGAGTGTAATCGAATGGAAAAGAGAACCGCAGCCAGTATTCGGTATTGGCTCTGTCGGGATAATTATCTTTTTTGAATATGCTTGATAGAAGGAGGTTTCCGGCGTCGTGAGCTTCTTGTGTTTTTCTGTGCTTCGGATGTGCTGCAAAGGCTCTTAACACTGCTCCGGTAACCATATATGAATACGGTTTTGACGCGTCGGGTTGTATCGTTTCCGAGTGAGCGGTGGTGACGCTGATTCCATAACCTTTTGTCCTGAACGGCAATGCCCAACCACCGTCGTTTTGACGGATATCGAGCAACCAGCTAAATAACTTCTCTATATGAACATCGTTTGCGTATCCCGCTTTAATAAGCAGTTCAGCTATTGCAGCGGAATAGTTCGGGGTGTATTGGGTGCCGTAAATACCCCTGAAATCACCCTCCTTGGATTGGACGGAGAAAAAATATTCCGCCGTTTTGGCGATCGCTTGATGTTTTCTGTCGAATCCGTGCATCTCAACCAAAACGCTTAAGTTTCTGAATGTCTCGTACTGGTCGTAGTATGACTGCAAGCGGCTGTCGTTTTTTGTGATAGGGTATTTCCAAGATCCGTCGGCACGCTGTTTTCGTAAAATCTTTCGTGGTCCGGCTGATTGCCGCAAATCGTCTGTTGAAACAGCTTGATCTAAAAGGTCGCGCCTGACGAATGATAGAATTGACTCGTTGTCTGTCTCAAGTAAAGAAGTTAACGGGTTGTAGTTAAAGTTGTTAAGCCATTTATTCATAATTTTCTTTTCACATTATAAGTTCTGTTCTTCCTGTCTCTCAATTGTCCGGAGTGTATTTTTGTCTCTATTTACTCAACAAAAAAAGCCCTTCGCAAGAAGGGCTCTTTGAGTCGGAGTGATAGGATTCGAACCTACGACCTCTGCGTCCCGAACGCAGCGCTCTAAGCCAAGCTGAGCTACACTCCGAAACACTGCTTTCACAGCCATCAGATATTTTAGAACCTTTTTTTAAAATGTAAAGACCATCGTTAAATCACAGAATTATTTCCCGGTTTTTTGGGCGTAGAGGCTCGTGTATGCTGCTTCGACGTCTCTTACCATCGCGCCGACACTGTATTTTTCATCGACTTTTTTCTTGGCGGCGTCCGAGAGGGCGCGCGCGGTTTCTGTCGAACTGATGAGTTTGACGAGCGCCGCGGCGAGCGCCGCCGCATCGGCGGCCGGGACGAGCAGGCCGTTGGTTCCACTCTCGATCAAGGTGGGGACGCCGCCGACTTCGGTGGCTACGACCGGAACACCCGCCGACATCGCTTCGACGATTGCCTTTCCGTATCCTTCGTTGAGGGACGGCATGACGAATATGTCCATAGCGTGCAGGAGATCGGGCACGTCGCGTCTGAGGCCCGCGAATATCACACGTCCGGAGGCTTCGGAGTCGCGCGCGCGCGCTTCGAGTTCGGCGCGGCACTCGCCGTCGCCGACGAAAAGCAGATACGGCGCGGAGTCGGCGTCTTTTATGCTGATGAACGCTTCGAGAAGGTATTTTCCGCCTTTGATAGGGTCGAGCCTCGCGACGGTGCCGATGACGGGGGCGCCTGCGGGAATCCCGAGACGGCGGCGCGTTTCCTCGCGCGGGACGGACGGCGCGGCGTAAGTTTCGATATCTATGCCGCTCGGCAGAGCCGCGAAAAGTTCACGACGGCCGATTCCGAGGTCGAGGTGGTCTTTTATTTCGAGTTCCGTTAGGCAGAAAATGCGGTCGGAGACGGCGGCCCCGACTTTTTCGAGGATGACGAACAGTTTTGTTTTGAGTTTCCCGAAGAAGCCGTAGAAGACATGCCCATGAGTGGTGTGGATTACGACGGGCGCGTGCGCCATCCGCGCGGCGAGGCGGCCGATGAAGCCGGCCTTGGATGTGTGCGTGTGAACGATGTCGAACTTGCCGCGTTTAATAAATGAATATAGTTTGAGTAGCGCCTTGAAATCCGCGATTGGCGACGGGTCTCTTTTGAGCGTTTCCATGATTGTGAAACCGGAAAGGCTTTTTTTGAGATTATTAATATCGTCGGCAGTAAGCTGGCTGACCGAACCGCAAAGTAGGTGAGTCTCGAATTTTGTTCGGTCGATGTGCTCGCAGAGTTCCATAACGTCCACGGCCGAGCCGCCGAGGTCGAGCCGAGTGACGATTCGGAGAACCTTAAGTGGAGCCGCTGCCATGTTGTTATTTTAGCGGCATGGGCGCAAAAAACAAAAGTTTCATTTTTGTACGTTACGGCAGAGTAAATTCGATGTTGTCAAAAGCGTCGATGTCTGTTAACATGAAAATCCGGCGTTGCCGCGAAAATACAGCGATCTAAAAGAAATTACAGGAGGCCGATATGCATCAGCATGAGACAGTAATGGACGTCATTAAGAGAAGAAGGACGATCAGAAAATACAAGGGCGAAGCGTTGCCCGACGATGTGGTGCGCGTACTGCTTGAAGCGGCGATGTGCGCGCCGTCCGCCGGTGATGAAAAGCCGTGGCTTTTCATTGTTTGCAACGAGCGAGAATGTCTCGATAAGCTTGGCGCGGCGCATCCGTACGCGCCGATGATGGGGCAGGTGAAGACGGCGATTCTTATTTGCCTCGATAAGAAGCAGGAGCATCTTATGGGACAGGCGGCGCTGGGATGCGCGGCGGCGGCGCAGAATCTGCTGATAGCGGCGGAGTCGAGGCATCTTGCGGCGGCGTGGCTCGGTGTTTTCCCCGATCAGGAAAGAATCGAAGCGATTTCGAAGGCGCTCGGACTTCCGGAGAATGTTGTGCCGTTTGCGCTGATTCCGGTGGGAGAAGCGGGCGAGGAAAAACTGCCGAAGGATCGTTTCGACGGTTCTAAGATACGCTATAACAAGTGGTAAATTTTTTTAACCCGGATTCGTCAATAAAGAAACGAATCCGGGGCGATGTTCATAGCGACGAACTGCTTCGTTGTCGGCACATTTTTTTGTTCATGTCAGTAGGGGCACGTGCAACGTGCCCCTACAAACGCTTTTTTGTCTTTCTCTGTGCCCTCTGTGTTTAATTACAATGTCATTTCATCCGATCTGAATTATTGTGACTATCATCAGCGCGGTTTTATTCCGAGCGAATTGACGTGTTTTCCGAAGTGCTTGGCAAGTCCTTCGTAATAATCATCTTCATACTCGTCGAGTACGTCCATTATCCGGTCGTAAAACACCAGTTTGCCGTTTTCGTCGCGTTGCGTCAGGACGGAGCCGTAAGTGATGTGAATAAGCTGTCGCGGATCGATTGCGTCGAAGAGAAGTTCGAGATGGTCGTCGGCAACTGTTTTTACATTCGGTATCGATTCGAGCCGGGTTGTCACGTGATACGAGGCTCTGTCTTCCTCGAATCTCGAAAGCGCGTAAGCGTGGATTTCGCGGTATAACGCAGGCGCTCTGCGGGCGACGACGCGCATCGCTTCGAGATAGCTCGTGCCGGCGGTTTTTTCGTGGAAGAGGCCTTTTGTCACCTTTCCGACAATGGGGAAAATCCGGAACTTATCGCTGCCGGAATGAATGCTGAGTTTGTACGGTCCGAAGGCCTTCGCAATCATTTCATGCCGAATGAGCATCGCCTCGAACGTATCGCGGTCGCCTATGTAGTCGATTCCTTTCTGGAATTCGCCGGGGAATCGCGGCGCGAGACTCTGAACGAGAACGCCCGCGCGGCGGAGTTCGACGGCGACAAAATAGTGTTCGGCGAGAGTGGTCGATTCCGGAGTTTCGTCAACCGACATCTCGAAATCGAATTTGTCTGCGCTGCCCGCGAGGTCAAGAAGCAGTCTGTACATTTTGACCGTATGCCTTATTGACGAAAGATATTTGACAGCGATACGTTTAATTTCTTCCGGAGTTACGTTGATGAAAAGTTTCGAGCCGGTTTCCGGGTCTGAAAGTTCAACCTTCTTTTCATAGCGCGAAAGCAGCGATTCCTTGTCCTTAACATCATCGAAAAGAGCGTCGAAAGCTGTATTTATGTCGGCTTCCGGCATTTTGTCCGCATTGAAGTTCAGTTGGTCCGACGGGTCGATCGTAAAAAAGGTAAATCCAGCGGCGAAAGTGGACCTTACATCATCCTCGGTTTTAAGATGGTCGGCGTCAGCGCCGAACTGGAATCGGTAGCCGCACTGGAAAACGCCGAGGCAGGCGTCGTCCATCACGTTGTCGGGGGTGCGGCCTGTGCGTGTCATCTCTCTTATTGACTGCTGGGGGAGTATCGGTGCGGCATCGTAATCGCGAATGGCTTTGATGTGGCCGGGGGTGGCGTTTCCGATGCGGTCGCCCATGCCGAAAGAGGTTTTAAGACCGAGCGGCATAGGCCTGATGAACGGGAATAATTCTCTTAAGAGCACCATATTCGCGTGCTGTGTATCGCATGCTTTGACTGAAATACTTTCGTCGATTTTGGACAATTCTCCCGTGAAACCGGGGGCAGGTTCAGTACCGTCGGCCGCAAATACCAATATCTGTCTGCCGCGGCGGATTTTCTTTAACATGTAAACCTGTCCGCCGGTCACACACGCGGAGTCGGGATATATTGTGTTGTCCGCAGCCTTCAGTTTTGATTTTGTGCCTTCGGATACCGGGCCGTCAGTTTTAAAAATGTTTTCTTTGAAAAGGATTTCAGCTATCGCTTTCATGTCTTCCTCCATTTAATAATGTCTTCCGCCGGAATTACCGCCCGCTCGAACATGAAATGCGGACATAAATAAATTATGAAATAGAATTCTATACAGTGTGCCGTGTGGAGTCCAGAAGAGAGAAAAAATGGGCGCGTGCGAATTGTCGATGAAATGAGTTTTCTTGAGGGGACAGGATGTTTTTGTTAGAATCATGGATGTTTACGGGTTGCCGGTTGTATAGTCCGAGCGAGAAGCGAGAGAGATGTGACATGAATATATTTGGAAACTTTTTTATGTTTTTCGGAGTGCTGGTTCTCATATTGGTAATGGTGAGGCTATTTAAAAAGAATAGATCGACGAATTTGAATCTTAAAAAGCAGGCCCGCGAATATGAGGAAAAGGTTGCCGGGATGAAAGAAGTGTCGAATGATTACGGAAAGCGAATAAAATGGGCAGTTGATATAGAAGATGACGATAAAAACAAATCCTCTCGAAGGCCTGAACCCCCAACAGGAAGAGGCCGTTAAGCATTTCACCGGCCCGCTGCTTATAGTAGCTGGCGCCGGAACGGGCAAGACGCGTGTCATCACACATCGGATAGCTTATCTAATTGACGGGCTCGGTGTTGTGCCGACGCAGATTCTCGCACTGACGTTCACGAACAAGGCCGCGGACGAGATGCGCGAGAGGACGGTTGCGCTGGTCGGCGAACGCGCGAAGGGGGTAATGCTTTCTACATTTCACTCATTCTGCAATTACATTTTGCGAAGGAATATCGAAAAACTCGAATGCGGCTATGACAGCTCATATTCGATATACGACGAAACGGACGCGAGGAATTGTATAAAAGCAATTCTGAAGGCAATGGAACTGCCTACGACGTCGGAATTCGCGCCCGGCAGGATTGCAAACATTTTATCGCGTTCGAAGAATTTCTGTGTGAAGCCGGCGCAGTACGTCGGAATGCACGAAAACCTCGGCGATTACATTCAGGAGATTGCGGAGCAGTATGAGAAGAGGCTGGTCCAGAACAACGCGTTAGATTTCGACGATCTGTTGCTCAAGACACTCAAGTTGTTCAAGACGAACGAAGGGGTTCTGGAGCGATACAGGAGCCGGTTCAAGTTTGTGCTGGTGGATGAGTATCAGGACACGAATCACGTGCAGTACGAGATTCTGATGGGGCTTGTGCCCGCGGACGGAAATATCACGGTTGTCGGCGATCTCGACCAGTCGATATACGGCTGGCGCGGCGCGGATGCGGGCAATGTGCTGTCGTTCGAGCGCGATTTCGACGACGTTACGGTGGTGACTCTCGAAAGGAACTACAGGTCGAAGCAGAATATTCTTAACGCGGCTAATTCTCTCATCCGTTTCAATCCCGGAGTGAGGGAGAAAAGACTGTGGTCCGATCTTGGCGACGGCAATCCTTTGAAACTTCATCTCGCATGGGATGAGCGGGAGGAGGCTCTTTTTGTAGCGCGTGAGGTGGATTACCTTTTTTCGGAAGGCTACAGGCCGGATGATATAGCCGTTCTATTCCGTTCGCGTGCGCAGACGCGGGTGTTCGAGGAAATTTTCATCACGGCCGGACTAAGATACATTCTTGTAAACGCCACGGCGTTTTACGATCGCAAGGAGATCAAGGATATAATCGCATATCTGCGCGTTGTGGAGAATCCGAAGGATTTGGTTTCGTTCGGACGAATAGCGAATTCACCACGGCGCGGAATCGGCGAAAAAAGCCTTCTCAAGATCGAGGAGGTTGCTTTTCAGTATGGCTCTCTCTTTTCGATTCCTGAAGAAGAGAAGAAGTTGCCGAAAGGCTTTCCGCCGAAAGCGCTGCCGCTGATTAAGGCTCTGAAAAAGCTGCATGAATCGCGGCAGGAAATGAGTATTACGGATTTAATAAAAAACACGTCCGTCGAAACCGGTTATTATAAATATCTGGAAAGTCTGGAAAAGACGGAAGGGTTGGACCGGACGGAGAATCTGGATGAGTTCATTAATATAGCCGCCGAATACGAGAACAGCACGTCGCAGCCTACGCTTGAAGGGTTCCTTTCGCACGTTTCGTTGAAGTCGGATGTGGATGTGGACGTTGAGGGTGACGGGGTTGTGAGGCTGATGACTCTGCACAGCGCTAAGGGACTCGAGTTTCCGGTGGTTTTTATCGCCGGCATCGAGGAAAACATTCTTCCGCATAGGACGTCTATAGAGGAATCGGGGGGCGACACCGAGGAGCGCCGGTTGTGTTATGTCGGCATAACGCGTAGCAGGGAGCAGTTGTATATGACGGCGTGCCGGTCGAGACTAAGGTTCGGACATATCGAGCACAATAATGTGTCGCGATTTGTGGATGAGATAGGGTCGGAGCATTTCGAGGTTCTGAGCTGCCCGAGTGGACGCGCCGGTAACGGGGAGAGTTTTTTCGACGGTTCCGACGAGAGTAACGACAGCGAAATTGCGCCGCGCCGCCGAAAAGGCTATGAATCGGATGAGGACAATGTCGGGGAGACGACACGGTTCGGACGTTTCAGACCGGGAAATAAGATAGAGCATGAGGAACTTGGAGTCGGAACCGTGATGAAGGTGAAGGGTGAAGATATAGCTGTAAGTTTTCCGGGACGCGGGGTCTGGTGGTTGTCGTTGGATTCAGCGCCCATCCGAAAAATATGAACGGAGGCGGATATGAGAAGGCATAAAGTGTTGATAGTCACATTGGCGGCCGGAATCGCATTTTTGATGGCTGTGGGCGTTACGTTCGGAAGCGACGCACTGATTAAACTGCCGCCGCCGGACATGGAAGGCGGGATGCCACTGATGAAGGCGCTGAAGGAGCGGAAGACGAGCCGCGAGTTCAGTGATAAGAAACTTACGGATAAGCAGTTGTCGAATCTGCTCTGGGCGGCGTTTGGTATCAACAGGCAGGATTCGGGTAAGAGGACGGCGCCGTCCGCGATGAACGGGCAGGAGATAGCTGTGTATGTCGCGCTGCCGGAGGGGTTGTATTTATACGAGGCGAAGGAACACGATTTGAAGCTGATTGTCGAAAAGGATATTCGGGCGGCGACTGGAATGCAAAAACAGGCGGGGGAGTCGCCGGTGAGTTTGATATATGTTGCAGATTTCGGCCAGATGAAGATGGGGGCGAAAGAGGACAAGATAATGTATTCAGCCGCGGACACGGGTTTCATTTCACAGAATGTTTATCTTTACTGCGCGTCGGAAGGGCTTGCGACTTATGTGAGGGGCGCTATCGACAGAACAGCGCTGGCGAAGGAGATGAAATTGTCGAAGGGACAGAATATTATTCTCGCGCAATCGGTAGGGTATCCTAAATAACGGAGGGAATGATATGCCCGGAGACGAAAAACATAGTGTTTGCGAAGTGGCATTTGAAATAGTGGATAACGACACAATACATAAAGTGCTGACAGAATCAAAAACAGTAGCGGTTGTGGGTATGTCCGCTAATCCGGAAAAAGCAAGCAATCAAGTCGGAAGATATTTAATCGATGCCGGATATAAGGTTTTTCCGGTAAATCCGAACGCAGACGAAATAGAAGGCGAAAAATCTTATAAGAGTTTGAATGATATCCCTGAAGCAATAGATATAGTGGACATATTCAGGCCGCCGAAAGATGTCCCGGATATTGTGAGAGATGCGGTGGCGATAGGCGCAAAGGTGGTATGGATGCAGGAAGGGATAGTGAATAACGAGGCAAGCGATACTGCAAAAGCGGCCGGGCTTATTGTGATAATGGACCGGTGCATGAAGAAAACGCACGCCGGGTTAAAAAAATAAATTTATTTTCAACGTATCGGGCTGTCAGGCGACCGGTAATTCTTAAAGAAAATTATTCGATTCAAGCGTTCTTTTGCCTCGAATTTAGTAACAACATCGTCCGATAATGCCATTATGGCTGTGTAAGCTCTTTCAGCGGAGTCGTAATCGTGCGATAAGGCTGCGTTATCGCCGCCGATAAACAACAAACTAATTTTTGTCGAATTCATACCGACGGTATTGGCCATGAACGAAATAAAATCGGGGTCTTTGAGATTTATTTCGGACTTCCTGATTCTTATCAGTCTTAAGACTCCGAAATCAGGGTCTGATTTTATTGCGTTGTCAACAACATTTGAGGGACTGTCTGCGCAGAATAAATTAAAGAAAAAACGTCTGGATTTTCCACGTTTCAGAACGCGAAACATTGCTTCATCCTTGTCCGGTAACGCAAGGTCAAGCTTCCTTTTCTTCGCCAAAGCTGAGGACGCACGCTCATAATCTTCTTTTCCGGAGTAGGCGCAGGCGAGGTTCATCAATGCTTCATTCCTATCGGAAAGAGACGCATTTTTGTTTAAAGCGATTGGCTCCAGCAGGTTGATGGCCAGATCGTAACGTTTTACCTTGATAAGGACATCGGCTTTGATTAAGTTGCGAAAATCGGAAGTTTGATTGGGATAGGCGCTGTTGCAAAGTTTGAGCGCTTCATCGATGCGACCGTCCGCTGCGAGGTCGTGAATTTGATCGTAGGGATTTATCGATGTGTCGTGTGTGCCGACACGAGGACAATTCGTTTTGAAAAACGCCGGGTTTACGGAGTTGCTGTAAATCATTTTAGCGAAAGTCATGTCTTTTTGTGCGGCTGGCTGTGTTTTAAGCCATCGATACCAATCTTTACCGAGATCGCCTATGTTTTTGCCGTAAACGGATACGGCATTCCCGCTCGCATAAAAATGCTTGAATTTCTCAGGACCGTATAAGTAGATCAGGTAGCCAATGAATCCGCCCGCCATGTTGTATGATTTGAACATAGATGCGCTGCCGAAACCGGTTGCGGACATTGTTTCTTCTGGCGGTGCGATGACGCCGACCTTCAAGGCGGCCGCGAAGTATTTCTGAAATTCCGGTCCGCGGAAATAATTTTTCTCGATCGCAGTTGCGGTTCCCTCGATAAGTCCCATGTTATATGGAACTTTTAAAATGTCTTTCGAGTAGGTTCCCATGACCGCATGAACGAGTTCGTGTTTAAATATGTCGGTAGAGACAGCGTCTGAACGGATATGTATTTCCCGTCGCCACGGAGCTGTAAAGAAATAGTCTGAAGCGCCGAACAGATTGTCCATCTGATCAGCCGACTTATAGAGATAGACGGTTATTTTATCAACTTTTTTTGAATCGATGCCTTTCTTAATACTACGAATATACCATTCACCGAACATTGCGGCTGATTTAGGGTCGAAGCCTTTTGTTGGTGAGTAGTAGATAATGAGATGTTCGGTTACGAACTTTTTTGGCAATTCCTTGTTCAGTAATGATTTGTTTGCGCCAAGGCCCGATTGGTACGGAAAGAAAAAAGCGAGGGCGACAATGGATAATCCGGCAATTGATATTGTCGCGAAGCCGAAAAAATGGCGGGATTTGCCATTGGGTAATTTAAAAAGGACTAATGCAATACTCAGAAATATAACAGCGAAAATGCACGAGATCGCTCTCTGTAAGATCAGATACGAAGGCACACTCATTCCATAGCCAGTGAATCCGGTCACGGAAACGAATCCGATCGTAATGTTAGGAACAGACATAGTAGGCGAGAAATAGAAAATTAGAAGTGAATGGATGCATGTGGCAATGAAAAACAAAGTGACGAACAGGAATGATGCAGACTTATTTTTAAACAATCTTGCCGCCGCGAGCCCTCCTGCTGCGTAAACAAGTATTGAGGGGATGACAATCAAGCAAAACAAGCCGGTCATCATGTTGCATTTCTGAATGAAGAAGGCGTGTATGGAGACTATCAGATAAACAATCGCAACCGGGAAAGAGGCGATGCATACGGATTGGTAATATTGAATGAATATGTTTTTCAATGTTTTATCGTTCTCTGGCTGAAACCTGAATCTCGACCCGAATGAAATTCCGGCGCATGCCCCAATAACGGCTCCAGCAAATCCCATAAGGGCGGAGAATTCGTAGCCGACGACATTGAGCAGAGGGATTTGCGTCAGAAGCGCACCGGCTGCAATGCCGGTGATTGACAGCAACATAATAATTGATGTTTGACGTCTGACGGAAGTTTGTCTGTCAACAGAAGCCATCAAGGTTAAAGTATAGCCGATTAAGAAATGTTTTAGAAACATACCAGTCAATGTGGCCCGTATAACACCGGAGCCGTATTCCTTGACATGCGGTATTTCACATCCATATCATTAAGCCATGAGATCTGAAATAATTCAGGACTTCGCTCCGTGCAATCAGGACTGTGTTTTCTGCAATGCGCCCGAGATTAAACCGGGATTGCGTACGGAAGAAACGAAGGCAACGATCAAAGCACTTATAGAAGACGGCGTGGATATGATATGCATATCCGGGGGCGAACCGACTCTGAGATCAGACCTTGCGGAGGTGATAAGGTACGCAAAAGAGCTGGGAGCTAAAGAGGTTGATCTATATACGAATGCTGTTCGGCTGGATAACCTGAGTTATGCCCGATCGATAGTGAATGCCGGTCTTGATTCGGCATTCATCCCCATTCATCACAGGGATGAAATTGTTTCCGATATGCTGACACGCGCGCCGGGGACGCACGCTCGGACGATAAAAGGAATACGCAATCTGAATAAATTAGGAGTGTCGATCACTGTGAATACCGTGATCAACACGGTGAACTACAAAGATTTGGAAAATTTCGCAAAATTCGTGATTAAGAAGCTCCCGTTTGCGAAAGCAATATCGTTTTCATTTGTGATGAGCGGCATGAGGGCGCAGAGAAATCCCGCGTTGGTTCCGAAGATGAGCGAGGCGGCGCCGTACATCATTAAAGCATACGAAGTGTGTATAAAACACGATATGCCTTTTAACAACCCGATCTGCGGAGTGCCTGTTTGTTTTATGCCGGAATACTATCATTTCAACGGAGAATATCAGATGTTGAAGCAGATGATTTTCTCCGTGCGGTCGGCGATCAAAAAGAACCAGACGGAGAAGGTGCAGGTCGAGGCGTGCGGGGAATGTGTTTTTAACGATTGTTGTTTCGGGCTATGGAGGGGGTATTTGAAGATACACGGAGCGGGAGAGGTGAAGCCGGTGAGGGAATGGCCGGTGGGAAGGGAAGTGGACTGGGGCGAATGGAACAGAAGGAGTGAGAAGGTGGACAGGAAAGATGGCGGGAAGTGAATTCAAACTTAATGACGATTTGATATGAAAAAAGATTATCTTCCGATACATACGACATTCGAGCGGCTCGCATCGAGTTATGGGCTGTCAAGCGGGATGGAAGAGGTGAACCGCGGACGGCTGGCGCCGATTGTGAGTGAATGGGAAGGGCGATTGCTGGATGTTGGGGCGGGGACAGGCGCTTTTATTTCAAAATATCTCGATCCGGCAAAGCATGAGATACATGTAGTTGATTTTTCGATAAATATGCTGAAGGAGACACAGAAACGGCTTGGCCCGGAGATAGGCAGATCGGTTTTTCCAGTGAATTCGATCGCACAGGCGCTGCCGTTTCAGCGCGACTCGTTTGATGCGGCGGTGTCGGTCAATACGCTTCACAATATGCCGAGTATGGAAGATGTTCGACAGGCTCTTGCGGAGATGGCGCGGGTATTGCGTCCTCGCGGTGTGATTCTCGTTGAATTCAGGAATTGGAACAATCAGCAGAGGCGGCGTGTTTGCGAATTATACGACACGGTTGATTTGCCTCAGAAGGCGTACACGGTGGAGACAATTGGCAAAGAGCTCGAACAGTTGGGATTCGAGATCAAGAGATGGATAGGATTGTGGGGGGACCATTTGCCGGAGAATGTAATGGACGAGGCGATCGAACGTGTGAAGATGTCGTTTGACAGAAGAAAAGTAACGCGGGCGCCGAGGTTTGCGGTGCTCGCGGAGAAAAGCCCCGGATTCAGAACTATCCTGAAAGATGCATCGGGAAACGCTGCCGCTGAATTACAATCAGAATGATTGCTTTATGAATACTTCGTTGCGACGGTTGAATGCTGCCATATACGGGCCTAAGGCTTTGTATTGAGACGAGTATGCGAGGATTGCCTGTTTTTTTGTATCGATCTGATTCTTAGTCATATCGAGTCTTGCCCATCCAAGTGATTTCATGCTTCTCGGAGGAGAAAGGTATAGATCGGGATGCCAGTCTTTGGGGATGGGCCACTCCAAACCACCGTGAACTATCCAGAAGAAAGAAGTTACGTTTTCGGTCTTAGGCCCGAGCGACCGGAGACCAAAAAAACAGGTTGCTTTATGGTCCGGATGCTCGTCCATCGGCGCCGGCAACAATACAATCGTCGGATTTACTTCATCCATAACCGACATGAGAAGGTCAGTCACGTTTTTGCCGGTGTATGGTGTTCCGGGCGCTAATGCCTGAGAATACGGAACCTTATCGTAGCGAGTAAAAGTCGATGTGTATTGAATTGTATAATTGCTGAAAAACAAGTGGATCAGGCCCCGATCGGGGAATCCTAGATAGATCAGATGATTCTCCGGAATACCAAGTTTTTTTGCCGCCTGCTTCGATTCGGTGATTCTGCGGTTGCCGAGTGAAAACATAGCTTCCGGTTTGGGTTTTATCTTGTGCGTGAGAAGAATGTCGTCCCATTCGAAACCGTCTCCAGCCGTCATCCATACCACGTAAACTTGCGCGCCTGCAGATAATGCATTTAGGATCGCGCCCGAGCAGCATAGTGTTTCATCGTCGGGATGCGGTGAAAGAATGAGAAGAGTGTCTGTTTTTTGAAATGCCGGGATCGGAGCAAGTTTAGGGATGGTTTTGTTGTATTTCCACATGTAGTATTTCGCGAAAAAACTTGGGGCGTAAATAGCGATCGCGGTGATCAACGCAGCCGCGATGGCTACAAATATATAACTCGTATTTTTTTTGTTTTTCATAATTCCTACGATTTCGTTTTAATTATTGCTGTTCACTGAAAGACAAGCTTAATGTGCGTTCTCCGGATTCGTTTTCTTTTAGCCAGACCTTAAGGAAATTGTCTTTCAGTTCGAACTGCAAGGGCCAGTTGTCCGTTGTTGCGGCGAGAAAACGATACTCGGGCGGCACATAAAATGTAAACATATATCTGAAATCGGCGACCGCATTGAATTTAACGGAAAGATTTTTCTTTTCGGCCTCCCAATTCATGCCGATGATGTCGGTGGCGCCCTGAGTTATGTGTCGGTTGGTTGAAACGAAAATCGGTTCGCCGGTAATTTTTCGGACGGCATAGACGCGAACTGTGCGGGGCGGGAGAGTGTCTTTGAGCGTCGCATCCGAAGTGCCGCCGATCACGCCAAGCGGCTCGCCTGACCAGAATTCGACAGCCGCATATTTCTGTCCTGTGTCGAGTTCAAGGTCGGAAAGCTTAATCTCGACCGACTTTTCTTTTTCCTGTTCGAGCTCACCCCAGAGGCGATTTCTTCCCCAATTGAAGAATGCAACAATGTCCGTATTGAAAGAATTGTTGCTGATAGGTAAATGCCAGATTTCGGGGTAGAGATGGTCGAACAGATCGATCGGCCGCGCGACACCGGGATAAGCGGGTAGAATTCTTCTGAGCATGTCGGTTTGCTGATTGTCCAAACCGACAAATGAGTCTCCGATCTTTACGATGCCGCCTTCGAGAGAGGCGAGGGTGGCATACGTGCGGGCTTCTTCAAATGTGAGCCGGTTGCCGTCCCACCTTTTTGTTTCTTCCGGACTGCCGAGATAGAACATGTCCGGGTGGTTGATCCAGACCCGTCGCCCGAGATAGTAGCGTCGTGCGAGGTTGCGAACCATCGGTTTGATGCCCTGACCGGAGGGACCTTCGTCGTCCGCCCACGCCGGTGTGATATCGAGGCCGAGCCTCATTCCATCAGCGTATCCGACTCCGAATACTATGGGAGCGGCAACCTCGGCGAGGAATGCGTCGTCCGGAAGTGACTCGCGGATTATTCTCATGCCGTCGCGGAATGCTTCCACGCCGGTGACGTTCGGATCGTGGTATTGTTTCGCAAGAAGAGCGTAATAAATAAAATCGATTTTTATGAATTTGAAGCCCCAATCGTAACCTATTTTATGGAAAAGATCGGCAAGCCATTTCTTAACTTCCGGATTGGAGAGATCGAGTATAAGCCAGTCTTTCGGCATGATTGTTTCGCCGATCTTGTCTTTCGGGGCGATCCAATCGGTATGCTCTTTGGCGACCGTGCTGTCGGGTGAGACACAAAATGGGGCAAGCCAGAGGCCGGGCCTAAGACCCAATTTGCTGATTTTCTCCGCCATTGATTTCATGCCGTGCGAAAATTTCGCATTCGGTTCCCAGTCTCCCAGTTCAACTTGCCAGCCGTCATCGATCTGAAACGTGTTCATGCCGAAAGGTTCCAGTTTTTCGGATGCCCATTTGGCGTTTTCATACATATTTGTCTCTGTGAGGTCGTGATGGTATTTAGTTGCCCATGCGTTCCAGCCGTTGGGAGTGCCGCGTCGGCCGGCGCGGATTTCGTAATAATCGGCGACTGTATCGGCGAATCTTTCCAGCGCTTCGTGCGGTCGAGGCTCGGTGGACAAGCCGATGTAGAGTCGTTCGCCCTCGAAGTACGCTTTCGGCTGAACCGTCACCGACGGGTCGTATTCAACCTGCGCTTTTATCGAAGAAAGCGCTTTCCAATCTTTATCCGCAAGGCTTTCGTTCGCATCGAAGTACGAGCGGACGCTGATTTTACCTTTGTCCGCGGTGATAAAGCCGATCAGGACGGTTCGGCGTGTGGTTCTGTCGTAATATGCTGCATTCCAGTTGGAGAAAACAGGTTCGGTGCTTTTTACTATCTTAACGAAAAAGTCGTAGAAGAGTTTGTTTCCGTTTTCGAGCGCCCAGACGTTATTCGGGTCCGGGCCGCCGAACAAGCCCCCGAAATGTTCATTGTCGGCCTGAAGAGGCAGTGTGTGGCTGATAGTGATAGGCGAGTTGCCTTGACTATCAATCTTCTGCATTATAGTAAAAAAAGGTTTGCCTTCGTAAAAACGAAAAATTGCCACAAGCCTTACAGGCATTTCCGGGTGAGTATATGAAACGACAGCCATCTGCCCGTCTCCGATTTTATCCGCGAAGTTCTTCACATCCACCGAGAATTTTTTATGACCTGCGAGCGCGAGAATTTTCTTTTTATCGCCGAAGTCGATTCCCCAGAGGCATGTTGCGTTACGTATGACGGGATTATCGGAGGCGTCCCACAAGCTCCACATTCCATTCGACTGATCGAAAAGAAAGACGTAGTATTCCGATTCGACTCTGAGTTGAGCGGGGGAGTTGATTACTTTAATCTCCGCAGAGGCCGCCGCTGAAAACGCTGAAATAAAACATATAGCCGAGACAAGGAAAACTGCCACTTTTGATTTATTCAGGTTACAATAGACTTTTTTTAAGTCGTGTGTGTGCTTCATCGTGTTCATATTATCCTTATTTAAATTGTGGGAATAAGATAACATTTACCCGGTACAGCGTCAAACGGAATGTATGAGAGGGATGCACGTATGAAATGAAGTTGTATTGACACAATCTTTTGATTATTGCTAATATATACTGCAATTGCTCAAACGCGGTTGCGGCCCGTTTGAGTTTTTTTTTGTCGCCGGATGGCACGGGGTGTTGTCCGGCGGAAGTAAAAACAGCCGGGGCCATGCAGTTCGGGGGAATCGTACCGAATTTCAAGGAAGTACAACGGCAATAGGGGAGGCGAGGCCAATGCCCGCCATAGTTTTGGTTGGCGCCCAATGGGGCGACGAAGGAAAAGGCAAAATCACGGATATGCTCGCTGAAGGCGTCGATATGGTCGTACGCTATCAGGGCGGCAGCAACGCCGGGCACACGGTGAAGGTCGGCGAAGAGATGTACGTTCTGCATCTCATTCCATCCGGCATTCTCTACAAGGATAAAGTGTGCATCATAGGCGACGATGTCGTTGTGGAGCCGAAGACGCTCATCGAAGAGATCGAGATGCTCAAGTCGCGCGGAATCTGTGTGGAGAACCTGCGCATAAGCGGGAACGCGCATCTTGTGATGCCTTACCACAAGACGATGGATATGTTTGAAGAGGAACTTAAAGGCAAGCACAAGCTTGGGACGACCGGTAGAGGCATCGGACCGGCATACGTGGATAAGATGGCGCGCGTCGGGTTGCGTTTTAACGACCTGTTCGATAAGGAAGAGTTTATCGGACGACTCGGCCTCACGCTGAAATACAAGAACCTGATACTGCGCGAGATTTTCAAGCACAAAGGATTCGAGCCGGAGGATATCGCGGAGGAATATTTCGAGTACGGGCAGAAACTGAAGAAACACATAGCTGATACATCGCTGATGATACACAACGCGCTGAGAGACGAAAAATTCGTATTGTTCGAAGGCGCGCAGGGGACGCTTCTCGATGTCACGCATGGGACGTTCCCGTATGTGACGTCGTCGCACCCGGTAGCGGGCGGCGCATGCGTCGGCGCGGGAGTGGGACCGACGAAGATTTCGAGAGTGCTCGGGATAACGAAAGCATACACGACGAGAGTAGGCGAGGGGCCGTTCCCGACCGAGTTGAACGACGAGGACGGCGAACACATGAGGCACAAAGGCGGCGAGTACGGCGCCACGACGGGCCGGCCGCGCAGATGCGGATGGCTGGACGCGCTTCTGCTCAGGTACAGTTGCCGGATAAACGGAATGAGCGCGTTGGCGATGACCAAGCTGGACATACTCGACGAGTTCGACACGATAAAAGTATGCGTCGGATACAAAGTCGGGAACGAAATAATAAGCGAGTTCACCACCGATTTCCGGAAGTTGCGCGAGTGCACACCGGTATATGAGGAGCTGCCGGGTTGGAAGACGGACACAAGCGGAGTGAAAGACTATCACGAACTGCCCGATGAGGCGCAGAATTACATAAGATTTGTAGAGCGAGTGATAAAAACGCCGATATCGATAATATCCACCGGTCCGCGCAGGGCACAGACGGTAATATTAAGGAAGTTCATCTGAGGCGGATCGACGAAGACGGCTGGAATACCGGACAAAACCCGCAAAAAAAGAGCGGAAAATATTGACACGGTAAGCGCTGATATTATAATTAAGCGGTTGTATTTTGATTGAACCTTGAAATGGAGTAACCCACCCGGAACTACCCGGAAAACCGGGCTTTAACACGAGTGAAGGGGGCCGTTAGCTCAGTTGGTAGAGCACCGGACTTTTAATCCGGGCGTCCCGGGTTCGAATCCCGGACGGCTCACAGCCGCCCCTATCGTCTAGTGGTTAGGACACCGCTCTTTCAAGGCGGCGGCAGGGGTTCGAGTCCCCTTGGGGGCGTTTTTTTTTAAGTCCGGGCGGGTAGTTCAGTGGGAGAACGCTTGCTTCACACGCAAGAGGTCGTGGGTTCGAAACCCACCCCGCCCAATGCATTGCAAAGGGAGCCGTGGTGTAGTGGTTAACATGCCGGCCTGTCAAGCCGGAGATCGCGAGTTCAAGTCTCGTCGGCTCCGT
>CAYPEK010000087.1:7516-18640 GCA_964409645.1 uncultured bacterium | reverse complement strand
AGAGCGGTTCGAGCGCCTTGCGGAGGGCGTTGTCGAGTGCGTTCACCGGGCCGTCGCCTTCGCCGACTGTCTGCTCGATGTGGTCGCCCACTTTTATCTTTATTGTCGCTTCCGAAAATATCTTGTCGCCTTGCCTTTTGTCCACGACGACGCGGAAGCTGCGCAGTTCGAAAAACTTGCGGCGCTCTCCGAGATTTCTGCGTATCAGCAACTCGAACGAGCCCTCCGCGCCCTCGAACTGGTAGCCTTCGTATTCGAGGGCCTTGAGTTCGTCGAGCACTTTTTTGACGACGTCGGGTTTGTTCGATAGATCGATTCCCATGCGGCCCGCGAGGAAAAGCACGTTGCCGCGGCCTGAAATCTCGGAGATCAGCGCGCGGGTGCGGTTGCCTGTCATTTCCGGCGTCACGTGTTCGTTGGCGCGGCGCATCTTGCGGACGCCGTCGATGTGGAGACCGGCCTTGTGCGCGAACGCGCTCCGGCCGACGTACGGCAGTTTGTCCGACAGAGGCTGGTTTGCGAGCTCGCTTATGAAGTTCGCGAGGTCGGTCAGTCCGGCGAGGTTGCCGGGGGGCAGGCACGGCAGTTTCATTTTGAGCATCACGTTTGGAATGATTGAGCACAGGTTTGCGTTTCCGCAACGTTCGCCGATCCCGTTGATGGTGCCTTGAACGTGCATCGCTCCCGACTCGATCGCGGCGAGCGTGTTGGCGACCGCGAGTTCGGAGTCGTTGTGGGCGTGAATGCCGATCGGCACGCACGACGCTGCCGCCGACGCCTCGGTGGCTTCGCGGACGAGTGGCGGGAGGCAGCCCCCGTTGGTGTCGCATAGCACTATGCGGTCCGCGCCCGCTTCGGCCGCCGCGATGACGGTCTTGAGCGCGTACTCCCGGTTTTCGAGGTAGCCGTCGTAGAAATGCTCTGCGTCGAACACGACTATCCGGCCGCGTTTTTTAAGGTAGGCGATCGAGTCCGCGATAATTCGCAGGTTGTCGTCGAGCGACACTTTAAGGACGTGGCCGACATGCAGGTCCCAGCTTTTTCCGACTATGGTGATGACCTCGGTTTCCGCGCCGATGAGGCAGCGGATGCCTTCGTCTTTCGCGCAGGTGGTGTCCTTGCGCCGGGTGCTGCCGAACGCCGCTATCTTGGCGTTCCTGAGCTTCATCTTCCGCACGCGCTCGAAAAATTCCCTGTCCTTGCGGTTGGAGTTCGGGAACCCGCCCTCGATGTAGTGGATGCCGAACTCGTCGAGCCGCTCGGTGATGCGCAGCTTGTCTTCGAGCGAGAACGAGACACCTTCGGACTGCGCTCCGTCGCGCAGCGTGGTGTCGTATATTTCAATCACGTCAGCCGGTTTAGCAAATTTCGGGGTCAAGCTCTTTCTCTCCAGTAATCGAGAAGGTCCCTGATCGTTTTTTCAAACGGGATCGAGGGCGCCCAGCCGATTTTTTTGTTTAACTTCGAGTAATCGCCGAGCAGGACGGGCACGTCCGACGGGCGAAGGCGGGCCGGGTCGATCCGGACATCGATCTCTTTTTCGGACATGCCGAGCAGCATATCCAAAAGGTCCTTTATCTTAACTGTCGAGTTGGTTGCAATGTTGTAAACGTCGCCGGGTTCGCCGCTGATCACGACGTCGGCATAAGCGCGCACCGTGTCGCGCACGTCCGTGAAGTCGCGCCTCGCGTCGAGGTTGCCGACCTTGATGACCGGGTCCTGCTTGCCTTTTTCGATCATCGCGATCTGCTTCGCGAACGAGGAGGTGACGAAAATCTCGCCGCGGCGTGGACCCGTGTGGTTGAACGCGCGGGTGCGGAATGCGCGAAGTCCGTAGCTCTTGAAGTACTGATAGCCCATGAGGTCCTGCGCGACCTTGCTGACCGCGTACGGGCTGAGCGGCCGGAGCGGGTTGGTTTCCCTGATCGGCAACTCGTCCTCATGCACGAGCCCGTATTCCTCGCTCGAACAGGCGAGCTGGATCGCCGCGTCCACTTTTGCGTCTCTCATCGCTTCGAAAATGTTGAGCTGGCCTATGATGTTGTTTTCGAGAGTGTCGGCGGGCGAGTTCCACGACGTCGGCACGAAGCTCTGCGCGGCGAGGTGGAAAATGTAGTCGGGGCGCACCCCGGAGATCGTCGAGCGCACCGCGTTGTTGTCGCGCAGTTCGCATTCGATCATGCGGACGTTTTTCGCCGTTTCGGGGGTTATGTTGTCCAGCGGGCTTCTCGGGCGCACCGTCCCATAGACTTCAATATTTCTGCTGAGCAGAAGCTCCGCGAGATGGCTTCCTGCGAAACCGGTTATTCCTGTTACGAGTGCTTTCATGGTGTCTCCTCAAATTAATTTCGGGGATTTTGAGCCGCCGCCCCGCGCTTTATGCGGATTCCTCTTTCTCGCCTTCGATCTTCGCGAGGTAGCCCCTCGCGCATCTGCCCGCAATGTCGCGCACGCGGCCTATCATGTTCTGCCTCTCGCTCACGCTGATCGCGTTGCGTGCGTCGAGCAGGTTGAAAAGATGCGAGCATTTCAGCACCTGATCGTACGCCGGCAGCGGCAGATTCGCCTCGACGAGCTTCTTGGCTTCCGCCTCGCACATCTCGAACTGCTTGCTGAGCGTGTCCACGTTGGCGTGGTGGAAGTTGTAACTCGAATATTGCTTCTCGTTTTCGAGATAAACGTCTCCGTATTTCAGGTCGTGCGTCCAGTCGAGGTCGAACACGCTGTTCACGCCCTGAAGGTACATGCAGATGCGTTCGATTCCATAAGTGATCTCCGCGCAGACGGAGGGCAGGTCGATCCCGCCGACCTGCTGGAAGTACGTGAACTGGGTTATTTCGTTGCCGTCCAGCCAGACCTCCCAGCCGAGACCCCACGCGCCGAGTGTCGGCGACTCCCAGTCGTCCTCGACGAACCGGATGTCGTGCTCCTTGATGCTGATGCCGATTGCTTCGAGGCTCTTCAGGTAGAGGTCCTGCACGTCGTTCGGCGACGGTTTAAGGATAACCTGATACTGGAAATAGTGCTGAAGCCGGATCGGGTTTTCGCCGTATCGGCCGTCGGCGGGCCTCCGGGAGGGCTGCACGTAGGCTACTTTCCACGGCGTGCCGCCGAGAGATTTCAGGAACGTGAACGGGTGCATCGTGCCCGCGCCCACCTCGATGTCGTACGGCTGGGCAATCGCGCATCCGTAGTCCGACCAATACTTCTGCAAGTTGAAAATCATCTCTTGAAAAGTCGTTTTTTTCATAGAAAATTGATTCTAACAGAGCGGTATTGTGAAGTCAATAACAGAGGGGGCTCGATAGTAGCTAATTTTAGATAATAACAATTATTTATAACATTAATTATTATGGATTTTCTACAGTTGGACCGGTTTTGTGGAAAAACAGGAAATCGCGGACTATAATATCTCTGCTGTATGTGAAACGACAAGATGTCACCGACGAGAGGTTCGTTATGTGGGATAAATTCACCGAACACGCGAGGAGGGTGATTATCCTCGCGCAGGGGAAGGCCGAAGAACTGAATCACGTTTACGTGGATACCGAGCATGTGCTGTACGCGCTGCTACAGGACAGAGAGAGCTTTGCGGTTAAGGTTTTGATGGGGCTCGGGGTGGACGTGGACCAGCTTGTGAGCGGCCTTAATGATATTTTCGTGCACGAACGGCGCGGGAAAACGCGCGAGATTACGTTCACGCCGAGCTCGAAGCGGGTGCTCGAACTGTCGTTCGAGGAAGCGCGGGGGCTTGGCCACGCGCACATCGGGACGGAACATCTTCTGCTCGGTCTGGTCCGGGAAGGCGAGGGAGTGGCCGCCCGGATGTTGCGGGAGAAGGGCATTGTGATCGACAAGGCGCGGCAGTATGTGATCGGATTGCTCGAAGGCGAGCAGCCGATGACGGCGGGCCCGGCGGCGGGCAAGCGGAAACGGCAGTCGCAGACGTCGTTCCTCGACGAGTTCAGCCGTGACCTGACGGAGTTGGCGCGCGAGGGCAAGCTCGACCCGGTGGTGGGCCGCGACGTCGAGATCGAGCGCGTCGTGCAGATTCTGAGCAAGCGGACGAAGAACAATCCGGTGCTGATCGGCGATCCGGGTGTGGGCAAGACGGCGATCGTCGAGGGGCTGGCGCAGATGATAAACAAGCGCGAAGTGCCGAGCATCCTCTATGAAAAGCGGGTGATATCGCTCGATCTCGCGGGGCTCGTCGCCGGCACTAAATACCGCGGCGAGTTCGAGGAACGCCTGAAACGCGTAGTGAACGAAATTTACCAGTCGAAGGGCGACATCATTCTTTTCATCGACGAGCTGCACACGATAATCGGCGCCGGCGCGGCCGAGGGCGCGATCGACGCGTCGAACATTCTCAAGCCGGCGCTCGCGCGCGGCGAATTGCAGTGCATCGGCGCGACGACGTACGACGAATTCAAGAAACATATCGAAAAGAGCGCGGCGCTCGAACGCAGGTTCCAGCCCGTGTTCGTGGACGAGCCGACGATTGAGCACACGCTCGACATATTGAAGGGACTCCGGGACCGCTACGAGGCGCATCATCGCGTGCGCATAACGGACGAGGCGCTTTTCGCCGCCGTACAGCTCTCGAACAGGTACATTCAGGACCGGTTCTTGCCGGACAAAGCCATCGACCTGATCGACGAGGCCGCATCGCGGGTACGGATCAAGAACGCGACTTCGCCGCCGGACCTCAAAAGCCTCGAAGATGACCTCGAGGGCGTGCGGCGGGAAAAGAATGCCGCGGTGCTCGCGCAGCAGTTCGAGCTTGCGGCGTCGCTCAGGGACAAGGAAAAAGACCTCGAAGACAAACTGCGCGACGAATCGACGAAGTGGCGCACTTCATCGGGCACGGACACGCTCACGGTCGGCGACGATGAGATATCGGATATTGTCTATATGTGGACGTCCATACCGGTGTCGAAGCTGAAGGAAGAGGAAACGGTGCGCCTGCTGGGCATCGAGGACGAACTGAGGAAGCGCATTATCGGACAGGACCACGCGATCACGACGGTGTCGAAAGCGATTCGGCGCGCGCGAGTCGGGTTGAAGGAAGCCACGCGGCCGATGGGCTGCTTCTTCTTCGCCGGGCCGACGGGCGTCGGGAAAACCGAGCTCGCCAAAGCGCTGGCGGAGTTCCTTTTCGGCGACGAAAAGGCGATCATCCGTATCGACATGTCGGAGTACACCGAAAAGGCGGCGGTGTCGCGACTCGTCGGGGCGCCCCCCGGCTATGTCGGGTATGAAGAAGGCGGCCAGCTCAGCGACGCCGTCCGGAGGAAGCCGTATTCGGTTGTGCTCCTCGACGAGCTCGAAAAGGCGCACCCCGAGGTGTTCAATATCCTCCTGCAGATTATGGAAGACGGGATGTTGACGGACTCGCACGGCCGGAAGGTGAGTTTCAAGAATTCGATAGTGATAATGACGACAAATGTGGGCGCGGAGCTCATAACGAACTTCTCGCCGGTGGGGTTCAGGCAGTCCCTGCCGGACATCTCCGACCCGGATGTGCTTCAAAAAGAGCACGCCAATATGGAGGAGAAGATAACGAAGGAATTGAAGAAGACATTCCGGCCGGAATTCCTGAACCGGGTGGACGAATTCGTGATGTTCCGATCACTGACGCGGGAGGACATCCGGTCGATCGTGCACCTGTTCGTAAAACGGGTCAGAGAACGGGTGGAAGCGAAAGGCTTGAAGCTCGAAGTGGACGAGTCGGCGGTGGACCGGATAGTGCGGGAGGGGTACGACCCCGCGAACGGCGCGCGGCCGGTGCGGAGGCTGGTCCAGAAATTCATCGAGGACCCGCTTTCGGAGAAGCTGCTGCTGTGTCGATACACGGCTGGGGAAACCTTCCGTGTCAGGTCTGAGGATGAGGAAGTGGTGATCGAGGGCAGTTCGTGCGACATCAGCAAGGATATAGTTAAAAATTGACTTATTCGCGGATTTGTGATAGAATGCCATTCATGAGTTTTACTGAATATCTCCTACTACAACATAAAGGAGGCTGGCATGTTCCGAATCGGTGACAAGATTTTGCATCCGCTTCACGGCGTTGGAGTAATCGAGGCCATAGCCGATCAGGAAGTTCTGGGAATCACTAAGAAGTATTACATGGTGAATCTCACCATGAAGAATATGAAAATATCGGTGCCTGTCGAGACAGTGGAGGAAGTCGGAGTCCGGAAGATAATCAAGAAGGAAGTCATAGACGAGGTTCTCCACGATCTCAGGAGCAAAGACACGACGGAGATGCCGGCGAACTGGAACCGGAGATACAAACACAATCTCGAAAAGATCAAAACGGGCGATGTGCATGAGGTCGCGGAAGTGTTGCGCAACCTTTATTTAAAAGATAAGAAGAAAGGCCTCTCGATGGGCGAGAAGAAGATGCTGGACAATGCCATGCAGCTTCTCATCGGCGAGATCGTCTGCGCGAAGAAACTCACGACGGAGAAGGCGAAAGCGGTTATTCTCGAATCGCTTCACTGATCCGGCCCGGCACTTAAGAAACAATAAAAAGCCCGCTAAACAGCGGGCTTTTTTATTTCGATTCGATTTTTATGGCGGGGCACGTGCAACGTGCCCCTACTTTTATAATGTGTGTCCTTCAGAGTGCATGAATAAAAAAGGCGGGCTCGAAAGCCCGCCTTT
Source organism: uncultured bacterium (assembly GCA_964409645.1). GTDB lineage: Bacteria > UBP15 > UBA6099 > UBA6099 > UBA6099 > CAYPEK01. The sequence goes on along the minus strand of CAYPEK010000087.1, from coordinate 11,971 downwards.
TGTGTAGTTTCGTTTATCAGCGAAAAATTATTCGTAATATCTCAGGTCGATTCCGCGTTTTTCGAGCCTCGGCAGGAAATCGTCGGGTTCGAGCGCGCTTTCGGCTGAGTGGACGCCCGGTTTTTTCAGTTCGCCGCGGGCGATCATCATTGCGCCTTCTACACACGGAATACTCGTTATTTCCGCGATATGGCCCACGCCGGTGTAATAGTGGTGCACCGGTTTGCCGTTCTTTTTTCCGTATGCGTCGATGCGGAACACCGATTTATCCACACCGCCGGTTGCGAAAAGGCCTTCTATCGGCATCAGTAGGTTCGCAAGTTTTTCGCGTTTTTCCGGGGTGTTGCTGAGACCGAGATTGCCGAAAAATGTTGCAAGCTGTGAAATATAGGCCGGGTGTGTGCCGCCGTGCAGTGTGACTTCCTTGAGCCCCTTGAGCGTGCGGGGGACGGCAACCGATTCCGCGTGGCCGGTGTAGTAAACGGGCAGTTTGCCCATCGGTTCCGGAAATTCAACGACTTTTCTGTTTGTTCCGGTTTTAACCTTTGTTTCTTTGCCGTTAAGCCACTGGAGCGTGTAGCCGGAGAAAATGTGAAGGACGTGTTTAACGTTCGCGGGGCCGACCGCTTCGTTCGAGCCGCCCGCCCACTGGATGTGGATTTTCTCGGGGGCGTCCATGGAAAGGTAGCCTTTTTTCGCGAGGACGTTCGTGATTCCCGGCGAGTTGCCGAGTCCGCAGATCATTGTCAGGCCGGCTTTTTTAGCCTTGTCGTCGAGATTTATCACGTCGAGGTATGCGTCGTAGTCGTCCATGATGCTTACATAGGGGGTTCCCGCGTCGATACAGGCATCGACTATTTTGCGCTCGAACTTGTAGAACGGGCCGATGAAACCGAGAGCCACGTCGCAGCCTTTCACCGCTTCGACGACGCTGTTGTGATTTCCCGCGTCAACTTTTTTCGCTTTTGCCTTGCTGCCCGCCGCCGCTGCTGTTTCGGCGGCTTTCTTTTCGTTAATATCCGCGATGATGAGTTCGGTTACGTCCGACTCTTTCATCAGCAGGTCCACGGCGATTTTCGCCATGTCTCCACACCCGCCCAGAATAATTACTTTCATCACCGTTCCTCCTTTTCCGAATTATATTAAATATTTTTATTTACGGTGCAGCTTAGCCGCCGCCGCGTTTTCGTATTATACTCATTTTCAGAATTTAAAGTTGATAATTAAAAAACTTACCGTCAAAACAATTTATTTGTTTTTCTTATCTTCTTTGGCCTTCATTTCCTCGAGCACTTTTTTGAGGCCGAGCGGGTTGTCGGTCTGGACGCTGTCCACTCCGGCGGCGATGACTTGTTTTATTGTCTGCGGCACATCGCCGAAGCCGAGTGTGTTCATATTTATCAGGATTCCTTTTTCGTGTGCCCTGTCAACGAGTTCTCTCGAAAGCACGTAAGGATTCGTATTGAATGCTTTCGGGTGCGGGATGACGTCGAGTACTTTCTGCATATCGTTAATGTCTTCGAGCGGGGGCATTACGGGCATTTCCGGCGCGTATTTCAGGAATTCGAGTTCGCGGTTGATGTCGCCCGCCAATATCATTTTATCCGGGTAGAAACCGTACTTTTTCAGCAGTTCGAATATGATCGGGCGGGGTGATTCCTTTGGGTCGTAATACAGCAGGGCGCGCCCCTGAATTGTTTGAAGCGCTTCCTCGAATGTCGGGACTCTGACGTCTTTGAATTTTTCGCGCATTTCAGGCGGGCCGTAAACAACGAGTTTTTTCAGCTCTTCGAGAGTATAATCAGCCACTTTGCCCTTGCCGTTCGTCGTCCGGTCCACAGTATCGTCGTGCATGATGACAGGCACGCCGTCTTTTGTGAAACGTATGTCCATTTCGACATAGTCGAATCCGAACTCGATCGCTTTTTCCATTGCCGGGATTGTGTTTTCCGGTGCGTAACGTGTGGAACCTCGATGCGCCACGGTTAATATGTCGAGGTTTGGTCTCTTGGTCGGGATCGGGTCGGCGGCGCATCTGATACATAATGTGCACAATAGAGCCGCTGCGGCGATTGTTGCGTTGATGATTGTTTTTTTTGAATTTTTCATGTCGTTCTCCGTTATGCTTTTGATGCGTGCCGGTCCGCGCAAGGACATTATATCAAACGGCGTCTCGATTTTCGATTTTTTTGTTTTGTGAAGCCGCCGGATTTTTGGTAAAATTGACGAACGGAAACAATTCGGCAATAGGAAGCGGCAATAGAGTGGAGTGGCGGGCATAAAATATGGCGATCGTATATCCGCTGACAATATTTTATCTGCTCGGTATATTATGCGGTTGGATGTTTGGCGCGCATTTGTGGGCGACCGGGCCTGCTACGGCCGCGCTTGCCGCCGCCGCGATTCTTCTCAGAAAAAATGACAGGTTGTTTCTGCCTGCGATTCTTGTTGCGGCGCTGTTTGCGTCGTGGTTTCTGTATGGAGTCGATAGTCAGGTCTTTAAGAATTCGCCGCTGGCGGTTTATGTGGAAGAGACAGGCGGACGGCGGGAGCTTCATCGCGTCTGGGGAACGGTTACGAGCGCATCCAAGACGAAATACGGAAGCGTGTCGATTGTGCTGGATGTTGATTCGATCGCCGGCGAAAACGGCGACCCGATCGGGATGTCGGGCCTGATAAGCCTGTGGTATCCGGACGACGCCGGACGTACGCCGCGTGTGGGCGAGAGGTGGCTGTTCGAGGGCAGATTGAAAACCGTGGGCGGGATGAAGCCGCACCAACAGACGTTTTACAGGATGAGGGGCGTTTCGGCGTCGATGAGCCTCGCTAAATGGGGCGCGCGCGAGAGGGCGGGCAAGGAGCGCGGGCATTTTCTGATGAGAGCGGGCGAAAAGATACGGGACAGGTTCGGGTCGATTCTGGACCGGAATGTGGCCTCGCCGTACAATCAGGTTCTCGGCCAGATGATGCTCGGGCGCTCGAAGGAAATGGACGCCACGCTTTACGAGGAATTCAGGCGCGCCGGGCTCACTCACATACTTGTTGTTTCCGGCATGAATGTGATGATTATGCTGGGGGCGTTCCTGTTCATTAGTTTTGTATGGAAGCGGCGGCCCGTGCCGAGTTTCATCGTGCTGTCGGCGCTGCTTGTGTTCTATTATGCCGCGACCGGCGGCGGGCCTTCCATCCTGCGCGCGACGATAATGGGTTTTGTGTTTCTCATGGGGTTGCTGTTCGGCGCCAATTACAATCCGAAGTCGGGGCTGTTCATCGCGGCGCTGTTCATGATGGTGATCGATCCTCTTGTGATATTCAACGTGGGCGCGCAGCTCACTTTTCTCGCGGCCGGCGGTGTGATTTTCATCTATCCGGCGATGGCGGTGTTTGTAAGATCGCGGCGGTTGTGGGCGAAGGCGGCGCGTGTGGCTCTGGTGGCGGTTGCCGCGCAACTGCCGATATACCCGCTTCTCGCTTATTATTTTAACCAATTCTGTGTTGTGTCTCCGGTGTCGAATCTGCTTGTCGTGCCGCTTGCGGGCGTCTTGCTGCCGATAGATTTCATCACGTGCGTGGTCGGGCTGATTCCCGGCCCGCTTGTGGCGGCGCCTGCATTCGCCGCGGAAGCGGTTGCCCGTCTGATCGTGTTCCTGACAAGGGTGCTCGCGGCATTGCCTTTCAGCACCGTGGACGTGGCGTCGCCCTCTGCGGCGTGGATGGCGGTGTACGGCGCCGGGGTCGTTCTGTTGGTTCTGACGCTGAGATGGATGGCGCGCGGATCGGACGAGCGGATAGTGACGGGATGGCTGCTCGTGGCGCTCGTCGGCGCAGTGCTGATAACGTGGGACCTGTGGCGGCCACCGCTGCGGGATATGCGGGTGACGTTTTTCGACGTCGGCGAGGGTGATTCGGCGCTTGTGGAGATTCCGTCGGGCGGCCCGCGCGGGGGTGTTTTCCGGGCGCTTGTGGACGGCGGCGGGTCGTGGGGTTCATCCGCCGGGACGTTCGACGCGGGGGAACGGATCATCGGCAGAACGCTGCGTGCGGACGGCATACGGCGGCTCGACGCGGTTTTCCTCTCGCATCCCGACATGGATCACATGAACGGGCTTGTGTGGACGCTGGGGAATATAAAGGTTGACCGTTTTATAGACGCCGCGTTTTTTACGGACACGGCATGCGAGGCGACGAAAAATGCGGAGGCTTGCGCGCTTTACCGCGACACGGGCGCCGGCCCCGCGAATCCGGGTCCCGGGCGTCGGGAGCGATATGCGGAAATTCTGAATGCGGCAAAAAAAGGAAAGGCCGAATATGTGCCTGTGCGCGGCGGCGCGATGTTTACAATACCTTCGGGAGCAAAATTGCTGATACTCAACCCGGAGCGTGACGCGGCCGCCGGAGACGTTCTGAAAAACAATATGTCGCTGGTTATGAAAGCGGCGTACGGGCGGGGAGCGG
>CAYPEK010000087.1:0-7416 GCA_964409645.1 uncultured bacterium | reverse complement strand
GTTCTGAAAAACAATATGTCGCTGGTTATGAAAGCGGCGTACGGGCGGGGAGCGGCGCTCTTCACGGGCGATATTCAAGGTGAAACGGAGGAGGAACTCGCCGGGCGGTACGGCAGGCTGCTGAAAGCATCCGTGCTGAAAGTGCCGCACCACGGAAGCTCGACGTCGTCAATGAACGAATTTGTTGCGGCGGTGAGTCCGGCGGCGGCGGTGATCAGCACGGGCGGGCCGAGCTTCTACGGGCATCCGCATTCAGTGGTGCTCGACACTTATAAGCGGATGAAGGTTCCGGTATGGCGGACGGATGCAGCCGGAACGGTTGTTTGCAATATCAGCCCCGGTGGAAGTGTGTGGTGCCGGCCGAAGCATATTTATAGACTGGGAAATTGATGTCCGACGGGTATCGGACCGCCGATAGGGTTTTTTTGACACTACAGCGTTATTCCGTTATATTCTGGCAAGCGGTTTTTGCACCCGGATTTTTATAGAAATGTCCGGGAAATTGACTTCGGGGGCTGGGCTTTCGGGATGAACACATTATACCACTTCAATGCTGCGCACTCGGTTTTCGACAAATACCTTTCTCCAAAGGCAATGGATATTGTCATCCGGTACAACTTCAACACCGATTATTACTCCGCGATCGGCTGGAAGGCGCTCCAGTATAAAGTCTATCCGCTGTTTCCCGTAGCGCGCTACTGGTACAAGAATATCGACCATTTCGACGAGATGAATTCGAGCGAAGAAGTACTTGCCACGTGGCGGCATCACCGCGATCTGCTTATGAGCGTAGCGGACGACGCTAAGTTTCCGCCGAACAAGCTGAGGTGGATGCTGAGGATACTTGGCAGGTCGTCGCATGCGCTAACGGATATTTCATCCCATACAAATTACGTGCATCTGATGAGGAAATATTACTCGACCGAAGCCGGCCCTCGCGGCGAGGTGGCGGCGTCCGGGAAGTCGGTGGACGATTTTCTGCGCGACTCCGGCCCGTCGTTCGGCAGCATGGTGAACGATGCAAAGTTCGCGGATTTCAGAGAAAAGTATCTGCCTGAATTATTTGCGTACCAGTCGATAGTGGACAAAGGGCCGCGCAGCCACAGTGAGAGCGGAGTGGACAGTCCGAAGAGTACGGCGTGCGCGAACGATCCGAAACTGTTCGAGGTGTCGTTCAGCATGAGTCTGCGCAACACGGCGGAGGTTGTCGAAGCGCTGTTTGAAAAGCTGAAAAAGGAAAATTCCGTGAAATACAAGGCGCTGACTGAGGCGTATCGGGATGTGCAGGCCGCGGCGCCGGGGAAATACGAGAAGCGTTCGAGATGGTGGGCTGAGAAAGTCGGCGGTTGGGACTAAAACATTGATGTAATAAACGATATAAACTGACTGGGGAGGTTTGTGATGTCGGAAAGCGGACCTGTAGAAAAGCTGATAGCATGTTGCGGATTAATATGCACGGAGTGCCCGGCGTACATAGCCACGAAAGCGAACGACGAGGCGAAGATAGCCGAGATCGCGGCGAACTGGGCAAAGGAATACAACATTGAAGTCACCACGGACAAAGTCTGGTGCGACGGCTGCACTGAAGACGGCCGCAAATGCGGACATTGCTATGAGTGCGAGATACGAGCCTGCGCGATGGCCGCGAAGAAAGAAAACTGCGGGATGTGCGACGAGCTCGAAACCTGCACGAAGATAGGACATTTCATGAGTCTGGCGCCGCAGGTCAAGAGCGTGCTCGACAAGATAGCGATATCGCGCAGGAAGTAAAAGAGTTTTTTAAAAATCCGGCGAATATTTTTTTATTGTATTGTTTGATAATGTTGTATCCGCGGTAAGGGATCAGCGCTCTTTATTTTTGCTAATTATACCCGAAAACCTCCATTCTAAAACGAGAAATAAATCATAGTTGTTTAACGGCAAAATAATTTATTCCATTTAAAAAAAACGGTTTTGAAGGGCCTGAAATTGGAAATGTTTAAAGTGAAAAGACAGGGGGAGGTGGCAGAAATGAAAAGCATAAATCACAAAATCATCCTCACTGTAATGATGCTGTCGGGAATATATATAACCGGTTGCGGAGGCGGCGGGAGACAATCGCCTGCAACGTCTTCGGCTGAGCTTTCAAAGGCGCCCGAGCTTGTCCAGAGGGCCGCGGCGTGCCACCACCAGCAGAATACAACGCCGGCGCAGCAAGCCGAAATTTCGTTCAAAGACATTATGAGGGACATCCAAACCACGCCTGTCTGCGCGTTCATAGGCCACAGGCCGGATATGAAGCGAAGAAATGCGCTGAATGTTATGGACGACGCGAAAAGATTCTATTTCAAGGCTCAATTCAAACAGGCGGCAAATAAACTCAGAACGCATTTTATGAAAGACGAAAAGCTCAACGATTGCAGCGGCGATGTGGACCTGCTCAAGCTCAAAATTGAATTTTTAATCAAATTCATAGAACACAATGGCTTCGAGTCACTTGTTGTTGCGGCGAACCCGGCGGAGCTTTATGTAGGCGAAACGTCGGCGCTTTCCGCAATGCTGACTTACAAGGATGGGTACAAGGAGGAGATCGGACAATACGTAACGTGGAAGTTGTCCACGACGGATGTCGGGACAGTAAGCGGAACGACATTCGCGGCGACGACGGTCGGCGGCACGCAGGTGACCGCCTCGCTCTTCACGTGGCTGACTTCCGCGCAGGTGACGATATATGTGAAAGAGGTTGTTGTGGTCGATCCCGATCCGCCTGCAGATGACGACACCTCGGACGACACGACCTCGGGTGACACAGGCACGCCGGATGATGGTGATACAACGACTGTGACCCCGTTTGTCTGCGGAGACGCGACGTCGATTACGGCGCCTACCGGTTGGGGAATCTACCCGGACAGTATAGTTGCGTTTGAAAGTGTTCCGGGTGACAAGATTAACTGGGGCAGGCCGATCGTATATATCGAGTACGATTATCTGGGAGTTTTAACGAATTACTTGCTCGACACCGAACCGAGTCCGACCGGATGCCTGATTGCGGAAGGCAATCCACAGTCGATGCTGAATGCGGCGATCATAACAGTTAATACAAACCACGGAAGTCTCGGAGTGTACTTCCCGGACCTGACGACACGCGCGCAGAACAGCAACATGGCCGTGTATGTGGCGAAGGACGGATCGACTTACTGGGCGCGTTCGGACAACTACACGACGTCGCTTGCCGACACCGCGCCGGATCTCACTTACTGGCAGGCGCTGACTCCGGAACATCTTGCGCGCGCCGGGCACTGACGAAAACACAATTGTCGAAAGAAGAAAAGGACCCGCCGCAATCCGGCGGGTTCTTTTTATGTATTAAATTGAATTCCCGGCAGATACTTATGCGACGCCTATTCAGGCGCGCCTTTTTTGACGCGGATGGCAGCGGGGATAATCGTGAGCGTAATCGGAAGCATTCCCGGCTGCTCGCCGTCCATGTCGATGAGCACTCTTTCATCGGATGTTGCCCGCACCTGCCTTGCGTGGAAATATTCGACTTTGTCGGTGAATTCGACGATGTCGCCGCGGTAGAGTTTCGGTGTCCATTTGACTGATTCGATCTTGCCTATGTTGCCCATTATGACAATGTCGAATACGCCGTCGTCGAGCCGCGCGTTTTTCGCAATGCGCATGCCGCCTCCGCAGTATTGCCCATTGGCAATGAATACATTCATTATCTTGCGGTCGCCGATCGGCTTGCCGTCGATTTCAAGGCTGACCGTCTGGTTCCTGTATCTCAGCGTGGATTTGAACATACCCCATAGGAAGGAGAGAAATCCGCGCAGGATTTTTGTCGAGTGGTTGACGCGATGTACGACGTCGCCGCCCATTCCGAAATCGGTTATGTTGATGAAGTAATGTTCCTCTGTTTTTTCTTCGAGCGACTTTAAAACAATATGCCCGACGTCACAGGTGAATGTATCTCGCCCGGCGAGGTGCTTCGCGCCTTCCTCGAAGTCTTTCGGGATTCCCGCGGTCTTACGGAAATCGCCGCCGGTGCCCATGTTAAGTATGCCGAGTACGGCGTTTTTGCGCACCGGTTGCCGGTTCTCGAAAAAACCGTTAACGGTTTCATTGATCGTGCCGTCGCCGCCGATACAGACGATCATCTCATATCCTGCTTTAAGTGATTCGGTGGTGATTCTCGCCGCGTCGCGCGGGCCTTTGGTAAACTCGTGGTCGAATTCCGGCAGGTATTTTTTTATGGTCGCTTCGATTTCGGGCCACTGTTTCAGCGTGCGGCCGTTTGCCGATTTCGGGTTAACGATGATCTTTGTTTTAAAGTTGTCGGCCATTTCGCTATGTTGCCGTTGTGCAATAGATATGGTCGATGTCACTCCTCAAGCCGTTCCGCGAGGAGCGAAATCACGTCTTTCACCGCGAGTTCCCGGTCCGCGCGGCGGAATGTCCGCTCGCAAGTCGGACAGGCGGTGGCGAGCATGTCCGGCTTTGACTCGTGGAACTCTTCGAGTCGCTTATTCGTTATATCGCGCGACACGCCGGGCATCGTCACCGGCAGCAGTCCGCCGCCGCCGCAGCAGTAGTTCTTATCCCGGTTCCAACTGAACTCCAGCACGTTGTCCGGGAAGAACATTTTCTTCAGCAGCTCCCTCGGCGGGTCGAACACGCCGAAGTATTTTGCGAGGTGGCATGGGTCGTGATACATCACTTTTTCCGTGCCCGCCGGTTTCAGGCGCAGGCGGCCGGATTTCACTTGTTCGGCCGCGAACTCGACGGCGTGTGAGATTTTCGGCTTGATCGAGATGCCGTATTCTTCGTATTTGAGTTTGATGGTCGCCATGCAGCTCGGGCAGCCGGTTATCACGGTTTCGTATTTATTCAGCAGCTCCGCATTTTTGCGTGCGGTGTCTTTGAATGCCGTGACGTCGCCACTTAGCAACGCGGGTGTTCCGCAGCAGAGCGAATCGCCCGCATGCACCGCGAAATCGACGCCGCTCTTTTCGAGCACTTTGATTATCGAGAGGGCGAGGTCGCCGAAGTGGAACAGCGTTGTGCAGCCCACGAAGTAGAGCACCGATGCTTGTTTGTTGAGGCGGTTCTGCTGTCCGAGTTCGTCGAGCTTCGCGCGAAGGCGTTCGCCGTAGGGATTCTTGTGTTCCGCGAATGTTTTGATGTGTCTGTCGAGCACCGCGGGCTGGACACCGCGCGCTACGGCAGCCTGCCGCGCGGCTTCGATTATGTCCGGCACGTTGATGCGGTGCTTACAATATGCACGGCAAGTGAGGCAGCCCGCGCAATGGTAGAATATCTCGGCGATTTCGGGCGTGAGTTCGGTCGCGCCGCGCTCGGCGAGATACATGAAATTGAGTTTTGTCGTCGGTGTGACCGTCTCGCGCGCTTCCGCGTTTGTTACCGGGCACGAAAACCGGCACATCTTCGGGCAGTACGTGCAGTACGATATTTCATGTTTGAATTTTTCGAGCACAGAGGCACCTGCCGTTATTTATTGAACGGCCTCAGCCCCATCTTGCCGGGGTTGAGGATGTTGTTCGGGTCTATTACATCCTTGACGGATTGGTAGAGCGGCGCGAGGCGGCCGAGCTCGCGCTTCATATATTCGGCTTTGTGAAGGCCGACGCCGTGGTGGTGGGTGACTGTTGCGCCCGCTTTGAGCGCTTCTTCCATCGCGCCGTCCCATATCTCACGGTAGAGTTTGAGCGTGTCTTCCTCTGTTTTTCCGCGGCCGACCACGCTGAAGTAAATCGAGCAGCCGTGGATGTACGCGTGCGAGAAGTGGGCCATGATGAACGCGCGTTGCGAGACGGCCTTGCGGAGGTCGTGATAGAGCTGCTCGACTTTGTCCCACGTTGTGCAGACCTCGATCGTATCGACGAACGAGCCGCGGTCGAACACGCGTGACTGGTTGTACGATACGTTGTATCTGTTTTCCCACCAGCGTTTCGCGGGCTCCTCGCCTGCGTCCACGCCGTTGTTCTTCTTGCAGATGTCCATCGAGACGGCGAGTTCTGTTTCGGTGATGCGCGGCGTGCCCTCGAACGTGAGTACGAGCAGGCATTTGCCTTTGACTTTTTCGGCCATCTTGCCGGAGAACTTCGGAACGCCGAGCATGATATTCTGGAACGCGTCGAAGAAGCCGTGCATGAATTTCTTGACGATGCTTTCGTGCTCTTCTTCGAGGCGGACGGGCGCTTCGACGGAGTCTTCTTTCTTCGAGCCGATGAGGATGGTGTCGAGTTCGTCGTAGAGCCGGACGGCCGCCGGGACGACCCCCGCGCGCATTATCTCGCGGATGGATTCGAGTGCGTCGTGCACGCCGTGGAAGATGAAGCTGCTGTAGCGTCTGCTCTCGGGATAGGGATATATGCGCATTGTGGCCTGAGTGATGACGCCGAGCGTGCCCTCGGAGCCGATGATTACCTGCGCCCAGTTCGGGCCGGCCGCCGATCGCGGCGAGGAAATTGTCTGAGCCTTGCTGCCGTCCGGCAACACAATTCTCATGCCCATCACCATGTCTTCGATCTTTCCGTATTTCGCGGAGAGTTGGCCCGCGCTGCGCGCCGCGAGGTAGCCGCCGAGCGCGGAGCAGTATATCGACGACGGGAAATGTCCCATCGTGTATCCTTTGCGGTTCAGTTCCATTTCGAGGTGCTGGCCGATGATGCCCGCTTCGGCGGTGACGGTGAGCGTCTTGTCGTTGATCTCGATTATGCGGGCCATCTTTTTGATGTCCATGACGACGCCGCCCGCGAGCGGGAGCGCGCCGCCGCAAACGCCGGAGCCCGCGGCGAACGGGATCACCGGGAACTTCTCTTCGTTTGCGAGCTTGAGCAGCCCGATTATCTGTTCCTCGCTCTCGACCCAAACGACCGCGTCCGGCGGGTGCGGGATGTCGAGGTGCATCATCCATATCTGGCCCTGCGGCCATAGGTCGCGCGAGTACGCCGCGCGGTCGGTTTCTTTCACGCTGACGTTGGATGCGCCGACTATATCCTCGAGTTTCTTTAAGGTCTGTGCGGATAATTTCGAATCGGGGATGAGACTCATTTCGCCGTACCGGGCGCCGTGCGGTCGCGGGGACCGCGCGTCGGCGCTGTTCCTTCCTTTTTTCTCGGCCGCAAAAAAAAGCACCAAAAGATAATGATTTAAAGTAACTTAACATAAAATAAGTGTCAATCTTATAATAAGGTGACCGGCGGGCGGCGACGGGCCGCCGGTTTGGAATGATTGATTCGACAAATCTTTATTGGACGGGGCATCAGGCGGTGAAAAAGTTACTGTTTGTCACATTTTGTCTGATTGTTGCTTTTTGTTCGGTTGCGAAAGCGGAAACGACGCCGGCGGAAAAGAAGTTCGACGCGCCGGCGGCGGGCGAGGCGGTTGCGCGCGTGCGGCTGTCCACTCCCG
>CAYPEK010000086.1:0-18747 GCA_964409645.1 uncultured bacterium | reverse complement strand
AAGGTATGAGAACGCTAGTATCTAGCGCTATATCTCTACTCATTATCAATTCGCTCGCATGTTTCTTCGATCACCGAGAGCATGGCATCTGCCTGTTCGGTGGAAAGCATACCGGCAAAGTGGGACCACTTGCCACTGTTTTTTCCCGCAGCACTTCTTTTTTTGAAGTCTTCAACCATCTCGAGAAGCTCGTTGAGCTTTTCGTCCGGGATTTCACCTATTGTCTCAATGATTTTTTCTTTTGTCGTCATACTCGATCACCATCATTATTTTAACTCACATTAGGAAATGTTGAAATAGTCTTAGAAAACGACGTGCTGTTGAACTAACACAGCTTGTGTAGTCGATATTCCGAACGATTTTATAGAGAATCGATTGCCGGAATAGACTTGGCATTGTGTAATATATGTCTCCGAACGGGTCATAATCCGGATTGTCGAGTGACAGAGTTGATGTTAGAAAATATAATTTGGACAAAAACAAGCCTGATAAAAAGCGGATTTAAGTATTAAAAAATTTAAACTTGACAAACGTGGGGTGGTGTTTATAATGATGATGCGCGACCAACCAACCGGTTGGTCGCAACGGAAGGGAATCCTTCCACAGGCCGGGTGAGTAACAGGGGTTTTTGGGGGCGCATCAATGGGCAGGCAGAATCAAGAACTCACAAACGAATCTTCCGACGCAAGAAACTCTTTGATTAATGCGGCTGTAAAGCTGTTTGCAGCGCACGGCTACAACGCTACCGGCGTGCAGCAGATCACGGATATGGCCGGAGTGAACAAGGCTACTCTTTATTATTATTTCCTCAGCAAAGAAGGAATATACAACGTTCTGATCGAAGAAGGATTGCGGCTGCTCGACAGGGCGGTGACGGCGGCTGAGGACACCGGTTCGAGCATTATGGACAGGCTGCGCCTTTTTCTCGGCGCGTATCTGACGGTTGCGTTTGAGAATCAGGACCTCGCGAAGATTGTTTTCCGCGAGGCTTTCGGTGAGTGCGAGAGCGCGCGGGTGATGGTGGCGGAGAATTTCAAGAGCCGGGTGAGGCGCGTTTCGGCGGTGATCAGGCAAGCGCAGGACAACGGCGAGATCAGGAGCGAAATCGACGCCGATTTCGCGGCATACATGCTGTTCGGTATTGCAAATATGTTCATCACGAGATTGGTTGTGGATCAGAGGCAGTTCGATGTCGAGCCGCTGGTCGAGCAGGTATTCGAGATATTTATCCGGGGCGCCGGGACGTTGCAGGCCGGCAAACCGGAATAATTTTTTATTTAAAGGTATTTATGTCTGATTTATGGAGAGATCGCCATGTGCCGAAAAACAATGGTAATTGCTGCTTGTATTTGCATCGTTCTTTCGGGGACGGCGTTTTCGAGATCGCTGAGCATTAAGGATGCGGTCGGGGTTGCGCTTGAGAGCAGCCCCGAGATTGCCGCGGCGAATCAGGATGCGGACGCGATTCGCGGCAAGATTGACGAGGTGAAGGGAGCGGGCAGGCTCACCCTCGGGCTCGACATGAGCTACGTTCATCTGGACGAAGCACCGTCGCTGAGTGTGGACCTCGGCCCGTCTCTGAAACCGGCGTTGCTGGGGATCATGCAGTCGGTTCCGTCGTACATTCAGGTACCGAACCCGGCTTCCCCCGGCAGTTATGTAACGATAGCTAATCCGTACAAAACACCTGTGACGACCGCGCTTTCCGCCGCGGATTTTTCGCTTTCGTATCCGCTTTCGAAGCAGGATATGAGGCGGTTCACGCTGAATCTGCAGAAGCCGCTGTTCACCGGCGGCCGCGTGAAGTACGGTGTGAAGCAGGTTAAGAGTGCGTACGAAGCGCTGGACTTGAGAGCGGAGTCGAAGCGGCGCGAAGTGGCGTTGAGTGCGGTACGGTCTTATCTCGGTGCTGTGCTTGCGGCGCGGGTGGCGGACGTTATGGAAGAGGCATACAAGACGGTTGGCGAGCATGTGAAGCAGGCGCAGTCTTTGTTCGACGAGGGGCTGATTCCGAAGTATGAACTGATGCGCGCGCAGACCGAATTGGCGAATCAGGATCGCCGCAGGATCGACGCACACAATCAGGCCGACCTCGCGATGGCGTTTTTTCAGGACACTATCGGCATTCCGGATGAGGAGCCGCCGGCTCTGACGACCGAGCTCAGCGGCGCGGAACAGGGGCCTGCGAGTTACGAGGAAGCCGCGCAAAAGGCTCTCGAAGCGTCAACGGACATGAAAGCTCTCGAAGCGAAGGACCGGCTGTACTCGGCGGGAATTAAATCCGCGAAGTCAGATCGAATGCCGGCTGTGGCGTTTGCGGCGTCGGCGGATATGAGAGATGAGGACTTATCGATCCTCACACCGGAGGCGTATTACGCGATTGTTGCCAAGATGCCGATTCTTGACGGTGGCGTATCACACGCAAAGGTGCGCCAGCAGATCGCGCAGAGGGAACGCAACAGAACTGACATGACGAGGTTGCACAACGGAATCAGGCTCGAAACGCGGAAGAACTATCTCGATCTGATGAGTGCGACGAAGGCGCTCGAGGCGGCGGACAAAGCAGTCGAACTTGCAACGGAGAGCAGACGGCTGGCGATGCGGCGGTTCGAGGTCGGCGAGGGCACGAGCATGGAAGTGACGGACGCCGTTCTCGCGCTGTCGATCGCGGAGACCAACCGCGAGCAGGCGCGCTATCAGTACGACCTTGCATACTACAGCCTCAGGAAATCGATGGGGCTTTTAATCGAAGATATGAAATGAATCGGCGCGCGCCGGACCACCGCGAGGGGGCGGGCAGCGTAGCCGATCGGCACAATTGAAGGCCGGTTATGTATAAAGGAATGAATGGGGATACGAATGTACATCGCAACGGCTGAGTGATGCCCTGCCGGGGTTGTTGTGCCGGGTCCCGAAAAATTATTGAATCCGGAAGGAGAGGCAAAATGTCTGAAGAAAAGCATCGGGTTCGAAAAAATGTTGGAAATTTTTTAGGGGTGATCGGGGGTCTTGCCGTATTTGTGTGCGGATTTCTGTTCATCGCATTTTACGGGCGGGCGGAATCGCGCACGGGCACAATAGATAAACCGCGTGGTTCTGCAACGGTAACGGTTGACGGCACGCTCGAGACGGATGAGGTTGACGTTTCATCGAAGCTGCCCGGAAGGCTGCTAGAGATGAAAGTGGACGACGGCGATTTCGTCAAGGCGGGCCAAGTTGTGGCCGTGCTCGAAGCGGAAGAGATCGACGCGAAGAAGGATCAGGCGCAGGCCGGCCTGAACGCATCCGAGGTGCAGGCGTCACAGGCGCTGATCGCGGTGGATCTCGAGTCGAAGAAAGCGAACACGCAGGTGCAGCAGGCGGAAGCGGGTCTGGATGCATCGCAGGCGGCGTACGAGATGGCGCGGCAGAAGCTGGCGGCGCTCGAACGCGGCGCGCGCCCGCAGGAGATCGCACAGGTCGAGCAGGCGGTTGCGGCGGCGCAGGCGCAGTTCGACACGGCGAGCAAGACGTACAACCGTGTAAAGAATCTCGCGAACGAAGGTGTCTTGCCCCAGCAGAAAGAAGACGAGATCGAGATGCAGTACCGGAGCGCGGAGGCGCAACTGTCCGCCGCCAAGTCCAAACTCGATCTGGTAAAAGAGGGCGCACGGAAGGAAGAGATACAGGCGGCGCGCGAGCAGGTAAGACAGGCGCAGGCCGGTATCCGCGCTTCGGAGCAGACACTGCAACTCGCGAAGGACGCGAAGATGATGGTTGACATCAGGAGAAAAGACGCGGAGGCGGCCGGCCAGAAGGTTGCCGCCAGCAAGGGCATGCTCCGCGAAGTTAACGTGTACAAAAAACAGACCGAGATTGTTGCGCCGATCAGCGGGCGGGTGAGCCAGCGGATCAGCCGCGCGGGCGAGATTGTGGCCCCGGGTTACGCGATTCTCTCGATCACGCGGACGGACAAATATTGGGTCGATGTCTATGTTGACGAGTCGAATTACGCGGGGCGCAAACTGGGTGAGACAGTGAAAGTCGATATCCCAGCGCTTGGCAAGACGATCAACGGGAAGATTACTCGCGTGCTGCCCGCGGCGGATTTCGCCACGAAGCGCTCGACTAATGAGAATGGAAGTTACGACATGCGCGCGGTGCGCGTGCGCATCGCACTGTCCGAGAATCCAACCGACCTCGCGGAAGGCCTGACCGCAAGAGTGCGGTTCTGAGATCGGGGGAAAAGCCATGTTTATATCGCGCATTCTCCGGCTCGCCGCGCGCGAGATATCGATTGTCTGGTCGGACTGGCGGTTGACGGTGATCGTATTCGCGATGCCGTTCCTCTACACGCTGCTGCTCGGTTATCTGTACTTTCCGAAGCGCGTGCTGCATATACCGACGTACGTGATCGACAACGACAAGAGTGTGCTCAGCCGCGAGGTGATACAGGCGGCCGGCCGGAATGAATATGTCAAAATAATAAAAGAAGTTAACTCTGTGGACGAGTTTCGCAAGGCGAATCTGGAGCGGAAAGCTTTCATTTGCTTCGTGGTTCCGGAGAATTTCGAGAGTGACGTAAAGAAGGGGCGCCGCGTGCGGCTGCTCGGGCTTGTTGACGGCTCGAACCTCCTCATATCGAATTCGGCATACAAGGTGGTGGCAAGTGTCGCCGGAACCTATTCGGCGGGAGTCGTCATCAAGAAAATGAAAATGAAAGGAGCGCCCGGCGACCATGCGATGACGAATGCAATCCCGATAGAAACCGGCGTCAGAACGTGGTATAACCCGGCGTACACATACACGGACTTCATATTGCCGGGCCTCATAGGCGCGGTAATTCAGCAGATTACTCTGATCGGTTGCGCGCTCGCGTATGCAAGAGAGCGGCAGCACGGACTGGTGCACACCGTTTTCAAAATCACCAGCAGCCCGTTTGAAGTGCTGTTTTCAAAAGCATTGCTTTATACGTCGATCAACATGATAACGGCTTTCGGCGCTTACAGCTTGATTTTCAAAGTTTTCGGCGTGCCGATCGCGGGATCGATTTTCCTGACCTATCTGCTGCTTTTTACATTTATTTTCGCTCTCGTGGCGCTGGGAGTTTGTGTCAGCGTTCTCTGCAAGGACGAGACGTTCGCAACCGAAGTGCTGATGCTTCTCTCTCTGCCGTCCTTCCTGCTCAGCGGATACACTTGGCCGACGTTCTCCATGATACCGGTAATCAAAGTCATATCGTATGTTTTCCCGCTGACGCATTTCGCGATGCCGATCCGGACGGTTGTCGCACAGAACGGCAATTTCAACATGATCCGCGGTGAACTGTTGTGGATGTGGTCGCTGGCGACGATCAGCTATATTGTTGCGTATTTTGTCATCCGGGGCGTGATGAAAAAAGCAAAGCGCGAGATGGCGGTGGTTTCGCCGGCTCCGGTTGCAGAAAACGATACGGAAGAATAAGCTTTTAGACGAACAGAATAATACAAGAGGCGCGCGGCGAACATGTCGCGCGCCGTTTTGTTTTTAAACGAATCTCCGGAATTAACTGTTTCTCAAAAACAAGATTTTCCACATGGGTATGATTCTATTCATGAAATTCTGATGCGCGGCAATTTATTTACGGTAGCGCTGTTATCCGTGTGGCGCCTGCGTTGATGTTCACATAGCCGTCGCGCAGAGTGAACGTTCCTTGGTTCCAGATTGCGAGCAGGTTGTCGGTGAAGTCTGTCAGGTCGTCGGTGGCGGCCCACGAAATCGCGATCTGGCCGCTTGCGGAGGTATCGGTGGTGAACTGGAATGTGGCGACGGTTGTTCCGGAAGTGAGCGCGGCGCCGTAAGGGGCGGCGACGGTGTAAACGATGTCGGCCCGGCGCGATGCGGCCGAAAGATTCTGAGAATCGATCTCGATGCCCGTTCCGGCGACAACGGAGTTTAAGGTCATGCCCGCGCCCCAGTCGAATGTCATTTCGCCGGCGAGGACGCCGGAGGCGGGGGCATTGGTTATGACTGCGGAGACGGAGACGTTGCCGCCCGCGCCTGTGGCTCCTCCGATCAGGTCGAAGCAGACGCCGGAGACGCCGTCGCACGTTCTATCGAGCAGGAATCCGGACACGGATGCCGCCGCTGAGCCGGAGACGTTGCTCCGGGAGCGGAGAGCGGTAACATTGACGGATCCGCTGCCGATGGTGGTGACTAGTCCTGTATCGCCTACGCTTGCAATCGCGGCGTTGTCTGTTGACCATGCCACTTTGTTCGAGCAGTCGGCGGATGAGCTGTCGTAATATGTGCAGGTTGCCGTGAACTGTTGCTGTTCGCCTATGTCGTACGAGCCGTTCTGAGGAGTTACGGCTATCGATGTGACGAGCATGTCGAGGTTGATGGAGGCGGTTGCCGCGCCGGACGAGACCTCAACTGTTGCCGTGGCGGATCGTTCATAGCCCGTGGCGGCGACAACGATTTCATAGGTTCCGGTGGCGACCGACAGGCCGGTGAGTATGTTGCCGGTGTTGTAAACGGGACTGCCGTCGATGTAAATCTCCGCGCCGTCGGGAATGTTTGTCACGACGGACAAGGTTTGCGGTTGTGCCGGGGTCAGGAATACGTCTTGTGTCAGGCTGACTGCTGTTTCCATGCCGGGTTTGACATCGACGCCAAAGGAGACGTCGATATATCCTGTCTTTACCGCCCGGCATTCTTTCATCGAAACGGAAACCTGATTGAATCTGAAATGTCCTTTTTCGTCGGTTGAGGTCGATTTATCGCCGCAGGTGATGGTCACGTTTTTGACGGGCATATAGACGGAGTTGGTCGCGGATGCGGAAGCATCCACGGCGCGGGCGGCGTCCGTCCCGTCTTCTGCGGATTCAACGGGTACTTCGGAGCGTTCGGGGGCGGCTTTTACAGCTCCGGCCGCCCGCAAAACGGCGTATGCGTTGCCGCTCAGTGACCCTTCCGATACCTCCGGCATGCAGTTCACAACACCTCCGCCGCTCCCGCCGCATCCGGCAAGCGCGAGCGTCAGCGACATCGCGGCAAGAATGAAAATGATGTTCAGCTTCCTGTTTCTATTTGTCATTTCGCAAACCCCGTTATAAATAGTTCCTTACGGTTCCGCGCATGCCCGGAGCGGGTCAGAATTTGTAATCCACGCCCAGCATAACGCCGCCGAACCTGAGTCCGCAGCCGTCCGTGCAGGACGCGGTGTCCCGCACGGGAACCGATGATTGTAACCGGACTCTCCACGAATCTGACAGGTCGTAGTCGGCCAGCCCGAAAACTGTGAGTTCGCCGCGCGTAACGTCATTGCCGAAGTCGATGTGATGGTGTTGAAGGCCGACACCTAATGACAGCTTATCGCCGAATGCGTGCACGCGTTGTTTGTAAGCCGCCTGAACAAGAGTGTGATCGAAATCGTCGGTGGGCAGACCGGCTGTATCGTCAACTCGCGAAAAGATGGTTTCCACGACGACAGCTTCGCCTTCGCGTTCGTATTCGAAGCCGATTTTGAAGTAAATGCCGTTTTCAAAGTCGCCCTCGAATGGCTCGATGTAGCCGAGCCCAAGCGTCCAGTCGGAGGAGCCGGAGTGGAGGGCCGCAGCCTGTTCTACGCTCTCCGTCGTGCCGGTGCGCGGGCACAGCAGAAGGATCGAAATGATCGCGGCAACGGCGGCCAGAGCGACTTTTTTCTTTTCAGCTTTCATTGTGCAGTCTCCTTATGGCAATACAATCTTCGGGTATTATGGGTTCGCCGGACAGGAAAGGCTCGACTGCTCCGTTTTTCCCGTGACGGTATCCGCGAGAATCGGGATGTCGGCGCTGTTTACTGCACCGTCGTTATTTACGTCCGCGCGGGCAAGCTGCGATGAAGTCAGGGATGTTGCTATCGTTCCGGCGATGTGCTGCTTGAGCAGCAGCAGGTCTTTGCTGCATATGCGCCCGTCGCCGTCTATGTCCGCGCACAAGCCTGAGGCGTACGTGAGTGACAGTAACGTGGTCGAAGAGGCAGTGTCCGCGTTGCCGTACGAGTCGCGGCATGCGAGATAGACCGAGTTCGTATTTTCCTCAAGGCCGGAAGCGGCGCAGCTCTGGCTCGTTGTGCCGTCGCCCGTGCAATCGCCCGCCATGTCCGCATATGCCAGATCGGAGAGCGACCACTTGCAGTCGGCGTTCTCGTTGGTTGTGAATGTGATCGTCGGCGCTATCGACACGATGACGGCTCCGTTTGCGGGGTTCCATGCGCTTTGGACCGGCGGGGTGGAATCGGGAATAATGTCGTAAGACAGTTCCGTATTCGTGCCGGCGGAATCCGAATTGCCGTACAAATCCGCACAGGCGAAGTAAACCTTTTGATCCTCGCCCGCGGCCAGTCCGCTCACAGCGCAACTCTGGCTTGTTGTGCCGTCACCGGAACAGTCGCCCGCCATGTCGGCGTATGCCTGATCGGATAGTGACCACTTGCAGTCGGCATTCTCATTTGTCGTGAAAGTGACAGTCGGCGCTGTCGTCACGACAACAGTTCCGCTTGCGGGGCTCCATGCACTCTGAACGGGTGGCGTCAGGTCCACGGTGTAAACGAATGCTGTGTTCGTGTCGGCTGTATCTATCATCGGCGGAGCTGTTAAATCCATGCAGGCGAAATAAATGGTGTTGGGGCCTTCGACGAGCCCTGAAACGGTGCAGGACTGGCTCGTGGTTCCGATGCCGGCGCAATATGCCGATGTCATCTGCGTCAGGCTTTTGTCCTGAAGAGACCATCTGCACCTTGCGTTTTCGTCTGTTGTAAATGAGATTGTCGGCGATGTTGACGAACCGATAGCGGGAGTGTGTCCGCTCTGAACGGGCGGGAAAGTATCGACTGTATAAGTAATCCCCGTGTTTGTGTCCGCTGTATCCGCATTGCCTTCCGTGTCCGCGCAGGCGAAATAGACGGTGTTTGTTCCGCCAACGAGGCCGGAAACCGAGCAACTCTGGCTCGTGGTGCCGTCGCCTGTGCAGTCGCCCGCCATGTCGGCGTACGCCTGATCGGAGAACGACCACTTGCAGTCGGCGGCTTTATTCGTCGCGAAATTAACGGTCTTCGAGGTCTGCTTAAATGTCGAGCCGTTCGCGGGGTTGTGCCCGCTTTGTGTGGGCGGGTTGGTGTCAACCGTATAAACGAGTGGGGTATTGCTGCTTGCCGTATCCGCGTTGCCCAGCAAATCCCGGCAGGCGAAATAGACGGTGTTTGTTCCGCCAACGAGCCCGGAAACCGAGCAACTCTGGCTCGTGGTGCCGTCGCCTGTGCAGTCGCCCGCCATGCCGGCGTACGCCTGATCGGAGAGTGACCATTTGCAATCCGCGTTTTCGTTGGTTGTGAATGTGATGGAAGCCGATGTAGTTGGTCCGATAGTGGGAGCCCACGAGCTTTGAGCCGGTGGGGTTGTATCGACTGTGTAGCTGAGTTCCGAGTTCGTGACAACCGTGTCCGCGTTCAGCGCGGCATCCCGGCAGGATAAATAGACAGTCCGGGCGCCGTCCGCGAGTCCGGTGATTTCACACGAAATACTTGTTGTGCCGTCGCCGGAGCAGTCGCCTGTCATATCGCCGTATGCCTGATCTGCGAGCGACCACCTGCAATCGGCGTTTTCATCGGTTGTGAATGTGACGATTTGTGATGAAGAGCTGATCGTCGAGCCGCTCGCGGGCGACCATCCGCTCTGTGTGGGAGGCGAATCCACGGTGTAGGTCAATTCCGTGTTAGTACCCGCGGTGTTCGCATTGCCAGCGGCATCCGCACACGCGAGATAAACTACATTGCTCACTCCTTCGGTCAGGCCCGACACTGTGCAACTCTGGGATACGGTGTATTCGCCCGCACAAGTTTGACTTGAGTCGATATCGCCGTAACCCTGATCCGTGAGGGACCATCTGCACGACGCTTTTTCGTCGGTTGTGAATGTAACCGCGACGGCTGTTGCCGTGGTGGACGAATCGGCCGGGTTGTGCGCGCTCTGCACGGGAGGAAGGGTGTCGTCTTCGAAAATAACCACACGGTTGCATCCATAGTCCGCGACGGCAATTCTCGGCCCGGCGACATAAGCGTAGTATGGCCATGCCAATGAATCGGCTTGGCAGGTGTAAGCGGATTGAGTCATGTCAGTCTGGCCGATTACTATGTTCGCCGATTCGTGGTTCGATGTTGGAATCGAGTTGTATATAAGCACTCTGTTGTTGCGGGTGTCGGAGATGTATAGCTTGCCGTTGTCGGGTATCGCGCTGTTGGGGTAGTACAGAGTGGCGGCGCTTATCCCTCCGTTGTTTGCGGTGTTTGACGTCATATTGGGCTGGCCGATTGCAACGTCGGCCGCCGCGAAGTTCGATGCAGGGATTGAGTTGTATATCAGCACCCGGTTGTTGTATATGTCGGTCACATACAACTTCGTTCCGTCGGAATATACGGATCCCGGCCCGTTGAGTGAATTCGCGCTAATGCCTCCGTTATTCATGGTATCGCTGACCATGTCGGGCTGGCCTAAGACAACATCCGCCGCCGCTCCGTTTATCGTGGGTATTGTGTTGTATATCAAGACACGATGAGCGTGATGGTCCGATATATATAACTTCGATCCGTCGGAGAAAACATTGAATGGTGAGTTGAATCTCGATGCGGAGATTCCCGATTCGCTTGATGTCATGTCGGGCTGGCCTATAACGACATCTGCCGAGGCATTGTTCGCCGTGGGTATGCTGTTGAAAATGAGTACGCGGCCGTTGTAATAATCCGCGATAAAAAGTTTCGTTCCGTCGCAAAAAACCGACGTAGGCTGGTTGAGTGTGTTTGCTCCCACGCTGCCGCCTTGGTTCTCGGAGTTTGATGTCATGTCCGGCTGGCCGATCACAACGTCGGCCGCCGCGAAATCGCTCGACGGAATTGTGTTGTATATCAGCACACGATTGTTATTCTTATCCACAACAAAGAGTTTCGTACCGCAGATGAAGGTTGAAAAAGGTGTTTTCATTGTTTTTGCCGACAGGCCGCCGTTGTTCTCAGACCAGCTTGTGTAATCCGGCTGCCCAAGGACGACGCTTGCTCTCTGATGGGTTACAAACGCGCTCGTACGCGCGGGGAAGATCACCGCAAAAAACAGCGTCGCAAGCGCCACCGACATTATGGCTCTTCCGACGAAACGACTTTTCTTTTTCATGCGTTTACCTCTGTCATACAACATTTTCCGATGGTGCTGTCGGTACTTGAAAGAAGAACGTCCGGAACGGTAAATTTTGGAAGCAGATATTCAGCGTAGTATCCTGCAAGATGCTGCCGAGCAGCTTAAATATGTATAATGTCCGCTTCCGAAAAGCATTTTAATTGTGCGTTGAGCATTATTACATATTTATATCTATACTGCAAGCGCCAATTCCGACAATAACAGAGGTAAAATCATTGCTAAATTGTCATTAAGTGGCTCCTGTGATGGAAAAGGAGCATTTCATAAAATTTGGTTATTAAGCCATATAGTCTTTTCTCGCCGGAGAGAAGACTTCGATGACATGTGCGTCTTCGTGGACATCGACAGAGTGGGGGACGCCGCCGGGGAAAACCCACGAGTCGCCCGGCTCGGCTTCGAAGTCGCCGTCCGGACCGTGGAATGTCATCCGCCCGGAGAGCATGTAGCCGGTCTGCTCCTCGGGATGTGAGTGTTCAGGAATTTTGCTCCCGGCGTCGAGTTTGAACTCTGCAAACAGCGTCATGTCCGCCCATAAAAGCGTCCGCCGCCTGATCCCCGGCAGCATCTCGATATATCCGTCATTACCGCCTTTGCGATAGACTGTAGTTGCTTTTTTTGCTTCGTCGCTCATGTGTGCCACCCTCTAATCGTACTGCGATATAGCCAGCGGTGTGAATTATAGCACGATATAGTATAAAATACGCTTATGCTGGGTGGGGTGTGTTCGAAGAGGGTTTTGTTCATCAGCGAGGCGGATTGGATTCCGGGCAAGGGGCGGCCGGTCTCGCACCGGACGCGTATCGGCGAATATGAGATTGTTTTTGCGAACATTTCGTTCCACCGGTTTTCGGCTCCCGGTGTGCGAAAACCGCATCTGATATTCGAGGAAGCGGCACGTGGAGCTCTGTCGCTGATGAGCGAATTAGGCACTGAAGCGGTGATTGGCGACTGCGTGGATGTAATGATCCTGCGGACGGTATGCCGTGCGGCGGGGCTGCCGGATTTCACCGCGGCGATGTTCTCGCTCGATGTTTCGCTAAAGCAGTACCGGCAGGTCGGACGGCAGCTTGCGGCGGTTTACGGCGGCAACCCGGCGCGCGAGGCGCTCGGCGGCAATACAGTGTGGCTCTCGATATGCAAGGAACTGACGCCCGGCCTAACCGCGCACGGGATCGCCGGGGATAACATTTTATATTTTCCGTCGTGCACGTTCGTGCAGGGGATAATGTCGCCGGAGGCGGAGAATGCTATATCGAGAATTAATTCTCACGAAGTTGGCGGGAAACGGGCCGGCGGCGGCATCTTGGCGGCAGGGATTTTTAACAGGGATTTCGTTACTTTCGTGAGAGCCTGCGGCAGACTCGGTATCGAAGCGGATATCATAACCGATCTGACAGCGTCGATGGCGTACATGGGTAAAAAGGAGGCGTCTCGGTTTGCGGAGTCGCTCGAAGAAAACGGCCGCGTCCGGGTGCGGGACAGGATGCCGCAGTCCGATTATCTGGCTTGGATCAGCGCTGCGGCGGCGGTTGTGGTTCCTCTGAGGCATATCGGGCATGTGGCGGGACATCTGACGATTGCCAACGCGCAACGGTTTGGTGTGCCGGTGATCGCGGCGGATGTTCCGGCGGCGCGCGATTTCATAGAGGACGGCAAAACGGGTTTCCTTTACGAGCCACGGAGTTCGGAATCTCTTGCGGAGCGGATCGAGTTTGTGATGAATAATCCGGCGGCGGCGGCAGCCGTTACGCGTGCCGGAAGGATGTCCGAGGCTGAAATATCCTCGGATGCCAAGAAAAGTTTTGAGAAAGCGCTGAAAAAAATGACAGGATACGGAATGTAGCAAGAGCGAAAAGCCGATAGCATAATTATTTGAAGCGTATAAGATGTGATCGAAAGAAGGAAATATGGTTAAGAAGATAATAGTTGTTATGTTAGTGGCGGCGGCGTTGGCGGGTTCGGCGTTTTTCGGAGTGAGGCATACAGCGGTGGAACACAACCGGCACGGTATGGAGCTCACAGAGAAAAAATCTTATAAAGCCGCGCTGAAGGAATTCAATGCGGCGATCAGGTTGAACGGCAGTTTCTCGGATGCGCATGTAAATCGCGGTTATATTTACGAGCAGAGGGGCGATTATGTGCGTGCGATGCGCGAATACGATCTTGGGGTGCGGTTCGATCCCGAAGACCCGAACGCATTGTACCGGCGGGGTTTACTTTATAAACGTCTTGGCAGGGCGGATAAGGCGCTGAAGGACCTGAATGCGGCAATAAAGCTGAATGATGAGGCTGCGGCGCTGTACGCGGCACGCGGCGAGGTCTATTCGATTGCTGGCGATACCACAAAGGCAGAGGCGGATTTCAGCAAATCGATTGAGGCGGACGGAAGGAGTTCGAACGCGTATTTCGGTCGCGGAAAAATGAGGACGGCGACAGGCAAATATGGGCAGGCGGTGGAGGATTTCACTAAGGTGATAGGGATAGACCCGAGAGATGCCTCGGCATATATGGAGCGCGGGAAGGCTTATCTGGCAGAGGGCAAGCTCGATGAGGCGGTGTTCGACCTGTGCGAGGCGATTCGGATGGACCCCAAGAACGCCGAAGCACACGAGATAAGAGGAATTATTTATTCGCGACAGAAAATATCTCTTGCCGCCATAGACGATTTCGCCGAGTCGATCCGTCTCGAACCCAATCGAGTGACGGCTTATCTGAACCGGGGGATGGCGTATCGAGCGGTGGGGAAACCGGGCGACGCCATAAGAGATTTCAATGCGGCGGTCGGAATTAATCCGGGATTCGCGTATGCATATTACATGAGGGCCGACATGCTGGCGGCGATCGGGAACAAGACTTCGGCGATCGATGATTTCAACAAATTTATTCTTATGAGTAATGACGAGTCCGCCAAAAATAAGGCCCGCCAACGAATAGGGGAGTTAAGCAAATAGAAATTCGTTGTGCTTTTTTCGACAAAATAATACAATCGGCGAATTCAAGGCAATTTTTAAAGAAAAAATATGTATTTTATTAATTTTGGCAAATATTCAAAATATTATTCTATATTCAATAAACTTATTTTATGATTTATCTCCATTCTATTTATCTAAATATAATATGTAACAGCTCAAACCTACAAAAGTTAAGTATTTAATAAGTTAAAAAACTTATGAAATCTACTGAAAATCAATCAAATTAATAAATAATATAAATTTATAATTTAATTTTCACTCCAATATTGCATGATTCAACCGAATATGCGAAATTATGAGTATTAATTTAACAAACAATCTAAAAATTGCACTTTTTGGGCGGGATGTAGTATAGGTATAAATATATACAAATAATAGATATCCGCATGTAATCGCTTGTAACTGTTGATAATGGTCAAAAATGGGTGAAAACCGGCTATTTAGAAACAAAACCAGAATATTATTTGTTTATTAATTGTTTATATGGGTATATTTAACTAAGAGGTGCATGGTAGATATGAAAATAATAAATCATAAATTCAAACGAATAATTTTACTCTTTTTTTTGTTCGGTCTGTTTTCAGCGCGGGCGATGGCGGACCAAAAGATAGAACTCCCCGCGGGATGGAACCTTATCGATTCTTCGGCATTAAAAAATATAGGCTGCCAAACGGCAACTAACGACGTGGTCAAAGGCATTTACGATCTCAAAGGGAATGTGGCTTGTTCCGATGCAAAAAATTATCAGGCCGGCACCGGATTCTGGGTTTATCTGAGCGAACCGCAGAGCGTGATTATTCCGGCACTGGACAGTAATTCCAAAGTAACCGTGAATTTAGCTGCGGGATGGAACATCGTAGGCAATCCGTATGATAAAGAAATATCAAAATCCGATTCAGGATTCCAGATTGACGGGGTTCAGTTTTCGAATTCGGCGACTGTCAGGTACGACATATACGATTATGAAGATTCGAGTGAGACATACACATTTGCCGACACGCTGAAACCCGGCAGGGCGTATCTGATATTCGCGAGTAAAAACTGCGTTCTTGCATTCGGCGCGGAGTCGGGCAGTACCGCCGGAACGACGAGCGCGTACTCGGTTGTTTCCACGGCGCCGTTTGAAAAGGACAGCGACAGTTCGGGGAATTCGGTAGCCAAAGGCGAAATAATTATTCAACTTACGGATGAGAAAGACGGCCAGATTAATACGATTCTGAAACAGATCAGCGGCAAGGTAACGCTGATGTCCGAATCGAAAGCCCTATCGATGTATCAGGTTAAGGTGGACAAGCCGGAAAAAATAATAACCGATATCAACGATGGAAAAACAAGATGGTCTAAGACCAACCCTGACATAAAGGCTGTTGCATCGTTTAATTACCTTCTGTCGTCCGCCGCTTATGTGCCGAACGATCCGCCGTATCTGCCCGGTGGCGATAAAACACAGGTGTGGGGCATTGAAAAGATAAATGCGCCGGAGGTGTGGGATACGTTTTCGCCCGCTGCGGAGCCTATTGTGGCGGTGATGGATACCGGCGTGAGTGGAATGCACCCGGACTTACTGGGGCGGCTGATGAGCGGCTCGAATCTGCTGTATGGCGATACATCGTCGGCGTCGGCGGATTCGAACGGGCACGGGACGCTGGTTGCCGGGCTGATAGCGGCGCAGCAGGACAACGGCAAAGGGATTGCCGGTATTTGTTTCGACTGCAAGGTTATGCCCGTTAAGGTGTGCGACGATTCAGGGAATTGTCCTTTGTATTCAGTTCTGAATGGAATTGTTTACGCCGCCGACAACGGGGCGGGAATAATCAACATAAGCCTTTCGGGCAGTGTGTCAGGATCGCAGGCGGACAAAATCGCGAAAATATTCAAGACGGTTATTGATTACGCGACGGGAAAGAACGCGCTTGTTGTGGCTGCGGCCGGAAACGCAAATGCGCCGGCGGTGAATTATGTGCCCGGATCGATTTCGGGCGTTCTGACGGTTGGCGCTACGGACCAGAACGATCAGGCGACGGATTTCACGAACTACGGTTCGGAGGTGGCGATCTCGGCGCCCGGTTATTCTATCTATTCAACGATGATTCCGGACGGGTACACATTTGTGAGCGGCACGTCGCTATCGGCAGCGGAAGTGTCCGGTGCGGCCGGCGTGTTGAGATCGGCGGTTCCGTCGCTTTCGGTTGACCAGTTGAAGCTGATTCTAGTCAACACGGCGGACACGATTACAACGACAAAGCAGATCGGGCCGCGGCTGAACCTGCGTAAGGCGATGGAATTCATCGCCCCGATGATGGCGCAGTTCTCGATAGTGTCGATGCAGCCGCCGACGATAACGGTGAGTCCGGGCGATGTTGTGGACTTTTTCGCGCAGTCGTCAGTCGAAAACAACACCGGAGTGACGTTCGGTTGGTCAGCAACGGGGGGCTCGATAGTTGACAAGGGCGGCGGAAGCGCTGCGTGGGAAGCGCCCGCGGTTGCAGGTAATTACAAGATCACGGTCGAGGCGGAAAATTCATATGGGTACAAGGCGACCGCGTCCGCGGATGCGGAGGTAATATCGGTCGGTGTGCCGGAGCCGACGAAGATTCTGATTTCGCCGTCACTTGTGTCGCTGGATATCGGATTGGAGCAGAAGTTTACAGCGGATGTGCTGGATCAGTATGGCAATCCGATAGCGGCGGTGCTGACGTGGAGTTACGACAACAACACGGCGTCGGTGGCGGCGGACGGAACGCTGACGGCGATCGGGGAGGGTCAGGGAGTTCTGACGGTGACCGCTCCGAACGGTGTATTTGCGACGGCGGCTGTGTATGTGCTGCCTTATTCGACGTCGATCAATCTTGCCGCGTGCGCCGCGGGATGTACTCAATGTGTAACGTCGAACGGGTGGGGCGCCGGTTCGCTGAAGCAGGCGATTCAGGCGGCGAACGGAACACCGGCGCATGACGTGATTTGTTTCGACTTAAGCATGGCAAGTCCGATTACGCCGACGACGCCGCAACAGCTTCCGGATGTGACGGACGCGGGCGGCATCACGCTCGATATGGTGACCGACGGCCGCGAGTTCAGGCTTTACGGCGCGGCAAACGGCTGGCGTATATGCTCATCCAGCAATTTCATCAGGGGGTTGTCGTTCTATGAGATGGTGGGTTATGCGATTTCGATAGACGGTTCCTGTGGTTCCGCGTCGTTCAACATAATAGCGAACATGAACATTGGGACAAATGCCGTGGACACGGCGGGACTTGCGGGCAACAACATCGGTTTTCTGATAACAGGCGGGGCCAGCAATACGATTAAAGATAATTACATCGTCAACAGCATTACTTATGGCATCCAGATAACTGGAAGTAATAACAACACGATAAAGAACAACAAAATCGGAACCACCAGAGCGGGGACTGCTGTTTCAACATCGACAAACAAATCAAACACTGTTTATATCACCGGCGCGTCGAGCGGCAACATAATCGGGGGCGACTCCACAGCTTCATCCGGCAATTTAATAAGCGGTAACACCGGCGCGGGGATAGTGCTCGACGGATCGGGCGTGACCGGCACTTACATTCGTGGAAATAAAATCGGAACGAATGTAAGCGGGACTGCCGCGATAGCTAACGGCGGCAACGGAGTCACTTTACAGAACGGAGCTACGAACAATACGATCGGCGGCAATACGTCGTCGAATTATGGCAACTTAATATCCGGGAACGGCGGCAGCGGCATAGCATTAACGGGAGCGGGCGCAAACAACAAAATATACGGAAACAAAATCGGAACTGAAACCACCGGAATAAGCGCGATAGCCAACACGGGCTGGGGCGTGAGCATAAGTTTGTCCGGGACCGCGCCGACCGGCACTATTGTAGGGACAACGACAACCGGCGAAGGTAACGTAATTGCTTATAACACGGCGGGCGGTGTGAAAGTCGATGGCGCCGGAGTCATAAATAATAAGATTTCAGGCAACTCGATTTTTAACAACGGCACTTTGTCGATCGATCTCCTTAACAACGGCAACAATAATTTCGCGGCGCCGACGATCTCGAATCACACGGGGACGAGCCCCGGATACTACACGGTCTATGGAACGGCGGTTGCGAACTCGACGGTTGAAGTCTATCAGACAACGAACGCGGCTTCGCCGGCGGTGGCGCAGGACTCGTCGGGATACGGCGAGTTGTATAAACTTATTTGTACCACTACGGCGGATGCATCGGGAAATTTCACTGCTACTAACTGCCCGACGAGCACCGGCAACTTCCTCAGCGCTATCGACAGGGACGCGACCGGAAACACGTCCGAAGCAGGCGGCAATTACGAGATTATCAACTCTCCGCCGGTATCGAATGCCGGACCGGATCAGTTTTTGATCCAGCCGGGCTTGCTCGTTACTCTGGACGGAAGCGGAACAACGGATCAGAACTATGACCCGCTGACTTATGCGTGGACGCAGACGAGCGGCCCGCAGACGGTGACACTGTCGGACAGCACGGCGGTTAATCCGACGTTTACGCCGACTTTGGCGGGATCGTATGTATTCGCGCTGGTGGCCAGCGATCCTTATACTGCTGGCT
>CAYPEK010000085.1:0-19110 GCA_964409645.1 uncultured bacterium | reverse complement strand
TTGCTGCGGCATAGCGCTTTGAGGCATCGCGGGCTGACGCACAACTTTCACTCCAAGGTCTTCGAGTGTTACTTCAGGATGGTAAACCGCCCTCGAAATCAATTTCTTCAATTTTGTGCTGCCGCATTGCGAACATTTCCTCGCAACAATGCGTCCGGCGCCGAGCGACTCGACGAACTCGTTTCGCGCGCCGCATTTCTTGCATTCATATTCGTATATCGGCATTATTGATCCACAGCCCGTTCCAGCTACTTTTTTATCAGACAATCATATTATATGATTATACGAAGAGCTGTTGAAGAGTGTTTTGCTAACGAGATGTAATGTTTTGGAGGAAAAGATGAAATATCTCGCCGCGTCGATACAGATGACATCCATGAAGGACAGAGGGCGAAATGCCGAACGCGCAGCGGAGTTGGTTGAAGAAGCGGCTGAAAGAGGGGCGGTTCTTGCCGGCCTTCCGGAGAATTGGCTGATATTCCGCGACGGAGGCGACCCGCCTCCCGAGCACGTTGGCCCCGATTCGCCCGAAATGTTGCGATTGCGTGACATCTGCAAGAAGAGGAAAATGACTCTGGTGGCGGGTACCGTGCCGGAAGCCGCTCCAAGCGGAAAAATGTACAACACAAGTTATATGATCGGTCCTGACGGTGAGATTGTCGGCAAATACCGAAAAATACACTTGTTCGACGTATCGATTTCCGGTGGCGAATCGCACAAAGAATCCGACCATGTGGAACCCGGAAATGAAGCGGTTGTAGTCGAAACAAAATGCGGTCCGATAGGGCTTTCGGTATGTTACGATCTTCGCTTTCCTGAGCTTTTCAGACTCTTATCGGCAAAAGGCGCGAGGGTTATATTTCTTCCGGCGGCGTTTACTCTGCATACCGGAAAGGATCATTGGGTTACTCTTCTTCGCGCGCGGGCGATTGAAAATCTCTTATATGTAATAGCGCCGGGGCAGTTCGGGCGTAACACCGATAGAAGGCAGACGTTCGGAAAAAGCCTGATAGCGGACCCTTGGGGGAATGTGATAGCGATGGCGCCAGAGCGCGAATGTGTAGTTGTCGCGGAAATAGATTACGACGCGCAGGATATGATAAGAAAACAGCTTCCCGCGCTCGATCATATAAGGCGTTCGTTGTTCGGAATGGCTGAAAAGTAATTGTTCGTAATTATTAAAAACGAATTGCTGATTGATGAACAACTGGAGAAAATAATGAATCTTTATCTGATGAGACACGGAGATGCAGAACCTGAAACCGATGGGAAACCGGATGCGGAAAGGCGGCTGAGCGAATCGGGTGCAAAAACGATAAACGATATTCTTCCGGGGATGAAGAAACTGATAACGCAAGTGGAGTATATTCTGACAAGCCCACATGCCCGTGCTTTGCAGACCGCGTTGATAGTCGCAAAGTTTTACAAATGCTTGGGGTTTGTTGAAAACGTGGAAGCTCTGTCGGGTCCGAATAGCGAAGAGAAAGTTAACATTATTCTGAATAAGCTGATCGGAAAAGATCAGATGTTGATAGTCGGACACGAGCCTTACTTGAGCGACATAGCAAAATATTACTGCGGCGCCGGACTGGACGATGGATTAAAATTAAAGAAGGGCGGAATGGCGAAAATATACATCGCCGATTTTCCGGACGCGGGGAAGGGCGCCCTGAGATGGACGATGACACCCGAGGAAATCGCCCGCGTTTAATGATTTTTTTTCCTGCGATATTTTCGTATATTGCGCCACTCTCAAGCTTGTTTTGAGGGTGTTAAACATACATAGCGCACCCTCGGAAGGTGGTACAGCCGGACTCCGATAATGAAAATAAATAAACTACATTCATGGGACATGACACCGAAAGAGGCTGTTGCATTGCAGCAGGAACTGCGCGACAGGGTGTCGCAGGTTACACCACCCGGTTTTAAAGCGAATCTGATCGCCGCATCCGATATTTCGTACAACCGCTTCTCATCACATTTCCATGCTGCCGTGGTGGTTGTTTCGATGCCGGAGATGGAAATAGTCGAAATATCAACGGCAGAAGGTGATGTATCGTTCCCTTATGTGCCGGGGTTGTTGTCTTTCAGAGAGATGCCCGTTATTCAGCTCGCTTTTGAATCGCTCAAAAACACGCCGGATGTGGTGTTGATGGACGGGCACGGATTGTCCCACCCGAGGAGGATGGGAGTTGCGTGCCATGCGGGACTTTTTTTGGACATTCCAACGATAGGGTGCGCGAAATCTCTGTTGGCGGGCGAGTACGTCGAACCCCGGAAGATGCGCGGATCATATACCGACATTGTGATAGACGGCGAAATAACAGGAAGCGCTCTTCGTACGCGCGACGGAGTCAAACCGATATATGTCTCCGTGGGGCATAAAATAGACTTGAAAACCGCACGGAATTTAGTTTTATCTTTAAGTTGCGGATTGAGGATACCTATGCCGTTGCGCGAAGCGCACAACAAAGCGAACGAACTTCGACGATTATTTAACCTAAAAAAAGTGAATTAATAAATCGGCAATATACGGCCGTCGGCCGAGTTAAGCTGGACGCCGAAAAGCGCGGCGATGGTTGGGGCCACGTCAATTATACTGGAATTCTCAGGCAGCCACCCGGGATTAACCTCGGGGCCGGAGAACATCAACGGCACAAGAGAGTCTTCGCGCGAAAGATTTCCGTGCTGGCCGGGGTCGTTTTTCTTGCCGAAAAAGAATCCCTGATTATAGTTTGCCAGCAGGATCAAATCCGGGCTTCGCTTCGAAAACAACCCCTTAATTCGCCTTGCGCCGTCGGGATATTTATGTTTATGTCCGGGAGTGCTGAAATAAGAGTCGGCTTCATAGACTTTGCGTGAGTCAAGCACGACATAACGCTCATTTTCGTAATCTTTGATTAAAACAATATCGAGCCAGCCGGGATGAAGGGGGCCGTACGCTTTGCGTGAAGCGGAAGCAATTTCCGCGGCCACATCCACGAGGTCCTGACGGAATCTCGGAGGATCGTACCAGTTGCGAGTTTCTCTGTTCTTAATGTAAATGAAAAAGGAGCCTCCCTGCGTTAACGCAACGGCTGTGGTTGGTTTTGGCCCGGCGGAGTCTCCGGGCACGTATAAATCAAGTCCCATTGAAGCAAGCAGCCGTCGAATAAATTCAGATTTTACGTTGTGAGCTTTATCCGGTGTGACTCTAGTCTGTCCGTGATCGGCGCTCAGAACAAAATAAAACTCATCAAGATCGTGTCTTGCGGACAGCGCGTCTCTTATTTTGCCTATGATAGGGTCGAGAGTTCCCGTTAAAAATTCTTTTTCCGCGTCAGGGCCGTAACGATGTGAAAAGCCGTCAACGCCGGGAAAATAGAAATGAAGCACTCGGTGCAGATGATTCGCGTTTTTGATAAAGTGCAAAGTACGGTCCGCCACCGCGCGTTCGAAAGATTTAAAGGACAGCTTTTTGTTATGCGCGAGACTGAAATGAATGATGTCGTTTCTTTGCGGGGTAACCCATTCGTTTGCGCCGCGGCTTATCTGATTGAAAACCACGGCCGATCGAACGGTTCTTGTTTTCAAGGCTTCGTACAGGGTCGAAGTTGCCCCGCTCATGTCGCGGTCGCCGAGAGGGTGGCTGACTTTACGCCGAGGAAGAATTCCGGTAGGCAGGCCGAACGGCTCGTAACCGTAGATATTAAGAGCGGACTTTGGTTCCGTGTAATCTCTGAACGCCGGCCTTTTGCTGTATCTGTCGTACCAGCCATTGCCGATCAGCAAATGGCGGCCGGGAAGCGCTCCGGTGGCGAGCGACGCCTGACACGTCATTGTCACCGTCGGGAACACGCTTGTCGCAAGACCTGTGCGTTGCGAAACCGGAAATGTTTTTCCAAAGTTAGGCAGTTTGCCGCAATCGAATAAATCGAAAAAAACGTCCGGCCTCAATGCATCGACATTTATCCAAACCACGCGTGTCTTTTTGTCTTTGGCGAGCATTTCACTCATGATGCGCCGAACACAACTTTAGGGCCGGAGGCACTATCGACTGTAAGTTCCCATAAGCTGCGCTTCGGCGATAACGTGTCCTTTAACAGCGGCATCTACCTGCTTCCTGTCGGCGCCGGGAGGAAGGCCGGTCTTTTTGTCGAGCGCGTACAATTTAAAGAAATACCTGTGTGTTTTTCCCGGAGGCGGCATCGGCCCCCAGTATCCGGCCCTTGGCCATGTATTCATCCCCTGAAGAATTCCCATGCTTTTTACTTCGATTTTCTTTTCAACTCCTTCGGGCAGAGAAGTTTTTTCAGGCGACATCCCGTATAAAATCCAGTGAGTCCATAACCCAACCGGCGCATCGGGATCGTCCATGATAAGGACGAGTTCCTGCGTTCCGGCCGGCGGGGTGTTCCATTCAAGTTCAGGCGAAACATCCTTGCCCACACCTGTGAACTTATCGTGGATTCTTTCACCGTTAATTATAGATTTGCTTTTCAGCGTCCAAGACATTTTCTTCACTTCCTTTTTTGCTTTTTTCTTCTTAGGAGCAGCGTCAAGGGTCGTTTGCATGGCGAGCAGCAAAGCAAAAGCGAATACGATTGCCGCGATCTGTTTATGCCTGTTTTTCATAATAGACCTCCTTTGCGGAGTCAGGCTGATTCGCAATGATTTACATAAAGTATAGCATAAAACTTAGTTCCCGATATGAAGGAGTCCCGCGTCTATGTAGTGACTTCCCACCGTCTGTCTTGCCGAGACGGCGAGGACGTTTAATCCCGGTTTTATTGTTTTCAAAGCTTCTTCGGATATCGGGACGTATTCATAGCCGTTTCCGTTCCCTTTAAGATCGGCTGCGAGCACTCCGTTAATATAAACCTTTGCATCCTGCATGCGTCCTATCGAGAGCTGCAAATCCGAATAATTTCCTTCCTCAAGCTCAAACGTGCGGCGAAGCCAAATTCCGTCTCCGCTCCATGTTGTTCCGGTTGGGAATTTGTTTGTTTTGCCGTCGCCGAATCCGCCTTCACCCGACTTCCACTTCGAATCGTCGTAGTCCTTCGAAGACCAATTGCCGGACGGAGGCGCGAAACGGTATTTCCACTGTGAGTTGGCTTTTCTCGCATCGGCAAGTATTACGTAGTTCTTAGGATACGGTTTAAAAAGTTCCGCCGCCGCCGCCGCTGCCGCCGACGGGTCAACCTTAATTATTTCACGGTCGTAAGACATCAGGCCGTTCACTTCAACTTCCACATCCGACGTCTGCGTGTAAACGGAGGCTCCGAGGCCGTCCCATGCGAGGAATTTGAGATTCTTTGTCAGGCCGACGTATGCCTCCGTGAGTTGTTTCTGGTTGACATAGCTTCGATAACCCCAGTTCTTCTCATCTTGCCATGTGTGGCCGCGAATGGGCAGCCCTAGGCCGCCGTATTCACCAAGCACGGGAGCGCGAACGCCGTCCGATCCGGGTGTGCCCGGCCCCGGGTAAATATGCGCGTCCCATACATCGCCGACGCCTCTATCCGCCCAGCCGCTCGTGTTGTCCACAAGCCTCGTCGGGTCGTAACCTTTTATCCATTCGACAATTCGCGCCGTGTCGAACTGTCCCCAGCCCTCGTTGAACGGCACCCACATCACTATGCTCGGATGATTCCTCAGCGAATCAATCATAGCTTTCAGTTCGTGCTCATAGTTTCTCGCCGACTGTCCGGTCCGCGTAATATCGGCGTCGTTGGGGTGTATGTAAGCGTCTCCGCTCGGCATATCCTGCCACACGAGAAGCCCGAGCTTGTCGCACCAATAATAGAGTCGGTCCGGCTCGACTTTTACATGTTTTCTGAGCATATTGAAACCGAACTTTTTCAGAATTTCGATGTCGTATCTCAGAGCGGCGTCAGTTGGCGCCGTATATAAACCATCCGGCCACCAGCCCTGATCGAGTGTTCCGTACTGGAAAAGCGGCTTGTTATTAAGGAAAAGCCGCAGTGCTCCTTCGGCGTCTTTGCTTACTTCAATCTTTCTCATGCCGAAATAGCTGTCTATCGAGTCGGATGCAACTCCGGATTTTTTTAGTTTTACGTTCATGCTGTAAAGAAACGGATTATCCGGCGTCCACAATTTTGCGCCGGGGATTTTGACAGTAACGCTGGCTACACCTTGCTTTACGTTTGATTCTCCGGTGAATTCTTTTTCTCCGTCTTTAACGGAAACCGCTATCGAGCATCCATCGTCGCAACCTCCGCCGCCGGCATATACATCTAAAATCAATTTTTCATTATCGATGTCGGTAACTACCTTCAGCGAATCCATATAAGAACGCGGGACCGGCTCGATCCAAACCGTTTGCCAGAGGCCGGTAACGGACGTGTACCAGATCCCTTGCGGTTGCGCAACCTGCTTGCCTCTCGGCTGATACCCGGCGTCTATGGGGTCCCAAACCTGAACGATCAGATTTCCGCTCGTGCCGTTCAGCGCGTCCGTAATATCCATCGTAAACGGATCGTAACCGCCCTGATGCGTACCGACGAGACGGTTATTGACCCAGACAGTGGTTTCCCAATCCGAGGCGCCAAAGTGCAACAGCACGCGGCCTTTCATCCATGACTCGGGAACTTTAAATTTCGTATGATACCATAGTGCGTTTTTATCGCCCACCTGCTTTGCTACTCCCGAAAGCGCCGATTCGACAGGGAAGGGGACGAGTATCCTGCCGTCGAATTGCATCGGGCGGCCTTCCGTCCTCGCGCGTACCGCATAGTCCCACAACCCGTTCAGGTTCATCCATTCTTTCCTCACCATCATCGGGCGCGGATATTCGACCAGCGCATTATCAGGCGATACTTCTTTCGCCCACCTCGTCATGATCTTACCCTTAACAGGAGTCCATTCTTCCGCTGACGATTGTGCGGCAAATATAAATGCCGATAAGAGAACGATCGCTGTCGCGCAAAGCACAACATTTGATTTCTTCATGAAGCAAACCTCGAATTTATCAGTATTTAATCTTTTTGAAATCGTCTTTCAGCGATGCGTAAAGGCTTTTAAATCTTTCGTGCGATTCCGCATATTTCTTTGTCATCGCCTGATTAGGTTTAGTTGTTGTGGTGATCCTAACCGTGGACTCCGCCGCTTCGGCGACGCCTGAGAATACCCCTGCGCCTACACCCGCGAGAAGCGCCGCGCCGTATGCCGGTCCCTCGTCGTTATTAACGGTGACGACTGGCTTGCCGAACACGTCCGCCTGCATCTGTCTCCAGAAAGCATTTTTACCGCCGCCGCCCGTTGCTCTCACCTCGCTGACCTGCACTCCGAGCGATTCGATAATGTCGAGCGAATCCTTGAGCCCGTAAACAATGCCCTCCATAACCGCTCTCACAACATGCTCG
The DNA here is from genome assembly GCA_964409645.1 of uncultured bacterium. Lineage (GTDB taxonomy): Bacteria > UBP15 > UBA6099 > UBA6099 > UBA6099 > CAYPEK01. The sequence goes on along the minus strand of CAYPEK010000085.1, from coordinate 11,743 downwards.
CGTGTGTGGCGAGGCGATATGCCGAAAAGAACGCCGCGCGCATACGGGTCTTTGTGCGGGGTGCGCTCCCCGTTCAGATACGGAAGGAACAAAAGTCCCTCGCATCCCGCCGGTGCTTTTGCGGCTCCGCGGCTCAGAATTTCGTACGCATCTCCCTTACCGGCTTTCTCGGAGGCAATTTCATCTTTCCCGAACGTATCTCTGAACCATTTGAAAGAGAGTCCCGCCGAGAGCATAACCCCCATCAGGTAAAACTTGCCGGGAACCGAATGGTTGAAAGTATGCACTCGTGTTTTCGGATCGACATAATGCTTGTCCGAATGAGCAAAAATAACTCCTGAGGAACCTATACTGGATGATATCCGGCCGGGCTGAACTATACCGGTTCCAACCGCCGCGCACGTGTTGTCCGCTCCTCCGCCGACTACAGGAATGCCTTCTTTTAGACCGGTGAGGCGTGAAACCTCGCGAGTTATATGTCCGGCCACCTCAGCCGATCCCACAATACGCGGAAGAATACTTTTCTTTATTCCGAGTTCGCCGATCATGTCCGTCGCCCAATTTCCTTTGGCGACATTTAGCATTACGGTTCCGGCAGCATCGGAAATGTCCATTGCGCGCTCGCCGGTCAATTTGAATCTGACGTAGTCCTTGGGCAGCAAGAAATAAGACATCTTCTTATAGAGAGACGGCTCGTTGCGTTTCAGCCATAGAATTTTCGGCAGAGTGAAACCAGTAAGCGCGGGGTTTGAAACGGTTTTAACGAGGCGTGCGCCGAGTTTTGATTCGATGATTTCACATTCCTTGATCGGGCGCTGGTCGCACCAGAGGATTGCCGGCCGCAGCGGTGTGTCGGAAGTATCGAGCGGAACGAGTCCGTGCATCTGCCCCGAAAGGCCGACGGCAACGATATCCGTCGGATTATTCATACTTGAAGTAAGCCGTTTTACGGCTTTTATCGTTGCCTTCCACCAGTCTTGAGCCGGTTGTTCCGCCCAGCCCGGTTTTGGCGTCGAAAGCGGATACTCCTCTCGAGAAGAGCCGACGACACGGCCTTTTTTATCGATGAGCAGCGCTTTAAGTCCAGTGGTTCCGATATCTATACCGAGAAGAAGTTCCATAACGACCTCCTATCATATACGGAGTAATATAAACGAGCAGGCAATAAGCTGTCAAAGAAGTGCTTGGGAATTCACTATTTGCTGGCAGAAATTAAGCATATTGAAGGAGTACGAATAGATATATTAAACTGCCACAGAATGGCTGCCTTTTATTCTCCGGTGAGGATGAATTTTAAAGTATGAGTGCCGCACTAATGTTTTACCGGGAAATAGAGATTGTGGATATTGCAATGTAATTCAGACAGACTCGGATATTTTATCCCCTGAAATGGAGAATATGCGTTTGCCGGCGTATTCGTTTGTCACGTTAAAATTAAGGGTTCTTATTTTCATCTGAACGCCGGGGTACATGTGCTGCTCGGTGATAATGCGGTTTCTGCCGATGTTATCTCCGGGCTTGTAGCCGGCGCGTTTCCCTTTGTTTTCTTTAACATACTTCTCGATCCAGTCGAGAAAATAACGGTCGTATTGTTTAACGCGGGCGCCTCCGTACTTCTTTTTGTCTTCTTCCTCTTTTTTATCAGAGTCGGATTCGGCGGCATCCGATTTTTCACCTGAATCCTTTTGCTGAAGCGAAGATGTGCCCGATCTCGACTGCAAATCGTATATGATTATTTTTCTCAGCATGGTTTCTCGCAGCTTTTCGAGGTCCTCTTCGATATTTATGCTCGAACCAACCTCCACGAACGTTACCGTATGTGACGGTCCGCCGAGCCTTGGCACGGCAATACTGAGGCCTGCTCTCAGCGATCCGCCAACCACGAACCCTTTCTGGCCGATAACGTCTATCGTTTCATTTGCGACAACCTGAGAATGCGAAATATTGGATTGTACTTTTACGCTTCCTCTCGCGAACACGTTGGCCTGCTCGACAGTCCGCGACTCGACATTTGCGTTCGCAAGCACGATCCCTTTCTCATGGCCGTATATGCCTTCTTCCACGAAAACTGACCCGCCGCTTGTGACGATTGCGTCCTCAACGGAACCCAATATATACACATCGCCGGTGGCATGGACTTCGAATTTGCTCAATACACTTCCATGAATGATTACAGCGCCCTTGATATCGACGTTTCCGACCGAGTAATCAACATTGCCTTTAATCTCATAAACGGGCACAACGCTTATGAGCTTTCCTCTCTTTTGCAGCATGCCGTCGATTTTCGATACTACAAACTTGTTATCCATCACGAGTTCGACGTTATCGCCAATGGCAAAATCCACGGAATCCTTAACGGATTTAACTCCTGTTGCATACTTAACGGGAACACCTGCTTTCGCGGGAATGATTTCTCCATGCACGTTTACGCCGGGTTTGCCTTCCGAGGGCGGTTCGATGGAAAGAATTGTTTCGCCGGCCGATACGTTGTTCATTCTGCGCACGATGCGATGATCGACAAGTCCTTCATTTTTCTTCTGTTCTGCAAACTTCTCCTCCGCGACATAGCGTATCTTTCCGTTTTCGCCATTAACGGAAGGAATGCCTCTCGCAATTACGACTTCGCGATCCCACAAACCGGAGAAACACACTTCCTTGAGAATATCCGTTTTCAGACCTTTAGTGATTTTCAAATCGTTTATTTTATTTATCACATCTTTGATATCGATCGGTTTGCCGCCGTACGGCCTCTGGAGAGTAAGAGTCGCTTCCAATCCGTCTTTTGAAATAAAAATATCGGCGGTTGCGTCGCGGCATTCCGCAAGAGGCATTCCGCGCACAGGCTCTCTGATTGCGTATAAGCGATCAATCGCTTCCTCCATAACGTAAAACTCTGCCGCGTTTCTGTTTATTTCGCGCCTCAGCGATTCGCGCTTGACATGGTTTCCTTTGCCTGTCGGCGGCTTATAATCCACAAGCACGCGTTTCCCATCTTCTGAAATATAAACGTAAGCGGTGGCGTCGCGGGTTGGGTCCTGAACGGGGGCTATCTTGATCGGCGCACGCCACGGATACCAAACAGCCAGTTCGATCGTCTTGATATCCAACTGCTCGATTCTCATCTTGCGGAGATGATTTTGAACTGAATGATAGAAAGTATTGTAGAGTTCGATTTCGGATTTTGTGAGCTTATGCCTGTCGGGTATGCGCGGCACCTTCGCCGGGTCGATAAAAAGCATCACGCCGTCTTTCGAATATTCGACCTCTATCTCATCCAGCCAGTCTTTGAGGCGCGTATCCGAATATATAACTCTTGCTGGCCCAGTTGCTGTGTCAGAGATTACTTTAACCAAACCTGTTTTTTTAAAGGAGATCGACTTGATGAATGACAAAAGTTCTTTCAGTGAGTCGTCCTTCTTGGCAAGTAAAAAGCGCGATTCGATATACAGATGAGAATCCAGTTTTAATTTATCGGGATCGTTTGCCAGTACCACGGCGTTCAATCTTCGATCGTTTTGAAGCAGCATCGATGCGAGTTCCGCACCGTCAACGGCTGTTAACTCGTATTCAGCAATTAGAAGGTCGCAAGGGGACCGCTCTATCTCGCTTCCCGCCTCGATTGCATCACGGCATTCGATTACTGAATGGCCTTGTTCCTGTAAGGTCTCTTTGACAGCCATTCCGAAATTTTCATCGGAATAAACTACCATTACATTTAGTTTCTCAAGAGCTCCTGTTTCTTCAACATCGAGGTCGCTTTTGGTTTTTAATTCAACGATCTCATTTTCAACTTCATCTTTTTTCATGAGGCCGGAATCGATCAGGAGCCTGCACACCATCTGACACCCGTCCTCAGAGTTCTCTATTTTTGTTCGATATGCATCGGAAAAAACTATGTTCTTAACAGTGTCGGGTGTGAGTCGCTGTTTTTCGATGAGATGTGATAGAAATTGATTAGATGTCATTGTTCGTATAATACCGGTTAAAATATTTCCTCTCACTATAACAAATTAACGACTCCGTCAAAACAAGAAGATTATAAAATTAAATAAATAATACATCAACAGGAAAATTACTTGAAAATGTTTGTGTTTTTTTTGTAATATAATTTGAAAAATTTCAAAATTTTCCTGAATACAAAGCGTATTTTTTAAATTTCCTTTACAAAAAAAGTATTTTTGATATAGAATGACCCAAAATTTTTTTGCTTAGAACGGACTGTCGCTATGAACTTACTTACAAAACTGTATCTGCGTCAACATGTTTATAAATGGGTTCTTACTTGGAATAAAAGAAACACAAAATATCCCAGCCCGGTTCCGGAGAACCCAAAGTTCAAATCGCCGTGGGATTGCGCTGCCATGATACCTGACGGCGCCGTCATCACGACTGCCGGCATGGGCGGCAACATGAGACCGTCGGTATTGTACTGGGCCATTCGTGAGGTTTACGAAGCCACTGGCCATCCGAAAGGCTGCACTGTTATTAATACAGGCGGGCAGGGCGGCCGAGGAAAAGCGCCGGGCACGCTCGAAGAACTTGGCCAACCCGGTCTCGTCACCAGATTTATAGTTGGACATACGGAGACATATAAATCTTTCCTCAATCTTGCGCAGCAGGGATTGATGGAAGTTCAGATCATACCGCAGGGCGAAGTCACGTTTCTCATCGAAGCACAGATTAAGGGCGAGTATTCGATACTCACTAGAACGGGCGTCGGCACGTTCGTTGACCCGCGGTTCGGAACCGGGTCTTCAGTTCTCGATCCGAACGGCGAGCAGCTTGTAACGGTCGAAAACGACATGTTGCGCTACCACATGCCGCCGGTGACCACCGCGGTGTTCAACGCTCCGGCCGCGGACCGCAAAGGCAATATTTATGTTAAAAACGCGGCTCTTGTTGCGGAGAGCAAAGAGATCGCGCTTGCGGTGCACAAGAATAAAGGCGTTGTGCTCGTTACGGTCGGAAAACTCGTGGAAGAAGGCTACGACGATGTTTTCCTGCCGGCGGATATCGTAAGCGGTATCGCTTGTTATCCGGGAACCGAGCAGACAGGCTCGGTTCCTCATCGTAAATACTGGTCGTTTCTAACGACAAACAGCAATTTCACAATCGAAGAAGGCATATCGAGAACCCGATATATCAACCAGATTCTCGGAATCACTCCGCGCCGCACGCCGATCGACAACGCTGTCGGCAGACTCGCGGGCTCGATTTTTTCCAAGTTCGGCCACAAGCACATGTACATCAATATCGGAATCGGACTTCCCGAAGAAGTCAGCCGTCTGATCTACGAAGGCGGTCTGCTCGATGAAGTCACGTTCATAACCGAGAGCGGAGCATGGGGCGGCGTGCCGACTCCGGGCGTGTTCTTCGGTGCCGAAGTCAATCCGAAAAAACTTATATCTGCTCCCGAGACGTTCAGAAAGTGCTACGAAATTCTCGATGTGACGGTGCTCGGCACTCTGCAGTCGGACAGTCTTGGTAATGTAAACGTATCGAAGCGCGGCGAGGGCGCGATCAATTACGTCGGCCCGGGTGGTTTCATCGATTTCTCCACAGCCGCAAAGATAGTCATTTTCGTAGGCGCTTTCATGGCGAAAGCTGAATACTCAATCGTCAACGACGAGATGAAGATTGTTAAACCGGGTATCGCGAAGTATGTTGATAAGGTTGACGAGATTACATTCAGCGGCGCGGAAGCTCTGAAACGCGGACAGAAGGTATTCTATGTTTCAACGGTCGGCGTGTTCCAGCTTACAAATCGCGGAATGGAACTCATATACGTCATGCCCGGCATCGATATCGAAAAGGACATCAGGCCCAACACGAAGATGAAATTCGTGCTGCCGGAAAACGGCAAGGTCGAAGTCGTGGACAAGAGCATCCTCAACGGCAAAGGATATAAGTTGGTTCTCAAGGACGCCGGCGATATCTGACCGGATTCATTAATTAATCGGAAATAAAAAAAGGACGGACGTTTGATAAACGACCGTCCTTTTTGTTAATTCTCAAATATCATTCCGGAACGATGCTCGTCCAGCCGTAAGGATCGGGCAGATCGCCCGTCTGAATTCCGAACAACTTGCTGTACAGCTTCTGACAGACCGGTCCCGGATGCTCGCCGTCGCCGAGTTTCGCGACTTTGTCCCGATATGTGATCGAGCCGACAGGCGAGATCACAGCCGCCGTTCCCACGCAGCCCGCTTCGACGAAATCGAAAATTTCTTCAACGTCGATATTTCTCTCTTCTACTATCATGCCTTCGTCCCGCGCGATCTGTTTGATGCTCATGTTCGTGATGCTCGGAAGAATCGATTCCGAAGCCGGTGTCACGTACTTGTTGTCCTTCGTGATCCCGAAGAAATTGGACGAACCGGATTCGTCGAGGTACTTTTTGTGCTTCGCATCGAGATACAAAACCTCGTTGAATCCCTTTTTCTTGGCAGGAATCGTCGCCCTCAGACCGGCGGCATAGTTCGCCGCTGCTTTGATATTGCCGATGCCGAGCGGCGCCGCGCGGTCGATGTTTTCCTCTACAACCAGCTTTACGCATGAAAGCCCGCTGCCCTTGTAATACGGTCCCACGGGCGTTGCAAACATAGCAAACAGATACTCGGTGGCGGGGTTGACACCTACTGTTATGCTTGTTCCCATCATATATGGCCTTACATACATTGTCGCGCCTGACCCGTACGGCGGAATGAACCTCCGGTTGGCGTTTACGACCATGTTTACAGCCTCGACAAACATATCTACAGCCACAGGCGGCATTAGCAGGTTTTCCGCCGAGCGAATCATGCGTTTTGCGTTCTCGTCCGCGCGGAAAGTCTGGGCCTTTCCGTCCGGTCTTTCATATACTTTCAGCCCTTCAAAAATGAGCTGTCCGTAGTGGAGGCATTCGGAAGCGATGTGGAGGGTGATTTCCTCGGATTCGCTCAGTTCCGGTTTGCCCCATGCGCCGTCATTGAATACGCAGCGGTAATTCTTGTCCGTTTTCACGTATCCGAACGGCAACTCTGAGAAATTTAGGTCTGCTTTTTCCATAACACCAAACCCCGTTAATATAGAATTTCCGTGCCGCGGTTCGCTATGAAAAGCGAGCCTTGCGGCCCGGATTGTTATTTTGATTATACCACATCGCCGCCCTGTATCAATGTTATTGCAAATCAGTTTTCCTCATACGGCAATCGGTCATTTTGAAAGTGAGCGGGTCAGACAACGCATGTTGTGAGGTGCCTGTCCCATTTTACGTTTTAAGTAGAAAAAACAAACAACGCTGCTGAACCGGGAAAGCATAACTATTGACCCCACTTTCATATCGCCGGCACTCACGATAAACTCATTAGCCAAATCCGCTCATTTGTTGTAATATACCTGCGTGTGTTTTTTCTGCTTTATCAAATGAAACGGGGGAGGGTCGCTTATGTCAGCGGAAAGAGCGATTCCGAAGTTAAATGAATCTTACGATGCGGTAGTGATCGGCGCCGGCAACGGCGGTCTCGCGGCAGCGCTCATGCTTGCCGTGAAGGGCGCGAAGCCTCTGCTGCTCGAACAGCATAACCTGCCGGGTGGTTTTGCAACCAGCTTCGTTCGCGGCCGTTTCGAGTTCGAGGCATCCCTTCATGAACTGTCGTCGATCGGGTCTCCGTCACGAAAGGGAAACGTCCGCTCATTCCTCGAGGACGAGGCGAAGGTGGACATCGACTGGATGCCGGTCCCCGAGGCGTACAGGCTTGTTTTGACGGATGACAAAATCGACGTGCGACTTCCGTTCGGTGAAGACGCCTACATCGAGGCGATCGAGAGAGCGGTTCCCGGCAGCCGCGCCGCTTTGAAAGAATACATCGGTCTGTGCAGGGATGTTACAGAGGCGCTCGGTTTCATCGGAAAGATAAGCCGGAAACTCGATGCTAAAAGGCTTGCGGATATCATTCAGGATATTCCGGGTTCACTGAAGGAAGCCGTCTCGATGCCGCAAAAGCTGGCGAATTTCCTCAAGACCGTTTCCTACACCGTGGATGAAGTTATTAAGACAATGGATGTCCCTAAGAACGCGGTGAAGATTCTTTCGCCGTACTGGTGCTACCTCGGAATTCCGATGAGCAGGCTTTCATTCACACTTTGGGCCGCGATGGTAATCGACTACCTCGATTACGGCGCGTACATACCGCGAATGAGATCGCACGAACTCGCCAGCGCAATGGAGGCGCGTATTCTCGAACTTGGCGGCCGCGTCGAGTACAACACGCGCGTCGAGCGCATTCTCGTCGAGAACCGAACGGTAACCGGCGTCGTAACTTCCGCCGGCGATGTCATCAAAACAAACACGGTCGTCTCAAACGCATCGCCGACTCTCGTTTACAACAAGCTCATCACCCCCGAAGGCGAAGTGCCCGCCGCGGCGTACAAAACCGTCAACGCCCGCAAGCACGGCCCGAGCGCGTTCGTCGTATATCTCGGACTCGATGCGTCGCCGGAGGAACTCGGCCTCACCGATTACGGTTATTTTATTTCGAACAACATGGACACCGATGACATTTACTTCTCGACAGAAAAGGCGGCGCTCACGAACATGCAGGCTACGATCTGCCTGAACAACGCCAATCCGTACTGCTCTCCGCCCGGCACATCAATCGTTTCGATGACGACCCTCTATAGGCCGGAAGCGTGGTATTCGGTCGAGCCGAAAGATTACGTCAATTTGAAGAACTCAATCGCCGATGGGATGATATCGCAGTTCGAGAACGGGCTGAATGTCGGCATCCGGGATCACATCGAAGAGATCGAAGTTGCGACGCCCGTGACTTTCGCGAGGTACACGAGGTCGTACAACGGAGGAATTTACGGGTACGAACCCGAACCGTGGGATTCAATTATCCCGAGAGTGCTTTCATTAAAAGATGAGTCATACCACAAAGGACTGATATTCGCCGGCGGATACGGCCAGTTCGCGCACGGTTACAGCAGTTCGCTGATTTCGGGGCGCGCCGCGGGACTCGCGGCTCTCAATCAGGGGGTGAAATAACATGGCAAAAGTTAACGTAAAAGGCGAAGTCATAGACCTGCTCACCCCGTTTTACATGCTTCCCGAGCGGAAGAAGAAAATCGAGGCGGCGCTCCACGAGCCGATCACTTCCGACCCGATCAACGATCTCGCGCGAAGCATTCATCCGTCGAAACTGCACCTCGTCGTCAAAGAGGTCAAGGATGAGACCGTATCGACAAAGACATTCAGACTCGTCCCGGCGGAGGGATCGACCACGAAATCGCTGCCCGCTTTCAGAGCGGGGCAGTACGTCAGCGTTAAGCTCGACATAGACGGCGTCGGCGTGACGCGCCCGTATTCAGTCGCATCATCTCCGACAGACGCGCTCAAAGGCGGCTTCATCGAGCTGACAATACGCAAAAAAGACGGCGGCTTTGCAACGCAGTACATCTGGGACAACTGGAAGGAAGGCACGGCGGTCGAAACTTCCGGCCCGTGCGGAAACTTCTATATCGATTCTCTGCGGGACAGCAGGGCAATACTCGGAATCGGCGGCGGTTGTGGCGTAACCCCGTTCCGGTCGATGATCCGCGAAATAATCGACAACAACCTCGACGTGCATTTCACGCTCCTTTACGGAACGCGAAAAGCCGACGACATCATTTATAAAGATGAAATGCTCGAACTCGAACGACAACACCCGGACAAGCTCAAAGTGAATTTCGTGTGCAGCGAACCGGATGAGTCGTGGAGCGGCCCGACAGGCCTCCTTACATCCGAATGCGTTATGAATTTGGGCGGCGGCGTGGAAGGCAAGACGATTTTTATCTGCGGCCCACAGGTGATGTACAACTTCCTCGATGAGGAGCTTAAAGGTTTGAACATCCCGCGGAGGCGGTTGCACAGAGAGGCGTTCGGCGAGGCCGAGAATGTTCTCACGTATCCGAATTATCCGAAGGAACTTGCGGATAAGGAATTTGAAATCACGGTGCTGATCGGCGAGGAAGAGAAAAAGGTTCCCGCGAAAGCGACTGAGACGGTGGTTGTTTCTCTCGAACGGGCCGGAATCGCGCCTCCGTCGCAGTGCAGGTCGGGCGAGTGCGGGTTCTGCCGTTCCATGCTTCTTTCCGGAGATGTTTTCGTCAGTCCCGAGAACGACGGGAGAAGGCTCGCCGACAGGAAATTCGGATGGTTCCATCCCTGTTCGTCATATCCGGTTTCAGACCTCAAAATAAGAGTTGCGAGAAGTGTCTGACAAAATGGAAGGGGAGTCGCCTCTTGCCGACCGAATCAGCGGGTGAAGCGCTTAAAATACTGCGCGATCCGTCGCAGTTCCAGTGGTACGTCATACCGCTGCTCGCGATCGCGATATTTGTTTATTCGAACGAAATCGAGAAGAAAAACTGGAACACGGTCTTCGCCGGGCTTGCTTTCTGGGGCATGGACTGGTTTAACGAAATCTGGAATGCGCTCGTGTTCCACTTCACGAACCACGCTCCCGTGTGGGGCGCTCCCGGCAAAACCGCTTTTCTCATCCTAATCGGACTGAACATCGAAATATGCTTCATGTTTTCAATCGCCGGTATCGCTATGACGAAGATGCTGATTATGGACAAAAAGGCGAAAGTGCTCGGCATTCCCAACCGCCTGTTTTTCGCCGTCTTGGGGTCCGTCTTCTGCGTGTTCGTGGAGTGCGTGCTCAACGCCGCCGGCAGACTCACATGGGATTACCCTTGGTGGAGCATCCGTGTTCCGTGGCTGGTTTTCATCATCGGTTACATGCCTTTCTTCCTCGTTTCATACTACGTTTACGATCTCAAGACGGTAAAGAGCAAAATAGCAGTCGTAGGAACAATCTACACCGTCGTAATTTCCAGCCTGATTATATTCGGCGTCATTCTGAAATGGATTTGACGAATAACAACATTATAACGATTGACGGGAGGCGGCGCGTGTTATGAGAAAAATATCAATCTCATTGGTTATATGCCTGTTCGCATTTGTGTGTTTTTCTTTAAGGACCGATGCTTCGACATTGTACCCGGAGGCCACAGGGTACATAACAGACACCACGGGAACGCTCAAGGAGGAAACGAAACAACAACTCATACCTATTCTGCGGGCGCTCCACGAAAAAACAACCGCGCAGGTAGCGCTTGCCGTCGTAAATACTATCGGCGGCGAATCCATAGACAATTACGCCGTGAAGCTGTTCGAGAAGTGGAAAGTCGGCACGAAGGGAAAAGATAACGGAGTTCTTTTCGTCATTGCATTAAAAGACCGGAAAATGAAAATCGAAGTCGGCTACGGACTGGAAGGCGCTTTGCCTGACGCAAAGGCCGGCGAGATTCTGACGGATTTAGTAAGGCCGAAATTCAAAGAAGGCGACATCGACGGCGGAGTGATCGCGGGTGTGGAAGCGATAATCGCGGTAGTCGCCGAAGAGTACAACGTCAGCCCCGCCGACATCGGAATGTCGGGAACCGCGCCTGTCGCCCCGGCGGCGAATCAGAGCGTGCGGAGAACATCCGACAAAGGCGGCCTCGGCGAAACCGGAAAGACGATGCTGCTTGTTTTTGCTTTTATAGTGATATTTATCGTCGTGATATTTTCGCGCAAAAAAGGACAGAGTTTTATTTCCGATACACCGATAAACAACGTTTCTGATGGCAGTTCGTACGACAGTTCGAGTTCAAGCGATTCGAGCGACAGCTTCGACGGCGGCTCAAGCGGCGGCGGCGGCGCCAGCAGCGA